>NZ_JBXUHP010000013.1:0-159789 GCF_057179845.1 Stenotrophomonas maltophilia group sp. SKK55
CAAGCTGGTAGGCAGTTGATCAGATTGAATTGAGCTCTGACCGAATCGCCAAAGAAGAGGTGGACATTCGCCGCGGGGCCTATGTCCGCTATCGGCCAGGAGCGGACATTTTTCCTTAGCCCAGACTCGTGCTCATACCCGGCCATATCTACCCCGTCATTCAGTGGAAGGGAGACCATGCGTTTCAGAAGATCCTCACTAACTGCCTATTAGGCAGCAATCGCCGTATCTTGATGCCAGACGACCGGGTTGTAGTCCATCAGCGTCGCCCCGTCGGCGCCCCTGCTCAGCTCGATCGTAATGAGGCGGTCGGACTGGAACGCCGGCGCGAGCTCCAAGGCAAGGTAGTCGAACAATTGCTTCTCGTGCACGGCGATGATGACTTGGCGGCCATGCTCCTTCGACAGCGTTCTGAGCAGCGCGGCGAACTGGGCAATATGCACTTCGTCCATGCTTTGCACCGGATCGTCGATCACGAGCCACGGCAATAGCGGTTCGACGGATAGGTGCAGGGATAGAAATAGAGTCAACGCGGCGGTATTCAGGTTTCCTGCGCTCAGCATGGCACGGGGGTTGCCGCCCTTTCCGCCTGATCGATACAGCGTCTCAAGCACCGCCTCCACGGCACCAGTGGGGTTGCTCGGCAGCGCGAACGCAGGAACAAACGGTTCTTCCGGCGCAAGGCGCACGAACAGGTCTCGCCAAATCGAATTCAGCGAATCATTGAAGACCCTGCGGACAATGTCCGTCCGCGTGTCACGCGCCCGCTTCGCGAGCTCCCGTGCGTCCAATATCTGCTTCTCTGCCTTGTCTTTCT
The DNA here is from genome assembly GCF_057179845.1 of Stenotrophomonas maltophilia group sp. SKK55. NCBI lineage: Bacteria > Pseudomonadati > Pseudomonadota > Gammaproteobacteria > Lysobacterales > Lysobacteraceae > Stenotrophomonas > Stenotrophomonas maltophilia group sp. SKK55. The sequence goes on from NZ_JBXUHP010000013.1 coordinate 818, forward strand.
TCGTCGTCAGGTCGCCGATCCGACCTTCGAGAGTCCGGATGTCGTTCCTCAAGGAATCGTGGCGCCCACGCAGCGACTCGAGTTCCCGCAGCTGCGAGATCGCATTGCGCCGTGCCTGCAAGCGTTTCTCCAGTTCAACGTTTCGTGCCGCGATGTCCGCGGCCAAGCGCCCAACCGCTTCGACCACACCCTCGTTGTCCCCTGGACCCGCCGTGGCCAAGGTCTGCGCCAGACCACCTAGAGTTTCGCGTATCGACTCGCCTTGGAAATCACGCGATTGCAGGGCGACAAGGTCACGGTTCGCGGCGACGTTTTCCTCGGTCAACCTTTGTCCTGTGTGCGCGATTTCCTTCAATCCCGCGAGCACCTGGGAGAGTTCCGTCAGCTGCGCCAACCGTGTTTTCGCATTGTCGCGCACAGTCGAATCCAGTCGCTGGCTCGATAGCGTCTCACGCTGCCGCTGAGCCTCAGTCAAGGCCGCAATGGTTTGGGCGCGCTCGCGGGAAAGCGCCTGCAGGTGGCTGGCATGCCCACTGAGCTCGCTGACGCGCTCGGTCAGGTGCGCGCGCAGGTCGACCGCCGACACTTCGGCGAAGTCCCGCGCGCATACGGGGCAGTCGTTCGAGTGCACGTGCGGCAGGATCTCGCTCAGAGCCTTGGCGAGCTGACCGGCATTCTGTGTGTGTTCGGCAATCTGCTGTTCCAGGACGGCGCTGCGGGCTTGCGCGCGTTCGATCTCCTGATCGAGGCCGGCGAGCTTGGCGTCATCGGCGGCGGACCGCGCCAGCAACGCCGCAAGGCGTCCACGCTCGGCTTCGATGCTGCGCGCCACCGCCTCATGTTGGGCCGCAGGCCCGCTTTCGGCGCCGAGTTGCCGGTCAGGAAATAGCGCGGCGGCCTTCCCGATCGTCTGCTCCAGCCGCTGTCCGTCTTCAATCTCCCATGCTTCGAATGCGGAAGCCGCGTCCGCAGCCCTGACTTCTGCCTCGCCTCGCGCATGAACCGTGCCGTCCGCCATGGCGGTCCATTGCTGCTCGACGGCTCCGAGGCTACGACGCAATCCCGCCAGGCGTTGCAGCTCCCCCTCTTCGGACGTGCCACCGAGACGCTTCCTGAGCACAGCGAAGTCGGTCAGGTCTCCGGGCTCGATCGCGAGCAAGCCCAGCGCTTCGGCGACCGTCGCCATCGCCGTCGACTCGGCATGCGCAATCGCGGCGAGGTCAAGCTGCAGGCGTTCCAAGTCTCTGGAAAGCGCCGGGATGTTCTCCCTGGCTTCCCAGAACGCGGGCACCGTCGTACGCAGGCGGCGCACGTCGCCGGCATCGTGCAAGCCGTCGATCAATGCGTCCAGATGATCCAGACCTAGCAGATCCTTGACGAACTTGGTCAGCCTCGAATCGGATTTGCGGGCATCCTTGTCTTCATAGAGCTCCAACAGGCGCCCCAGCGTCGCCTGCGCCAGGAAGCAGCGTTCGCTGTAGAAACGAGACATCGTCCCGCCCAACAACGGAGCTCCGGCGATTGCCGTGCGGGACACCCGCAAGTCGGCATTTGCGCGAGATAGCGCCAGTCCATCGACATTGAGCTGGATGCGGCTTTCTGTGGCCTCCTTGTGCACCATATGCCCGATGTATTCCGGATCGACCCGAGCCAGAGATGGCACTTCTCCGGTCAAGCCCAGTTCGATCGCCGAAAGCAGGCTGGTTTTCCCCGCGCCGTTCTGGCCATGTATCAGCACCACGGGCGCATCGAGCGGCACGCTGAGGGAGCCGCGGATGCTGCGGAAGTCCGTCACGCTGATCGACGTGAGTCGGGTCATAGTGCTCCGTCCCCTTCACCGAGAGTCTTCTTGAGGATGTCGTGCAGCTTCGTCTGCACCGCGTCCGCACCCTGCGCAGCCACGTCGATCAATCCGCGAATCTGCGCGTCGATATCACTGGACACCGCTTGCACGGAAGCCAGCGGATCGACTACATCCTGGCTCGGCTGGGGCAGCGTGAGCGGCAGCAGGACCGCCAGCCAGTTCCTCAACGCGACGGCCGGATCCTGGTCGACTTGCGTGCCAACGGGCAGCACCCGCCCGACCTTGGTCATCGCGTCGATCACCTCGGCTTCCGGCCTTGGACCGGCAAGCACGACCGTGACCGGCCGTTTGGATCGCAGCACGTCGAGCGCCCTGCCGACGCCCTCGACCTTGCGCTGGATGCGCGCGGCAGCCTCGAACGCCGTGTCCGCGACGAGGATCAGATCGGCGGATCTGTCGGCGCCGACGAAAACCGCGGGGAAGTCGAACCCCAGTCCCGCCATCTTCAGGGGACCCGACAGCCGTCGATACCCGGCCGCCTCGAGGATGTCGCTGATGCGTTCCACTGGCGTGGTCGCGGTCATATCACAACTGCCTCACGGAATCGTTGCATAAGGTCGCCGGAGTCCGCCGCCTCCACCAGCAGATCGGCCACGCTGACTTCGCGCGGCGCGCGCTTGCCCGTTCGGCCCGGTGCTGCACGTGGTGAACGCGGCATCACCGCGGCGATCTCGGCGCCATGCAGCAGGATCGCGTCGGCCGCGACGTGCCCGTTGTGCTGGAGCTTCAGCGCGACATGGCTGTTCGCCGCAAACAATACGTTGGTGGCGCCCAGCGCCGATTCGATTGCAAGAACGCCCGAACCGGGGTCATCGACGTCGGTGCCGCCCAAGGCCCAGTGGCCGTCGCGCACACCCATGCCGAGGATACCAATCGCAACGGCGAGTTCGCGTAGACCCGACGCCGGGATCGCGGCGTTGCCATCGATGCGGTGCAGAGGAACATCGGTCAACGGGTGATACACCCGCGGCGTGTTCCCCACGTTGCCATCGCGATAGAGACTGATTAACCGGCTCGAGCCATCCACAAAAGCCCTGACAAACCCCAGCCTGTCGCCGTTTGCTTCATCGGCTACGAGATTGCGCAATTGCACGATCCCGGCACAAAGCTCGGCACGATCGGCACCGCTCAACGCGGTGGGCGCGATTTCCACTAGCTTGCACAGCTTCGCCGACAACACGTGAAGCACCAGCGCAACGAGCAACGGATTGGCATAGGCCCGGATCAGCGCACCGTCGGTGACCTGCTGCCGATTGCCGGGATTGAGGCTCGCCCGGTAGACGTTTTGCAGCATGCCATGCTGGTCCGCGCCAACCCGATCTCCCGAAAAGACGATGCTAGGCCGATCGCCAGGCCACGCCCACGGGGAGTGGTTTTGTGCGGCAGCAAACAACGCCTGGATGTTCGCGTCCTGTGCGGACAACCCCATCATCAGCGTAGGCTTGCTGATGATGATGCCGACCAGCTTGTTCACGAGCGCATGGTGCTCCGCGTGCGCGGCCCACCCATTGATCTGGGAGGCGCGGCCAATCAGGAATGGTCGATAGTGTGCCTCGTCCTGAACTGCCAGCGGCGCGCAGCCATGGAACTTGTAGAGCCATGCCCTCTGCGCGGGCTCCTGCAGGTTCTCGCGGCGGACACAGACGACGAGGCACGGTTGGCCGCCCGTCAGTTCGTCGGCCGCCTTTTCGATGAGTCCATCCCAGTTGGCCGTCGCGAGTTCCGTCACCGCGCCTTCCAGCACCAGCAAGGCCACGCACAGATGCTCCACGTCCGGTTCCGTCGCCGGATTGGCGTACGTCGCGGCGACGTCGACGCCGTCCCAGAGCAGGTAGTCCTCGGCTTCGTCCGCCACCTGCACGTCCAGCAGGCGCGCATAGTTGTTGATAAGCCTGTCGGTGATAGCGTTGGCATCGGGCCAGTCAGCAAACGCAACGGTGAAATCGACGCGGGCGCGCTCGTCCGCGGAGAGCGGAGCCAAGTCAAGCGCGTTGTCGATCGCGATCCTGAAGCGACAGTCGTCCCGTGTCGGATCGCTCCGCGCGCGGAGAAACTCCAGGACGCGGGGAATCACTTGTCGCAGGCCTTCCACGCGACCGAAGGAGATGCCTGATCCGAGCCAGAACGCGTACCGGCTTTCGGCTATGCCATTCGCGACTGTTAGGAACGGACCATCGAGCAGCGCGAGCGTCTGCCTAACGGATATCGTACTGGCATCAAGATTGGCCGCCATGACTATCGATGCTTCCCCTGAGTACAACGTGTCATCCGCACCGCCCCCCCACACCAACGTGCCTGCCGAACCGCCTGACCAGCATGGTGCCCCCCCAACTTACTCCGGCAGCTGACTATAAACCAGTCATGGTGGCCCGCATTGCCCCCCCAATCTCCTAGCCTTACTTCGGAACTAAGGCTACAAAGCCGGCGTGGGAGGAATGTCTGCTTAGGTCGGATGCCGCCATGGCGAGACGACTACTCAGGGGGCCCGCCTATGAGGTCAGACGCGGACATAGGTCCAGGACTTGAGGCCCAGGCGCTTAGCCCAAGTCTTGGCCGTCGCCTTGTCGCCGGCGCCGAGTAGACGCGTTCGATCCAACTGATCGATGAGCTGCCACTTGCCCTCGCTGCCTTGTTCTGCCGGCTCATCGAAGCAATAGAACTGCATCACATCCTGAGTCGTGGCCAAGTAGTAATCAGCTGTAATTGCCTTTGGTTTTCCATCAGCTCCGAGGCTAGTGTTGTACGAAATGGTTGGCTGACGCGGCATAGGCCGTACCTTGCGGATGTGACGTTGCTAACAACGATACCGGGAGGAGACACCCGCCACCACATGCAGGCCCTCTGTACCCCCAACTACTGTAGGCTATCGAATAGCTATGCACTAAAGCCCAAAACACCTTCGCGAGAAGTTTGAGCCTCTGCCGAATTGGACGTGGGCAAGAGACGGCTACGCTCGCGTCATGGGAGGCTACCAGGTGCCTCTCCTGACTCTAGGACGCTCGCCTGCGTAGCCGTTTAGCCTTCAGCATGGCCATTGGGCTAACGGTTGGGACAGGGACGAGAAAACTCAGCTGTTGCTCCAAGCCCAACGCTTTAAGGGTTGAGATCAGCGTGTGGACAGTTGATCCTTGCCCGCTCTCCAGTTGCACCAATGCCCTGCGAGAGATCCCTGCTTTGTCGGACAACGCTGCTTGCGACACATTGGCCAGAAGGCGGCGCGCCCTGATCCGCTTTCCTAGGGCCTCGGCAATTTCCTCAGGGGACTGGATTGGCATGTGACTCATTTGCGCGCAAATGTGCTCATTAGGGGTGTCTTCTCCCGTTGTGCGCGGAAAAGCGCGCAACTCTGGCACTTCCATAACTCATCGTAATGACGCGAAATCTCCCGCAGAATAGAAGCCTATATAAACAGATCCTACATACCTGCAGGTATCATGCGCACAACTGGCACCAGACTGCGCTCAATTGCTGGGATATATCATTGCCGCGGCCGGACCAACAAAGATGTTCGTCGTTGGCATTCTGGAGCAACTGATCGTCGTCAGTCAGCTGCAGCTACCTTGCGCGAACCGCTCGGAACTGCGCCACGGCCGCAGGCAGAACTTAGCAATGTCGACGACTGGATGAGAATAGCAACGATGCCCGCAAACTTGTGGCTCCTGCGATACACCTGTTCGCTGTGCGCGCCAAGCTCGCGCCGGGAGACGCACTCCCGTGCCTACGAGTAGGCTCACACGATAGACAGCGATCAGCCAGGAGAGCAAGGTTGGGCGCTCGCACCAACAATAGAGGCAGCATATGAAGCCGACGATCTTGGCACTTGACCTTGAGGGAACGCTCATCTCAAACGCAATCAGCCAGATTCCCAGGCCCGGACTCTACCGGTTCCTTGAGGAAGTCCAGGCGCTGTTTGATCAGCTGACGATGTTCACAACAGTTCCCGAAGATCGCTTTCGCAGCATCGCCGCGCTGTTGGCTCGCGAAGGCAGTACCCCGGCCTGGTTCGTGGAGCTGCCCTACATCAGGTGGTCGGGAAAGACGAAAGACCTACGTCTCGCCTCGCCAAATCTGGGCGAGGCAATACTACTCGATGATCACGGCCCTTATGTCCATCCTGGGCAGGAGCACCTTTGGGTCCAGGTCCCGTTGTTCGGTTCTCCCTATTCATCAGACGATGATGGCCTCAACCTGGTACTCCACCGTTTGCTTGATCGCACCCGTAATGCAGACGCTGACTTGCGCCCCCTAGCCCGGAGCGGAGACGCGTAGCCATGCGCAATCCATCTTTGGTTCAGCTCAGGCTCGCATGACTCGCTTCGCGCCCCCACGAGAGATCCTAGATTCCGCCGCAGCACGGCGCGAAAGTCTCGCCTCACAGTGGTTCAGTGCAGCACAGGTCAATGCCGGGCTAGACTTGAAGCTCGGCAGCGGCTGCCACAGTGCAAGCGAGTTGCGACGTCAGGGGAAGCTGCTGGGCGTGTATGTCACGCAACCCGTCGGCAGCTACCGCTACCCGACCTGGCAGTTCCGCCCAGATGGCCAGCCCTTTGAGCGATTAGTCGAGATCCTAGCAGTGTTGCGGGACTTTGGTCCTTTCCAGCGTGAGCCGGATGGTCTGCGTCGCAGTACCGGTTGGGGCGAGGCCGAGTGGTTCTTGTCGCCGCACGCGTTGCTTTTGGGCGCGGCACCGGCCGCGATGCTGAGTGTAGACCCAGCCCGCGTGTTGTATGCAGTGCACTGCGAGTTCGAAGAGGATGTCTGAGAGTGGCCTTACCGAGATGACTCAACGCTAGCGTCTACCCGACATCCTTCAATTGAAACTGAGTCTGGCAGTGCGGAACTAGTTGAGAGCGAATACGCGGAAGCCTACAGTCTGGCGGCTTGCAGGCCTCCAGCAATCCATGGCTATGCTCACCTGATGACGATGCAGCAGCCGCCAACCGCCGGGACAGAGGCTCAGCCAAGTTTCTGCGACGCGTACATCGAGGACAATCGTAGGGTGAATGTCTAAGCTTCCCCTTAGTTGAATCCAGGTCCATTGCAAGAACAGCGACTCTTATTCATCCCCCGTGATCTCATACGACGGAGACTGATGGGTCCAGGTCTGCATAAACCCGGTCAACCTCATCGACTTGTTACGCGGCCCAAGGTGAATGGCACCCGTTGTCTAGCTGATGGCGTCCTGCCCGTCCAAGTAAGATCGCACATCCCTAAGTTCGCTCAAGCCTCCGCGGCAAAGAAACTCCAGTACGGTGTTCCCAGCAAACATGGGTGCCATGTTCGGCCGCCTTATCCAGCCATCCGCCTGAATGGAGTCCGGCAGAAGGATATGAAGAGCTTTGTAGATGCCAAGTAGATAGCTAATCCGTATCAATATGTCGTCATCGATATGCTCGTAATCGCCTCGCACCCATGCCTCGTAAGAAGCATCAGGGGGACCTCCAAGCAACGTTCTCTGCTGGAGTCCCGACAGATCCCACCTCGCAGCGAGTTTGAAGAAGGCTCTTAATGCCGAGCCTGAAAGCTCTTCGCGACTGAGCTGATCTGTAGGGATGCTCATCATGTGCTCATCTACCAATCGACTTCTCTTAGAAGCACATCGTCGTGTGCCAAAACCCCACACCTACCAACGCGCCGTCATCCCATTCAACGGCCAGCAGCATGCCCATCCTATCGCAATCCACGAACTGCATCTCGTGCTGCGTTTTCTGACATGGCAACCGCTGTAGCGGTATGCATATCAGATTATCTGATACGTAATCAGATAATTTGTACACCACAAATATGAGAATGTGCTCTCTGTTTGCAATATGAAGGAGAGTGAGTGATGCTCGCCTACATGGTGCCCTTGTCGATACAAACGCTCGCACTTCGCGCAACGACTCCTGACCAGCTCGCCGAGCAGGTGGCGGAGGAGTACGGGCTCTATGTCCGGCTCTCAGAAGTCTGGATGCTGCTTGGCTACAACAGCATCGGCGCGGCCAGGCGTGCGGCATATGACAACCGACTGGGTGTAGCGACCTCAACCATCCCTGGGAGGAAGGGCCGCATGATCCGCTCCAGAGATCTCGCGCAATGGCTGTTCACCGCAGCGCGCAGCGCGGAGACCGTCAGCAATCCGCAGGCCACTCAATGATCCCAATCTTCCCATGGAGGACCTCCAGGTGAGCTAAGAACACTCTCTGGGGTAGAAAAGACAAACCCCGGCTGGCAGGCCGGGGTCTGTTTGAGGCGCAGCGATGAGTACCGCTATGCCGAATCTACCCCCTTACCCCGATAAGAATCAACCCCTAGGCATTCCGGGAGGGAGGCGGCTGCCCGCCTCCCAGTAGATAGGCAGGGCTCCATGAATCAAGAAGAACTGGCCGAGCGTCTGCGGGAGCATGAGGGCCTAACTGTCGAACAGCGAGAGCACATCCTTGAGATGGCTAGCTCGAGTCCAGCGCGGAAGCCAGGAAAGGGTGCGCTGAACAACGTTGTGACCCACTTCAACTCAGTGAAATGTGGCCAGCTGATCACGCTGGAGAGTCATACCGTTGAACATCTGTTCGCGCTGACTCTGGAGCTGGATCCGGATGTGCTTGGCTACTTCCCGCAGGTCGCCTGTAAGGGAGTGAGACTTGGCAGTCATGTAAGGAGCGGCACCTTGGATTTTCTGGTCGTCCGCACCCGTCGCGTTGAGCTGGTCGAATGCAAGGCCGCCTCCGCTCGTGACAGCTTGCTTACGGCAAAGTCCGGTGAATGGATTGATGTCGATGGAAATCTTCAGAACCTTGCCTATGGTCCTTGGGCAAGGCAGCGCGGCATGGAGCACGTCCTGTGGCTCAGTCCGTCCCGCGTCGACACGCCACTTCGGAACCTGCAGGTCATCTATAACGAAGTGCGCATGGTACCTGCCGACGCGGCTCAAGTCTTGGGCAGGCGCATCCATGCGCATCTCGCCGACGGCCCCAAGAGCCTCGATTGGATGATTGAGACTATCGAGGGATTCAACCTGAGCCAGGCGGCGCTTTTGCTTGGAACCCGCTGGGCCTTCGGTCCAGTTGAGCATGTTCCGCTCACGGACACGAGCAACTTCTTTTTAACCTTGAGTCAGGCTCAGGCTATTGAGATAGGAAGCAACTTCTTTGAGGTTGCCAGGCACTCTCGCAATCAACTGAACTCTGCGTTCGCAACGGCGACGCTAGTCGACGCCACCCACGCCGAAAAGCGGCTGGCATTGATTCAATCCGCGCATGCGAAGGGTACAGCCGTCCCCAAACACCTGCGTGGGGTAGCGCGGAATGTAGCCGAGGCGCGAAGCAGAGGTGAAAACGAACTTGAGCAGTGCCTTACCAGATTTCATGCAAGCGGCAACCGAATGAGCCGGCTTACCCCCGTTCAGGAGAAGCGGACGGCTGAGGCAATTCGCGCATACGCCGCAGGCAAGTATTCACAGAAGAAGGACGCATACGCTGCGCTCAAGGAGGCCTGTGAATCTGACGGCGAGTCGCCACAGAGCCGCCAGGCCTTCGAACGCAGGCTCGCTGATCCGCGCCTGGAGCTGCGTAAGGTCCTTGCAACGCAGGGAATGCGTGGCTACCAAAAGCAACGGCCGCGCTCGGACGCGCGCGACCGGTCGGGTACAGCCTTAGCTAAACATGCAGTCCTGCACGTCGACAGTACCAAAGTTGACGTCAGGGTGGTGCGCGACGATGGAATGAGTGCAAGCGCAGAGTCCCCTCTGATTTATCTAGGAACAGATGAGGCGACTGATTTGCCAATGGCGCATTCCGTTGTCTTCGGGCCAGCACGGCGCGATGGTTTGGCCATCCTGATACGGAACTACGTCCGCAGACATGGACGACTGTTCAACAGCATCTTTGTCGATCGGGGAACGGAGAATCAGTCGCACTTTCTCATAGCTCTGGCTTTGCGATATCAGTTCTCAATCCATATCTGCCCAACGGCAGGTTCGAGGTTCAACTCGAACGTAGAGCGATACTTTAAAAGGTTCAATTCCCAAGTCAGCCATGAGCTTGTCGGCAGCACCGATCCCGACAAGGCGGGTCGGGGCGTGGACGGGAAGTTCAAGAGCTACAACACTGCCAGGCACTGCTTTGAAACCGTTCATACGGTGGCCAAGGAAACGCTCTATGAGCACTTCCCGAGCGTTCCTGTACAAGGCTTCGCAAGTCCGGCTGAACGTGCAGCCCACGCAGATCTTCTCTTTCCTAGTGCCGGCCTGCACGCGTTGGTTGACGAAGAATTCCTCTTCAGAACCGCGATCCCGCACAGCAATAACAAGTATGTACCCGGACGAGGGTTCGAGGTGAATGGTCGGTATTTTCACTCCAATGAACTGAGGGAGCTCGACGCGTCATTCGATGTTGAGCAGCTTCGAACAGATCCGGAGGACCCGAGCTTCATCTGGGTTAGGACGAATCGTGGACTGTTCAAGGCGTTCTGCAACTTGATCGGGCCTCTAGCCAATTCCACCCTGATTGAGCGGTCGTTCAGGGGTATGTATGACCAGCTCTACGCGCCATCGCTCCGCGAAGCAAAGCAGACCGCAAGGCACGCTCAGGCGATGCGTACGGCAGCCGCGAACGCGAAGCCCAACACCGCGGCTCATCCCAAGCCGGGGGAGGCGGACTCCAGTAGCCTCCCTTCGCAATCAAATGACGCTCTTGACGAGATCGCTCTGCGCGGAATCAAGAAGCGAGCCATGGATGACTTTGACGACATTGAGTCGCCGTAGCTTGTGTAATCGGGGGCAAGCCCGCGCCAGTCATTCAAATTCACAGGAACCGATAGTGGACAGCAACTCTGGAATTCCTTTTGTGAATCATAGCCGCATGAGGACGGCTTACTCCGAACTCTTGAATGCCATCCAAGGTGCGCGCCCAGGTACGTTCGTCTGGGCATTGGCTCCTTCTGGCTCGGGCAAGAGTGAGATCAGAAAAGCTATTCTTCCCGTCCTTGCCGGGAAGCAGAGCCTCTGGCCAGCTGGCACGCTTCCTTTGATATCGGTGCGTGCAATGGCCAATGATCGGGGAAAGTTCAACTCCAAGGATCTCACGCTGCGCCTCCATCACGCCGTGGTGGAACCCGACTTCGGCTGGCTGGAGAACAAGGACCGATCGGTCAGTACTGATGCGCACCATGTCCAGGCGGAGGCAGAGGTAAACAATCAGCTGTGGAAGAGAGTGAGGGCAACGCAGTCGCAGCCGAGATTGCAGCACAGCTTCGAATCTGTGGCGAAACAACGTCAACTTAAGTACATCTTCCTGGAAGAAGCGGCAACCTTGACGATGGTGCATCTTCATCAAACCAGCTATGGGTACATGTCGAACCTTGTGCGACTGATTGAAGAAATCGGCTGCGTCATAGTGATGCTGGCTACCCACACTGCGGAGAGTTTGTGGGCGGGACACCCCGACGTCTGGAATCGATCCCGGTTCGTCTACATCCGGCCGTATAACCTGAAGAATTCCCAAGACGAGCGGGATTTCGTTGCAGTGCTGAAGGGTATCGGGCAGAGCTTCAACCTGTCCGATCCCAAGCTCCTCGTTAAGAATACTGATTTGATGTACGCCAATGGTGCTGGCGTGTTCGGTCCCACTATCGACGTCGTCCATAGGGCTGAGCTCCGCCGAAAGAATGAGGGAGCGAACAGCATCACTGAAGCGCACTTGCACGCCAGCTCCTCAAGCGAGAAGGAGCTTGGAACCGTGTGGAGCAGCGTGCTGGCCTTCAACAAGCTTGCGGATCAGAGGCCCTTGAATGGTGAGAAAAGAATTGCTGACTTCCTGAAGCGCATGGGTACGGGGGAGTAGAGCGAAAATGACTACGGCACACATGCGGTATCGGTGGACAGCACTGCCGCCAATTGCACCGATCGACGGAGCCACCGCCCAGACTGAGTCACTTGGAGGGTACTTCCAGAGGATGTGCGAAACGACCGGGTTTACAAAGACACACCTCGCAGGAGTGCTTGACAAAGTTGCGGGTCAGCCAAGAAATGGACTGAGTGAGCGAAATAGCTTCGTGGGACCAGGGCAGGTGAGCCTTAACCGCGCGCGCGCGCTAGAGCAGCTGACTAACCAACGCCTGGTCGGCTGCACGCTCTCGCCTTTCATTAATGTCCTGCAGATGCGGGATGGCGGCCTTGCTGGCATCAATCGCCGCTGGTGTCCTGAGTGCCTGCTGGAGGCTGGCGAGAGTAACGGTCTAAGTGAGAGGCTCATCTGGAACTTCCTTCACTACTCGCATTGCTCCTTGCACTCAGTCAGAATCATTGATCGCTGCCAAGAATGCGGCAACAGTCAACAGTTGCGAAGGGGCAACGCGGCCTCGTGCGCCTATTGCGGTTGCAGCCTAGCGCGCGCAACCACGCACGAGAGGCCGAGCGCACTTCAGTCCTGGGCCAACGCCTCGATCGAGGACGTCGTACGCTGGACCGCAACCAACCCTGATGTGGTTATTCCTGCGGAGAACTATCAACGTTTCTTTGATGGGCTCCTTCAAGATGGGACATTGGATAGGCTGAAGATCGTTCATAACAGGTTCTGGAGGGATGCAATTCGCTTCAGACGAACTACCACCACTTTCAGAACGCTACTCAACCTATCCGCCATCAAATCTGTTGACATTATCGGAATTTTGACCGAACCAGTTCCGGCCTCATCGACTTCATTGTTTCCAGGCCATGAGGTGGACGGTGAGATCGCGTTTGATCTAGAGGACTGGGGGGCTCAGGCGAGGAAATTCGAAGTCGTGCTCCACGCGCTCTGCAAGGCCAATACGCGTGTGTTCCCTAGCCAGCAGTTCCTTAGCCTATTGTTGGTTTCTAAACGAAAAAGTTCTATCCACCGTGCGCCGTCATTCAGCGTCTACCTAGATCTTCAGAGGCAGCCTGGCCAGGACCTTCTTGCGGGTCGGAACATGGCGAGCAGAATTATGGCCCTGTCCATGACCCTGCTTAAAAGCGGCATGCGCGAGCGGGGCGTAGCAAGTGAAGTTCTGAAGAGATTCGCCATTTCGGCAGAGATCGCTAGAGAGTGCGCCCGGACCGCAGTTGTTATTACAAAGGCCATGCGCTCTCCGGCCTTCCGAGCTTCCGGTGATCCCTTCCCGTGCCGCTGAAGAAGGCCAGAAGAAGACATCACTTCCCTGCGCAGCCGAGCGGGTTGTTCAACCGCGGGGTTCTACCCCGATATCACGGACGGTTCTAAAAGAGCTGCAACCTTCTGGTCCTGCCTGGCGACCCTTCGTCGCATCCTTGGGTTATGGCGTCGCTCTATGTAGTCAAACGCATCCGCTCGTGCTGCATACTTTGTGGCGCAGTTCGTTCGATAGATCCGCTCACGCTTGAGTGGCCCAAAGAGGGCTTCGCAGGTCGCGTTGTCGCCACAATGACCCACAGCGCTCATCGAGCAGATCAACCCGTTAGCCGCTAGATGCCCCTGGTAGTCGCGGCTGCGGAACTGGCTGCCTCGATCCGAATGCAGGATTACCTCATCGCTTCCTTGACGCTGCCGCACCGCTATCTGCACAGCCCGGGTCACCATCTGGCGATCCTGTCGATCGTGTATTGACGAGCCCATGATGCGCTGGTCGTACAGATCCAGCACGATCCCCAGATACAGCTTGCCCTGCTGGGTCTCGATCTCGGTAATATCTGTCCCCCACTTGGTTTCCGGCTCCAGCGCGAGAAAATCGCGTTCAAGCAGATTGACCCCCCCCGGCGGTGTCCTGGCCGGAGTTGCGTGCCGCCCGCGACGCTTGCGGTGTGGCCAACCCTGCAGGCCGTCGGCGGCCATCCGGCGCGCTACCCGGCCAGCGTTGCTGACGGCGGCGACAAGGCGCGCATCCGTCAGCCATGAGAGCGGGCCCTGAATGACAGGCTTTGAAATTCCGAGAACACTGCAAATTCGGATTGGTGGCTACAGCCCAGTTTCCAGATATGAGAAGTTGATTGACTCAAGGCAGCAGATGGACAGCGCTGCTGGAAGAGAAGGCTACGCCAGGTCGTTCCCGAAAGAATTGGCGATCCGGGGACATCAGTGTTACGAATTGCGATAACAAACTGTTGTCCTTCATGAGGGCCTTCGCCAATCAAACTCCGCCACCATGTACAAGCGCAATCACCGCATTGACCGAATAGGGCCTGCCACTTCATCGCGCGTCGGTGCGCTGAAAGGCACTGCTACCAGTGGTACCCCCTGCCTTCGCTGGGGGATGGATCCGACGTCGCCCCTTACTTGCCTGAGGGACCGGGGAACCAAAAGGCGATGGGCGTACGAGGGTTGCCGGAACGTCCAATTTCCCTGAATTGAGTAGAATCTGCCCAGGTAGATAGGGGCTGTCAGCCGGCCATCGTCGTGCTGCAGTTTGGGACAGGAGGCGGCTACGCCGCCATGAGCACAAGGAGACATCAGGGTGTATTTGGCAGAGCTGTCTATCTCGAACTTTCGCAAGATCAACAACGCTGTACTGCACTTCCAAAGTGGACTGAACGTCCTGGTTGGTGCGAATAACGCGGGCAAGACCGCCATTGTCGATGCGCTGAGGTCTCTCCTTGCCGGGCACGATGAACCTTACCCGCGGTTGGACTCAGACGATATTCATCGGCCGAAGACAGGATCGCCTAGCGGCAACATCGTGTTCAAGTACATCTTCCGAGGGTTGAGCCCCGATGATGAAGCTGACTTCATGACTGCCCTGAAGCCTGCCAAGGACGGGCAGATGGAGGCGCATATCACCATCAGCTTCTCCGAGGCGGATAAGACGGGGCGACTTAGAGCGAAGCGCTGGTGCGGAGACCATGATGATGTCGGCTTGACAGCGGACATGATGGAAAACCTTCGTGGCGTCTATCTACAGCCCCTGCGCGATGCTTCTCAGGCTCTTAGGCCCGGCCGCACAAGCCAGCTGTCCCGACTGTTTCAGCTGCTCGTTGATGACGATGGCAAGATCGAGATCAATAAGGCACTGAAGCTGCTGGATGATGAGCTCAAGACGAAAGCGCCGATTGTGAGCACCCATAAGGCGATAACGACTCGCCACTCCGAGATGTTGGGGCCACAGCTGTCCCAGCTGCTCGAGCTGGGGGTTAGCGTCAGCGATTTCCAACGCCTGGCTTCGCGTCTCTCTCTTACCGTAGATCTGTTCGAGCTTGAGCAAAATGGGCTCGGATTCAACAATCTGATCTTCATGGCGGTCGTTCTCAGCGAGCTGACCAAGAACCCGCAAGCTAGCTATCGAGGCCTGATCATTGAGGAGCCCGAGGCACATCTGCATCCCCAATTGCAGGCTGTGCTCCTGGGATACTTTGAGACCATCAAGGCAGTGGACAAAGAGAAGCCTGTCCAGCTGTTCGTTACCAGCCACTCACCCAACTTTGCCAGCATCGCCAACCTCGACAGTCTCACCTGTCTTGTTGACACCGGAATCAAGGTGGAGACTTTCTTTCCCCGAGACATCAAGTTTTCTGTCGGAAAGCGTGAGAAGCTTGAGCGCTATTTGGACGTCACTCGGGCTGAGCTTTTCTTTGCGCGCCGCGCAATCCTGGTCGAGGGTGCTGCGGAATTGGTCCTTGTCAGTGTGCTCGCCGAGAAGTGCGGTCACGATCTACGTAAGCATGGGGTAAGCCTCATCAGCGTTGAAGGTCTCAACTTCGACTCATTCATTCCACTGTTCGGCGAGAAGGCGCTGAAGATTCCTGTCTCCGTACTTACGGATGCGGACCCAACAGGTCCGAGTGAAGAGGATGAAGAGGAAGAGGAAAAGGGCGATGGCAGCGCAGAAGCAGACGACCATGCGCCGGAAGATGGGACCTCAAGTGGAAAGAAGAAGGCGGCCCCTGTCTACCCTTCGATCGGCGACAAGGTGCAGGTGTCCGCCAACACCTTGAATATGCTCAGGTTCGCGGATTCATATCTCAAGATCTTCCATGGGCTGAAGACGCTTGAGTATGACTTGGCCTTGTACGCCAGCAATCGCAAGATCATGCTTGCGGCGCTTAAGGAGCTACACCCGAAGATTTCTGCGAACCTGGAGAAGAAGGTAGACGCCGCTACGGGAGATGCAGAGAAGGCTCGCGTACTGTTCAGCGGGATGTTCGAGAGGAAGAACGGAAACGTCCAGAAGGGGCGCTTTGCACAAGCTTTGGCGTACCTGATCGCCAAGGCGAAAAAGGAAGAATTCACTGTTCCGGAGTATATCCAGGCTGCAGTCGAGCACGCTTGTCAGCCTGGCCCGAAGAAGGCTGAAGACGAATGAGCACGGATACTACTCCTTCAGTTGAACAGGGTGAGATCATCACGGCACCATTGCATCCGATGTCGGTCATTGCTTGCGCGGGAAGTGGGAAGACCTTCACGGCTGTACGTAGGCTGGCCCACATACGTCAATGCCTCGGTGATCACCGGGGCCGGGTTGCGCTCCTGTCCTTCTCGAACATCGCCGTGGAGACCTTCAGGCGCGAGTACCAGGCACTCGCAATGGGATCGCTCAAGATCCCGTCCCACCAGCGTGTCGAGATCGACACATTGGACGGGTTCATTACGACAAATATTCTGCGACCCCACGCCCATCGGACGATGGGGTGTACCACGACCCCGTTCTTGCTATCAGGGAGCGAGTCATTCCTTCTAGGTAAGGACTATCGCTTCTGGGTGGAATCGCCGAGAACCGATAGCTACCCAGTGCCCCAAGGGCATATCCATCGCGTTGTCATAGGCCCTTCTGGAGCTGCAACGGGCTTCTTCTATCAGAACTCCGGCATGCTGGCGAGGATCAACAATGGCCCAAAGGTTGCCGCAGCATTGGGAAAACTGGGGGCTTACACCCACGAGCTGGCGCGCTACTGGGTCGACCTTACCCTCCGCGAACAACCCGAGATCCTCCGAGTCCTTGCGCGTCGCTATCCCCACATCCTCATTGATGAAGCCCAGGATATCGGCATTCTGCACCAGGTGATCATTGAGAGGCTCAGCCAAGCAGGCTCTCAGATTTCCCTTATTGGGGATCCCAATCAAGGCATCTACGAGTTCATGGGCGCGACCGGCTCGTTCCTGTCCAGCTACCACAGCAAACCCGGTGTTTCTGCGGCCGCCCTGACGCGGAACTATCGGTCCGTGCCGGCCATACTCGATCTCGCCAACGCAATCTCGGCACGTACGGACGATCCGGATAGGACAGCGCCACCTACGCTCCACGGGGCCTACTTCGTTCCGTACACGACTGCCGATACGAAGAAGGTCATGGCGGCCTTCCAGGCAACACTGGTCTCCGCTGGGTTGGACCCAGCACGCTCCGCCGTGCTCTGCCGCGCACGCAAGTGGGCCAACGAGCTGGCTGGGCATGAGGGTGCGCCTGGCGTGGGAACGACCAAGATCCTTGCCCAGGCAGCGATGGCGCGCGATATCCACTCCGACTACTCAACAGCATTCAGACTCGTGGCAACTGCCATCATGGGTTTGACCGACAACGCGCCCAAGGGCATCGTTGCTCGCCTGACTCAGCCTGCCAGGTACCCAGAGGAACGAGCACTTCGTCGTGTCATTTGGGCTTTTACGCGAGATCCGGTCTCGGGCCTGCCCAGCGCGGCGCTGCCCGCTGTTAGCGATTGGCAGCCGGCACTGTTGCAACGTATAAGGGTCCTGATGACCAATCTGAGCACAGCCCACGGTCTCAACCACACATCGTCCACGCTCGGTGCTCGGCTCTCGAAGAGGAGTTTGCCCGGCTCACCGCTAATGAGCCCGCCTGACCTAGGTGCCGATCAGCCCTTGCGGGTCAAAATCAGTACCGTGCACCAGGTCAAAGGCGAAAGCCTGGATGCCGTCCTCTACATGGCAACGAAACCGCATGTATCTGCACTGCTAGGCGGAGGTTCCACCGAGGACGGGCGAATCGGGTACGTGGCTGTGACCCGGGCAAGGGATCTGCTGTGGTTGGCTGTCCCTGCAACAGCTTTGAAGAGCCTTCGTGCCGATCTCCAAGCAAAGGGCTTCAAGGACGCAACCGCTACGGCTGCAACCCCAACGGCCGGACATGACAACGGTTCCCTCTGAATGGGCGTATTGGACAGGAACCCAACGCGGCACTGGAATCAACGTCAACGCAGGGAATGAAGCTGAATGGGAGCAAGCATAGGTTTTCCGCTAGATCGGACCTGAATACGCTTCCCTCGATGGAACTGGGTTCCTGCCGGTCAGCGGGGGAGACTATGAGTGCTTGACAACCATAGTTGCGCCAATGGAAGCAGGAAATTGGCTCAACCTATGGTTGCGGATGGCGACAAACCTTTGGTTGCCCGTCTACGCATCAGTCGCGTCACTGCTGTTTCCGCTTCATGCCCGGCGCACAGTGCGGGCTTTGCTGCTCTTCGCCCTGCCGATGATGCTGCAGGTAGCCAACGCAGCCGAGCGTACCCGCCCTTCCGGGCGCATCGTGATTCAGACCGACGATGTCACGCGCTTCTTCAGCGTGCTGGATGCAAGCGGAGGGAAGCCGAATGCCGACGATCTGCAGCGCGGCTATCTGCATGCGGGTACGGATGCACTACGCAGCTTCACTGACAGCCGTATCGGCTCGATGGATCGTCTTGCAGATGCGATCCAGCGCAGACCTGCGCTGTTTGCCAAAGCACGTACCTGTGCGACGGCGCTGCCGGAGATCCGCGAGCGGGTTGCCAAGGCACTCGATCGGTTGGGCACTCTGCTTCCCTCCGCACGTTTTCCGCCGGTCACCGTGCTGGTGGGTCGGGGCAACAGCGGGGGTGTCACCACGCCCGACGGCGTGGTGATCGGACTGGAGGCACTGTGCAACGCCGACTGGATGCAGCCCGATGTGGGCGACCGTTTCGTGCACCTGATCGCCCATGAGTACGTGCACGTGCAGCAGCCCGGTGCGAGCGTCGATGTCGCGCAGCCCACCCTGCTCTATCAGACGTTGCTTGAAGGCGGCGCCGAGTACGTGGGCGAACTGATCTCGGGGCAACCGGCCAACGCGCATCTGCGTCGTTGGACGCAGGGCCGCGAATGCGCCCTGGAACGCCAGTTCGCCCGGGACAGCGCTGGTACTGATCTGTCGCAATGGCTCTACAACGGCGCCGGCGACGAAACGCGCCGCGGCGATCTTGGCTACTGGATCGGCTACCGCATTGCCGCTGACTACGTTGCCCGCGCCGATGACAAAGCCAGTGCCGTCGCCACGCTGCTGGCGGTGCGTCCGGAAAGTGCGCCGGCACTGTTTGCCGCAAGTGAATGGCGCCCGGCGTGTGGGCCAGTGGAAAACGGGCAGGAATGAGGCCGTCTTCAGGCTGATGAATTGGGCGATTCAAGCAACTGCAAGGCCATCGCCTCTGTGCACATCAGCTCGCCTGATCTCACTCGTTAAGCTTTGCTGATGAACATATTTCACAACCCTTCCACGTCTTCCAACTTCAGCTGAAAGCGCTTGTCAGCGTGGGGAACAAACGCCGCTATATTCCAGCTTCCCCAGACGAAGGAGGGAGTGCAATGAACCTGAACCCGCAACACATGAAGACGGCCCGCGCACTTGCTGTGGCGCTCATCGCCACCGTGAGCCTTGGCGCTTGTGCCACCTACAAGGACGAGTTCGCAACCATCAACTCGCGCCTCGATCAGCTCGATGTAAAGGTGCAGGGCGCTGCACAGAGTGCCGAGTCCGCCAACCAGTCGGCACAGCAGGCCAATCAGCGCCTGGATCAGATCGAAGGCCGCGTGCAGCAGCTTGAAAGGGCACCCGTCGGGCGCAAGCCGCGCGGCTGATCGCTCCCTCACCGTTTGAATTGATCCACCTCTGTATCGGGAACCAGTGGCCCTCGCCGGCCACTGGCCTCCTTCCACCAGGATTGCATTGCCAGGAGCCTTCCCATTCGTACCTCCTCCTCGCCTGCACGCCGCGCCCTCCATGCCGCTCTGGCCATGGCACTGGCCGTTGCATGCAGCGGCGTAGCCAACGCCAGGGACAAGGACGCACCCGCACCACCGGCGGCCGCCGTTGATGAACTTCCGCCCGACCAGAGCGTCTCCGAAACAGTGATCGCGCTGGCCGGCTGGGTGGTCGCCAGCAAGGACAACCAGGGCTATCCGTTCGCGATCATGGACAAGGCGGCCGCGCAGGTTCTGGTCTTCGGCGGCGACGGCAAGCTGCGCGGCGCCGCGCCGGCGCTGTTCGGTTCGGCCATCGGCGATCATTCTGCACCCGGCGTCGCCAAGCTCGCCCTGAGCGCGATTCCCGGCCACGACCGCACCACGCCGGCGGGCCGCTTCATTGGTGCCTATGGCCCCTCCGACGATGCCGGGCGTGTGCTGTGGGTGGACTACGATTCCGCCGTGTCGATGCATCCACTGCCGCCGGGCAGCCCGAAGGAAAAGCGTGCCGAACGACTGGCATCGCCCACGCCAGACGACAACCGCGTCACCCACGGCTGCATCAACGTCTCACCCGCGTTTTACGAGCAGATCGTGCACTCCACGTTCGAGAAGGGCGGCGTGTTCTACATCCTGCCGGACAAGGATTCGATCGCGAAGACGTTCCCGGAATTCGCGCAGAGCCGTGCCGCCGCAGATGGCGACGAAAAGAAGACCGCACAGCACGCTGGCGAGTAGTGCGTTTGTGCGTCCGCCCTGGGCGTTGTGGGCACATGCCTGGGCCTTGCCCGGCCGCCGGGGCGGCCGCGATGCACGGTCTGCTCGTGGAAAGCCGCCTGCCTATGAGACCTGGTGCCCCCCGAGGCGCGGCGCGCTGGCATCCTGCGACGATCCTGCGAGGCAATGTCTGCCTCGTCCATGAGGCCGCCGGTGGACCCACTCTTCCAGTTTTTGCTGAGCACGATGGGTGGCGTATTCGTCTTCCTGTTCTTCGTGGGACGTGAGTACCTGCGTGGCCTTGGATGGCTGCTCGGTTCCTGGGATCCGAACATGGGGTGCGCGACAGAAGATGAACTCATTTCGAACGCCAACCGCAGCGCCTTGCTGATTGCGGCGGTGCTTCTGGCGTGGGCCTTCATGGGCCCTTCTCCCTACCGCCGCAACTGGGAAATCGAAGTAATGGGCATCGGTACCGGCATGTTGCTTGCCTATGTGGTGATCATCCGCCTTGCAGCTTCAAGGGTGAAGAGGCTGCTCGGGTGAGCGTGCCTCACATCGGCACCCATGAGGATCAGGAAGCCGTAGCCCCTGCAGCCCGCGCCAATGCCGCGGCGTGCGCGTCGCCCTTCCGCTCGCTGTAGCGGTCCACCAGGTAGTCCGACCGGCCCCGCGTCAGCAGCGTGAACTTCACCAGTTCCTCCATCACGTCCACCACCCGGTCGTAGTACGGCGAGGGTTTCATCCGGCCGTCGTCATCGAATTCCTGCCAGGCCTTGGCCACCGACGACTGGTTGGGGATGGTGAGCATGCGCATCCAGCGGCCGAGCACGCGCAACGTGTTGACGGTGTTGAACGACTGCGAGCCGCCGCTCACCTGCATCACCGCCAGCGTCCTGCCCTGCGTGGGCCGCACGCTGCCATCTTCCAGCGGCAACCAGTCGATCTGGTTCTTGAACACGCCGGTGACCGTGCCATGCCGCTCGGGGCTGACCCAGACCTGCCCTTCCGACCACTGTGACCATTCGCGCAGTCGCTGCACTTCGGGGTGATTCCTGTCCACGCTGTCCAGCATCGGCAGCGCATGCGGATCGAACACCCGGGTATCGCACCCCAGGTGGCGCAGCAGCCGCTCGGCTTCCAGCGCCAGCTTGCGGCTGAACGACTGGGGCCGCAGCGAGCCGTAGAGCAGGAGAATGCGTGGCGGCCCCAGATCTGCCGCGGCGAGCTGATGATGATTGGGCTGGGGCAATGACGATTCCGCCAGGTTGGGCAGGTCCAGGCTTGTGATTGGCTTATTCATTCGATTATTCTAGAAATATGGAAACGTCGAATGCAATCGCTGCCCTGACCGCCCTCGGCCATGCCACCCGCCTGGCTGCCTTCCGCCTGCTGGTGGAGGCGGGCCCGGCAGGGCGCATGGCGGGCGACATCGCCACGGCCCTGCAGGTGCCTCCCGCCACGCTCAGCTTCCACCTGAAAGAGCTGGTGCAGGCCGGGCTGGTGGAGAGCGAAAGCCAAGGCCGCCACGTCTGCTACCGCGCCAACTTCGATGCGATGAACGGCTTGATCCAGTACCTGACGCACAACTGCTGCGCGGGCTCCCCGGATGAGCGGTGCGCGGTCACCGAACCGGCATGCAGGTGCTGAGATGAAACCCGATCCGGTGATTCGTGCAGGCACGCGCGACGACCTGTGCTCCATCCGCGACCTTCTGCGGCAGGCGCAGTTGCCCGTGGCCGATCTGGAAAGCAGCGAGGTGGCGTTTCTCGTCGCAGACCTCGACGGCATTCCCGTGGGTGCCGTTGGATTGCAGATCTTCGGCGCGTCGGCCCTGCTTCGCTCGCTGGTGGTGTCCGACGACCGACGCAATACCGGCCTTGGGCGCGCGTTGCTGTCAGCGGCCGAGGACATGGCCCGCCGCATGCAGGTCAGGGAACTGGTGCTGCTGACAACGTCGGCAGGCCCGTGGTTCGCGCGGCACGGCTATGCCGGATGCGATCGCGCGCAGATAGCGGAGGCGATCCGCAGCTCTGCCGAGTTCACTAGTCTCTGCCCGGCCAGCGCGCTGTGCATGTCCAAGCCACTCCCTGACCACGGAAGCCACATGACCCGCAATGTCTTGTTCCTCTGCACCGGCAACAGCGCGCGCAGCGTGCTGGCTGAAGCCACCCTGCGCGCCTGGGGCGGCGATCACTTCAGCGCATTCAGTGCGGGCAGCCAGCCCACTGGCCAGATCAATCCCTTCGCGCTCGCCCAGCTGCAGGCCGAAGGAATGCCCATTGACGGGCTGCGCAGCAAGTCGTGGGATGAGTTCGTGGATGCAGCCCCGATGGATCTGGTGATCACCGTGTGTGACGCGGCCGCTGCCGAAGCCTGCCCTGTGGTGTTCGGTGACTTCATCCGCAGCCACTGGGGCCTGCCTGATCCGGCCGCCGTGGCAGGCAGCGATGCCGACAAGGCCGCAGCCTTCGCACTGGCCCATGCCATCGTGAAAACGCGCCTGCGTGCGCTGCTCGCACTGCCCGAATCGGTGTGGTCTGAACGCGAAGCGCTGCAGCACGCGCTGGACCGGATCGGCCAGCTGCTGCCGACCGACGGCGCGCAGTGACGGTGCCACTGCCATGAGTCTGTTCGAGCGACACCTGACGCTGTGGGTTGTGCTGTGCATTGCGATGGGCACGCTGCTGGGCCACGTCCTGCCCGATGCCTTCGCGGTGCTGGCCTCCGCCGAAGTGGCCAAAGTCAACCTGCCGGTTGCGGTGCTGATCTGGCTGATGATCATCCCGATGCTGCTGAAGGTCGACTTCACTGCGATGCGCCAGTTGCAGCAGCACTGGAAGGGCATCGGCGTGACGCTGTTCATCAACTGGGCCGTGAAGCCGTTCTCGATGGCGCTGCTGGGCTGGCTGTTCCTGCGCCATGCCTTCGCGGACTGGCTGCCCGCAGCACAGATCGACAGCTACATCGCCGGTTTGATCCTGCTGGCGGCCGCGCCCTGCACCGCCATGGTGTTCGTGTGGAGCAACCTGTGCCGCGGTGATGCCAACTTCACCCTGAGCCAGGTGGCCTTGAACGACGCGATCATGGTGGTTGCCTACGCGCCGGTGGTTGCACTGCTGCTGGGCCTGTCGGCGATCACCGTGCCGTGGGACACGCTGCTGTTGTCGGTGGGTCTCTACATTGTGGTGCCGGTGCTGGTGGCCGCCGTGCTGCGGCATTGGATCCTTTCGCGCAGCGGCGAGGCGGGCCTGCAGCGCGCGCTTCGACGGCTGGGCCCGCTGTCCCTGTCCGCGCTGCTGCTGACGCTGGTGCTGCTGTTCGGGTTCCAGGGCCAGCAGATCGTGAAGCAACCGCTGGTGATCGCGCTGATTGCGGTGCCGATCCTGATCCAGGTCTATTTCACTTCGGGCCTGGCCTACCTTCTGAACCGCCGTCTGGGCGTGGCGCATTGCGTGGCCGGCCCGTCAGCGCTGATTGGCGCCAGCAACTTCTTCGAACTGGCGGTGGCGACTGCGGTGGGACTGTTCGGCGTGCACTCGGGAGCGGCGCTGGCCACCGTGGTGGGTGTGCTGATCGAGGTACCGGTCATGCTGTCCGTGGTGCGGATCGTGAACCGTACTCAGGCTTGGTACGAAGGACCCGAAGAGCGCTGACAACCAGAGTGGGGCGAGTTCGATCTACGTTCTTCGCTCCGCACTGTCGTCATCGGCTTGGTGGGGTACCCATATCCCTGTCATCAAGTTCGAACCATGTCGCATATTCCCCATGCTGCTACGGACGTTGCGGCACCTGCGTCAGCGACGGCTTAGCAGGATGCAAGAATGCTGAAAGCGTCTTCGATCAAACGCTGTTTGCAACTCGTCTGATTGGCGTTGCGCAGCGACAGCGGTACAGATGGCGGGCCACCGGAAAATCGGTGGCCGGGCCTCGAAAACCCGTTAGATCACGAACGTTGTTTGCGCTTGCCAGCCGGCGTCACCCCGCGTGGCGCCGGCTGGCATTCCGTCTGCCGGCTATGGCGGGCGGAGCGTGGAGGCCTTGCGCCTGCCGGTCTTGTTCGTGATCTCCCGGTTTTCGAGCCACGTCTCCGCCCGCCACCTTTGCGTGGCGGCTACCGTCTGTCCTGCACGGAGCACTGCCATGACCTCACCGGACTTCCCCCGCCTGCATCCGCATCGCTCGTCCGCCACTGGCGGTGAGCCCTCAGAGCACGCGGCTGCGACCGACCCGAACGCCTTCATCGCCACGCTTCACCGCATCGGCAAAGGCGCGGCCGCCGATGGCCAACCCTGGCCGGAGCGTCACCAGATGCCGGGCCGTTGCATGGCGCTGGGCGATGCGGACTGTGCACTGGCCGGCCAACGCGTGACGTTGGAGCTGCTGCTGGCGGCCGAGCGCGTGCGCCAGAACGGCACGGAGGCCGAGTACGTGGGCGACCGGGTGATGGAAGGGCTGATCATGGCGTGCCTGACGATGAACGCACAGGCCAGCGCGCGCATGCAGCCGGACGGGTGACGCCGGCGCCACATCACTCGCAGAGCGCGCTGTCTTCCTTCAACGCGGCATCCTGCAGTGGCTGGCGCTGTTCGATCTGCTCACGCTGTTCCGCCGTCGGCTCGCCCAGCCACCACACACGGCAGCGCGCGGTAAGACGGCCGACCATCTTCGCCTGCGTGGGTGAGTACAGCATCGCCAACGCGGTGCCGGGGCAGTCGTGGGCCTGGCAGGCGGTGTAGAACCACCACGGCTCGCCCTGCAGCACCAGCAGCTCGCCAGGGCCGCTGGGTCCGCTCAACAGGCGTTGGCGCAGCGAGGGAATCTCCTTGTCGGCGGATTCGGCTGCGGCCGTGTTCTTCATCAGGGCGTTGAACGCGGCCAGCACCTTCGGATCCTTGCGGCCACAGTCGTCCACGGTGTTGCCGCCCACCAGGGTGAAGAAGTGGGTCGCCAGCGGGTTGTCCGCGCAGGTCAGTTCGCCGCCGGCGCCCGGGTCTTCCGGTTCGCCTTCGTTGTCCCACACCGAGGGGGCCACGCCGTCTTCGGCGGACGGTTCCTCCTCGACCACCGTCGCCGCGGCGGCCGGTGCTTCGGTGGTCGGCGCTGGCGCCGCAGCAGGTGCAGTCCCGCCAGTCTTCTCCGGTGCCTGTCCGCAGGCTGCCAGCAGCGCGGCCATCATCGCCATCCCTGTGATTCGCATCTTCATCGCGTGTCCTTGTCTGATCTGCGCTGCATCCACCGAATCGGCGGCCGCGTGATTCTAATGCGCTGTTCGCCGAAGATGGCTTTGTGCTGCAAAGCAACCAGCCGCCCGTGCGCGGCCGCAGTGCGATCGAGGCCGCGTATGCCGGCCAGGGCAGCAGTCCGTTGCGGCTGCGCGCCTTGGCGTGTTCGATGGAGGGCAACACGGGCTACATCATTGGTGCGTACGGCTACGGCAGCAACGTGAGGGATACCGGCAAGTTCACGCTCATGCTGAAGCGCGAGGGGGATGGGCCGTGGTTGATTTTATCGGACATGGACAACAGCAACGCACGGCCGCGCGCGCGGTGATGAATGCCGCCGGGCATGGCCCGGCGCTACCGGGCGCCAACCAAGGTTGGCAGCTACCAGAAGCGGGATCCGTCCTGGATCTACGCCATGCGTGGATGGAGCGCGCATAAAAAAACCCCGGCGCGTGGCCGGGGTTTTTCGATTCACTTGAACAGCGTGTCCGGATACTCCGGTTTCTGTTCCCGCGCCAGCAGTGCGCGCAGGCCTTCTTCCGGGGTCTGCTCGCCATGCAGCACGGCACGCACACCGTCGGAGATCGGCAGGTCGATGCCATGACGGCGCGCCTGTCGCATCACTTCGTCGGCAGTCTGCACCGACTCGACCACCTGGCCGATCTCGCGCACGGCATCCTGCAGCGTCTGGCCGCGGCCCAGGGCCAGGCCCAGGCGGCGGTTGCGCGACAGGTCCCCGGTGCAGGTCAGCACCAGATCGCCCAGGCCGGCCAGGCCCATCAGCGTTTCCGGCTTGGCGCCGATCGCAGCGGCCAGGCGCAGCATTTCGTTGAGGCCGCGGGTGATCAGGCCGGCACGGGCGTTGAGGCCCAGCTGCATGCCATCGGCCACGCCGGTGGCCACGGCCAGCACGTTCTTCATCGCACCGCCCAGCTCGGCACCGACCATGTCGTCGCCGGTGTAGGCGCGGAACGCCGGGCCATGCATCGCCTCGGCCACCGTCTGCGCGAACTCGGGCACGTCGCCGTGCACGGTGATCGCGGTCGGCAGGCCCTGGGTGACTTCCTTGGCGAACGACGGCCCGGTGACGACGGCCAGCGGCACATCCTCACCCAGCACTTCGCGCGCCACTTCATGCAGGAAACGGCCCGAACCGGGTTCGAAGCCCTTGGTGGCCCAGGCCACGCCGGCACCGGGCGGTCGCAGCGGCGCCAGCGCACGCACGGTCTCGCCAAACGCGTGCGACGGCGTCACCACCAGGATCCAGGCCGCGCCCTGCACCGCCGACGCCAGGTCGGTGGTGGCACGCAGGCTGTCCGGCAGCGGGATGCCCGGCAGGTAACGCGGGTTCTCGTGGCGCTGGTCGATGGCCTCGACCACGGCAGCATCGCGCCCCCACAGCACGGTCGGGTGACCGTGCCGTGCGAGCAGGCTGGCCAGCGCGGTTCCCCAGGAACCGGCGCCGAGCACGGCGATCTTGTCAGCGGGAGTGCTCATCCGTGACGTCGCGGCAGGAATCAGGCGTTGCCGGCCGGCTCGGAGTCAGCCAGCGACGGTGCGTCGCCCTGCTCCTGGCGCTGGCGCAGGGTTTCTGCGTACAGGCCTTCGAAGTTGATCGGCTGCAGGAAGAACGGCGGGAAGCCGCCGGCCTGGATCAGGTCGCTGATCAGCTGGCGCACGTAGGGGAACAGGATGTTCGGGCACTGGGTGCCGAGCAGCACGTCGATCGACTGCGGGTCCAGGCCGACCAGGCCGAACACGCCGGCCTGCTTCACTTCGGCCACGTAGGCGGTGCGCTCACCGGCCTGGCAGGTCAGGGTCACGGCCAGCACGACTTCGAAGGCGTTCTCACCCAGGCGCTGCACCTGCTGGTTCAGGTTCAGCTGCAGCTCCGGCTGCACCTGGTCATTGAAGATGGTCGGCGCGTTCGGCGACTCGAAGGAGACGTCCTTGACGTAGATCTTCTCGACGGTGAAAGCGGGGCCGGTAGCGGCATCGACCGGCGCAGCGGCGCCGTTGGTGATCTCTTCGGACATTTCCAGTAACTCCAGGTGAATGCAATGAAAACGATGGTCGAACTACTGCGATGGGGGCGGGACCCGGCCCATACAAGGCCGGATCCGCCACCTGCGACAATCAGTTGCGGCCCTTGACCAGCGGCAGTTCGGCCTGCTGCCAGGCAGGAATGCCGCCGTCGAGCACGTAGACCTTTTCGAAGCCGGCCTTCTTCAGCGCCTTGGCGGCGGTTTCCGAGGCGTTGCCGCTGCGGCACACCAGCACCACCGGCGACTGCTTGGCATTGGCCACCAGCTTGTTTTCCGGGCCGAAGGCACTGGCCTGGGCATTGCGGCTGCCGGCAATGTGGCCCTTCTCGAAGTCACCGCTGGCCGACAGGTCGACCACCACCGTGCCGCCCGCGTTGATCAGCTGGGTCAGTTCGGCGGGCTTGATGCCCTTGAAGCCCCGGAACAGGCGGCGGATCTCGGTGACGATGATGGCCACGGTCAGGCCGACCAGGGCCGCGGACAGCATCGGGTTTCGGCCTGCAAAGGCCAGCAACTCTTCGTAATTCACTCAGGTCACGGGTCGATTAAGCGGGCGCCGATTGTCGCACAAGCCGGACGCGGCCCGTCACTGCCCCTTCCACAGGTCCGGCAGGCCGGCGGTCTGCCACCAGCGCTTGGCCTCCGGGTCCCAGCGCCAGCGCTCGACCACGACCACGGTGCGCTCGGCCTGGGTGTTCTGGTTGATCACCCCGATTTCGACCCGGCGCTCGACCAGACCACCGTCCAGCGAGGCGCTGCTGCGCTCGCGATAGGACGACACGCGCAGCTGCGCGTAACGGTTGAGCTCGAACTCGGTCGGCGGCTTTTCCTTGCGCAGCTTGGGGTCGAGGTAGCCGATGGCATCGTCCATGCTGCCCCAGCGGATGGTCGCCCCGTAGGCGATCTGGGTCTCTTCCAGCAGCTTGCGCTGCTTGCGGCTGAGGTCGTCGGCCGAGGCCACGGCACTGGCCAGCAGCAGGGAATACATCAGGAACTGGATGAGGCGGCGCATCGGTGGTTTCCCCAGAACGTCAGCCTGCCATCCTACCCTTTGGCGAAGGCAACAAAGCGACCGCTGAACTCGGCGGCAGGCCTGCCATCGGCACCGGGCTGGGTGGCGATGATGCTGATGCGGGCCTTGCGGCGCTGCCGGAAGGTATTCAGGAAGGCGTCCCAGCCGGTGGCTTCGGCCGCTTCGGCGTGGGCATGCAGGTCCTCATAGACCGGCGCCAGATAGCGCAGGTTGCTGTCGGCCACATAGACCTCGGCATCGTGGCCGGCCAGGCGCAGGCGCAGGCTGACCAGGGCCCAGCCGGACAGGGTCAGCACCGAGGCCAGGCTGCCGCCGAAGGCGTTGCCCTTGTCGTTGACGTTGGCCGCCAGCGGCGCGGTGATGCGCAGCACGCCATCGGCATAGCCGTCGAGCTGGATCTGCATGGCGCGGACCGCCGGCATGCAGTCCAGCACGTCCTGCAGGGCGGCCAACGAGGAAGTCAGGGCATCAACGGACATCGGAGCAGCAACCACGACAACGAAGGGCCCGCATAATGCAGGCAATGGTCGACCATACGATACCCACTGGCGCCACCCGTTCCGGCCCACGCTGGACCCTGATCTCGCTGCGCCCGCGGGGCCAGAACGTGGCGCTGCGCCGCGCCGTTGCCGGGCTGGGCGGGAATGTCCTGGCCCTGGCGCCCTGGCGCCTGCAGCGCCTGCATGGCACGGCTGTGGTGCGCCAGCTGCAACGCGCGCTGAACTGCGATCGGGTGGTGTTCACCAGCCCGGCCGCCGTTGCCGCAGCCGCGTCCCTGCTGCCGCTGGCCGACGTGCAGCGCAGCCCGTGGCTGACCGTGGGCGAAGGCACTGCGCGCGCATTGCGGGCACACGGCATCACCGAGGTGCACGCGCCGCAGCGGATGGACAGCGAGGGGCTGCTGGCGATGCCGGTGCTGGCCGACGTACAGGGCCTGCGCATCGGACTGGTGACCGCGCCCGGCGGGCGTGGCCTGATTGCCGCGCAGCTGCAGGCGGCGGGCGCCACGATCGAACGTGCCGACGTCTACCAGCGTCGCCTGCTGCGACTGCCCCCGCGAACGCTGGCGCGATTGGCGCATTCAGCACAGCCGTGGGTACTGGCCGTGAGCAGTGGCGAAGCGCTGCAGCATTTCTGGCAACAGCTTTCGCCGGCCGGGCAGCAGCGCCTGCGGGCGTCTGCCCGCGTGGTGGTTGCCAGTGACCGCCTCGGCGAACAGGCGCAGGCGCTCGGCCTGCAGCGCATCACACGCAGCGCCGGCCCCACCGCTGCGCAGCTGGTGGCGGCTGCACACGCCACGCTCACCGTCCCGGCAGCGACCTGAACAGGGACGTGGATCACGCTTGCCGCTGTCGTCGGCAACGGTGATGCTGTGCACAACGCAGCCTGCCGGCACCCCGACCGGCGACGTTGCCGACAAGGAAGCCCGATGAACGATACTCCGCCCGCACCTCCACCCCATCGACCCGTGCGCTGGCTGCTGCCGCTGGCCGCCGTGGTCGTGCTCGGCGCGGGCGGTTATGCCGGCTGGTACGTCTGGCAGCAGCAACAGCGCGAACATCAGGCGCAGGCACAGACCACGGCCGTACAGCTGAAGGGCCTGGAGGCCACGCTGGATGCGCTGCGCCGTGACCAGCGCGCGACCAGCCAGCGCCTGCAGGATGCGGCGACCACCAACCGCGTGCTGCGCGACGAGATGCTGGGACTCTCACAGCGCAGCGCGCTGCTGGAAGAGAACGTGGCCAAGCTGGCCGACAGTGCCAACCAGGGCCGCCAGGCGGTGCAGCGCGATGAGGCCGAGCTGTTGCTGACCCAGGCTGCTCAGCGCCTGAACTACGCCGACGACGTGGACGGCGCACGCCGCCTGTATGCACAGGCCGCCACCGCGCTGGCCGATCTGCCCGACGCCGACGGCCTGAACCTGCGCCAGGCGCTGGTGCAGGAGCGCGAGGCACTGGATGCGCTCGGCAGCGGCCCGCGCGTGCAGTCGCTGCAGCGCCTGGATGCTGTGGCCCGGGCGCTGCAGGGCCTGCCCTCGCAGATCACCGGTACGACCGGCAGCAGCACCGCCAAGCCCTGGTGGCAGGCCACGCTGGCACCGTTCGTGGACATCACCCCGAGCCGCCAGAACGGCCCACTGACTGCCGCCGAAAAGCGCAACGCCGACGATGCGCTGCAGCTGGAACTGACCTTGGCGCGCGCCGCGATCGAGCGCGGCGACCGCGCGGGCCGCAACACCGCATTGGACCGCGTGGAGCAGTGGGCACAGCGGCGCTGGCCGGATTCACCGGCCCTGCGCGCGCAACGTGCTGAACTGAAGGCCTTGCGCGAACTGCCGCTGCAGGCCAACGACGCTGTCCTTGGCAGCACCCTGCAACAACTGCGCACCCAGACCGACCGGAGGTAAGCCCGCATGAAACCCCTGCAATCCCTGGTCGTGCTGTTGCTGGCCGTGGCCATCGGCGTGGTCGCCGCGCAATGGCTCGGCGCCGATGACCTGAACCGCTTCGGCGAAGTGACCCTGCGCTACGGCGGCTACGACTATCACAGCAACCTGCCGAAGGTAGCGCTGCTGGCGGTGATCACGGTGCTGGTGCTGTGGCTGCTGTGGAGCCTGATCGCTGCACCGTTCCGTGCCTGGGGCCGCTACCGCCGCAAGCAGGGCCGGGTGCGCCTGATCGACGGCCTGCAGGCCTACGAGCATGGCCAGTGGCAGCGTGCGGAGAAGCTGCTGGACGGCGCCGCCAAAGACCCGGAAGTGAGCGCGGTCGCACTGGCCACCGCCGTGCGGAGCGCGCAGGCACGGGCCGACGGCCCCGCCGGAGAGGCGCTGCTGCAGCGCCTGGGTGAAAGCGACGCCACCCTGCAGGCGCTGCTGCGCGCCGAACAGCTGCTGGCGCGCGATCTGCCGGTCGATGCGATCAATGCGCTGGACGTAGCGGCGATCCAGCCGCTGCCGCCGCGCGGCCTGTGGCTGCGCACCGAAGCACTGGCACAGGCCGGCCGCGCCCACGAGGCGTATGGCCAGCTGGGTGCACTGCGCCAGAGCAAGGTGCTGCCGGCCGACGCGAACAGCGAACTGGAAGCACGCCTGGCCGCACAGGCGCTGCTGGAAGCGGCCGACGTCAACGCGCTGGCCGCGCAGTGGGAAGCCACGCCGAAGGCGCTGCGCCCCACCCCGGACGTGGTCGGCGCGTATGCCAGCCGCGCGGTGGCCCTGAACTGGGACGAGCCGGCGCTGCTGGCGCTGGAACAGGCCCTGGACCATCGCTGGGACGACGAACTGGTGGCGCTGTATGGCCGCCTGCCGGCCGAGCGCCTGGCCACCCGCCAGGCCAATCTGGCGCGCTGGCGCAACGTGCATGACGGCTCGGCCGCCCTGCGCCTGGCCCAGGGCCGCGTGGCCCTGGGCCAGCAGCAATGGGATGCCGCCGATGCGTTCCTGCACGAGGCCATTGCCGCGGGCGCCGGTGCACCGGCGTGGGAAGCGCTGGGTGAAGTGTTCGCGCAACGTGGCGAACACGCGCTGGCCGCGCAGTGCCTGGCCAATGCGCTGCGCCTGCAGCGCGGCGAGGACAGCGTGGAACTGGTGCGTGGCAGCGAAGCGCCGCTGCGCGCCACGGTGGAGGAGCAGCCGATCGCGGTGCAGCCGCCAGTGTATGACGCCAACGAAGAGCGCGACGAGTTCGGTAATCCGCGGTTGCCGTAAGCATGGCTGAGGTGTGCCGACCAACGGTCGGCACCCACCGGAGCAACCAACGAAAACGCCGCCCATTGGGCGGCGTTTTCGTACCAGCGCTACCGGCCAGCGGCCGGCACTACCGTGATGCTCAGCGTTCGACGATCGCCACCACGCCCATGCCGCCGGCGGTGCAGATCGACACCAGTGCGCGGCCACCGCCGCGTTCGGCCAGCTGCTTGGCTGCCGTGGCGATCACGCGTGCGCCGGTAGCGGCGAACGGGTGGCCGGTGGCCAGCGACGAGCCCAGCAGGTTGATCTTGTCCGGGTCGATGCGGCCCAGCGGCGCGTCCAGGCCCAGGCGGTTGCGGCAGTAATCCTCGCTCTCCCACGCACGCAGGGTGCACAGCACCTGCGCGGCGAAGGCTTCGTGGATCTCGTAGATGTCGAAGTCCTGCAGGGTCAGGCCGTTGCGCTTGAGCATCTCCGGCACGGCCACGGTCGGTGCCATCAGCAGGCCCTCGCCATGCACGAAGTCCACCGCAGAGACATGCGCATCACGCAGGTAGGCCTGCGGCTCATGGCCATGCGCGCGTGCCCACTCTTCGCTGGCCAGCAGTACCGCAGCGGCACCGTCGGTCAACGGGGTGGAATTGGCGGCGGTGAGCGTACCACGCCCGGAAACCTTGTCGAACGCCGGCTTCAGCGTCGCCAGCTTTTCCAGCGAGGTATCTGGGCGCAGGATGTTGTCGCGCTCGACGCCACGGAACGGTGCGATCAGGTCGTTGAAAAAGCCACGCTCGTAGGCGGCAGCCAGCTTCTTGTGCGACGACACCGCCCACTCATCCTGCGAGTCGCGCGAGATGTTCCACTCCTTCGCCATGTCCTCGCAGTGGTCGCCCATGCTCTTGCCGGTGCGCGGCTCGGCCACGCCCGGGAACTCGGGCTTGAGCTCGGAGAACTTGAAACCGGAGGTGAGCGCACGGATCTTGTCGCCGGTGCTCTTGGCGCGGTTGGCCGCCAGCAGGCGCGCACGCAGTTTCTTGCCGTAGACGATCGGCACGTCGGAGGTGGTGTCCGAACCACCGCCGATGCCCGATTCAATCTGGCCCAGCGCGATCTTGTTGGCGACAGTGATGATGCTGTCCAGCGAGGTGCCACAGGCGCGCTGCAGGGTGATGCCCGGGGTCAGCGGCGACAGGCCGGACGACAGCGTGGCTTCACGGCCCAGGTTCCAGTCGCTGGAGTGCTTGATCACCGCACCCATCGCCACTTCACCCAGCTGCTGGCCGTGCAGGCCGAACCGTTCGACCAGCGCGCCCAGCGTACGGACCGACATGCCGAGGTTGCCAACATCCGAATACGCGGTGTTCTGGCGGCAGAACGGAATGCGGACGCCACCGAGGATGGCGACGGGACGAGCGTTGGGCATGGAGATACCTGGCATGGATGAGGGTGTCTGCAACATGGCCTGCACGGCGGAGCAGGCATAATGGAGCCAAGTGTAGCTGCCGCCCTGTGATGGGCCAACCGTGGAACCATGAGCAAACCCGACCCCGCGATGAATGCCCTTGGCGTGCTGGCCCTGGAACTGGCCGGCGGTGAAATCCCCCGCCAGGCGGTACTCAGCGCCGAACAGGCCGGTGAACTGGCCGAACGCGTCGGCCGTGACCTGGCCAAGCTGGTGCCGCAGGTCGCCGAGCTGGACCTGGTGTTCGCCGCCGCGCATTTCGACCCGGCCGAAGTGCTGCGCCCGGGCTGGCCGATCCATCGCCGCCTGGAAGAGCTGCAGATGCGTGCCCCGGGCCGCAACCAGGGCCCGCGCCTGCTGGCCTTCGGTACCGATGCCGAGGGTGACGTGCCACTGCCGTTCCAGGCCGATGCCACGCTGGTGGGCGGTGGCCTGCGCGTGGTGCCGTTCCTGCTGACCGGCAGCGATGTGGCCACCACCAACGCGGTCGCCGATGCGCTGGAAGAAACCTTGCTGGCCAACGGCATGGCGCATGCCGACACCGCGCTGATGGCGCAGAACACCTTCGGTGCGCGCATCGAGCACGCGCGCTATTTCACTGTGAACGACCTGGCCGCGATGATGTCGATGCAGTACGACAACCAGGGCCTGGCCGCACTGTGGCCGCTGATCGAGACCGCGATCATGGCGCCGGGCGAGGACGAGTGGCTCAATGCCGCGCCCGAGCCGCTGCTGCGCTATACGCATGGCGAAGCACGCATGGCGCTGTTCGACCCGGCCGGTTGGTGCGCGCACTACAGCCACAGCAAGAACGACTGCGATCGCCTGAAGGGCATCTACGAGCAGTTCCTGATGCGCCAGCGACAGATGGCTGCGGTGCTGGAAGCACATGGCGTGCCGGTACTGTTCGTGCACTGCGAGGCCGGGCAGGACGCGCGCGAGCTGCTGTCGCGCTGATCTGCGGATCCGCACCGCCGGGCATGGCCCGGCGCTACCGTGCAATTGCGTTTCGCCGGGGCGCGACCGCCGTGCGTATTGCTGTAGCGCCGAGCCCATGCTCGGCTCAGGCCGCCGGAAGAGCAGCCGGGCGCGGGCTCGGCTCTACAGGAAGGGATGCAAGAAAAACGCCGGCTTGCGCCGGCGTTCTTTGTTTCTTACGGGGCCTTCTGGATCACCGCACAGGCCAGGCGCGCGCCGGCGTTGCCGGTCGGCTGGGTCTTGTAGTCGTCCGCATCGGCGTGAACGATCAGGCCGCGGCCGATGATGTCGAAATCATCACCCTTGCCGATGTTGACGTTGCTCGACACCGGGCCGTCGATGGTGGCCACGCCCTTGTCGTCGGCCTTGATGTTGGGCATGTCGCCGCCGTGGTGCGGATCGGTGGCGACGTTGCCATGATCCTGCTTGCCCGGGTTGAAGTGACCGCCGGCGCTCATGCCGTCCGGCGCGCTGCAGTCGCCCTTCTCGTGGATGTGGAAGCCGTGCTCGCTGCCCGGCTTCAGGCCGGTGATCTGGCCGGTCACGTGGACCTTGCCATCAACCACCTTGAAGGTGACGCTGCCCTTGGTCTCGTTGCCCTGGGTCGGTGCCAGCTCGGCGCTGGCCGTAGCATCGGCAGCCGGTGCAGCCGCCGGGGCCGGCGTTGCAGCCGGTTCGGTGGTGGCGCCGTCGGCCGGCGCGACCGGCGGGGTTTCAGTCTGTGGCGCGGCGGGCTGCTGGTTGCAGGCCGCCAGGCCCAGCGCGGCGATGGCCGCAAACAGCGAAGTGTGGATCAGACGCATTGGAATCTCTCCCTCGATGATGCCTGCAGTGATCAGCGGACCACCCGGATCACGCCACAGGCGATGCGGACGCCGGCATTGCCGGCGGGCTGGCTGCGATAGTCGTCGGCGTTGGCATGCACGACCAGTGCGCGTCCGGCGATATCGGTGGCGGCGCCTCCGCCAAGGGTAACCCCCTTGAGGTGGATATCGACGTTGGCGCGGCCCTGGGCATCGGCACGCAGATTGTCCATGTCGCCCAGGTGGTGCTTGCCGGTACCGGCGCGGCCATGCGCAGCACCACCGGGATTGAAGTGATTGCCGGCACTGCTGGCATCCACTGCACTGCAGTCGCCGCGCTCATGGATGTGGAAGCCCGCCTGCTGCATCGGCTGCAGGCCACCGACCAGGCCGGTGATGTGGATGCCACCAGGCTCCACCATCAGTGCGATGCGGCCACTGACGATGCTGGCCGAGGCCGGCGCGAGATTGGCCTCGCCCTGCTTCGCAGCACTGACCACGGTCGGCGGTGGCGGCGTGGGTTCGGCCTTCTTCGGCGCACTGCCACAGGCAGACAGCAGCACGGCGGCGGACAACGGCAGGATGGCAAAGGACAGACGCATCGAAGACTCCTTGCAGGTGACACTAAGCATTGCATCGTCCATGAACGATCAACGGTTCGGCAAGCGGGCGCGAGGATCGCGTGCAGGGACCGTTCAATGGCCCCCGCGGCGGCGCCCGGCGCCCAGCTTGCGGGTAAGGGTATTGCGGCCCAGGCCCAGGCGGGCAGCGGCTTCGGCGCGGCGGCCATGGGTAATCTGAAGCGCCGCTTCCAGCAGCGCGTGGTCGACCCGCTCGCGCACCTGCGCATGCAGCCCTTCCACACCTTCGGCCAGCTGGCGGCGCGCCCATTCGGCCAGCAGCACTTCCCACTGGCCTGGATCGGCACCGCTGATGCTGCCGCGACGGCCCCGCGTACGGTTCAGCGCGGTATCGACGTCGGCCACGCCGATGGTGTCAGCGGCGGCCAGCGCGGCCATCCGCCAGCACACGTTTTCCAGTTCGCGCACGTTGCCGGGCCAGTCGTGTTCGCGCAGCGCCTGCAGCGCCGCGGCGGTGAGGCGCTTCGGTGGCGTGTCCAGCCTGCGTGCGGCGGCGGCCAGGAAGGTGCTGGCCAGCTGTGCGATGTCCTCGCGGCGCTCGCGCAGCGGCGGCAGCTGCAGGCGCACCACGTCCAGGCGATGCAGAAGGTCGGCACGGAACTTCCCCTGCGCGACCAGCCCTTCCAGGTCCTGGTGGGTGGCGGCCACCACGCGCACATCGACACGGATCAGTTCGCGGCCACCGACGCGGAAGAACTCGCCCTGCGCCAGCACGCGCAGCAACCGGGTCTGCAACGGCAGCGGCATGTCGCCGATCTCGTCAAGGAACAGCGTGCCACCGTTGGCCTGCTCGAAGCGGCCGATATGGCGGCGCTGCGCACCGGTGAAGGCACCGGCCTCGTGGCCGAACAACTCGCTTTCCAGCAGCTCGGATGGGATTGCAGCGGTATTGAGCGCGACGAACGGACCCTGCGCGCGCGGCGATTCGCGATGCAACGCATTGGCCACCAGCTCCTTGCCGGTGCCGGTCTCGCCGGTAATCAGCACCGCCAGCGGTGCCTGCGCCAGGCGACCAATGGCGCGGAACAGCGCGCGCATCGGCGGCGTATCACCCACCAGTTGCGGCGGCTGGTCGCTGGGCGTTTCGGTGGCGGGGCTGGGAGCGGCCAGCGCGGGCGCCACCGCCGGCAGTACCCGCTGCGCCAATGCCACCGCATCGTCCAGGTCGAACGGCTTGGACAGGAATTCATGCGCGCCGCCGCGGAACGCACCGGCCGTGCTGGCCACATCGGTATAGGCCGACATCACGACCACCGGCAGCTGCGGCAACGCGGCCTTGAGCTTGTCCAGCAGCACCAGGCCATCGTCGCCGGGCATGCGCACATCGGTGAACAGCAGCGCCGGCGGCGCGCCTTCGCCCAGGGCCTGCAGGGCAGCCGCAGCGCTGTCGAAATCGACAACCTGGTAGCCCGCCTCGCGCAGCGCGGTGCACAGCACGAAGCGCACCGCACGATCGTCATCGACCACCCAGATGCGCTGCGCGGTGGTGGGGAACTCAGACATCGCGCGGGGCCTCCTCGGCCGGGGCGGCGCCGTTGCCGATCGGCAACAGCAGGGTGAACACGGTATGGCCCGGGCGCGAGCGGTAGGTGAGCGTGCCGCGATGCTCGCGCGCCACCTGCTGGGCCAGCGCCAGGCCCAGCCCGGTGCCTTCGGCGCGGCCACTCACCAAGGGCAGGAACAGGTGTTCGGCCAGTTCCTCCGGCACGCCACGGCCGTCGTCGGCGATCTCCAGGCGCAACGCCAGCGTGTGCAGCTGCTCGGCGATGCGCACGCCATGCTCCACGCGGGTGCGCAG
The DNA here is from genome assembly GCF_057179845.1 of Stenotrophomonas maltophilia group sp. SKK55. NCBI lineage: Bacteria > Pseudomonadati > Pseudomonadota > Gammaproteobacteria > Lysobacterales > Lysobacteraceae > Stenotrophomonas > Stenotrophomonas maltophilia group sp. SKK55. The sequence goes on from NZ_JBXUHP010000013.1 coordinate 38,960, forward strand.
GGTGATGCCGCCGGCACCGGCCTGGATCGCGTTGCGCACCAGGTTCCACACCGCCTGGGTGAGGCGGTCGGCATCGCCATGGAATTCGGGAATGCTGGGGTCGTAGTCACGCTGCAGGCGTACCGCCCAGCCGGCCTCGTTCTCGGCCAGGCGCAGCACGCGCTCGAGCGCGGCATGGATGTTCAGTTCGGCGTGCGGTGCGGCCGGGGCCGGCGACAGCAGCTGGTCGAGCAGGCCGTTGAGGCGCTCGATCTCCGAGCCGATCAGCTCGATCAGCTCGCGTTCGCTGGCCTCGCGCTGGGCCGCGCGGCGGGCCAGCAGCTGGGCCGCACCCTTCAACCCGGCCAGCGGGTTGCGCAGCTCGTGGGCCAAGCCCTTCAGCGCCGCGCTGAGCGCGCTGGGCAGGGCCTGGGTCGGGTCCAGCCCGGGGAATTCATCGACCGGATGCGCCTCCAGCAGCCAGCCACCATCGTCGCGGCGACTCATCCAGCCCTCGGCGAAGCGCGGCGCTTCGCCGGGCACCGCCAGCGCCAGCCGGTTCAGGCGCAAGCTGTCGCGCTCATCGCGGGCAAGGAAATGGGCCAGTGCCTCACCCTGCACTTCCAGTGCGGCCAATGGCTGGCCCAGCAGGCGGCGCCCGCTGACGCCCAGCCAGCGCCCGAAGGCCGGATTGCAGCCGATGATGCGGCCATCGGCCCCGGCCCAGGCCAGCGGCGTGCCCAGGGCATCGAGGGACGGCGGGGGAGAGGGGTCGGACATTGCACCAATGTAGTGCAAAACGCGGGGTTCGGGGTCAGAGTCCTTTCCTCGCGGAAAGGGATCTGACCGCATGCGCTGCGGGGTCCGGGGTCGGGTCCCTTTCCGCCTGGAAAGGGCTCTGACCCCTGCCGCAGGTCGAGCAAGCTCGACCACGACCACATGCGTGGCCGGTTACAGCTTCATGTTGAGGCCGACGAACACGCTGCGGCCCGGGGCCGGCGAGAACATCGGGCGTGCGCTGTCCCAGAAGAAGCTGTCGTACCAGGCGTAGGCGTACTCGCGGCCGGTCACGTTCTTCAGCTGCAGGTCCACGCTGAAACGCGGGGTGAGTTGGTAGGCCGCGCTGAGGTCGAGCACGGCGAAGCCTCCGAACTTGCCGGCCACGTTGCGCTCTTCCAGGTAGTAATCGCCCTGTGCACGCGCCTGCAGGCCCAGCCGCAGCGCATCCGTGGCGCGGTAGTCCACGCCCAGGTTGCTGATGTGGCGCGGGGTGGCGGCCACTTCCCGGCCCTGCAGGGAAATGCTGGCATCGCGGTCGTCGCGGGTGATCTTCGCTTCTTGGTAGGCGTGCGACGCCCATACCGTCCAGTCGTCGCCCAGCTGCAGGCTCAACTGCGCATCCACCCCGCGCCGGCGGGTCTTGCCCAGGGTGACCGTGGTGCCGGTGGCCGGCATGTTGGACACCTCGTTTTCCGCGTCCTGCTGCCACACCGCCAGGCGTGCCTGGCTGCCGGCAAACGGCTGGAATTTCAGGCCCAGCTCCATGCCGGTGTTGGTGGACGGCTGCAGGGGCGCCTGCCCCGGGGTGAGGTAGGCCGGTGCGGTGGAGCCGGTCAGCACCTGGAAGGTGCGGCCCCAGTTCGCGTAGACATGGGTGGTCTGGCCCAGGCTGTGGATGACGCTCAGCTTGGGCTGGCCGATGCTGCCGTAGTCCTGCAGGCGGCCGCTGACGCCGTTCATCAGGTGGGTGCGGCCACTGAAGCGATCGATACGATAGGCCGGCACGATCTTCCAGGCCTGGACGGGCTGGTAGACGGCCTGCACGTAGGCGCCCCAGTTGTCGAAGCTGTGGCGATCATTGTTCTGCACCCGCGCTGGCGGCTGGCTGAAATCAGTGGGTTCGGCGTAGGCGTAGCGCTCGCGGAGGTAGCCGTTGTCCTGCTGCTCGTAGTTCAGGCCACCTTCGACAGTGAGCGTGGGGCTGGCCTGCCAGGTGAGCGTGCTGAGCAGGCCATGCTGCCGCTCGTCCCACACGCGGCGCTGGCGCGGCAGGTTGCCGGTGGGCAGGTTGCTGAAGGTCACGCGGCGATCGTCTTCGTAGCGGTTGTAGTACAGCCGCGTGCCAAGGGTGAGTGCGTCGGACAGTTTCATGTCCAGGTGCGCGGCAAGCTGGCGCATGTCGCGGTCATCACCATCGTTGCCGTTGCGCAGCTCGCTGCCACGGCGGTGCGTGCGCAGCTCGTCGGCGGTCATGAAGCCGGGTTCGTCGGCTTCGTGGTGGTACGCACGGGCGGTCAGGCCCACGCGCAGGCCGTCGTCCAGCGAGCCATAGAACCACTTGCCGCCCAGCGAATATTTCTTCGAGGTGTCGTGGTCGCGGTAGCCGTCGCTGGCCTGGGTGCCGACGAAATAGTTCTGCGCGAAGCCATCGGCTTCGCGGCCGACTGCCAGCTGCGCATCGCGGGTGTTATAGCTGCCGTAGGCCAGGCGCGCATCGGTGTAGCTGCCACCCTGGCGCGTACCGAAGTTCACGTTGCCGCCGATGTTGTGGAGGCCGTAGCGCGGGTCGTTGGTACCGCGCACCACTTCGATGTAGCTGATGTCCAGCGGGAACAGCATGTCGATGAAGCGCTGGTTGCCGCTGTTGACGTTGCTGGGGATGCCATCGATCAGCGTCTTGATGGCATTGAGGTAGCCCTCACCGTTGAAGGCGCGGAAGCTGACCTTGCCCGATTCGGCGCCCTGCCGGGTTTCGGTGAGCTGGATGCCGGGCATCTGCCCGAGCAGTTCCCAGCTGTGCGAGACGTTGCGGTTTTCGATCTGGTCTTCACCCAGGACGTCCACCGAGGTCAGTACCTGATGCGCACTGAGCTGGCCTTCGCCGTGCTGGTGCACCTGCACCTTGCCGAGAGTGAGCGCGGCGTCGGCGGACTGTGCGAAAGCTTCAGGAGCAAACGGTGCGGCGGCGAGGGCGGCCACCAGGGTGGGAGTCTTCATGGGAAGGGGCGGCTACGATAAAATGTAATTATATAACATTTCACATGTAGCCGTTGTAGAGTCGAGCCACGCTCGACTGCTGCTGGCAAACGGCAGTCGAGCGTGGCTCGACTCTACAAAGACGGGTGGCGAGGGGGACTACACCGGGTAGCCGGTGGCTTCCCGTGCCTTCTTCCAGGCGGCTTCGAATTCACGCGCGGAAATTTCGTCGTCCTCGTCGAGATCCAGGAACGACACTGGCTGGTCGGCCAGCAGGAAGCGGTCGTCGCTGTGGGCATGCTCGTCGGCCCAGACCATCTTGGTCCCGTAGATTTCCACCTGCCGCACGATCTTCTCGCCGCGCGCTTCCATCAGCACATTGCCCTTGCCCAGGCCCGATTCGGCCCAGTGCTTGTAGTACTTCTTTGCGGCGGATTTCGCGCCGGATTTTGCGTTGTGCTTTGCGTAGGTCATTGCAGGAGCCCTGGCCGCAGGCGCGGCCGGAAAGTACGGAATGGCGCCATTATCAGGCATCCGGGGTCAGAGCCCTTTCCTTTGGAAGGGGTCCGACCCTTGCCGGTTCAGTTGGGCAGGGGCACGCCCTTCGGCCACAGCATCCAGATGTTGCCCTTCTGCTTCATGTCGCCAGCCAGCTTGCCGGCGGCATCGCCGCTGCCCCAGTACAGGTCGGCGCGCACTTCGCCGGCGATGGCGCCGCCGGTGTCCTGCGCAGCCACCGGGCGCACCACCGGGGTGCCGTCCGGGCGCGTGGTGGACAGCCACAGCAGGCTGCCCAGTGGCACCACGGTGCGATCCACCGCCACGCTGTAGCCCGCGGTGAGCGGCACGTTCAGTGAACCCCGTGGCCCCTCCGGGCTGTCCGGGTTGCGCACGAAGAACACGTAGCTGGGGTTGCTGCGCAGCAGTTCCGGTACGCGCGCGGGGTTGGCCCGTGCCCAGGCGCGGATCGCGTCCATGGTGACGTCTTCCTTCTTCAGCTGGCCCTGGTCCACCAGCCAGCGACCGATCGCGCGGTACGGGTGGCCGTTCTGTTCCGCATAGGCCAGCCGCACCTGCTTGCCATCGGCCAGGCGCACGCGGCCAGACCCCTGGATCTGCAGCAGCTGCAGGTCCATCGGGTCGGTCAGCCAGGCCAGCACCGGCGCCTTGGCGCCCTTGGCCGCGATGGTGCCGGCGTCGTCATAGGGCTTGAGCACCTTGCCTTCGACGCGACCGCGCAGGCGCTTGCCCTTCAGTTCCGGGTAGAGGCTGTCCAGTTGCACCACCACCAGATCATCCGGCGTGCCGTAGACCGGCACCGTCGCTTTGTCGGTGCGGGTGAGGCTGCCGGGGTAGATCGGCTCGTAGTAGCCGGTAATCAGCCCGTCGGCCTGGTGGCCACCGGCACGCAGCGCGTAGGCATCGAGGTCGCGCTGCAGGAACTGGCGGATCGCGGCCGGGTCCTTGTCCGCCACCGTCGCGGCGGTGGCACAGGGCTTGGCCCAGACCGCATCATTCTTCAGGCGGGTGCAGCTGCTGCGCCAGGCAACGAAGCCGGCCTGCAGATCGCTGTCCGAGACCGCTGGCAGGGCTTTCCAGTCGACCTTGGCGTAGGTGGCCGCCGGCGACGAGGTCGGCGTCGGCGCTTCGGAGCCCGTGCGGGGAGCGGTGGTGGCGCAACCGGCGAGCACCGCCGCTGCTAACAGGGTCCAGTGCTTGCGCTTGAAGAAGGTAGCGGAATCGATCATGCCGCCATGGTGGAGTGCTGGCCGCTGGGCGGCAACCCAGCGCGGGGTCAAGCGTTCATGCGCGGGGTCACGGCATCTGCAGCAGCAACGAATGCAGGATACGGGCGTCCTCGGCATCCAGCGTCTTCGGCAGGTCGTCGCGGCCACGGAAGCGGCGGTGGAAGGCGGCGACGGTGGCTTCGCGGTTGTCGAGCGGATAGCCGAAGCGGGCCAGCGCATTCCACGCGTCGAAGCCTTCCGGTGCCGCGCCGTCGGCCGCGCGCGGCCAGACGCCGAAACCGGCCTCGGCCAGCTGTTGCCACGGGAAGAAGCGGCTGGGATCCTGCTTGCGCGTCGGCGCCAGGTCGGCATGGCCGATCACCTGGCGCGGCGGGATGTTCAGGCGCGTGGTGAGATCACGCAGCAGCAGGATCAGCGATTCGATCTGTGCCGCACTGAACGGGCTGCGGCCATCGTTGTCGAGTTCGATGCCGATCGAGGCCGAGTTGAGATCGGTGATGGTGCCCCAGCGCCCGGCGCCGGCGTGCCAGGCGCGGCGCTCATCGGCGACCAGCTGGTAACGATGGCCATCGGCGCCGATCAGGTAGTGCGCACTGACCGGCCCGCCGCTGTTGGCGGTGCGCAACGTATGCAGGCTCTGCTGCACCGATTTCTGCTCGGTGTGGTGGATGACGATGATGACCGGCGTGCGCGCGTTCTGGTTGGGTGATGGCACCCAGGTGGCGAGCGGGTTGTGCGTCTCTCGTGGCGTGGAAGCGCAGGCGGCCAGCAGCAGGCAGGCCGAGAGCATCACAGTGGTGCGGATCGGTTGCATGGCCTGATTGTGCGCGATTGCGCTTGATGATGCATACCAGGGTGCCGACCAACGGTCGGCACCCACCACGTCAGTACGCCGCTACCTCAGGCCTCGTAGGCAGACTCGCCGTGCGAAGTCACATCCAGGCCGGTGCGCTCTGCTTCCTCGGTCACGCGCAGGCCGACCACGAGCTTGACCACCAGCAGGATGACTGCGGTCACCACCGCCGACCACAGTACGGTCAGGCCGACGCTGACCACCTGCACCCACACCTGATGGGCGATATCCAGATCGGCCTTGGTACCGCCCAGCGACTGTGCACTGAAAACGCCGGTGAGGATCGCGCCGACGATGCCGCCGACACCATGCACACCGAACACGTCGGCCGTGTCGTCCACTTTCAGCAGGCGCTTGAGACCGGTCACGCCCCACACGCAGACCACGCCGGCGACAAAGCCGATCACGATCGCGCCAAGCGGCCCGACGGTGCCACAGGCCGGGGTGATGCCGACCAGCCCGGCCACCGCACCCGAGGCCGCACCCAGCGCCGACGGCTTGCCCTTGCCGATCGCCTCCACCAGGGTCCAGCCAAGCACGGCAGCAGCGGTGGCCAGCACGGTGTTGAGGAAGGCCAGCGAGGCCACCGTATCGGCGGCGGCGGCGGAACCGGCATTGAAGCCGAACCAGCCCACCCACAGCAGCATGGCGCCGATGTAGGTAAACGGCACGTTGTGCGGCTTCAGCGCGGTCTGGCCGTAGCCCAGGCGCTTGCCGACGAACCACGCGCCGACCAGGCCGGCCACGCCCGCATTGATGTGCACCACGGTGCCACCGGCGAAGTCGATCGCGCCCAGTTCACCCAGGTAGCCGCCGCCCCAGACGATGTGTGCCATCGGGATGTAGCTGAGGGTGAACCACAGTGCCGAGAACAGCAGTACCGCACGGAATTTGATGCGCTCGGCGAAGGCACCGACGATCAGCGCGGTGGTGATGCCGGCGAAGGTCGACTGGAAGGCGACGAACAGGTAATCCGGCAGGCCCTTGATCGGCGTGTTGCCCACCGAATCCGGGGTGAAGCCCTTGAGGAAGGCGAACTCGGTGAACGAACCGAAGAATGGATTGCCCGCGCTGAACACCGCGCTGTAGCCGTAGGCCACCCACAGCAGCAGCACCAGCGAGAACACCACCAGGATCTGGCTGAGCACCGACAGCACATTCTTCGAACGCACCAGTCCGCCGTAGAACAGGGCCAGACCGGGCACCACCATCAGCAGCACCAGCAACGTGGAGGTAAGCATCCAGGCGACGTCGCCGTGGTCGAACGCCGGGGCCGCTGCTTCGGCAGCGGCAGGTGCTGCGGCCACCGGGGCCTGCAACGGTTCAACCGCTACGGTTTCGCTCGGCAGCGGCGACACCTGTGCCTGGGCATGGGCGCTGCCCGGCCACGCACCGGCGGCGAACGCGCTGAGCAGCATCAACAGCCACACGACATGGAACCGGGCTTGCCACCCGGTGAGAAGGCGCATCTTCATGGGGGGAATCTCCGGAAGGGGGTTACAGCGCGTCGGCACCGATTTCGCCGGTGCGGATGCGGATGACCTGTTCAACGGCGGTGACGAAGATCTTGCCGTCACCGATCTTGCCGGTGCCTGCCGACGACTGGATCGCTTCGATCACCGCGTCGGCACGCTCGTCGGTGACCACCGTTTCGATCTTGATCTTGGGCAGGAAATCGACGACGTACTCGGCGCCGCGATACAGCTCGGTGTGGCCCTTCTGGCGACCGAAACCTTTCACTTCGGTCACGGTGATGCCCGACACGCCTGCATCGGACAGGGCCTCGCGGACCTCGTCGAGCTTGAACGGTCGGATGATGGCGGAGATCAGTTTCATGCGCATGTCCCGATGGTGGATGGGGCCAGCGCGCCAGCGCGCGTTGGCATCAGGCAACCACAGGTCATCAGGGTGATGACCGTGGCTGTTGCACCGGACACGTACAGGGCCGGGACGGCCGTGCCTCTCTCCTTGCACGACCGACGCGGGAGGGAGGGCGGCCCTGGTCGCGTATCCGGTCTCTCTCTTGCCCCTGGGTGGAGTCAGAGCCCTTTCGCGGCGCGAAACGGATCTGACCCCCTACAACCGCGGCTCCCCAGCCGCGAGAACGGAGGCGATGGCGGCGGGTGGGAGGGGGAACCCACCGCCATCGCGCCCGGTCAGCTTGCGTAGTACAGCTGGTATTCCAGCGGGTGGGTGGCCGCGCGGAACTTGGTCACTTCCTGCATCTTCAGCGCGATGTAGCCGTCGATGAAGTCATCGCTCATCACGCCGCCGGCCTTGAGGAACTCGCGGTCCTTGTCCAGCGCTTCCAGCGCCTGGTCCAGCGAGGAGCAGACCTGCGGGATCAGCTTCTCTTCCTCCGGCGGCAGGTCGTACAGGTCCTTGTCGCTCGGTGCACCCGGGTCGATCTGATTCTTGATGCCGTCCAGGCCGGCCATCATCAGCGCGGTGAAGGTCAGGTAGCCGGACTGGATCGGATCCGGGAAGCGCATTTCGATGCGGCGCGCCTTCGGGTTGGAGACCCACGGAATGCGGCACGACGCCGAACGGTTGCGGGCCGAATAGGCCAGCATCACCGGCGCCTCGAAGCCCGGCACCAGGCGCTTGTAGCTGTTGGTGCCCGAGTTGGCGAAGGCATTGATGGCCTTGGCATGCTTGAAGATGCCGCCGATGTACCACAGCGCCAGCTGGCTCAGGCCACCGTAGCCGTCACCGGAGAACAGGTTGGTGCCGCCCTTGGACAGCGACTGGTGCACATGCATGCCGCTGCCGTTGTCGCCGACGATCGGCTTGGGCATGAAGGTGACGGTCTTGCCGTTGCGGTGCGCGACGTTCTTGATGACGTACTTCATGCGCAGCAGCTCGTCGGCCTTCTGCACCAGGGTGCTGAACTTGGTGCCGATCTCGCACTGGCCGGCGGTGGCCACTTCGTGGTGCTGCACTTCCACTTCGATGCCGACCTGTTCCAGGGTCTTGCACATTTCCGCGCGCAGGTCGTGCAGGGTGTCGGTCGGCGGGACGGGGAAGTAGCCGCCCTTCACGCCCGGACGGTAGCCGCTGTTGGCGCCGTCATACTTGGCGCCGCTGTTCCACGCCGCTTCTTCCGAGTCGACCTTGAAGAAGGTGTTGCCCATTTCGTTGGCGAAACGGACAGAGTCGAAGATGAAGAATTCCGGCTCCGGGCCGAAGAACGCGGTTTCGGCGATGCCGGAGGACTTCAGGTAGGCCTCGGCACGCTTGGCGATGCCGCGCGGGCAGCGGCCATAGGCCTGCATGGTGGCCGGATCGAGGATGTCACAGCTGATCACGATGGTCGGATCGGCGTAGAACGGGTCGACGTAGGCGCTGGACGGGTCCGGCAGCAGCACCATGTCCGATTCGTTGATGCCCTTCCAGCCGGCGATCGAGCTGCCGTCGAACATCTTGCCTTCTTCGAACAGCGACGGTTCGACGATGCTGACCGGGAAGGTGACGTGCTGCTCGACGCCACGCATGTCCACGAAACGCAGATCGACGAACTCGATCTGGTTGTCCTTGATCAGCTTCTCAACGTTTTCCACGGACATCGGTACGACCTCGGATGGGGATGAATGCCTGCTGAGGTACAGCAATGACCGTGCCAACTTTTTGATACCCGCAAGTTGTTGATTTCAATATGGCTGCCCCGCGCTGGTGCAGAACGGTGCGCACCAAACCGGTGCACCCGCCATCAGACGCACCCGTTTGGTGCAGCAGGGATCGTCTATCCTCTCGACCTTCTTCCTTCCGCCGCGCGTGCCCGCACCGTCCATGTCCGACCTGCTCTCCGCCCTGCTGCTGGGCATCCTCGAAGGCTTGACCGAATTCCTGCCGATCTCCAGCACCGGCCACCTGCTCATCGCCCAGCACTGGCTGGGTGCCCGCTCGGACTTCTTCAACATCGTCATCCAGGCTGGCGCGATCGTGGCCGTGGTGCTGGTGTTCCGCCAGCGCCTGCTGCAGCTGGCCACCGGCTTCAACCAACGCGGGAACCGTGAGTACCTGTTCAAGCTGGGCGCCGCCTTCCTGGTCACCGCCGTGGTCGGCCTGGTGGTGCGCAAGGCCGGCTGGTCGCTGCCGGAGACGGTCAGCCCGGTGGCCTGGGCACTGATCATCGGTGGCGCCTGGATGCTGCTGGTGGAGGCCTACACCGCGCGCCTGCCCGACCGCGACCAGGTGACCTGGACCGTGGCGATCGGCGTCGGCCTGGCGCAGGTGGTGGCGGGCGTGTTCCCCGGTACCTCGCGCTCGGCCTCGGCGATCTTCCTGGCCATGCTGCTGGGCCTGAGCCGCCGCGCCGCTGCCGCCGAGTTCGTGTTCCTGGTCGGCATTCCCACCATGTTCGCCGCCAGCGCCTACACCTTCCTGGAACTGGCCAGGGACGGGCAGCTGGGCAGCGAGAACTGGACCGAGGTGGGCGTGGCCTTCCTTGCCGCGGCCGTCACCGGCTTCGTCGTAGTGAAGTGGCTGATGGGCTACATCAAGTCGCACCGGTTCACCGCCTTCGCCCTCTACCGCATCGCGCTGGGCGCGGCGCTGCTGCTGTGGTTGCCCTCCGGCAGCTGAACAGCACTGGGGCACGGTAACCCCATGGCCGGCCCCACCCCGTTTCCCCCACGGTTCCCCAAGGAGAATCACCATGAACCGCAAGCTCACCCTGCTCCTCCCGCTGGCCCTGATGGCCGCCTGCAGCCAGACCCCGGCCCCGGCCGGCAATGGCGGCGACGACGTGGCCCCGGCCGCGACCAAGGCAGCGGACCAGCAGACGCTGGCGCACCTGGATGCGCAGCGCCTGCAGAGCCAGCACTGGCTGCTGCAGCAGGCCACCGGCGCCGACGGCAAGCGCATCGACGCGCTGTTCGCCCGTGAAGACAAGCCGGTCACCCTGGACTTCGCTGAGGGCCGCCTGTCGGTCAGCAATACCTGCAACCGCATGGGCGGCGGCTACACCCTGGCCGACGGCAAGCTGACGGTCAGTGCGATGGCCTCGACCATGATGGCCTGCACCGACAAGGCGCTGATGGCGCTGGACGAAGCCGTGTCGAGCCGCCTGCAGGGCGAACTGAAGGCCGAGCAGGATGCCGATGGCAAGCTGACCCTGACCAACGCCAAGGGCGACGTGCTGGTGTTCAACCCGGAACCGACCGCTGAAACCCGCTACGGCGGCGCCGGCGAAACCGTGTTCCTGGAAGTGGCCGCGAAGACCGAGAAGTGCTCGCACCCGCTGATTCCGGACTACCAGTGCCTGCAGGTGCGTGAGGTCAAGTTCGACGACAAGGGCCTGAAGCAGGGTGAGCCGGGCAAGTTCGAGAACTTCTACGGCAACATCGAGGGCTACACCCACGAAGATGGCGTGCGCAACGTGGTGCGCGTGAAGCGCTACGAAGTGAAGAACCCGCCGGCTGATGCGCCGTCGCAGGCGTACGTGCTGGACATGGTGGTCGAGTCGGCCATCGAGAAGAAGTAAAACGACAGAAGGGCGGCCGAAAGGCCGCCCTTCTTCATTGTGCGTTGTAGAGCCGAGCCCATGCTCGGCTGCTTTTCCCGATAGACAGCAGCCGAGCATGGGCTCGGCTCTACAGAAGCACATTGCCCGCTCAGGCCAATGCGGGGTTCAAGGTGTAGGTACCGTGCAGTGCCGCTTCGGCCAGCACGTGGCCGTGCATGGCCCGGTACGCGTCGGCGGCGGTGAAACGTGCCGGCAGCTGCAGCGATGCCACGTCCAGCGCGAACACGCGGAAGAAGTAGCGGTGCATGCGCTCGTCATTGAACGGCGGATAGGGGCCGTCGTAGCCCAGGTAGTCACCGGCCATGTCCGGGTTGCCGGCGAACCAGTCGGTGAAGTCGTTCAGGCCCTGGCGGCTGCCGGCCGGCCCGGCCGGCGTGGTCTTGCCCTTCACCACGAAGCCGTCGCTGCAGCTGCCTGCGGCAATCTCGCGCACCGAAGCCGGAATATCGGCCATCACCCAGTGCACGAAATCACAGCGCGGCTGGTCGCGTGGCACGCTCATGTCGGTGCGGCCGACCGTCTCCGGCACGGTCGGCACGTCCGGATCGACGCATACCAGCAGGAACGAACGGGTGCCCTCCGGCACATCGCTCCAGGCCAGGTGCGGATTGCGGTCCGGTGCGAAGCCCGCGGCATCGCCTGCGGCGAATTCGCGGTCGATCGGTGCACCGTTGGTCAGGCTGTGGCTGCTCAGTTGCATCGGCGTGTCCTCACTCTTCCGGGTAACCCAGGCGCACCGCGATCGGGGTGAGCTTGGCGAAGGCGGCGCTCATCGCGTCGCGGTAGTTGCGCCAGTGGCCCGGCGGGAAGCGCGGCGCGCCCAGCTGCGCGGCCGGCGGCATCGGCCGCTCGAACAGTCGGCCCAGCAGTTCGGCCATCGCCTGCGGATCGTTGCCGATCTGGTCGATGCGCAGCAGCACCTGCGGGTACAGATCGTCCTCGTGCAGGGCGGCGACCTGGGCCAACGCGCGCGCCAGCCATTCGCTGGCTTCGGCCAGCGAGGTCATCGCCAGCGGCGCGGCCGCACCGTAGGCCACCCAGTCCAGCAGCATGTCGCGCGGATCGCGTAGCACCACCAGCAGGCGGCCCTGCGGCAACTGCGGGCGCAGCGCCCACAGCAGCGCGTTGTCCCACCACAGCAGCCAGTCGATGATCGCGTCGTCCTGCACGCCGCGCGACGGCAGCTGTTCGCGCCAGCGCTGCACCAGCCGCTCCGGCGTCAACACGCCCGAAGCGAGGTCCTGCAGCGTGTGGTAGTTCTGGAACGCGTCGTCGGGTGCGTTGGAGGTATAGCGGTCGCTGCGCAGCACCGGGCTGGCCGCAGCCAGGCCGGTCGCCACGCGCTCCACGCCCGACCCGGGCGCACCCCACAGGAAGATCGGCGCGGAAGTGGCATCACCGTCGATCTCGCCCTTGTCCGGCCAGCTCGGCGGTGCCTTGGCCTGCGGCGGCAGCGGCAGGCGCTGCGGGGCCTGGTCGGCCTGCAGGGCCAGCCAGGTCTGCAGCGCGTCTTCGTGCTGCCCGGCGCGATCCTGGATCTCGCCCAGCCAGGTGCGCAGGTCGGCACGGTGGCCTTCCGGCGCCATGCCGATCAGCGCCTGCACGCGGGCGACGGCAGCGGCCGGATCGCGCTGCAGCAGGCCTTCGACCAGGCGGGTTTCGCCACTGACGCGGCCCGGTTCAAGGCTGACGATACGCTCGGCGATCGCTTCGGCCTGCGCGTGTTCGCCCACCATGTCGTGCAGCCGCAGGCGCGCTTCCAGCGCCGGCAGGTGGCCCGGCATCGCGTCCATCCAGCGCTCGACCGTGGCGGCGGCGGTGGCACTGCCGACCTCCTCCACCGCCAGGCGTGCCAGCCACAGGTCGTGCAGCTGCGGGTGCTGCTCCAGGGCGGCATCCAGGCGTGCGCGGGCCTCGTCTTCGCGACCCAGGCGCTGCCAGGACATCAGCAGCAGCTGCAGCACGTCGCGGTCATCAGGCAGCGATTCCAGCAACGGCAGCAGGTGCTCCAGCGCCTGCAGCGGCTGGCCGCTGCGCAGTGCCAGTTCGCCGGCCAGGCGGCGCATCGAAGGCGTATCCAGGCCTTCCTGCTGCAGCGCGATCTGCATCGCCTCTGCCGCAGCTTCCAGGTTGCCCTGGCGCATGGCCAGCTGCACCACCAGGCCATGCAACGAGGCGATGGTCGGGTTCAGTTCCAGCACGCGGCGGAACGCCTGCTCGGCGAAGGCCAGCATGTTCTTGCCCAGGTAGGCGAAGCCCAGTGCGTAAAGCACGCGGATGTCGTTGGGCAGGGCCTGGTTGGCGGCCGACAGCAGCGTCAGCGCGCGATCGGCATCATCGCGGCGCAGCGCGATCATGCCATCGATGGTCAGCAGCTCCGGGTGGTCCGGTTCGACACGCGAGGCCAGCGTGGACAGGCGCTGCGCTTCATCGAAATCGTTGCGACCGATCGCCAGGTGGGCCTGCATCAGGTACGCGGCGAACGCGTTCGGGTCCAGCCCGGTGGTGCGCGTCAGTGCTTCGCCGGCGCCGTCGAACTGGCGCAGGGCCAGCAGCAGGCCAGCGTGCTGCAGGTGCAGCTGGGCGTTGTCCGGGGCCAGCTGCAGCGCCTGCTGCAGGGCCTCCATCGCGTCCTCGGCCTTGCCCTGCTGCTGCAGCGCAAGCGCCAGCCAGCGGTGGGCCTCGGCCTGGCCGGGTTCATCACGGGTCCACGCCTGGGCCAGCTGCACGGCCTGGTCGGCCTCGTTCTGGCGCAACGCTTGGATGATCTGGTCTTGCATGGCGGTCCGGTTCAAGGGCAAACCCGCATTGTAGCGGCCTGCGCGCCCGTGCCGGTTCAGCCTTGCAGCACGCGCTGCAGGCGCTGCGCCACCCAGCGCTCGGAGAAGCCGTCACCGCGCCAGTTTTCCAGGAAGCCACAGTGTCCGCCCCAGCTGGCGGTTTCCAGATGCGCCTGGTGCGGCAGCTGCCAGTCGCTGAAGGTCGCGTAGGGGATCACCGGGTCGTCCTGCGCCATCAGGATGTCGGCCGGCACCTGCAACGTGGACAGCCGATCGCCGGCAATCGAGTAGCCATCGAAATAGGCCTGCAACGAACCGAAACTGGTGTGGCGCTCGACCAGCCAGGCAGTCAGCGCGCGGATGTCCAGTTTCAGGACGCGGTCGTCGCAGTCGCTCAGTTCGGGGAACAGGTCGCGCTTGCGCCGCAGCGAACCGGCCCACTTGCGGCGGAAGTACCAGTCGTACATTGCCGGGCCGTTCTCGATGCTCTCCATGGTCAGCGCCGGGTCCAGCACCGGGCATACCGAGGCCACGCGCAGCAGCGGCACGCCGGCCGCTGGCGCGCGCTGGGCCAGGCGCAGCACGAAATTGCCGCCCAGCGAGTAACCGGCGGCCACCAGCGGCAACTGCGGCCAGCGCTGGGCGATATCGCCCGCGGCATGCACCACTTCGTCGATCAGGTTGGAGTGGAAGATGCCGGGGTTGAGATGATGGGTATTGCCGTGGTCGCGGAAATTCAGCCGCACCACGTCGAAGCCCTGTTCGAGCATGCGCGCGGCCGCCATGCGCATGTAGCTGGATTCGGCGCTGCCTTCCCAGCCGTGCAGCAGCAGGGCCATGCCCTTGGGTTCGCGGCCTTCGATGTGGCTGTGCCAGCCCTGCAGGCGCACGCCATCACCGCCGTCGAGGATCAGTTCTTCGCTGATCGCACCGGTCGCGGCCAGCAGCAGCAGGCCGCGCTGCAGGCGCATGCGGCTGGAGCTGAGCATCGACTGCAGATGCGGATTGCGCAGCCAGCGCGGGGGCTGGTAGTTAGCCGCGTGCAGCGTCGGCGTGCCGGCGTCCAGGACGGGTGGCGGGATCAGGGCCACCGCACCCTCACTCGGAGCTCATGGCCGCCACGATGCGCGCGCGCGACGTCTCCGCGATGCGCCGACGGCCTTCCAGGTCCTGCGCACCGATCGGTGCCAGGAAGTGCACTTCTGCACGCCGCGCCGGCTCACCGAGCAGGCGCAGGAAATTGGCGAAGAAACTCTCACCGGGGCCGAACGCGACAATGGTCTGCGCATCGCCCTTGAGCCCGTACACCAGTGCCACCGGCTGCACCGGCACGCCGGTTTCAACCGCGGCCTGGAAGATGCGGGCATGGAACGGGCCTACTTCGTGGCCGCCGCGGGTGCGCCCTTCCGGGAACACGCCCACCGCCTTGCCTTCGCGCAGGCGATCGGCCATCACCTGCATCACGCCACCGAGCGATTCGGTGTTGCCGCGCTGGTGGAAGATGGTCTGGCCACGCGCGGCCAGCCAACCGACCAACGGCCAGCTGGCGATCTCGCGCTTGGCGACGAAGCCCATCATGCGCTGGCTGTGCAGGATGCAGATGTCGACCCAGCTGACGTGGTTGGCGACGAACAGCACGGCGCCGGGCAACGGCGTACCGATCTGCACCAGGCGGAAGCCGAAGATCCACATCAGCCCGCCCTGCCACCAGTTGACCACTTTGGCCCCCAGGGTCGCCTCGCCCACGCGCAGTTCGCCCCACGGCCGAAGCATGCCGATCAGGATGAGCGGCAGGAACACAACGATGTGGACCAACAGCAGCGGTACGCGGTACAGGTAACGGCACACACGCGCCACGCCGCCGCGGGGGGCCGGAGTGGGGGAAGTCATCCGCGCACGATACCGGAGGGCCGTCATCGCTGCCAGCCGATTTAGGCCATAACACTCATCGACCGGGGCAATCGGCGGGGAACGCTGGGTTCCGCTGCCGTCACCGGCCGTCCGGGGCTCAGCCGTGGCCGGCCGCCACCACCGCCAGGGTCAGCCGCGAGATGCACACCAGGCGGCCCTGCTCGTCCTCGATGCGGATCTCCCACAGCTGGGTGCTGCGGCCGACGTGCAGTGCACGTGCGGTGCCGGTCACGGTGCCCGAGCGAACGGCGCGTACATGGTTGGCGTTGATCTCCAGCCCTACGCAGATCTGTTTGGCCGTATCCACGCACAGGTTGCCGGCGCTGCTGCCCAGGGTCTCGGCCAGCACCACCGACGCGCCGCCATGCAGGATGCCGTAGGGCTGGCGGGTGCGCTCGTCCACCGGCATGGTGGCCTGCAGCCAATCGTCGCCGGCCGCGCTGAAGACGATGCCCAGCGACTCGATCGCGGTGTTGCGGCTGAGCGTGTTGAGCTTCTCGAGGGAAACGGCTTCGCGGAACACCAGGCTCATGCGGGCACCTTCAGAGGATGGGAACGAGGCCGGCGCCGAATGCAGTGAGCATGCGGACCAGCAGCCATTTCGGGCCGACATTGACCTCGGGGAAATCGCCCACGGCGACATAGCAACGGTGGAAGTCCGGGTCCTGCCGGGGCAGCGGCCGCGGGCAGTCCGGGCCGGGCTTGAACTCGTAGTCGGTGGCATAGCGCCACGGCCAGAAGTCGAGGATCGGCAGTGCCTCGGAGGCCTTGCCGACGCTGTAGTTGAGCCCGGACAGCACCGGCGGCTTGGCCCGCGGCGCCACCGTCCACGAGTTCTGCGGGTGGATATCGCGCAGGATGCTCTCGGCCAGCTGCTCGGCGAAGGCCGGGTCATCGATGATCACCGCACCTTCGGTGTTGTAGTTCTCGCTGCGCGGATCGAAGTTGTGGGTGCCGACCACGCCGATGCGGCGGTCGACCACCAGCGACTTGGCATGCAGGCCCATGCGCGCGCCCTTGCGGGTGACCGGCAACGGCTTGTTGACCGCCTTGCTGCCCAGGAAGGAGGGCCGGGTCTCGGTGCGCAGCAGGCGGGTCTCGACCTCGCTGCCGGCCGCGCGGCGGCGCTCGCGCGCGTTCTGGTAGGCACTGCCGGTGCGCGGGTTCACCGCCAGCTGCTTGCCGGTGGGTGCCGGATGCTCATCGCGATCGCGGCTGTCGCCGGCATTGCTGCCCGCGGCGCTGCCGCCGATCAGCGGATTGCGCCCGCCGTCGTCGTCACCCCCGGGCGCGGCGATCGGATCAGGCAGCAGGTTGCGGTAGTCGACCGGTGCATCCAGCGGGAACGGCTTGTACTCGAAGATGTTGAAGCCCAGTTCGCGCATGTTGCGCCGCTTGTACTTGTACGACAGCGCATACACGATCGGGTTGTCGGTGGCCGCCAGGCTGTTGCTGGACACCACCACCCGCGGCGGCTGCGGGCGCTTGCGCAGCTCGCGGAACAGCTTCTGCGCCGGCTTGGACAACACCAGGTACGGCGTCTGCAGGATCACTTCCTCCTGCGCGCCGGCGATCAGCGCATCCAGCTGCGGCTCGGTCACGTGCTGGCCCGCCAGCGGCGCATCGGCCTTCTCGCGCCGGTGCTTGCGTGGCAGGTCGGCGACATAGCGCACCGAGGCCACCGGCAAGGCGGTATCGACGAAGGAACGGCTGACGAAGTCCATGTCATTGGCTTCGGCACTGACCCGCTGCACCCGCTCGGGGCGGCGGAAGCTGGCCGGCGGCAGGGTCGGCACGCCCTCGCGCAGCAGGGTGCGGCCGACATCGTTCAGGCGCTCGGCCGGCACGCTGCGCCTGGCATGCCAGAAGGCATCGAAGTTGGCGGCCATCGCCCGCGCCTCCGGGCCGGCGATCAGCACGTCGCGGTCGCGGAAGTTGTACTCGCGGTCCCAGTCGTAATAGTCGTCCTGGTAGTTGCGGCCACCGACCACGCCGATCGCATCGTCGATCACCAGCAGCTTGTTGTGCATGCGCTGGTTGAAGCGGCGGAAGCAGCACAGCACGCTGCCGGCATAGTCGAAGTAGTTCAGCCGGGCCTTGCCGAAGGTCGGGTTGTAGACCCGCAGCTGGAAGTTCTGGTGCGCGCCGGACAGCGCGCCGAGGATCTGCAGGTTGGAGATCGCCGAGAGCTGGTCGATCAGCACGCGCACCTTCACCCCGCGCCGCGATGCAGCCAGCAGCTCGTCGATGACCAGCCGGGCGCTGTCGTCCTTGTCGAAGATGTAGGTCTGCAGGTCGATGCTGCGGGTAGCGCTGCGCAGCAGGTTCAGGCGCGCCACCAGCGCACCTTCGCCCTCGTCGAGCAGGGTGGCGTAGTGGCGCGGCTGTCCGGGGGTGGATTCGGTGAACGCCCGGCCGGCCAGCGCTCGCAGCGGTGAGTCCTGCGCGCAGCGGTCGGCGCGCTGGCAGCCGACCACGGTCGAGCGCGCCTGCACGGCGATCGCCTCGGCACGGTCGCGCTCGGCATGCGACAGCGACGCGCAGCCGCTGCCCAGCAACACCGTTGCCAGCGCCAGTAAACGCAGCAGGAGGTTCACGGTTTCGGCGCCTCGCTCAGGCGCGCACGTAATACGAAGGTCACTCGGTCACTCAGGGCTAGCTGCCAGCTGTCCATTCCATACCGGCCTCGCTGCACGGTACCGCGGCTGACGACATCGCAATCATAGCCGGGTCGGGCGCACTCCGCCTTCTCGACCCGCAGCGACTCGGGGTGGCTGACGCCGCGCAGGGTCAGCCGGCCGTTGATGTCGCCGCCCTGTTCCACCGTCTCCGGCCAGTACGGCAGCGAGTCGAACTCGACCACCGGATGGCGCCCTGCATCGAAGAACTCTTCGCCGCGCATCCAGCCGGTGTAGCGCGCCTTGCCAGGGATCTCCACCGAACGGGTGAACATCTTCAGGTGCACCTGGTGGCGCCCGTCGGACAGGATCTCGATGCGCCCCTCGAAGTGCGGGAATACGCCTTCGATGCGCTGGCCGAAACGGGTCCGCACCTCGAAACCGATCCGCGAGCGCTGGGTATCCAGGCGCAGTACCCGCGGTGCTTCGGCGGACACCGGCGGCAACGGGGTTGGTGGGGGTACAGCGGCCCAGGCCGGGCCAAGCGCCAGCAACGCGGGCAGCAGGAAGCGGCTGCGCCGCGCCTGGCTCATCGGATCACGGCCACCAGAACGCGTTCAGGCTGGCCACGCCCGGCTCGATCGAGACCTCGCGCGGGAAGCCGAGGACGGCCACGCCGCCCGGCGGCATGCCGCGGTAGTCGCTGCTGGTGCCGTCGGTCATCAGGGCCACCAGCTGCTCCAGGCCCGGGTTGTGGCCCACGATCAGCACCCGGTCCAGGTCGCGACGCTCGTCAACCAGCGCCGCCAGGGTGCCCGGGGTGGCTTCGTAGATCCGGTCTTCCAGGCGCTTCTCGACATAGCCGATGGCCGTCATCACCGCTTCCAGGGTCTCACGGGTACGTCGCGACGGCGAGCACAGCACGCAGTCCGGCAGCAGCTTGTTTTCCTTCAACCACTTGCCGGCGGCTTCAGCTTCGGCCAGCCCTACCGGCGACAGCGGCCGGTCGAGGTCGGCCTGGCCGGAAACGGCGGGTTCGGCATGGGCATGGCGCAGCAGGATCAGTTCACGCATCGCGGGTTTCCATGGAGAAGAGGATGCAGCAGGAGAAGTGAGGCAGGCATCAAAGCTTGAGCCAGGACAGCAGCGGTTCCCAGTCGGCCTGGTGTTCGCGCACCTGGGCGGAGCGATAGTCGAACAGGCTGCGGCCCAGGCCGGTCATGACCACGTAGCTCTGGCTGTCACGCAGCTGCGCGACCACCGGGTACGGCCATTCGGCCAGCATCTGCAATGCCTGCTGCGAGGTCTGGGTCCAGGGTTTGGTGCGGTTGAGGACCAGCCCTACCGGCAGCTTGCGGCTGTGCACGCGCGGGTTCTGGGCCAGGCTGTTGAGGAAGCCGACGATGGCTTCGATATCCAGCGCCGAGGGCAGCACCGGCACCACCACGGCGTCGGCCGCGTCCAGGAAATGGGGGATATCATCGGCCAGCGCACCGGCGGGTGCATCGATGATGACGGTATCGGTACCGTCGGGCAGCTTCTGCGCCCACTGCTTCTTCCGATACACATCGATGGGGAGCACCGCGCTTTCCAGCCCGGCACGCCGTTGTGCCCAGCGGGTGCTGGAGCCCTGCGGGTCGGCATCGGCGATCACCGTGGCCTTGCCCTGCAATGCCGCGTACGCGGCCAGGTGGGTGGCGACGGTGGTCTTGCCCACCCCGCCCTTGGAACCGGCCACCAGGATCGTCTTCATGCCAGCCTCGCTTCCGGGTACGTGCCCCGAGCGTACACCGGCGGTGGTGACGGGAGGTAGCGCCGTGCTGAACCCGTGGCCATCGCCTTTGCTATCGTGGCGCCCCCGAAGGATCGAACCGGCATGAGCGAACTGCAGGACCTGAGCGCACTGATCCGCGCCAATACCCCCCTGATCGTGATCGAGACCCAGGATGAGGGGCGCATCGTCGAACTGTTCCGGCAGACGCTGATGCACGTGTGGCGGGCCCTGCACCGCTGGTCCATCACGGAGGGCCTGCGCCGCATCGACCTGGACCGCGAGGATCCGCCGGTCGGCCCGCCCGATGCCAGCGCCGCGCTGCAGATGATCCGCCAGGCTGATCAGCGCGGTGTCTACCTGCTGCTCGATTTCCACCCCTACCTGGGCTATGCCAGCCACCAGCGCGCACTGCGCGACCTGATCCAGCGCCGCCACAGCGAACCGCACGTGCTGGTGCTGATCGGCGCCAAGGTCGAGCTGCCGGCCGAGCTGGAAGCGCTGGCGGTGCGCTTCAACCCGCGCCTGCCCGATGCCAACGCCCTGCTGAAGATGCTGCGCGAGGAGGCCGACGCCTATGCGCGCGAACACGGCGGCCGCCGTGTCGAGGTCGACAGCGAGGCGGTGAAGAAGATCCTGAAGAACCTGCAGGGCCTGAGCCTGGTCGATGCCCGCCGCATCGCCCGCCAGCTGATCTACGCCGATGGCGCGCTGCGCGACGACGACCTGCCGCAGCTGGCACGGCTGAAGTTCGAGCTGCTCAACCGCAGCGGCCACCTGTTCTTCGAGCACGACAGCGCACGCTTCGGCGACGTGGCCGGCGCCAACCGGCTCAAGCGCTGGATCAGCCAGCGCCGGGTGGCCTTCATCGCCGGCTCGGCACCGGCCGGCCTGGACCCGCCGCGCGGCATGTTGCTGCTGGGCGTGCAGGGCTGCGGCAAATCAATGCTGGCCAAGGCCACCGCCGCCGGCTTCGGTGTACCGCTGCTGCGCCTGGACGTGGGTGCGCTGTACAACAAGTACCACGGCGAAACCGAGGCCAACCTGCGCCAGGCGCTGGCCTCGGCCGAGCAGCTGGCGCCCTGCGTGCTGTGGATGGACGAGATCGAGAAGGGCCTGGCCAGTGGTGGCGAGGACGGTGGCGTATCGCGCCGCGTGCTCGGCTACCTGCTGACCTGGATGGCCGAACGCAAGGCGCCGGTCTTCATCGTCGCCACCGCCAACCAGGTGCACGAACTGCCGGCCGAGCTGCTGCGCAAGGGGCGTTTCGACGAGATCTTCTTCGTCGACCTGCCCACCCCCGAAGTGCGCGTGGAACTGCTGCGGCTGCACCTGGGCCGGCGCCAGCTCAACGCCGACGACTTCGCACTGCCCGCGCTGGCGGCGGCCGCCAATGGGTTCTCCGGCGCCGAGATCGAGCAGGCGATCGTCGCCGGCCTGTATGCGGCGCATGCCGAGGGCCGGCCGCTGGACACCGAGCTGCTGATGGCCGAGATCCGCGCCACGCGGCCACTGTCGGTGCTGATGGCCGAGCAGGTGGAGGCATTGCGGGCGTGGGCGTCGGGGCGGACAGTTTCCGCGGACGATTGAGTTTCCAGCGAACGGCGCAGCCCCTCGTGGCGGCTGGTTGACCGTGAACATCAAAAGCCGCGCTTGGCCGGGCGGGATGGATTCGCGGGGGACGCCGTCAACCCGTCCATGGGGGCTTGGCCGCGGCATCCATGCCGCGGACACCCCCGCGAACCCACCCCGCCCGGCCTCTGACAATTTCCGAGTGCGTCCGCCACGGAAAAGAAAAAAGAAAAGCAGAAGCAAAAGCAAAAGCCGGTTGGTTGGCCGCCTTCTGTAGAGCCGAGCCCACGCTCGGCTGCTCTTCGATCAGATATCGAATAGTCGATTCCGATACAGATTCATCCACGCATGACGTGGATCTACCGTGTCGACCAAGGTCGACACCTACCAGCAGCAGGGAACTGTCGGAGGCGGGGCGGTGTGGGTTGGCAGGTCCGTTGGCGCCATGGGCCCGAGGCATGCCTCGGGCGGGTTGGGCAGGACGCCCAACCCCGGTCTTGCCGTGTGCGCAGGACAGCGCACACGAGCAAGGCGCCATCGAGCCCCCATGGGTGAGTTTACGGCGTGTCCTGCCAACCCACACCACCCCGTCATCCCGCCCGCGGACTGCCCGCTGTTGCTGTTGCTTCGGCTGTTGCTTCGGCTGTTGCTTCGGCTGTTGCTTCTGCGGGTGCCGGGTGCAACCCGGCCGCCCCCTACCCTCAGGGCCAGGCCGGCGGCGCGGCCGCCCACGCCTGCTGCACTTCCGCCAGCGAGGCACGCTCGTCGTCTCGCCACAACGGCAACAACTGCGCATAGCGGCTGCTGTCGCTCCATTGCGTCGGCTCGGTACGCACTGCGGCGGCATACCACTGCACTGCCTCCTGCTTCCGCCCGGCCCGCCACAGCGCCAGCGCATAGGTCGGTGGCAACCAGCCCGGCTTGCTCAGCGAACCACCGGCAGCGGCCTGCCATTGCTCCAGGGCGGCTTCGGGCTGGCCCTGACGCAGCAGGTCCCAGCCGTAGTTCCAGCGCACGCCACGGCCCAGGCTGCCCTGCACCGGCGCATCCTTCAGCGCTTCGCGATACAGCTGTTCACCCAGTTCGGTACGGCCCTGGGCAATGGCCACCGACGCCAGCTGCACGGTGGCCTCCACGGTCCGCCGGCCGCGCTCGCGCTGCTTGAGCAGCTGCGCCACCAGCTCATCCCCGTCGGACTGGACCACGATCATGGGCACGGCGGCCGCATCGCTGTCGAAGTAGAACTCCTGTGGTGCCGGCACCGCCGGCGCGGCCCACACCGGGGCCGTTCCCGAGACCAGCAACATGCTGCCCAGGATCTTTCCTGCAACTGACATCCCTTCTCCCCAGGCCGCAACCGCAGCCCCCTCTCTCTCCCCGATCCTAACCCCAGCATGGCCGCCGGCGCGAGTGCCGGGGCGGCCGGGCCTCGCTGCTACAATTCGCGCCTTTCCCGCCGCGTGCCTGCATGCGGCCGGTGCCAGCCGATCCTGACCGGGCCAGCCATGACCAGTACCGCGCAACTCACGTCGCCCTCCTCCACCGACCTGATCGACCGTGACTACACGCTCGACCACAAGTACACCCGCAACGAGGGGCGGATCTATCTGAGTGGCGTGCAGGCGCTGGTGAAGCTGCCGCTGATGCAGCGGCTGCGCGACGCGCACGAAGGCATCGACAGCGCCGGCTTCGTCAGCGGCTACCGCGGCAGCCCGCTGGGCGGCTTCGACCTGGAGCTGTGGCGCGCACGCAAACACCTCGACGCGGCCAAGGTGAAGTTCACCCCCGGCCTGAACGAGGACCTGGGCGCCACCATGGTGTGGGGCACCCAGCAGACCAACCTGTTCCCCGGCGCCAACGTGCAGGGCGTGTTCGGCATGTGGTACGGCAAGGGCCCGGGCGTGGACCGCTGCGGCGACGTGTTCAAGCACGCCAATGCCGCCGGCACCTCGCGCTACGGCGGCGTGCTGGCACTGGCCGCCGATGACCATGCCTGCCGCAGTTCAACCCTGCCGCATGGCAGCGAGGACGAGTTCGTCAGCGCGATGATGCCGGTACTGAATCCGGCCGGTGTGCAGGACATCCTCGACATGGGCCTGCTGGGCTGGGCGATGAGCCGCTATACCGGGCGCTGGGTCGGCTTCAAGACGATCGCCGAGACAGTCGAATCGTCGGCCTCGGTCGAGGTCGACCCGATGGCGCGCCGCATCGTGCTGCCGGAAGACTTCGAGATGCCGACCGGCGGGCTCAACATCCGCTGGCCGGACCCGCCGCTGGACCAGGAAATGCGCCTGCACCGCTATGCGGTGAAGGCCGCACAGGCGTTCGCCCGCGCCAACGGCATCGACAAGGTGGTGATGGACGCGCCGCGCGCGCGGCTGGGCATCGTCACCACCGGCAAGAGCTACCTGGACGTGCTGCAGGCGCTGGAATACCTGGGCCTGGACGAAGCCGCCTGCGCCGACATCGGCATCCGCGTGTACAAGGTCGGCATGACCTGGCCGCTGGAGCCGCAGGGCATCGCGCGCTTCGCGCAGGGCCTGGAAGACATCATCGTGGTGGAGGAAAAGCGTGCCTTCATCGAGCGCCAGATGAAGGAACAGTTCTTCAACTGGCCGGCCAGCTGGGGCCAGCGCCCGTCCATCGTCGGCAAGTATGACGAGACTGGCGAATGGATCCTGCCGTCCACCGGCGAGCTGACCCCGGCCACCATCGCCGGCGTGATCGGCCGCCGCATCCAGAAGTTCTTCAACAACGCATCGATCGAGCAGCGGCTGCAGTGGATGCAGGAGAAGGAAGCCGAGCTTGCGTTGCCGCGCGCCAGCTTCCCGCGCGTACCGCATTACTGCTCGGGCTGCCCGCACAACACCTCCACCAACGTGCCGGAAGGCTCGCGTGCGCTGGCCGGCATCGGTTGCCATTACATGGTGACCTGGATGGACCGCAGCACCGACACCTTCACCCACATGGGCGGCGAAGGCGTGACCTGGGCCGGGCAGGCGCCGTTCACCGATACCCCGCACGTGTTCCAGAACCTCGGCGACGGCACCTACTTCCACAGCGGCTCGCTGGCGATCCGCCAGGCGGTCGCCGCCGGCGTCAACATCACCTACAAGATCCTCTACAACGATGCGGTGGCGATGACCGGCGGCCAGCCGGTGGACGGCCCGCTGAGCGTGCCGGACATTGCAAAGCAGATGCGCGCCGAAGGCATCCACACCATCGTGGTGCTGTCGGACAACATCGGCAAGTGGACCGGCCAGCGCGAGCACTTCCCCAGCGACGTCGAGTTCCATGACCGCAGCGAACTGGACGAAGTGCAGAAGCGCCTGCGCGAAGTGAAGGGTGTTTCGATCCTGATCTACGAACAGACCTGCGCGACCGAGAAGCGTCGCCGCCGCAAGCGCGGCAAGCTGGAAGACCCGCAGAAGCGGGTGATGATCAACTCGCTGGTCTGCGAAGGCTGCGGCGACTGCGGCAAGAAGAGCTTCTGCGTGTCGGTGCTGCCGAAGGAAACCGAGTTCGGACGCAAGCGCGAGATCGACCAGTCCAACTGCAACAAGGACTATTCCTGCGTGAACGGCTTCTGCCCCAGCTTCGTCACCGTGCACGGTGGCCAGCCGCGCAAGGGCAGCAAGCGCGATGCGTCCACGCTGCTGGACAACCTGCCGGCGCCGACCCTCCGCGACAGCCTGGAACAGCCCTGGAACATCCTGATCACCGGCGTCGGCGGTACCGGCGTGGTGACCATCGGTGCGCTGCTGGGCATGGCCGGCCACCTGGAGGGCAAGGGCGCGACCGTGCTCGACCAGACCGGCCTGGCGCAGAAGGGCGGCGCGGTGACCACGCATATCCGCATTGCCCGTCGCCCTGAAGACATCCATGCCGTGCGTATCGCCGCTGGCGAGGCCGACCTGGTGCTGGGCTGCGACATGGTGGTGGTCAACGATTACTGGGCGCTGTCGAAGGTCCGTGCCGGCCGTTCGCAGGTGGTGCTGAACACTTACGAAGCGATGCCAGGCACCTTCACCACCCGCCCGGACATGCAGTTCCCCGCCGCCGACATCATCGCCGGCGTGCGCGTGGCACTGGGCGGCCAGGAGCCGTTGCTGCTCGATGCCACCCAGCTGGCCACCGCGCTGCTGGGCGATGCCATTGCCGCCAACCTGTTCATCCTCGGCTACGCCTGGCAGCAGGGCCTGGTGCCGCTTTCGTTCGAGTCACTGATGCGCGCCATCGAACTCAACGGCGCCGCCGTGGCGATGAACCAGCAGGCGTTCGCCTGGGGCCGCCTGGCCGTGGTCGATCCGCAGGCCGTGCAGCAGGCGGCCGGCCTGGTGCGCAACCGCCATACCGATACCGAATCCACCCCGGGCCCGCTGCATCCGCTGCCGCCAGGCGAGTGGGAGGGCAATGAATGGGGTGCCACTGCGGCACCGCGCAACACCGGCGACGAACGCGAACTGCGTGGCCTGCCCTCGCACGGTGGCGACGTGGCGTTCCTGCCGCTGGACGACGCACGCCTGTCGCGCTCGCTGGATGAAATGATCGAGCGCCGCGCCGCGTTCCTGGTCGAGTACCAGGATGCCGCCTACGCCAAGCGCTACCGTGACCTGGTAGCGCGCGTACGCGCCACCGAAGCCGACCGCATCGGCGGTTCCACTGCGCTGACCGAGACCGTGGCGCGCTACCTGTTCAAGCTGATGGCCTACAAGGACGAGTACGAAGTGGCGCGCCTGTACACCAGCGGCGACTTCCAGCGTCGCCTGCAGCAGCAGTTCGAGGGCGACTACCAGCTGCGCTTCCATCTGGCACCGCCGCTGTTCGCGAAGAAGGACGAGCAGGGCCGGCTGCTGAAGAAGGAATACGGCCCGTGGATGTTCAAGGCCTTCGGTCTGTTGGCGAAGCTGAAGTTCCTGCGTGGCGGCCGCTTCGATGTGTTCGGACGCACCGAGGAGCGCCGCATGGAACGCAAGCTGATTGCTGATTACGAGGCGACGGTGCAGGTGCTGCTGGACGGGCTGGAGGACGACCGTCTGTCGCTGGCGGTGGAGATCGCCAGCGTTCCCGAGCACATCCGCGGCTTCGGCCATGTCAAGGAAGCGCATTTCGCGCAGGCCAAGGCGCGCGAAGCGGCCCTGCTGGCGCAGTGGCGCAATCCGAAGGCGCTGCATATCGTGCAGGTGGCTTGACGGTGGTGCCGGCCGCTGGCCGGCATCTTCCTGGCAATCGGTTGCCGGCCAACGGCCGGCACTGCCGGTGGTTCACCCCAACCGCCACAGCAATAGCCGGTTATTGGCCGGCATCGCCACGTCACCCAACCGGGTAAACCCGTTGTCCGCCGCCAGCGCCTGCACCGCTTCGCTATCGCGGATACCGCTGCGCGGGTCGCGCGCCTTCAGCCAGGCATCGAACTGCGCGTTGCTGTCGCTGGTATAGCGACCGCCGTAGTTGAAGGGGCCATACACCGCCAGCAACGCACCGTGACGCAACAGCGGCGGCAGCGCGCCGAACAGCACCTGCACGTACTCCCAGCCCATGATGTGCAGCGTGTTGGCGCTGAATGCGGCGTCGAACGTGCTGCTTTCTGGAAGGTCCAGGCCCGTTGCCGGTGGCAGCTCCACCTGCAGCGCCACCGGCGGCAGCAGGTTCAGCAGCGCGGCCTCCGCACGCCAGGCCTCGATGCCGGGCAGGTGGTCCGGGTGGTCGCTGGGCTGCCAGCGCAGCCACGGCCAGCGCTCGGCGAAGAAGGCTGCGTGCTGGCCGGTACCGCTGCCGATTTCCAGCACCCGATGGCGGTCGCCCATCCACGGGTCGAGTGCGGTGGCGATGGGTTCGCGGTTGCGCTCGCAGGCTTCTGAATACGGCTTGCTCGACATCAGGACGGTGTCCAGGCGGGGGTCGGCCCCATTGTGCACGAGGGGGTGTCTGCAGGGCTTGCAGCCCTGCACCCGCAGGAGCCGGAGCCAGAGCAACGTCAAAAGCTGGCATTCCGTGGGTTGGCGGGGTGGGCCGGTTGCGGGGGGCGCCGTAAATACGTCCCTGTAGGCTCGGTCGCCGCATCCATGCGGCTCACGCCCCCGCAACCGGACCCACCCCGCCTTCGACAGATTCCGCGATCTGTCGGAAGTGCTCTTGGGGTCAGATCCGTTTTCCTGTGGAAAACGGATCTGACCCCGGATTCATTTCGATACCTGACAGATGTGTCGACCAAGGTCGACACCTACCAACAGCCGCAGGAATCTGTCAGAGGTGGGGCGGTGTCGGATTGCGGGGTGTCAGCCGCATGGATGCGGCTGCCAAGCCTCCATGGACGGATTCACGGCGTCCCCGCAATCCGACACCGCCCCGCCCACCCACGGAATGCCGCTCTGGCTCTGGCTCTGGCTTTGGCCGTTGCCGTTGCATTGAGCAGGTGCAGGGCTGCAAGCCCTGCCGAAACCCTCCCCAACCATGACTGCAGTCACTTGCCCGGTTGCGCCGCGCTGGCGAAAGTCGAGGAGTTGACGTGATCGGTCCGGCGCGTTGCCGACCGCAAGCGAGAGAGAGAAACGCTGTGCAACGACGTGAGTTCCTGGCTTTTTCCGGCCTGGGCCTGGCCGGCCTGCTGCTGCCGCATTCCCGTGCCATCGCCGCCGAGCAGCTGCTGGCGCCGGTCGATACCGCCCAGCGCCGGCGCTTGGCCGAGGTCGCGCTGGCCACCGCACGCTCGGCCAAGGCGAGCTACTGCGATGTGCGCATCGGCCGCTACCTCAACCAGTCGGTGATCACCCGCGAGCACCAGGTCGGCAATGTGACCAACCGAGAATCGTCCGGCGTGGGTGTGCGGGTGATCGTCAACGGTGCCTGGGGCTTTGCTGCCACCCATCAGCAGACCGAGGCCGCCGTGCGCGCAGCGGTCGAGCAGGCCGCAGCAATCGCCCGCGCCAACGCCAGCATCCAGACCCGCCCGGTGCAACTGGCACCCACGCCGTCCGTCGGTGAAGTGCGCTGGCAGACGCCCATCCGCAGGAACGCGATGGCGGTGCCGATCCAGGACAAGGTCGAGCTGCTGCTGGCGCTCAATGCCGCTGCGCTGGATGCGGGCGCCGACTACATCAATTCCACCCTGTTCCTGGTCAACGAACAGAAGTACTTCGCCTCCAGCGACGGCTCGTTCATCGACCAGGACATCCACCGCATCTGGTTGCCGTTCACCGCCACCGCCATCGACAAGGCCAGCGGCAAATTCCGCACCCGCGCCGGCCTGTCCTCGCCGATGGGCATGGGCTATGAGTTCCTCGATGGCGATGCGCGCGGCAAGGTGCAGCTGCCCGGCGGCATCACTGCCTACCGCGATTCCTACGACCCGGTCGAGGACGCCATTGCGGCCGCCCGCCACGCGCGCGAGAAACTGAAGGCGCCATCGGTGAAGCCCGGCAAGTACGACCTGGTGCTGGACCCGTCCAATCTGTTCCTGACCATCCACGAGAACGTCGGCCACCCGCTGGAGCTGGACCGCGTGCTCGGCTACGAGGCCAACTACGCTGGTACCAGCTTCGCCACGCTGGACAAGCGCGATGCCGGCTTCCGCTGGGGCAGCGACATCGTCACCTTCTTCGCCGACAAGACCCAGCCCGGCAGCCTCGGTGCGGTCGGCTACGACGACGAGGGCGTGAAGACCCAGCGCTGGGACCTGGTGCGCGACGGCATCCTGGTCGACTACCAGGCCACCCGCGATGAAGCCCACATCCTCGGCCGCGATGCATCGCATGGCTGCAGCTATGCCGATTCCTGGTCCAGCGTGCAGTTCCAGCGCATGGCCAATGTCTCGCTGGCGCCGGGCAAGCAACCGCTCAGCGTCGAGGACATGATCAAGGACGTGGAGAACGGCATCTACATCCACGGCCGCGGTTCGTATTCGATCGATCAGCAGCGTTACAACGCGCAGTTCGGCGGCCAGCTGTACTACCAGATCAAGGACGGAAAGATCGCCGGCATGGTCGAGGATGCGGCCTACCAGATCCGCACCCCGGAATTCTGGAATGCCTGCACCGCCATCTGCGATGAACGCGACTTCCGCCTGGGCGGTTCGTTCTTCGATGGCAAGGGCCAGCCGGGCCAGGTGTCGGCGGTCTCGCACGGTTCATCCACCACCCGCTTCAACGGCATCAACATCATCAACACCGCGCGCAGTCTCGGCGCTTGAGCCACCCATCCTTCGACATGGAGAGCAGCCTTGCAAAGACGTGACTTCCTGGCCCTGACCGGGCTTACCGCGGGCGGGCTGATCGTGCCCTCCTTCTTCGGCAAGGTGATCGCCGCCGAGCAGCTGCAGAGCACGCTGGACCTGGGGCTGAAGAAGCGCCTGGCCGATGCGGCGCTGGCTGCCGCCCGCCAGGCCGGTGCCACCTACTGCGACGTGCGCATCGGCCGCTACCTGCGGCAGTTCGTGATCACCCGCGAGGACAAGGTGCAGAACGTGGTGAACACCGAGTCCACCGGCGTCGGCATCCGCGTGATCGTCAATGGTGCGTGGGGCTTTGCCGCCACCAACGCGCTGGGCACCGCCGACGTGGCCAAGGCAGCGCAGCAGGCGGCCGCGATCGCCAAGGCCAATGCCGGCGTGCAGACCGCGCCGGTGCAGCTGGCCAAGGCGCCGGGCGTGGGTGAGGTGAGCTGGCGCACGCCGATCCGCAAGAATGCGATGGAGGTGCCGATCAAGGACAAGGTCGGCCTGCTGCTGGACGTCAACGCCGCCGCAATGGGCGCCGGTGCCAGCTTCGTCAACTCGATGCTGTTCCTGGTCAACGAGCAGAAGTACTTCGCCTCCACCGACGGTTCCTACATCGACCAGGACGTGCATCGCATCTGGGCGCCGATGACGGTCACCGCCATCGACAAGGCCAGCGGCAAGTTCCGCACCCGTTCGGGCCTGTCCTCGCCGATGGGCCTGGGCTACGAGTACCTGGACGGCGCCGCCGCGGGCAAGGTGGTCAGCCCCAATGGCGTGGTCAACTACAGTTCTTCCTACGACATGAAGGAAGACGCCATCGCCGCCGCCCGGCAGGCGCAGGAAAAGCTGAAGGCACCGTCGGTGAAGCCGGGCAAGTACGACCTGGTGCTCGATCCGTCGCACACCTGGCTGACCATCCACGAGTCGATCGGCCACCCGCTGGAACTGGACCGCGTGCTCGGCTACGAAGCCAACTACGCCGGCACCAGCTTCGCCACCCTGGACAAGCGCGAACAGCGTTTCCAGTACGGCAGCGAGCTGGTCAACATCTTCGCCGACAAGACCCAGCCGGGCAGCCTCGGCGCCGTGGCATACGACGACGAAGGCGTGAAGTGCAAGCGCTGGGACCTGATCAGCAACGGCAAGCTGGTGGACTACCAGACCATCCGCGACCAGGCGCACATCCTCGGCAAGACCGAGTCCGACGGCTGCTGCTATGCCGACTCGTGGTCCAGCGTTCAGTTCCAGCGCATGGCCAACGTGTCGATGGCACCGGGCAAGAAGCCGCTGAGCGTGCCGGACCTGATCAAGGACGTGGAGAACGGCATCTACATCATCGGTGACGGTTCGTTCTCGATCGACCAGCAGCGCTACAACGCGCAGTTCGGCGGCCAGCTGTTCTACGAGATCAAGAACGGCCAGATCACCCGCATGCTGGAAGACGTGGCCTACCAGATCCGCACGCCGGAATTCTGGAACGCCTGTACCGCCGTGGCCGACGAGCGTGACTACCGCCTGGGCGGTTCGTTCTTCGACGGCAAGGGCCAGCCGGGCCAGGTCTCGGCGGTCTCGCACGGCTCGTCCACCGCGCGCTTCAACGGCATCAACGTCATCAACACCGCACGCAGCCTCGGCTGACCGGTCAGGAGCCCTTACACATGAGTATCTTCACCGAAGCCCAGGCCAAGGCCATCCTCGACAAGGTCATCGCCCTGTCCAAGGCCGACGAGTGCACCGCCGTGCTGGCCGGTGCGATCAGCGGCAACATCCGTTTCGCGCTGAACAATGTCTCCACCAGCGGCATCGTCGACAACACCGAGCTGGCGGTCACCGTCGCCTTCGGCAAGCGCGTCGGCACCGCCTCGATCAACGAGTTCGACGACGCCGCGCTGGAACGCGTGGTACGCCGTGCCGAAGACCTGGCCCGCCTGGCCCCGGAGAACCCGGAGTTCATGCCGGCCATCGGCAAGCAGAGCTACCGCGCCAGCCCGACCTTCAGCGAATCCACCGCCGCGATCGATCCGGCCTTCCGTGCCAAGGTCGCTGCCGATTCGATCGCCCCGTGCCGCGGCCACGGCCTGGTCGCCGCCGGCTTCCTGGAGGACGGCCAGGGCTTCCAGGCCACCGCCAACAGCAACGGCAACTTCGCTTACCAGCGCACCACCAACTTCGATTACACCTGCACTGTGCGCACCGAAGATGGCCGCGGTTCGGGCTGGGTCGGCCGCAACCTGAAGGACGCGGCGGACTTCAAGGCTGACCAGGACATCCGCATCGCCATGCGCAAGGCCACCGAATCGGCCGAAGCCAAGGCACTGGAACCGGGCAAGTACACGGTCATCCTGGAACCGGCCGCAGCGGCAGGCCTGATCAGCTTCATGATGAACTTCTTCAGTGCACGCTCGGCCGATGAAGGCCGCAGCTTCCTGTCGAAGAAGGGCGGCGGCAACAAGCTGGGCGAGCAGGTCTACGACCCGCGCGTGACCATGATCGCCGACCCGTGGCATCCGGATGCACCGGTGCTGCCGTGGGACAACGAAGGGCTGCCGCGCGAACGCATGGCCATCATCGAGAACGGCAGGATCGCCAATCTGGACTACTCGCGCTTCTGGGCGCAGAAGCAGGGCAAGACCGCCAAGGCCTCGCCGGGCAACCTGCTGATGAGCGGTGGCGACAAGAGCACCGCCGAGCTGGTGCGCGGCACCCAGAAGGGCATCCTGGTCACGCGTACCTGGTACATCCGCATGGTCGATCCGCAGACCGTGCTGCTGACCGGCCTGACCCGCGACGGCACCTTCTACATCGAGAACGGCCAGATCAAGCATCCGGTGAAGAACTTCCGCTTCAACGAGTCGCCGGTGATCATGCTCAACAACATCGAAGAGCTGGGCAAGCCGGTGCGTGTGGCCGGTGATGAATCCAGCTACGTGATGATGATCCCGCCGATGAAGCTGCGCGATTTCACCTTCACCTCGCTGTCCGACGCGGTCTGATGGATCGCCGGGCCTGCCTGCGCTGGTTGGCCGCTGCCGCTTCGGCGGCGGCGCTGCCGGCCTGGGCACAGGCAGGCCCGCGCAGTTCGCGCTATGACTTCTGGTTCACCCGCCTGCAGTACGACTCCGGTGACTGGGACGTGGACGCGCGCATGCCATCCAACCTGATCACCTCGCTGATCGACTACACATCGCTGCGCGTGGACCCGCAGGAACACGTGGTGGCCCTGGCCGACCCGCGCATGCTGGAAGCGCCGTTCTGCTACCTGGCCGGGCACACGCTGGTGGAGTTCAACGCCGCCGAACGGCAGAACTTCGTGCGCTACGTGCGCAATGGCGGCTTCGTCTTCGTCGACGACTGCAACCATGACATTGACGGCCTGTTCGCCACCTCGTTCGAGGCACAGATGGGCCGGCTGTTCGGCCCGAAGGCATTGCAGAAACTGCCCAACAGCCACGCGCTGTACCGCAGTTTCTTCCGCTTCCCGGACGGTCCGCCCGCCACCAGCTTCGAACTCAACGGCTGGGGCGACGACCTGGTGCACGACTATCTGAAAGGCATCGAGGTCGAGGGTCGGCTGGGCCTGCTCTACAGCAACAAGGACTACGGCTGCGAGTGGGACTACGACTGGCGCAACAAGCGCTTCCTGGCCGAAGACAACACCCGCTTTGGCGTCAACATCGTGATGTACGCGTTGAACAATTGACAGGACCTGCACGCCCATGAACTCCCCCGACCTCGATTCCCTGCTGCCGCGCCTGGATGAACTGCGCGCCGCGCTTGCACGCGCGGTGGTGGGCCAGCACACGGTGGTCGAGCAGCTGTTGATCGGCCTGCTGGCCGGTGGCCACTGCCTGCTGGAAGGTGCGCCCGGGCTCGGCAAGACCCTGCTGGTGCGCTCACTCGGCCAGGCATTGGAACTGCAGTTCCGGCGCGTGCAGTTCACCCCCGACCTGATGCCCAGCGACATCCTCGGCACCGAGCTGCTGGAGGAAGACCATGGCACCGGCCATCGCCATTTCCGCTTCCAGCAGGGCCCGATCTTCACCCACCTGCTGCTGGCCGACGAACTCAACCGCACCCCGCCCAAGACCCAGGCCGCACTGCTGGAGGCAATGCAGGAACGCACCGTCAGCTACGCCGGCACCACCTACGCGTTGCCCGCGCCGTTCTTCGTGCTGGCCACGCAGAACCCGATCGAGCAGGCCGGCACCTACCCGCTGCCCGAAGCGCAGCTGGACCGCTTCCTGCTGCATGTGCTGGTGGATTACCCCAGCGAAGACGAGGAACGGCGGATCCTGGAACAGACCACCGGCGGTGCCACCGACGCGGTGCCGAAGGTGATGGATGCCGAGGCGGTGATCGCCCTGCAGGCGGCCGTGCGGCAGGTGCATGTCAGCCCCGACGTGCTGGCTTGGATCACCCGCCTGGTGCGCGCCAGCCGGCCAGGCGAAGGCGCGCCGGCGGCGATCAACCAGTGGGTGAAGTGGGGCGCAGGCCCGCGCGCCGGGCAGTCGCTGGTGCTGGCGGCGAAGGCGCGCGCACTGCTGCAGGGCCGCTTCGCCGCCACCCGCGAGGACGTGCAGGTCCTGGCCGCGCCCGTGATGCGCCATCGCCTGCTGCTGTCGTTCGCCGCCGAGGCCGAGCAGAAGCGTGCCGACGACGTGGTCGCCGCCCTGCTGCAGGCCGTGCCGTTCCCGGGTTGATCCACGCGTGAACGTCGGTACCCCGCTGACCTTGCCACCGGAACTGCGTGCGCGCCTGCGCCTGCTGCGGCTGCGGCCGCGCCTGGCCAGCGGTGCCAGTGGCATCGGCCAGCACGCCAGCCGCAGCCGCGGTGCCGGCCTCGAGTTCGCCCAGTACCGGGCCTACGAACCGGGCGACGAGCTGCGCCAGATCGACTGGAAGCTGTACGCGCGTTCGGACCGCTTCTTCGTGCGCGAATCCGAACGCGAAAGCCCGATCACGGTCTGGCTGTTGCTCGATGCCACCGCCTCGGCCGGCCAGGCCGATCGCGCGGCACCTCAGCGCACGCGCCTGGATCACATGCGCGGCGTGGCCGCCTGCGTGGTGGAACTGGCGCTGCAGCAGGGCGACCGTTTCGGCCTGCTGGCGATCAATGGCGATGGACTGCAGCTGGTGGCCGCAGCGGACGGCGCACGCCAGCGTGACCGCGTGCATCTGCAGCTGCATGCCCTGCAGGCGCGCGGCACCTGGCCCGCGGCCGAACGCCTGCGCCCGCTGTGGGAGCGCGTGCGCCCGGGCGACCTGCTGCTGGCGATGGGTGATGGCTTCGATGCGGCCTGCATCGTGCTGCTGGAGCAACTGGCCAGCGCACGCCGTGAAGTGGCACTGCTGCAGATCCTGACCGCCGACGAGCGCGATTTCCCGTTCGACGCCGGCCATCGCTTCCGCGATCCGGAGACCGGCGAGGAACTACTGGGCGATGGCGCGGCGATCCGCGCCGACTACCTGCAGCGCTTCGCTGACGCACGCAACGCATTGCAGTCGCGCCTGCAGGCCAGCGGCATCGCCAGTGCCACCAGCTGGCTCGACCAGCCGCTGGACCAGGCACTGCAGGCGCTGTTCGGCCGTGGGGGCGGTGCATGACCCTGCTGTTCCCGTTGGGCCTGGCCGCGCTCGCTGCAGGGTTGCTGCCGCTGCTGATTCATTTGGCCCGGCGCCATCCGTACACGCCGCTGGATTTCGCCGCGCTGCGCTGGCTGCGTGCACAGATCCGGCCGCGCCAGCGCATCCGCTTCGATGACTGGCCGTTGCTTCTGGTGCGGCTGATGTTGCTGGCTGCATTGGCCCTTCTGCTGGCACGACCTGCGTTGACCGGCCCTGCCCCTGTCCCCGCTGCCTGGACGGTAGTGGCTCCCGGACTGGACGCGACCGCACTGCGCGGCACCGCCGAAGCGGGCAACTGGCACTGGCTGGCACCCGGCTTCCCCGCTATCGACCACCCACCACCTGCGTCCAGCGCATCGCTGCCCAGCCTGCTGCGCGAGTTGGACGCACAGCTGCCCGCGGGCACCGCGTTGACCGTGCACGTTCCCGATCCCCTGCCCGGTCTGGACGGCACCCGCCTGCAGCTGTCGCGCGAAGTGCAGTGGCGGCCGCAACCGATACCGGCCACTCCGCAACCGAGTGCCGCGACGGTGCCGCGTCTGCGCGTGCACAGCGATGCGCCGGCAGCCGCCCAGCACTGGGTGAACGCACTGCAGCGCGCGTGGGGCATGCAGGCGCCGCTCGCTCCTCTGTCGGCCGATGCCCTGCCCGAACGCGACGAGATCGGCGTATGGAGCCGCAGCGATGCACTGCCGGCGAGCTGGCAGGCATGGCTGCGCCACGGCGGTCGTGCAGTGAGCGCCGGCAAGCCTGCTGGCGACGCCGGCATCCTGCTGCGCAACGCCGACGGCTCACCAGTGCTGTGGCAACAGCGCATCGGCCACGGCGTCCTGCTGTCACTACCCGGCGACTGGGATGCCTCAGGCAACGCTGCGCTGCGCGACCCGCAGTTGCCGCGTGCCCTGCTGCTGGCGCTGCAACCGCCAGCGTCACCGCGCCTCGGCGATGCACAGGACCAGGCACCACGCCGGGCCGCGCTGCCCGCCATAGCGCCCCCAGCGCGTGAGCCAACCACGTGGTTGCTGCTGGCCATCGTGCTGCTGTTCGCGCTGGAGCGCTGGATGGCCAGCAGTCGCCGGCGCAGGGTGGCCGCATGAACACCCTGCAGCACGCCTGGCAACGCGCACGGCGTCGCCGTGCACTCGTTACCCTGCTGCTGGGCCTGCCGTGGGCGCTGGCCGCGACGACGCTGGCGCTGCGCCTGGCGGGCTTCGATATCGCCTGCCTGGTCGGCACGGTCAGCGCGCTCGCCTGCGCAGCGCTCGCCACGGCACATGCCCGCCAGCTGGACCCACAGTGGGTGCAGCGCCAGCTCGATGCCAGCGGTGCCAGCGAGGACAGTGCCGACCTGCTGTTTGCCGATGCCGCCATGCTCAATCCGCTGCAGCAGCGCCAGCGCGCGCATGTGCTGGCCACGCTGGAGCGCTCGACACCGGACCTGCGTCAGCGCTGGCCGCGCAGGGCGTTGGCCCTGAGCTGGGTCGCAGGCCTGGCGATCACTGCGCTGGCATTCGGCTGGCCACGTTCCGGCCCCGGCTCCGCGCCGGCCCGCACATCGGCGCCTGTCAGCACGGCTGCCGCCGGCCCGCTGCACCTTCAGTCCACCCGCCTGCGGATCGACGCACCGGCCTATACCGGCCAGGCCACGCGCACCCAGAACGCGCTGGATGCCAAGGTCGCCGCGGACAGCCGGCTGTCGTGGTCGTTGCGCTTCGATCGCGCGCCGGACAAGGCATGGCTGCAGTTCCACGACGGCCGCCGGCTGCCGCTGAGCGAGCAGGATGGGCAGTGGCTGGCGCAGGATGTGGCGCGCGTGCCTGTGCTGTACCGCGTGGTGAGCGAACCTGCACTGGCCCAGACCCGCCTGCATCGCCTGGATGTGGTCGCTGATCGTGCGCCCAGCGTGCGCGTGCTGGAGCCCGCCGCGACCCTGGTGCTGGGCACGCCCGGGCAACGCCAGTGGTCGTTGCGCTTCGAAGCCAGCGATGACTACGCCGTGGCCACGCAGGCAACGCTGTCGATCACCATTACTCAGGGCAGCGGCGAGAACATCACCTTCGTTCGCCGCAGTGTCGGCCTCACCGGCAGCGGCGAAGCGACTGCACGGCGTTTCGCGCACAGCCTCGACCTGGCTGCGCTGGGCGCGCAGCCCGGCAGCGATGTCATCGCCCAGCTGGAAGTACGCGACAACCACGCGCCAACACCGCAGGCCGGGCGCAGCAGCAGCGTGATCCTGCGCCTGCCCAGCGCCGAGGTTGCACGCGGTGCCGAACTGGAAGGCCGCATCAAGAAGACGCTGCCGGCCTACTTCCGCAGCCAGCGGCAGATCATCATCGATGCCGAAGCGCTGATCCGGCAGCGACGCAGCCTGGCCGCCGAGGACTTCGTGAAGCGCAGCGATGCGATCGGTGTCGACCAGCGCATCCTGCGTCTGCGCTACGGCCAGTTCCTGGGTGAGGAAAGCGAAGGCGCACCGAAGCCGCCGCCGACCAGCGACCTGCCCACCAGCGATGCGCCAGCTGCAGGCAGCCACGACGACGAGCACGAGCACGACCATGGCGCCGAGGCCGGGGCACACAATGAGCATGGCCACGATCACGGCGGCAAGCCGGCCAATGCCGATGCCCCACCGGTGTTCGGCAGCGCCACCGATGTGCTCTCCGAATACGGCCACACCCATGACCATGCCGAGGCCGCGACCCTGCTCGACCCGCAGACCCGGGCCACGCTGAAGGCCGCGCTGGACCAGATGTGGTCGGCCGAAGGCGAGCTGCGCCAGGGCCGTCCGGAGCAGGCACTGCCGTTCGCCTACAAGGCACTGGCGTTCATCAAGCAGGTGCAGCAGGCCGAACGCATCTATCTGGCGCGGGTGGGACCGGAGCTGCCGCCGATCGATGAAGGCCGTCGCCTCGGCGGCGATCGCACCGGACTGGCCAGTCGCGAACTGCCGCTGGCCGCACGAGCGCCGCCCGACCCGGCCATCATCGAAGCCTGGCAGCGCCTCGGTGACGACACCAGTGTGCCCGACCTCGACGCACTCGCTGCCTGGCAGCAGCGCAATGCCGCCTACCTGCCCGATGCCCTTGATCTGGCTGCCGCCATCGAGCAGCTGCGCATCGAGCCCGGTTGCCGCGACTGCCGCCTGCGCCTGCGCGCTCAGTTGTGGCGGGCGCTGCAGCGTCCACTGCCGCAGGCGATGCGGCGCAGTGCCGCCGATGCGATGGGCCAGCGCTACCTGGACGCGCTGGAGGCGCAGCCATGAACCCCTCCGGCCTGAACCTGTGGATCGCCCTGGCACTCGCTGTGATCGTGGCGATCGCCAGCGTTCGCCAGTCGCACGGCAACACCACGCACCGTGGCCGCCGCTGGGGGGTGATCGGGCTGCAGGTCATCGTCGCCACGCTGCTGTATTTCTGCCTGGTGCCGCCCACCCGCCAGCAACCCGCAGGCGGGCTGGTTGTGCTCGGAATCGATGCCAGCAGGGCCGGCGCGTTCCCGGCCAGCGAAGGTCCGCTGTGGCTGTTGCCGGAAGCTGCCGATGTGCCCGGCGCAAAGCGCGTACCCGACCTGGCCACCGCGCTGCGGCAGCATCCGGCCTCCACGCTCACCCTGGTCGGTGCCGGCCTGGTCGCACGCGATCGCGATGCGGTACTGCCACGCGACGTACGTTGGCAGCCGGCAGCACCGCCGCGCGGCTGGGTCGCCTTGCAGCCACCGGCCGACGCCGCGCCCGGCGCACGCTTCGAGGTACAGGCACAGGCGCGTGGCGTTGCCAGGGCAAAGGCGGAACTGCTCGACCCGGCCGGCAGCGTGGTCGATCGCGCGGATGTTGCCGACGATGGCCACGTTCAGTTGAGTGGCATCACCCGCGCCGAAGGCCGCAGCGTGTTCCAGCTGCGCCTGCTCGATGCCGACGGCCATGTGGTGGACAGCGCACCGGTGCCGCAGCAGACCCTGCCGGCGGCGCCGTTGCGCCTGCAGGTACGCGCCAGCGCGCCGGGCCCCGAACTGAAGTACCTGCGCCGCTGGGCAGCCGATGCCGGCATCCGCGCGCAGGTGCAGGCCGATACCGGTGCCGGCCTGAGCGTCGGCGACGGCGCCTTGCCGCTGGACGCGGCGTCGCTGGCGCGCAGCGATCTGCTGCTGCTGGACGAGCGCAGCCTGGCGGCATTGAATGCCGCCCAGCTGGCCGCTGTGCGGCAGGCGCTGCGCGAAGGACTGGGCGTGCTGGTACGCAGTGCGGGCGCGCCTTCGGCCAGCGCGCGCCAGCGCCTGCACGATCTGGGCCTGCCACTGCGGGGTGATGGCAGCAGCCAGGTCCTCGAACTTCCCGGCGACGGCGAGAGCGCGGTCCTCGCCGCACGACGTGGCCCGCTCGCCGCGGGTACGCTGCCGACCGGCTACGGCGAAGAGGCAGACCGCGGTTCGCACGACGCCGCGCTGCCCACACTGGAGGCACTGGCGCTGCAGGTACCTGGCAGCAACGCGCTGCTGCACGATCGCACCGGCAAGGCTGTCGGTGGCTGGCGCGCTACCGGCAAAGGCCGCATCGGCCTGCTGCCCATCACCGACAGTTGGCGCTGGGTGCTGGCCGGCCGCGATGACCGCCACGGCGAACTGTGGAGCGGCGTGGTTGCCACGCTGGCGCGGGCGCAGGGCAGCGCTGAGGCGCTGTGGTCGCCACAGCCGATCAGCTGGGCGGGCGAACGGCAGGCGCTGTGCGGCGTGCAGGCGCCGCTGCAGGCCTTCAACGCACGCGGCGAAGGCACGCCGCTGATCGTCGATGGCGCGACGTCAGACCTGCGTTGCGCGGGCTGGTGGCCGCGCGCGGCGGGTTGGCAGCGCCTGCAGCACGGCGATGCTACCCTCTGGCGCTATGCATTCGACCCGAAGGACGCGCCCGCGCTGCATCAGCAGGCAATGATCGATGCAACCACGCAGGCGCTGGCGGGCAGCTCCCCGGCAACCGCGTCGGTGATGCAACCCGTGCCGGGATCGCGCTGGCCGTGGTGGCTGGCGTTCGTGCTGTGCGCATCGCTGCTGTGGTGGTTGGAGCGGCGGCGCTGACCGCGACGATGGGATCGCGGGCGGGATCCACGCATGGCGTGGATCTACTGGCCGGTTGCCCTGATGGACGCCAACCTTGGCTGGCGTCTTTCGGCGGGGTCAACGCGTTCCCGCGCGCCGGTACACGCCATTGAAGCGCACGTTCATGCCACCGCATTCGCTGTTGTCGGCCACGATCAGCACCTCACCCAGCGAGTGCACACGCACCCGGCACGTATCCTCGGCGAACTCGACTTCGGCACCCTGCGGTGTGGCACGCGCTTCCACCTGGCCCAGGTTCGGCCCGTACGGGCGCTGTTCCGGCGTGGGGTTGGCGGAGGGCCAGTAGGCGTCGCCATCCACATGCAGTTGTCCACCCTGCACGGTGATGCGCAGGCCGTTGTCGCCATCTTTCCAGTGGCCCGTCCAGTCCTGCAGCGTGGGCACGGCCACCGGCAACGGCTGCAGCTTGCTGCGGTCGACCCAGCCGGCGCTGCCGCCCACCTTGTTGGGGAAGAACGCGCAGCGGTAACGGCCCAGGTCGCGACCGGTCACCACCGTATCGCCGTTGACCACATAGCTGCGCTGGCGGCAGGCCGGTTCGCCCTTGGCGGGGCAGCCCTCCATGTCGCCGAGCAGGTACAGGCGCGGTGCATCGACCACCCGCGCCAGCGCGAACCGGCTCTGTTGGGAGGGGAACGCGCCATTGCGGCAGGCGCCGCCATCGGCGATATCGGACGCGAACGCGGAGGCCGGCAGCAACGCGGCCAGCAGGCAGAATGAACGCAGGGACATGACAGCATTACCGGTGGGGGAGCCCGCAGGATATACCGGCCTACTTCACTGGCGCTGTGTCGCCGGCATCCTGCTCCTGTGAGAACCGCAGCGCGCGCTGCTGCTGTTCGGCACTGAGCTCTGGCGGTGGCCGCGCCACGGCCGCCTGGATCTGGTCGGGACCGCCGGTGAGTTTGTTGATGCCTTTGGCTGCCGCCAGCACACCCTTGACCACACCCATCATGATGTAGCCACCGCCCATGCTGACCTGCTCCGGCGATGGCGGTTCGCTCCAGTCGCGGCTGAAGCGGTTATCGCCGAACTTCACCGGGTTCTTGAAGCGGTACAGGTCCAGCGGCTCGTCATCGGGCTTGAGCGCACGCACTTCGCCGAGGGTGGTGACGTTGTCCTGCGGCAAGGTGGTGGAGATCGGTGCGGTCGGGGCAGGCGGCGCATCTTCAGGGGGAACGGGTGCAGGATCGGGCACCGCCACCGGCGCAGCCTGTTGCGCCTGTACGATGCCGGTCAGCAGCATGCCGGCCAGGAGTGCTCCCTGCGTTCCACGTCGTGCCACAGCCATCCACCCTGTTGGTTGCGTCCAGCGCCCAAGGATACGGATGCCGGCTTCAGATTTCGTTGCTGCACCGGCAGCTGTTCAGCCAAGGGAGATGCGGCGACGCCACGGGACGCGAGCACTGAACGGTTCACGCCCGCCGTGTGCGGTGTCTCACATCCTGAGACATGGATGTGGTGCCATGTGACCCCTCGCAATCCGTCCCCGCTTCCTCTTCCATGGCCTACGAACTCGCCAAGCGCACCGCCGATGCCGAGCAGAAGCTCGCCACCCGCGATGGCCTGCCCGCCCGCGACGGCGCGCTGCTCAGCGCGCGCCTGCAGCGCCGCTACCAGGACCGCATCACCGGCAGCTTCGCCATTCCCGGCCGCGAAGGCCGCTACGCGCCCGTTCCCGACTCGGTACCACCGGCGCTGGCCGCAGCACTGAAGGCACGTGGCATCGAGCAGCTCTACAGCCACCAGGCCGAAGCCTGGGAGGCCAGCCAGCGCGGCGAGCACGTGGCCATCGTCACCCCCACCGCCAGCGGCAAGTCGCTGTGCTACACCCTGCCGGTGGTCAGCGCGGCCATGCAGGACAAGGCCAAGGCGCTGTACCTGTTCCCGACCAAAGCACTGGCCCAGGACCAGGTGGCCGAGCTGCTGGAACTCAATCGTGCCGGCGATCTCGGCGTCAAGGCCTTCACCTTCGACGGCGACACCCCCGGCGATGCGCGCCAGGCGATCCGCCTGCATGGCGACATCGTGGTGTCCAACCCGGACATGCTGCACCAGGCCATCCTGCCGCATCACACCAAGTGGGCACAGTTCTTCGAGAACCTGCGCTACATCGTCATCGACGAAGTACACACCTACCGCGGCGTGTTCGGCAGCCACGTCACCAACGTGCTGCGCCGGCTCAAGCGCATCTGCGCGTTCTATGGCGTGCAACCGCAGTTCATCCTGTGCTCGGCCACCATCGGCAACCCGCAGGCGCATGCCGAGGCGTTGATCGAGGCACCGGTCACCGCCGTCACCGAATCCGGCGCGCCCACCGGGCCGAAGCAGGTGCTGCTGTGGAACCCGCCGGTGATCAACCCCGACCTGGGCCTGCGTGCCTCGGCGCGCTCGCAGAGCAACCGCATCGCGCGCATCGCGATCAAGTCCGGGCTGAAGACCCTGGTGTTCGCGCAGACCCGGTTGATGGTCGAGGTGCTGACCAAGTACCTGAAGGACATCTTCGACCACGACCCGCGCAAGCCGCCGCGCATCCGCGCCTACCGCGGCGGTTATCTGCCCACCGAACGCCGCGAGACCGAGCGCGCGATGCGCGCCGGCAACATCGACGGCATCGTCAGCACCTCGGCGCTGGAACTGGGCGTGGATATCGGCAGCCTGGACGTGGTCATCCTCAATGGCTACCCCGGCAGCGTGGCCGCCACCTGGCAGCGTTTCGGCCGTGCCGGTCGCCGCCAGCAACCCGCACTCGGCGTGATGGTGGCCAGTTCGCAGCCGCTGGACCAGTACGTGGTGCGGCATCCGGACTTCTTCGCCGAAGCCTCGCCCGAACATGCGCGCATTGCGCCAGACCAGCCGCTGATCCTGTTCGACCACATTCGCTGCGCGGCCTTTGAACTGCCGTTCCGGGTCGGCGATGGCTTCGGCCCGATCGACCCGGAAGTGTTCCTGGAAGCGCTGGCCGAAACCGAAGTCATCCACCGCGAAGGCGAGCGCTGGGAATGGATTGCCGACAGCTATCCGGCCAACGCGGTCAGCCTGCGCGCGGTGGCCGATGGCAACTTCGTGGTGGTCGACCGCAGCGACGGCCGCCAGCAGATCATCGCCGAGGTCGATTACTCCGCCGCCGCGCTCACGCTGTATGAAGGCGCCATCCACATGGTGCAGTCCACGCCCTACCAGGTGGAGACGCTCGACTGGGAGGGCCGCAAGGCCTACGTCACCCGCACGCATGTGGATTACTACACCGACAGCATCGATTTCACCAAGCTCAAGGTGCTGGACCGCTTCGATGGTCGCGTGGCCGGGCGCGGTGATTCGCACCATGGCGAAGTGCACGTGGTGCGGCGCGTGGCCGGCTACAAGAAGATCCGCTACTACACCCACGAGAACATCGGCTACGGCCCGGTGAACCTGCCCGACCAGGAACTGCACACCACCGCAGTGTGGTGGCAGCTGCCGCAGGCACTGCTGCTGCGCGCGTTCGCCAGCAGGCAGGATGCGCTCGATGGCTTCCTCGGTGCGGCGTATGCGCTGCACATCGTCGCCACCGTGGCGGTGATGGCCGATGCGCGCGACCTGCAGAAGTCGGTCGGTAACGGCGATGGCTCCTGGTTTGCGATCGCCGACCAGAGCGGCCGTGGCCAGTTGCGCGGCAGCGAGGGTGATCCTGGGGTTGTCGAACTGCTGCAGGAATTCGTGCCCACGGTGTATCTGTATGACAACTTCCCCGGTGGCGTCGGCCTCAGCGAGCCGTTGTGGCAGCGTCAGGCCGAACTGGTGCAGCGTGCGCGTGAACTGGTGCAACGCTGCGACTGCAAGGCCGGCTGCCCGGCCTGTGTCGGCCCGGTGCTGGCCGCGCAGGAAGAGGATGAGACCTCGCCGCGCGCACTGGCACT
Organism: Stenotrophomonas maltophilia group sp. SKK55; assembly: GCF_057179845.1. Classification (NCBI taxonomy): domain Bacteria; kingdom Pseudomonadati; phylum Pseudomonadota; class Gammaproteobacteria; order Lysobacterales; family Lysobacteraceae; genus Stenotrophomonas; species Stenotrophomonas maltophilia group sp. SKK55. The sequence goes on from NZ_JBXUHP010000013.1 coordinate 83,543, forward strand.
GCGCGTGCTCGACCTGTTCGATGCCGAAGCGTGCCAGCACGTACCGGATGTGGGGGTGACCCCGCGCGAGCCGATGGAGCTGCTGGCACCGTGAGCCTGAGCCTGGACAAGCTGCGCCTGCTGCGCAGGCAGGCCGGCGACCCGAAGGCAAGCACACCGGCCGTGCCGGACGTGCCCCCTGCGCCACCGGCACCCGTGGCCGCCAACGATGCGCGGCAACCACCGGCCGAGCGTTCGGTGTTCGCCTGGGTCGAGCAGGAGATCCGCCACAAGCCGACCGGCGCGGCGGCACCTGCCACGACGCCGCCCGCGCTGCGTCGGCCCGAAGTGGGCAGCCTGCATCGCCTGCTCGGCCTGCGCACGCGCGGCGGCCCCGCTCCTGCTCGCGCCAGCGCACAGGACCGTCAGTTGCCAGGTGAGGAGATCGCACCGGGCCTGTTCCTGATCGAATCGCTGCAGCCGCAGGCGATCCCGGCACAACCGCTGTCGCTTGATTTCGCCCGTCGCGACGGCGAGCACGTGGCTGCGCGTGACCTGCTGTTCTTCGATACCGAGACCACCGGCCTGGCCGGCGGCACCGGCACCCGTGCCTTCATGATCGGCGCGGCCGATTGGCATGTGTGCCCGCAGCGTGGCGAAGGCCTGCGCATCCGCCAGTTGCTGATGGCCACCATGGCCGCCGAGGACGCGATGCTGGCCACCTTCGCCGGCTGGCTGCAACCGTCCACCGTGTTCTGCAGCTACAACGGCCGCAGCTATGACGCACCGCTGCTGAAAGCGCGTTACCGGCTTGCCCGGCAACGCGACCCGATCAGCGCGCTGGACCATGTCGACCTGCTCTACCCCACCCGCCGCCGCTATCGCGGCACGTGGGAGAACTGCAAGCTGTCCACCATCGAACGCCAGCTGCTGCGCGTGGTGCGCGAGGACGATCTGCCGGGCTCGGAGGCACCCGGTGCGTGGTTGCGCTTCCTGCGCGGCGGCGACGCGGTGAACCTGCGCCGGGTGGCCGACCACAATCACCAGGACGTGGTGACCCTGGCCCTGCTGCTGCAGCGGCTGATCCGCGAAGAACAGCGTGAGCGCGAAACGCTGGCTCTGGTCGCCAGGCAGGACGACTCGCGTTGACCGCAGCGCCCCGCTTTTCCCCGCGATTCACTCAGTCAAGAACTTCCGCAGTCGTCCAGCAAACGCACTGGGCGCGGGCACGTCGCTGCTGGACGAATCGACAGCGGCGGCCTTGATGCGCTCGGCAATGGCGAAGTGATCCAAGGTCGCTTCCAGGTTTGCGGCCCGTTCGTCTACGGCGATCAGCAGCCGTTCCAGGTCCTGCTGTGGGTCAGCATGGAACCAGTCGACGGTGAACTTCAGGGTCTGGCCAAACTGCTGCTCCAGGGGGGGCAACGCCAGGCTGCGCAACTGCATCAGCGCTCCACTGCGCGCAGCGTCACGCACCCACCACGACAGAAACTCCAGCGCCAGCAAGCCTGCCGGGCCGCCGTCCAGTTCAAACTCGATCCCAATCAGCACCTCATGCGACAGAGCACCTTCGCTACGCCGCAATACGGCCAGCGGTAGATCCGCGTAGGGCAACAGCGACAATTCGTCTACGGCCAGCTCCGACAAATCCTGCTTGGTCACAGAAGCGGTGCGCACGCCTGGAATGGACGAAACCGCATTGATCAGGCGTTGAACGCGCTCAACCATCGGACATGCGCCTTGAGTTGACTGGGTGCAAGACACTAACCGCTGCCCGCACAGGCATCAATCCGCTGCTCTTCGACGACTTCACACACTGTGGCGCTTGCCAGGCACGGATTCAGGCCGCGTTGACACCACAGAGACGCGCAGCGGCGACACTGCCCGCTGTCCCTTCACCGGAGCCGTGCCCATGCGCCCTACCCCCCTGTTGCTGCTGGCCAGCATCCTGCCGCTCGCGGCCTGCAGCCATGCCGATGCCAACGGCACCGCCGATACCGGCAGCCTGCCGGCCAAAGTCTCCGATGGCCCGCACGAATGCCGCCCCGAGGCGCTGGAAGCGTTCACCGGCAAAACCGCCGACGAAGCCACGATCAAGAAACTGGTGGCTGACAGCGGCGCGCGCGGTGCACGGGTAGTCAAACCCGGCATGGCGGTGACCATGGACTTCCGCCAGGACCGCGTGACCGTGCAGGTGGATGCGCAGAACCGCATCGAGCGCGCCAGCTGCGGTTGATGTTCCTTACCGATCCCGCTGGCACCGGGTATCCACCCGCGCCAGCGGGATAAGGTTCCAGCCACACTGCAAGGAGTGCTGTATGCCGAGGTCCCGCAACAGGAAACCGTATCGACGGTGGTTGGGCTGTCTGTTCGCCACTCTGCTGTGCGTGGCCCCCGCCCCCCCGCTGGCGGCACATGAGGGCCGGCCCCCATGGTCCGCCACCTGGTTCGCCGCCCAGCAGGACTACGGCGTTACCTTTCCGGACAACATCGTTCCCCCGCCCCCACCCGTCACCCTGGCCGACCAGACCGTACGCATGACCGTACGTCTTTCGCGCGGCGGAGAAACACTGCGCGTTCGCTTCTCCAACCGGTTCGGCAAGGCCCCGGTCACATTGGAGGACCTCCGTATTGCGCCAAGCATGGGCGCCGATGGTGTCGTCCTCCACAAGCAGCGCTCATTGCGTTTCAGTGGTGCAGCACGCTTGACGCTCGCCCCCGGCGAAGAGCGCTGGAGTGATCGGATCAACCTGCATGTGGCTGACCAGACGGAGCTGTCCGTCAGCCTGTACGTCATGGCACCGACGCCGGTGGTCACCACGCATTCGGTCGGCCTGCAGACCAACTACCGCGCGCCCGGCAACCAGGTCGGCGCGGCCCTGCTGCGCTCCGCCGACCCCATGCGGGCCTATTATTGGCTGGACGCCATTGACGTTGCCGGAAACCCGCCATCGGCGGTACCAGCAGCTGGCGGCAAGCCGGTGGTCATGGTCGCCTTCGGTGACTCGATCACCGATGGTGCCGGCTCTACAGTGGATCGCAATTTCCGCTGGCCCAACCTGCTCGATGACCGTGTCCGCAGTGCAGGCCTGCGCAAGGTCAGCGTGGTCAATGGCGGCATTGCCGGCAATCGCTGGCTGCATGATGGAGTCGGGCCAGCAGGCGTGTCGCGCTTCGGGCACGATGTGCTGGCGGTGTCCGGTGCCAGCCATGCCGTGCTGCTGCTGGGCATCAACGATATCGGCATCGGCCAGCTGCATCCGCCGCAGGCGGTGTCTGCAGCGCAGTTGATCGACGCCCTGCGCACGTCGGTGCAGCGAGCCCGGCAACGTGGGATCAGGGTGATGCTTGGAACGTTGCTGCCCTACGGAGGATCAGGCTACTTCGACGCCGCCGGAGAAACCAAGCGGCAAGCCGTGAACGATTGGATCAGGGCAGCACAGGGCGTCGATGGTGTCATCGACTTCGATCGCATCATGCGCGATCCACAGCGCCCGACCCATCTGCTTCCCAGCTATGACAGCGGGGATCATCTGCATCCCAGTGATGCCGGCTATGCAGCGATGGCGGACGCGTTCCCGATACGCTGGCTGCAGCACTGATTGCCCCAGGGTAGTGCCGGCCGCTGGCCGGCACCCCACATTGCCGGCCAGCGGCCGGCACTACCGATCAGAGTCGCTCGGCCTTGCCGCTGGCCAGTGCGCGCGCGATCACCTGCTGCGCCTGCTGCGACGCCTGGGCATGCACGCGTGCCTGGCGCTCGCCCAACGCTGACTGCTGGCTGCCCAGTGCCGCCTGGCGGCTGGCCAGTTCAGACTGCTGGCTGGCCAGGCGCTGCATGTCACGAGTGCGGCCGGACTGCGCGGCCTCGCTGCGGGCTTCCTGCATCGCACGGCGTGCCTCGGCGGCGGCCTCGCGTGCAGCCTCACGCGCAACGGCCACGTCGCTGGTTGCACCGCGCGCTGCCTTCGCCGCTTCCGCGGCGGCCTCACGGTTGATGTCGTGGGCGGCCATCGCATTGCGTGCAGCCTCGGCGGCAATCAGTGCGATGCGGCGCGACTCCTCGCCCTGCAGGCGGCTCATTTCACCCATCTGCCTGCCGAGTTCGCCCTGCTGGCGACCCAGCACGCTTTGCTGCCGGCCCAGTTCGCTCTGCTGGCGGCCCAGCTCTACGGCACCGCTGTAGGCACGCTGCAGGGTCTGGATCAGCATCGGGTCACGCACCACGTAGCGCTTGTCACCCTGGCGGAACCACAACGCCGGGCCCTTGCCGAGCTGCCTGCGGGCCACCGTCACGTCGTCCATGCCGCCGTTGGCGAAGGTCGAATCACCATCGACCAGAACGAAGGCCTCCCGGGGCGACCTGCCCAGGTCGAGGCGACCGTAGGTGGTGATGGAGGTGGCGGCCGACGTCGTGCCTTCATCGTCTTCGGCCATGCCCGTGGCATCGTCGACATCGGCCACATCGGCATCGTCGGGCCCGGTCGCGTCAGCGGGTTCGGCCGGCGCGGCCGGTGCTGCAGGCGCGGCCGGGGCCGCCGGCACGCCCGCGGCGGATGGCGGTGCGGCCGGAGCCTTGGGAGCCTTCGGCGGTGCTGGCGCCACGACCTTGGGTGCCGCCGGTGGCGCGGGCGGTGCCGGCGGCACCGGCGCTGCGACCAGTCGCATCGGCGCCACGCCCACCACCACCACCACAGCAGTCAGCGCCATCGCCAGGATGCGGGGGCAGGCCCGGCGCGGCTGCAGCGAGAGCAGGCGACGCTTGAGGCTGGTGGCATCGGGTGCGGCACTGGCCACGCCCAGGTGCGGCTGCGGTGCCACCCCCAGCTGCAGCAGCAGACGGCCATAGGCCTGGCGGCTGGCAGCGTGCTGGCCCACCACCGCTGCGTCCACCGCTTCTTCGCGCGCTTGTGCATATTCACGCACCGACAGGCGCAGCAGCGGATGGAAGAAGAACAGGTGCTGGGCCAGCGCAGGCAGCAGGCCCCACTGCAGGTCCCGCCGCTGCAGGTGCTGCAGTTCATGGGTCAGGGCCAGGTCCAGTGCGTCGCCCTGCAGGGCGTTGTCTCCAGCCGGCAACAGCAGCACCGGGCGGAACGGACCGACCAGCTGCGGTGCGTCCACCTGCGTGCTCATCCACAACCGCGGCGCAGGCCGCACGCCGTGTGCATCGGAAGCCAGCTGCAGGGCCTGCACCAACGCCTGGTCCTCGCAGGGATAGGCCGCTGCCAGCAGCGCGCGGCAGCGACGCCACTCACCAAAGGTACGCAGCGCCATCAGCAGCACCCCGGATGCCCACAGCGCGGCCAGTGCGACGGCCCACCACGCCACTGCCGGTGCGTCCGCTGCAGGCATCGGCATCGCGGCCAGCAACTGTGCCGAGGCCTCCGGGGCCAGCGGGTAGACGATGTCAGCGGCCACGTCGGTCGCGGTCGTCGCCACCGCCTGCGGGGCAGGCAGCCAGGCCAACTGCAACGGCTGGCTCCAGAACAGGCCGAGCACGGCCTGCAGCGAGACCAGCCACCACAGGCGGCAGCGGGTCGCCGCCGACAGCGACGGCAGCGCGCGGCACAGGCCGTACACCAGCGCCACCAGCAGCACGGTCTGCAGGCTGGTCCAGCCCAGGCGTTCCAGCATCGGGATCAGCATCGTGGTGTCCATGACTCAGCCCTCGTGGCGACGCGATTGGAGTTGGGCGACCAGCGCTTCCAGTTCGGCCAGCTCGTTGTCGCTGACCTTCTGCCGCTGCGACAGATAGGCCACGAACGGCGACACCGAGCCCTGCAGGGTGTTGTCGACGAACTGGGCCACGGCACCCTGCAGCACGCTCTGCGGGCCACGGGTGGCCTGGTAGCGGTAGACGCCGTCCTGCTGCCGGCGCTGAAGATACCCCTTCGCCCGCAGCCGCTCCATCATCGTCAGCACGGTGGAACGGGCCAGGCCACGGGCCTCGCCGTAGCCACTGGCGACCTCGCCAACACTGGCCGGCGCATGTTCATCGATGTACTGCAGCAGGGCCAGTTCCTGGTCCCCGATCGTCTTGCCACGCATGACACCACTCCCTTGACTACACGTGTCGTCAATGTCAGCTTGACGACAGCTGTAGTCAACCCCCCGGAAGTCATGGGCCGACGAACGGTAGGGCACCGACCACTTAAACCTTCGACGCGCTCTCTGCATCCGATTCGCAACGCCCGCTGGAATTCCGCATGTCCCGCCCAATGCTCCGAGTCCTGCTCATGCTCATCAGTGCACTGCCCTTCGCCGCCGTCTCTGCCAGCCAGGACCAGGCCAACGACCAGACCCGCCGCCTGATCCGCCAGATCATGCTGGAGCAGCGCATCCCCGGGCTGCAGATTGCGGTGGTCAAGGACGGGCAGATCGTGCTCTCCGAAGCCTACGGGCTGGCCAACGTGGAGAACGGTGTGCTTGCCTCGCGCGACACCCGCTTCCCGCTCAATTCGGCCACCAAGGCATTCACCGGCGTGGCTGCCGCACAGCTGGCACAACAGGGGCAACTGGATCTGGACGCGCCCGCCTCACGTTACCTGGATGATCTCCCGGCCACATGGAGGGAGGTGCGCGTGCGTCAGTTGCTGGCACACACCTCGGGACTGCCGGACATCCTCGATGCCAACGGCCTGCTGGGCGGGGGCTCCGAAGCGCAGGCATGGACGGCGGTCAGCGCGCGACCGCTCGAAGCGGCACCCGGTCAGCGCTTTGCCTACAACCAGACCAACTACGTGCTGCTGTCGCGGATCATCGCGCGGCAATCCGGCATGTCCTACGAACGCTTCATTGCCACCGGCCAGTTCAGTGATGCACGCATGGCCCGCACCACCTGCGGCGACAGCTACGACCTGATTCCGGATGCGGCGACGATGTACAGCCTGGCCCCGCGTGCCACCGACGCTGTAGACGCGCCGTCCCGCCTGTCGCATTGGTTCTACGACATACCGCCTTCGCTGTGGGCGGGTGGCGGCATCCTCACCACCGCCGACGACACCGCGCGCTGGCTGGTCACGCTGACCGAAGGCCGGCTGTTACCGGAGACGGCCCTGCGGCGGATGTGGAGCGCAGAGCGCCTGACGGATGGCCGCGCCGGACCCTGGGCCGGCGGATGGCCGGTGCTGCGCGCATCCCCCGACCTGCAGGTGGCCGGTATTGGCGGCGCGCGGTCGGCCTTCGTCATGTATCCCGACCGCGACGTCGCGGTGGTGGTGCTGACCAATCTGGTCGGCGCCAATCCACAGCAGTTCATTCCGCGCATTGCCGATCTCTATGCGCCTGCGGTGACCGTGCCCTGAGGCTGCCGGCCAGCGGCCGGCACTACCGTCGGCTCAACCCCGTGGCCCGCCCATCACCGGCAGGATCACCCCACTGATGTAACTGGCACAGGCCGGAGAGGCCAGGAACACATAGGCCGGCGACAGTTCCTCGGGCTGTGCGGGGCGGCCCATGTCGCTGTCCTTGCCGAACTCCGCCACGTCTTCGGCCTGCTTGTCGGCGGGGTTCAGCGGCGTCCATACCGGCCCCGGCGCCACGCAGTTCACGCGGATGCCGCGCGGCAGCAGCTGGCTGGCCAGCGCCTTGGTGAATGCATGGATCGCGCCCTTGGTGGCGGAATAGTCGATCAGCGCCTTGCTGCCGAAGATCCCCGTTTCCGAGCCGGTGTTGATGATGCTGGCGCCTTCGCCCAGATGCGGCAGTACCGCACGCGCCATCTGGATGTAACCGCCGATGTTGGTCTGCAGGGTTTCCTGCAGGTGCGCGTCTTCCAGGTCTTCTAGCCGCTCGCAGTGCAGCTGGAACGCGGCGTTGTTGACGAGGATGTCGATGCCGCCGAACGCCTTGGCCACCTGTTTGACGGCCTTGTTGCAGAAACGCGGATCGCGCACATCGCCGGCGATCACCACGCAGCGGCCGCCTTCGCGTTCCACGTGCTGGCGGGTGATGTCCGCGTCTTCGGCCTCGTCCAGGTGCAGTACCGCCACATCCGCACCTTCGCGCGCGAACAACACTGCCACCGCACGGCCAATGCCGGAGTCGCCACCGGTGACGATCGCACGCATGCCCTGCAGCTTGCCGCTGCCCGCGTAGTCGGGCGCAAGGAAACGGGGCGCCAGCTCCAGTTCGTGCTCGTGCCCGGGCTTGGCCAGCTGCTGCGCCGGCATCGCCTCCGGCTGCCGGCGTGCGCCGGCCTGGGTCGCGGTCTTCTTTGTTGCCTTCTTGGCCGCGCGGGCGTCCTTGGCCTTCTCCTGGTCCTGCAGGCGCCGCTGCCGTGCAGCGACGCGTGCCGCCCGTGGATCACTGGCGGCTGCCTTGCGGGTTGCGGTCTTCACCACGCGCGGGCGATCAGGGTCGGCGACCGCCTTGGTCGGGGTGCTGCCTTTACGCACTTTCGGCGATGCCTTACGGCGGGCGGGGGTCTTCCTGGTGGTGGCCATGCAGGTCTCCTCGGGAGGGAAAGGGGCTGCCGGCCAGCGGCCGGCACTACCGGGGGGCGGCCCATGCCGCTTCTGCAGTGTCTCCACCCACGCTGTTGGCGGCGGTGAGCGCGCCGTGTCCACGATGTGCACGGCATTCATTCCGCCACCACGTCTGACGTCGCACCCTGCACGCAATCAAACAAGGAGTGCCTCCATGAAACATGCCATCGCCACCGCCGCCGCCTGCTTTGCCCTTGCCGCCTGCAGCAGCACGCCGATGGCCCAGGTGCAGCCGATCGACGGCGTGATTTCCGGCCAGTGCCACAGCGACAGGGTGCGCGGCGCGGTGGGCCTGGCCGCCTCGGACGCCACCGTGGCCCGCGCACGCGTGGACAGCGACAGCCTGCACGTACGGGTACTGCGCCATGACGGTCCGCGGGTGCCGCCGGCCAGCGAAGGCGGCGACCGCCTGACCATCGAGAAGGGCCGGACCAACAACATCGTTGCGATCTACTGCGGCTGACGACTGCGACTGAGCCGCCGCGCCCGGCGCAGCACTTTCAGCGTGGCCTGCTCCCACTGCCGCGGGCCGCGCAGGCCGGCCAGCGAGGCCAGCTCACCGCGCTCCCAGCCGGCAAACACGCACGGGTCGATGTAGGCCTTGCGGCACACGGCCGGCGTGTTGCCCAGCCGTGCCGCCACTTGGCAGACCACTTCGCGCTGCGCCCTGGCCAGCGCGCGCTGGCTGGCCGGTTCCGGCAGTTCGGTGGCGGCCAATGCCTGTACCGCCGCCAGCGTGCCGCCCCAGGTGCGGAAGTCCTTGGCGGTGAAGTCCTCGCCCATCACCTCGCGCAGGTAGTCGTTCACCGCGCCGGAATCCACCGGCTGCAGCGCGCCTTCGTCGTCGCGGTACTGGAACAGCGCCTGCCCGGGCAGCTGCTGGATGCCGCGTACCAGCGTGCCCAGCCGCCGATCGCCCACCACCACCTCGTGCAACTGCCCGGATTTGCCCCGGAAGCGCATTCGCACGCGGCCGCCGCGCAGCAGGTCCAGGTGGCGGTTGCGCAGCGTTGTCAGCCCGTAGGATTTGTTTTCCTGTGCATAGCTTTCGTTGCCCACCCGCACCAGGGTGTCGGCCAGCAGGGCCACCACCACCGCAAGCACCTTGTCGCGCGGGAAGCCGGGCTGCTTCAGATCGCGCGACAGCCGCCGCCGCAGCGTGGGCAACGCCTCGCCAAAGGCGATGATGCGGTCGAACTTGCCGGCATCGCGCTCCTTCGCCCAATCGGCATGGTAGCGATACTGCTTGCGTCCACGCGCGTCGCGGCCGGTGGCCTGCAGGTGGCCATTGGCGTGGGCACAGATCCACACAGCGGTATACGCAGGTGGAATCGCCAGCGCACGGATGCGCTGCAGGGTGGCGGCATCGCGAACCGCGTGGCCATCGGCATCGCGGTAACTGAAGCCCTTGCCGGCGCGGCGCCGGCTGATGCCTGGCTGGGTGTCATCGACATAGCGCAGGCCGGCCGCGCGCGCGGCCTGTCGTTCGGGGGTAGAGGAGGTTGGCATGACCGCAGTGTCGCCGTCGCGATGCCGCGAACCTGTCGATAACAGAAGACAAACACGTGAGGGTCGGTTCGCCGCTATGCTCGGGCTTTCACAATCCCTTCCGGAGTCATGATGTCGTTCCCGATTCGCGCCCGTTCGCTCTCCGCCCTGCTGCTGCCTGCCGTGCTGGCCCTGACCGCCTGCCAGGCTCCGGCGCTGGATGAACAGGATTCGGCCACTGCCCATGCCCAGCAGGCGGCCGAAGCCGCCAAGGCGCCGGCCGACGAAACCGGCAAGGCCACCGAGGCACCGCCGGTCGGCACCTGCGATGCCAGCCAGGTGCAGAGCCTGGTCGGCCAGGCCTACGCCGACGCGCTGGGCAAGCAGGCGCAGGAAGATGCCGGTGCCCACCAGCTGCGCGTCATGAAGCCCAATGACGTCGCCACCATGGAGTTCCTCGGCGACCGCCTGAACATCGAAGTGGACGACAAGGGCCTGGTCAGCGGCGTGCGCTGCGGCTGAGTTCGACCGCGCGCCGGCACGGGGTTGCCGGCGCGTTCTGTTGCACCTGCAACCGTGTATTGCGGCGCTGCAGCAACCTGTGATCTAGTCGAGGCATCCGGTGGCCTCACGATGCGCTCCAGGGAATGAGCGGGGACGAGTGTCGCCGCCAACCCTATACGCATCGAGGTAGAGATGGCCCCCCGCAACCGCCAAGGGCTTTACGACCCGCGCTCCGAGCGCGATGCCTGTGGATTTGGCATGGTCGCCCAGCTCGACGATCAACCTTCGCGCCTGTTGGTTGATACCGCCATCGCCGCGCTTTCGCGCATGACCCACCGCGGCGGCGTCGCCGCCGATGGCCTGACCGGCGATGGCTGCGGCCTGCTGCTGCGCCGCCCCGATGCGTTCCTGAAACTGCTGGCCAGTGAAGCCGGCATCGCCGTCGCCGCACGCTTCGCTGCCGGCCTGGTGTTCCTGCCGCACGATGCCGAGGCTGCACACGCCTGCCGCACGCAGCTGCAGGCGCAGGTCGAAGCGGTCGGCTGCAAGGTCGCCGGCTGGCGCGAGGTACCCACCGACGACAGCGTCTGCGGCCAGCTGGCGCGCGACACCCTGCCACGCATCGAGCAGGTGTTCGTCGATGCCGGCGTCGGCCAGGATGATGCCGGCTTCGCGCTGGCGCTGTTCCTGGCCCGTCGCCGCAGCGAACAGCAGCTGCGCGACCATGCCGACTTCTACGTCACCACCCTCACCCCGGATGCGATCAGCTACAAGGGCATGGTGCTGCCGGACAAGCTCAGCCGCTTCTTCCCCGACCTGCAGCGCCGCGAACTGGCCTCCAGCGCGATCGTGTTCCACCAGCGCTTCTCCACCAACACGCTGCCGCGCTGGCCGCTGGCGCACCCGTTCCGGATGCTCGCCCACAACGGCGAGATCAACACCATCGAAGGCAACCGTCGCTGGGCGCAAGCGCGCAGCAAGGTGTGGAAGACGCCGCGCTTCGACATCGCCGAGTTCGATCCGGTGATCTCCATGCATGGTTCGGACTCGCAGAGCCTGGACAACATGCTGGAGCTGATGGTCGCCGGTGGCATGGAACTGATCCAGGCGCTGCGCATCCTGGTGCCGCCGGCCACCCAGTCGCTGGAGTTCAAGGATCCGGACCTGGCGGCCTTCTACGAGTTCCACGGCCTGAACAGCGAGCCGTGGGACGGCCCGGCCGGCATCGTCGCCTGCGACAGCCGCTACGCGGTGTGCACGCTGGACCGCAACGGCCTGCGCCCGGCGCGCTGGATGCTGACCGCCGACCGCCACTTCCTGGTCGCCTCCGAAGCCGGCGTGTGGGAAGTGCCGACCGAGCGCGTGGTGCGCAAGGGCAAGCTCGGCCCCGGCGAAATGGTGGCCATCGACCTCAAGCGCGGCGACCTGCTCGATTCGGATGCGGTGGACCGCATCAACCGCGGCCGCGCGCCGTACAAGCAGTGGCTGCAGCAGGGCGTGACCTACCTGCAGACCGAACTGATCGACCCGTCGCTGGTGGAAGAGCCGTTCGACGAAGCCACCCTGCGCAGCTACCACAAGCTCTACCAGCTCAGCAGCGAGGAAGTGGAACAGGTGCTGCGGCCGCTGGCCGAGACCGAGCAGGAAGCCACCGGCTCGATGGGCGACGACACACCGATGGCCGTGCTGAGCCAGCGCAGCCGTCCGCTGTACGACTATTTCCGCCAGGCCTTCGCGCAGGTCACCAACCCGCCGATCGATCCGCTGCGCGAAGACTGCGCGATGTCCCTGTCCACCCAGCTCGGCAAGGAGACCAACATCTTCCATGCCGGCCCGGAGACGGTGAACCACGTCATCCTCAACTCGCCGGTGCTGAGCCAGCGCAAGCTGCGCCAGCTGCTGAAGATGGACCAGTACGTGCAGGCCAACCGCCTGCTCGACCTGTCCTACAGCGAAGACGAGGGCCTGCGTGCCGGCATCGAGCGCATCTGTGCCGAGGCCGAGCAGGCCGCGCGCGAGGGCATGGTGATGCTGCTGCTGTCCGACCGCTACCCGGTGGCCGGTCGGCCGATGGTGCATGCCCTGCTGGCCACCAGCGCCATCCACCACCACCTCTCGCGGCTGGGGCTGCGCTGTGACGTCAATCTGATCGTCGAAACCGGCACCGCGCGCGACCCGCACCACATGGCCTGCCTGCTCGGCTTCGGTGCCACCGCGGTGTATCCGTACCTGGCCTACCAGACCCTGTTCGACCTGGGCCGACGCGGCATCCTCAAGCTCAGCAAGGGCGGCGAGCAGTCGCAGATCGGCCGCCGCTACCGCAAGGGCATCTACAAGGGCCTGTCGAAGATCATCTCGAAGATGGGCATCTGTACGGTGGCCAGCTATCGCGGCGCGCAGCTGTTCGAAATCATCGGCCTGGAACCCGAGGTTGTGGACATGTGCTTCCCGGACACCGCCTCGCGCATCGGCGGCGCCGGCTTCGCACGCCTGGATGCCGACGCGCGCGAGCTGTGCGCGCAGGCCTGGGATGCGCAGCAGGGCGTGGACGTGGGCGGCCTGCTGAAGTACGTGCACGGCGGCGAGTACCACATGTACAACCCCGACGTGGTCACCACCCTGCAGCGCGCCGCGCGCAGCGGTGACGCGCGTGCGTGGCAGCAGTACTGCGATGCGGTGCACGCGCGCCCGCCCTCGGCGCTGCGCGACCTGCTGGAACTGGTGCCGGCCGCAATCCCGGTGCCGCTGGACGAGGTCGCCCCGGCCAGCGCCCTGTTCCCGCGCTTCGATACCGCAGCGATCAGCCTCGGCGCCCTGTCGCCGGAAGCGCACGAGGCACTGGCCATCGCCATGAACCGCCTCGGCGGCCGCAGCAATTCCGGCGAAGGCGGCGAAGATCCCGCACGCTATGGCACCGCGAAGCGCAGCAAGATCAAGCAGGTGGCCTCGGGCCGCTTCGGCGTCACCGCCGAATACCTGGTCAATGCCGAAGTGCTGCAGATCAAGGTCGCGCAGGGCGCCAAGCCCGGCGAGGGCGGCCAGCTTCCGGGGCACAAGGTCAACGAGCTGATCGCACGCCTGCGCTATGCGCGTCCGGGCATCGGCCTGATCTCGCCGCCACCGCACCACGACATCTATTCGATCGAAGACCTGGCGCAGCTGATCTACGACCTCAAGCAGGTCAACCCGACCGCGCTGGTGTCGGTGAAGCTGGTCAGCCATGCCGGCGTCGGCACGATTGCCGCAGGCGTGGTCAAGGCCGGTGCGGACCTGATCACCATCTCCGGCCATGACGGCGGCACCGGTGCGTCGCCGGTCAGCTCGATCCGCTATGCCGGCGTGCCGTGGGAACTGGGCGTGGCCGAAGCGCATCAGGCGCTGCTGGCCAACGACCTGCGCGGGCGCACCCTGCTGCAGACCGATGGCGGCCTGAAGACCGGCCTGGATGTGGTCAAGGCCGCGCTGCTGGGAGCGGACAGCTTCGGCTTCGGCACCGCGCCGATGATCGTGCTGGGCTGCAAGTACCTGCGCATCTGCCACCTCAACAACTGCGCCACCGGCGTGGCCACCCAGGACGAGCGCCTGCGCGAGAACCACTTCACCGGCCAGCCCGAACGCGTGGAGAACTTCTTCCGCCTGCTGGCCGAAGAAGTGCGCGGCTGGCTGTCGTACCTGGGCGCGCGTTCGCTGGAAGAGATCGTCGGCCGCACCGACCTGCTGCGGCAGATCGAGGCCGCGCCCCGTGATGGCGTGCGCGTGGACCTGTCGCGGCTGCTGGCCGACAGCCGCTACGAGGGCAGCCACTGTGCCGCCCAGCGCCTGTACGAATCGCCGGACAGCCTGGCCACGCAGATGGATGGCCTGCTGGCCCCGGCCATCGAGCACAAACGCGGCGGCGAACACCGCTTCCTGATCCACAACACCGACCGCAGCATCGGCACGCGCCTGGCCGGCGCGGTGGCACGCGCGCACGGCAACCAGGGCATGGCCGAGGCGCCGCTGGAACTGCGCTTCCGCGGCAGCGCCGGGCAGAGCTTTGGCGCGTTCAACGTCGGTGGCCTGCACCTGGAAGTGGAAGGCGAAGCCAACGACTACGTCGGCAAGGGCATGGCCGGCGGCCGGCTGGTGGTGCGTCCGCCGCGTGGCGCCCGCTTCGAGGCTCGCAGCACCGCCATCATCGGCAACACCTGCCTGTATGGCGCTACCGGTGGCGAGTTGTTCGCCGCCGGTCGTGCCGGCGAACGCTTCGCGGTGCGCAATTCCGGCGCGCTGGCGGTGGTGGAAGGTGCCGGTGACCACTGCTGCGAGTACATGACCGACGGCGTGGTGCTGGTGCTGGGCAAGGTCGGGCTGAACTTCGGCGCCGGCTTCACCGGTGGCCTGGCTTACGTGCTGGACGTGGACCGCGATTTCGTCGACCGCTACAACCACGAGCTGATCGACATCCATCGCGTCTCCGCCGAAGGCTTCGAGAACTACCGTCAGCACCTGCACCGCCTGATCGGCCGCCACCGCGAGCTGACCGGCAGCATCTGGGCGCAGCAGATCCTGGACGAGTTCCGCGATTACATCGGCAAGTTCTGGCTGGTCAAACCGAAGGCCGCCAGCATCGAGTCGCTGACCGAAACCCTGCGACGCGCCGCCTGACGGTAGTGCCGGCCGCTGGCCGGCAACCCAGGATCACGTAGTGCCGGCCGCTGGCCTGCATCCGGAAAACACCACAGAGTCCGCCATGAGCCGCAAGCACGCCTTCCAGTTCCTCGACCTGCCCCGCACCATGCCGCAGCGCATCCCGGTGGAACTGCGCACGTCCGGCGACTGGGGCGAGCTGTACGGCAAGTTCGGCAAGGAAGACGCCCAGTACCAGGCGGGCCGCTGCCTGGACTGCGGCAACCCGTACTGCAGCTGGAAGTGCCCGGTGCACAACGCCATTCCGCAGTGGCTGCAGCTGGTGCAGGAAAACCGCATCCACGAGGCCGCCACGCTGTGCCACAGCACCAATCCGCTGCCGGAAGTGTGCGGCCGGGTCTGCCCGCAGGATCGGCTGTGCGAAGGCAGCTGCACGCTGGAGGAATTCGGCGCGGTCACCATCGGCGCGGTGGAGAAGTACATCGTCGATACCGCACTGGCCAGTGGCTGGCGCCCGGACCTGGGCGCGGTGCAGCCGACCGGCCACAGTGTGGCGGTGATTGGTGCCGGCCCGGCCGGGCTGGCCTGTGCCGACCGCCTGGCACGCGCCGGCATTGCCGCCGTGGTCTACGACCGCTACGAGCAGATCGGTGGCCTGCTGCAGTTCGGCATTCCCAGCTTCAAGCTGGACAAGGACGTGATCCATCGCCGCCGTGAAGTACTGGAAGGCATGGGCGTGCAGTTCCGCCTCGGCGTGGAGATCGGCCGTGACCTCAGCGTGCAGCAGTTGCTGGAGACCCACGATGCGGTGTTCGTCGGCACCGGCGCCTACCGCTATACCGATGGTGGCCTGGTCGGCCAGGACCTGAAGGGCGTGCTGCCGGCGCTGCCGTTCCTGGTGCAGAACAGCCGCATCGTTGGCGGCGATGACCCGAAGGGCCGGCCGATCGCCGGCTGGGAAGACACCATCGCCCTGCCCGACCTCAACGGCAAGCGTGTGGTGGTTCTGGGCGGTGGCGATACCGGCATGGACTGCGTGCGCAGCGCGGTGCGGCTGGGCGCGGCCAAGGTCACCTGCGCCTATCGCCGCGACGAAGCCAACATGCCCGGCAGCGCGCGCGAAGTCGCCAATGCACGCGAGGAAGGAGTGCGCTTCCTGTTCAACCGGCAGCCGCTGTCGATCGAAGCCGGCGCCGACGACGAGGTGATCGGCGTGACCGTGGTCGAGACCCGGCTGGGCGAGCCCGATGCCAATGGCCGCCAGAACGCGGTGCCGATCGAAGGCAGTGAGTCGCTGCTGGAGGCAGACGTGGTGATCATCGCCTTCGGCTTCTCGCCGAGCGTGCCGGCGTGGCTGGCGGAACTGGGGGTGGAAGGCCAGCCCAATGGCCGCATCCTCGCCGGTGGCAAGGACCGCCTGCCGTTCCAGACCGCGCATCCACGCCTGTTCGCCGGTGGCGACGCGGTGCGTGGTGCCGATCTCGTGGTAACCGCGGTGGCCGAAGGCCGCGACGCCGCTGCGAGCATCGTCCGCCTACTGGCGCACTGAGTCCGGCAACAGCAGCACTTCCAGCAGCGCGCGCAGTTCGTGCGCCTCCACTGGCTTGGCCAGGAAGTGGTCGATGCCCGCTTCACGGCAGGCCTCGCGCGTGCGTTCCAGCACGCTGGCGGTCAACGCAATGATCGGCACCGGAGCACGGGCAGCGTGGGTATCGCGACGGATCGCGCGCGCCAGCGCGAAGCCATCCATGTGCGGCATGTGGCAGTCGGTGATCACCAGGTCGAACGGCTGCCCCTGCCAGGCCTCCCAGGCCTGCAGGCCGTCGCCGCAGGCGTGCACCTGCAGTCCCAGCTCGCACAGGCGTTGTGCCAGCAACTGCAGGTTGGTCGGATGATCCTCGGCCACCAGCACCCGCGCCGGCGGCAGCGCCCGCGGCGCAGCCCTCGCGGGCACTGGTGCGTCCCTGGCTGCCACAGAGGCCGCCAGATCCAGATCCAGCCCTACCGTGGTGCCCTTGCCCTGCACGCTGCGCAGGTGCAGCTGCCCGCCCATCGATGCCGCCAGCTCCCGGCAGATCGACAGCCCCAGGCCACTGCCGCCGAAACGGCGCGTGGTCGAGGTCTCGGCTTGTTCATAGGCGGCGAACACCGCCTGCTGGCGCTCCACGCTGATGCCCACGCCCGTGTCGGTCACCTGCAGGCGCAGTCGCTGGCCGCCGTCGCGCTGCTGCAGCACGCGGACCTGCAACACCACGCTTCCCTGCAGGGTGAACTTGAGCGCATTGCCGGCCAGGTTGAACAGGACCTGCCGCAGGCGCAGCCCGTCAGCCAGCGACCAGGGCTGCAACGTCGGGTCGATCTCGCTGCACAGGTGCAGCCCGCGGCTGGCCGCGACGGGCATCAACAGCTGCTGCACCGCGTGCACCAGCGCCGCCAGATCGGTCGGACGCAGCTGCAGGGGCGCCGGCTGCAGGCGCTGGCTGTGCAGCACATCGTCGAGGATCTGCCGCAGCATCTGCGCTGCGTCACCGACGGTGGTCAGCACCTGCCGCTGGCCCGCATCCAGGTCCGTGCCAGCCAGCCGCTCCAGCATGCCCAGCAAGGTGCTCATCGGCGTGCGGATCTCGTGGCTCATGGTCGCCAGGAAATGGCCCTTGGCCAGCGCCGCCTGCTCGGCCGCGCGGCGCGCCTCGGCCAACGCCGTTGCGCGCGCCTGGGCTTCGCTGACGTCCATCCAGTAGCCGCTCCACTCCACGCTGCTGTCATCGCACGGCAACGGTCGTCCCTGTGATCGGACCCAGCGCCAGCCCTGCGCCGACCGGGTGCGGAAGGTAACGTCGATCGGACCGCGTACGAGCGCGGCCGCTTCGATGCTCGCCATCACCCGGCTGCGGTCACCGGCATGCACGGCCGCCAGCAGCTGCAGATGGTCGATCCGCTCAGTCTCCACGGCTACGCCGAACAGTGCCTGCACGTCGCCGGCGATCTGCGCCAGGCTGTAGTGGCCGGTTGCCGAACGGCGCGCCTGGTAGACCACCGCCGGCAGGTTCGCGGTGACTTCATGCAAGCGCTGCTCCAGCACCCGGCGACGCACGCTCTCGCGATGCACGCGCCAGTAGCCGAAGGCATGCAGCAGTATGAGCGCGAGCAGGATCAGCGACACCGGCACCAGCCAGCGCAGTGCCGAACCGGCGGGCCGCGCACGTGGCAGTTCCGGCAGCCAGGCACTGCGAACCGACGCCCGACGTGCATCGCCCTCCCGCTGCAGCTCCCGGTCGAAGGCAGCGACCACCGCGGCACAGGCCGGTACGGCGGCCAGCACCAGTGCATCGCCGAAGCCCGCGGGTGCTGCGATCACCAGAGGGTCACCCGGCACGGCGCGAAGCGCGGCTTCGACTTCAGCGAGATTGGCCACCACGGCATCGACCAGCCCGGCGCGCAGCAGTGACAGCGCGTGGTCCAGCGGCGCCGGTGCCAGCAGCTGCGCACCTGGGGCCTGTTCGGCCAGCAGTGCCTCCAGCGGCAACCGGTCCGGGCTGGCCACGCTGCGGCCACGCAGTCCCTCCAACCCCAGCACTGGCGCTGCACCCTCGCGCCGCACGATCACCTGTGGCACTTCCAGGTAGGGGCTGCTGGCCACCCAGCCGGTCGGCAGCTGTGCGCGCGGCCAGCCCAGCAGCACCTGGGTGCCAGCCGGCAGCGGGTCATCGGTGAGCACCGCTGCGGGCAATGGCTGCGCATGCTGCACTGCCTGCGGGCCCAGCAGCGGCAGGTAATCCGCAGCCAACCCCGCAAGGTCGCCCTGCGCGTTGTATGACAGCGGCGGCCGATCGGAACGCCATGCCACCTGCAGTGGACTCGCACAGCCGGACGCAGCAGCGATGCCGGGCAGCAACAGCGATGCCATGACAGCGGCGACGGCGCGGCGGCCGGCGACATTCACGGTAGACATCCTCATTTCGCGGGCAGGAACCACGGCCGCGCAGCGGTACCGCTGCCAGCCACGCTAGCGAGGCGCGCTTCCGCGACAATGAGAAAAATTGGAAAAACATCCCTATCGGCGAATGCCGACATACACTGCCGCTTCTACCCGTCCCTACGGAGCGCTCGATGCGTATCGGCCTGGCCGCCAACCGTCTCCATCACCACGATGCGCGCGCCGCGCTGTTCCGCTGGCTGCGTGCCAGCGAGGCCGGGCTGCGTGAACTGGGGGTATCGCTGCACGCGGTCGGGCGCACCCACGATGCGATCGAACGGCAGGGCTTCCTGGCCGGCTACGGCGGCCTGCACCGGTATCCCTACGGACGCGAGGGTGGCCTGATGAAACTGGTGGCCGAAGTGGTTGGCATGGGGCCGGAGCGCACCCTGGACGGCGCGATCTACCTGATCGACCCGGTCGATCCTTCCTCGGTGTTTCCGGAGGCAACCGCGCTCAAGCGGCAGTGCGTGATCCACGGCAAGCCGTTCATTTCAACCGTGGCCACTGCGCGTGACTGGATCGAGGTGGAACGCGTCCACGCCGGGCTGGCCGCTGATGCCGGTGCCGACGATCTGCATGCCTTCCAGCACCAGACGCTGGCGCTGATCGCGCACGACGCGATGAAGCCGGCAATGCTGGCCTTCGCTGACGAGCACTTCGATGTGCTGGCACGGTTCGGCGAGCGCGTGGCGACCGGCACCACCGGCCAGCGCTTGAACGAACTGGCCTGGAGCCGCGGCTGGCCCAGCGATACGCCGTGGGTGACGCGCTACCAGAGTGGCCCGATGGGCGGCGATGCGCAGATTGCCGACCGTGTGCTGGAGGGGCGCTGCCAGCGCGCGATCTTCTTCGAGGACCCGCATGTGGCACGCCAGCACGAGGCCGATATCCAGCTGCTGGAGCGCGCGGTGACAACGGTGACCGACCAGGCGGTGTGCATCACCGCGCCGCGGGTGGCGGCGCGGTGGGCGACCGCGGCGGCATTGCGGGCGGGGTGAGGGTTTCGGCCAACGGCTGCGCCCCCTCGCGGTGGGCCGTTCAAATCAGAAGCCGTGCTCGGCCGGGCGGGGTGGATTGCGCAGGGGTCGCTGCAAGTACGTCCTTGTAAGCTCGGTCGCCGCATCCATGCGGCTCACGCCCCTGCGCAACCCACCCCGCCCGGCCACGGACAGTTTCCTGTGTGCCCATCACGGAAGAAAGAAGGAAGAGCAGGAGCGGGTCGCGCGCTGCGCGCGCTTTTGTAGAGCCGAGCCGATGCTCGGCTGCATTCAACGGCAGCCGAGCGTGGGCTCGGCTCTACAGTTACAGCAGCTGGCGGAGCATGGCTTTCAAGCGGCGCCCTTCCAGCTGGAAGTAGTCGCGCTGCTCGCGCCACGCGGGGAAACGTTGTTCGACTTCATGCCAGAACGCGGGCGAATGATTCGGCTGGATCAGGTGGCAGAGTTCGTGCACCAGCACGTACTCGAACGCTTCCGGACGACCGAGCACCAGGGCCAGGTCCAGGGCCATGCTGCCATCGGGGGCCAGCGAGCCCCACTGCGAGGACATCATCTTCAGGCGCAGGCGGCTGGGGGCGCGCGGCAGGGTGGGCAGGTACTTCGGCAGCCAGCGGCCGACGTCGGCGCGGGTCTGCGCTTCATAGAACTCGCGCAGCAGGCGGCGCAGCGTGGCGTCACCACCACGGGTCGGCCACTGCACGCAGGCACCGTGCGCGTCGATCTCCAGCCGCGCGTAGCGGCCTTCCTGCCAGCGCAGCGGCAACAGTTCACCGCGCAATGGCAGCACGCCGTCTTCGCCGGGCTGCAGCGGTGCCGGCAGGCCCTGGCCCTGGTACTGCCGCAGTTGCAGCGCCAGCCAGTCGCGGTGCTGTTCCAGGAAGCGTTCGCCCATCACCAGGCTTGCGCGCGGGGGTAACGTCAACCGCGCGCCACGCTCGTCCACGCTCAGCTTGATGCGCCGCGCGCGCGGATCGCGCACGCGCAGCACCTCGATCTCGGCATCCTCCAGGCGCAGGCGAACGGTGTCGCGCTGTACGGTGGCGGGCGGGGTCGGAGTGATCAGGCGGCGCAGCAGACGGCTCATGCGCCCAGCATAGCGCTGCTTCGGGCCGCCGGATGACCGGCGACCGTCGGGCTGCCTGTTCAGTCAGCCTTGCTGAGCTTGAACGCTTCTTCCAGCAACAGGAACAGGCGGCGGATCTCGGCGCTCTGCAGGGCGAAGCGGGCATCGAACTCGGCACGGCGGCCGTCTTCGTCGGCATGCTCCAGCTGGTCCAGGGCGCCGTCGAGGAACTTCAGCTTGCGCACGATCAGGTCGTCGCCGATCACGAACGACAGGTTGTCCTCGAAGATCAGCGCCAGCTTGGTCACCTGCTTGCCGGCGTCCAGGTGCTTGTCGATCTCGTCGCAGCGCAGTTCCTGGTGCTGGCACTTGACCACCGCGCCGCCTTCGACTGGATCCTTCATCTCGCACTCTTCGCCCAGGCTCAGCCCGGTCGGCAGCGGCTCGCCGGCGATCCAGCCGGTCAGGATCGAGCGCGGCGCGACTTCGGCGTTCAGCGGCATCGCCGGGAAGCTGCCGAGCAGCCCGCGGATGTCGGACATGAAGTATTCGCCGGTCTTGCGGCTGGAGGTATCCACCGCCACGTAGCCGTGCTGCAGGTCGATGAAGGCATCGTTGCGCGAAGACTTCACGAAGGCGCGCGGCAGCAGTTCATGCAGCAGGTCGTCCTTCATGCGCTTGCGCTCGCGGCCACCCGGGCGCCGCCCTTCCTTCTCCTCGATCTCCTCCAGCTTGCGCTCGAGCAGGTCGTTGACCACCGCCGCCGGCAGGATCTTGTCCTCGCCACCCACGGTCAGCCACAGGTGTTCGGCGATGCGGTGGGACAGCAGTTCCTTCTCCTCGCGGCCGAACGGCGAAATGAAGCCGCGCGAATTCATTTCCAGCGCGCCGACAGGCTTGAGCACGGCGTGCGGCAGTAGGGTATCGACTTCGGAAAAATCGGTGGTGGTCGGGAAACGGAAGAACGTCAGGTTGCGAAAGAACATGGAATTCCGGATGGCGAAGAGGAAGGGCGACCGACCTTAAACGGTGGGCGTCTCGGGATCTGCGTCGGCGTCGGCCGGGGAGCCGGCCAGCCAGGCATGGGCGTCGGGCAGCGGCGTGTCGTCGCGACGGCCCAGCGCCATGAAGTCGAACAGGGTGGTGTCAGCCAGCTGCGAGGGCCGGACTTCACCCATGGCGCGCGCGATCTGCTCGATGCGGCCCGGATGGTCCTTTTCCCACTGCTTGAGCATCAGGCCGACCTGGCGGCGCTGCAGGTTCTCCTGGCTGCCGCACAGGTTGCAGGGAATGATCGGGAACTGGCGTGCCTGCGCGTAGTCGACGATGTCGCGCTCGCGCACGTAGGCCAGCGGCCGGATCACCACGTGCCTGCCGTCGTCGCTGCGCAGCTTCGGCGGCATGCCCGCCAGCTTGGCGTGGTGGAACAGGTTCATGAAGAACGTGGCCACCATGTCGTCGCGGTGGTGGCCCAGCGCGATCTTGGTGAAACCATGGGTCTCGGCGTAGTTGTACAGCGCGCCACGACGCAGGCGCGAGCACAGCGAACACATCGTCTTGCCCTCCGGGATGACCCGGCTGACCACCGAATAGGTGTCCTGCTCGATGATGTGGTACGGCACGCCCAGCCCGGCCAGGTACTCCGGCAGGATGTGCTCGGGGAAGCCCGGCTGCTTCTGGTCCAGGTTCACCGCCACCAGCTCGAACGGCACCGGCGCCTTCTTCTGCAGCTGCAGCAGCACGTCCAGCAGGGTGTAACTGTCCTTGCCGCCGGACAGGCAGACCATGACCTTGTCGCCGGCCTCGATCATGCCGAAGTCGGCAATCGCCTCGCCGACCTGGCGGCGCAGGCGCTTGGCCAGCTTGTGCTGCTCGCGCTCGGCCACGCGTGGATCGCGGGCGGCGCGCGGCTGGGGATCGGGAAGGGAAATCACGGCACTCATGGGTTCCATTCTAACGGCTCGGAGCCGCCCCGGCCGGGGGTCGGGTTTCCCCTCTCCCGGCAGTCATCAACGCTGTGTATGCTCGGAGGCTGTGGATACCTACAGCCCCGCCGAGATCGTCGAGCACCTCGCCGCCCTGCGCGCCGAGCACCGCCTGCTGGATGAACAGATCACCCGCATGGCGGCCAACGGCGAGGACGAACTGGAAGCCAAGCGCCTGAAGCGGCGCAAGCTGCAGTTGAAGGACTGCATCGCCAGGCTGGAAAGCCTGCAGATTCCCGACGAGCCGGCCTAAAGACCGTCCTGGTGGGTGCCAACCTTGGTTGGCACGGCTGGAAGGTGTGGACCAAGGTCCACACCCACCGCAGGAGCCGGCGCTGCCTTCAATCCTGCGGCGCAGGCTCGTCCGGGCGCGCTGCTTCAGGGCTGACCCGCTCGATGGTGTGGCGCAGCTCGCGCCCCAGGATGAACTTGGCGTCCTTGGCCCAGGCATCCAGGCGTTCATCGAACAGCAGCTTGCTGTTCTCGTCCGGCCACACCAGGCGCAGTTCGCGCAGCTTCTGGATGAAGCCGCGGAACAGGGCCTTGTCGAAGAACTCGGGAGCGGCCGGCGCATAGAGCAGGCTCAGGCGCTGCGCGGCCTGCTGGCACAGGCTTTCCAGCTCGGCCGCACCGAGCACGCCCGGGCCGTTCTTCACCAGCACCGAGATGGCGATGTAGTAGCGCTCGAACGCCTGCTGCAGCGAATGGCCGATCGCCCGCAGGCGGAACACCTCGTCGGTCTGCCCGGTGTTGCGTGCCAGGATGCCGCCGTCGTCATCGTTGACGTTCTGCAGCAGGCCTTCGCGCACGAACACGTCGATGGTGCGGTCAATGCGCTGCGCGAACTCGTCCTCGCTCCACGGCAGGAACAGCTCGGCCTGCAGGAACGGATATACCGTGCGGCCCAGCTGGACCAGGCCGGTACGGCTCATGCGGCGGTTGTTCTGGAAGCAGCAGGCCACCCACGACGAGGCGGTGAACAGGTGCACCACGTTGTTGCGGAAGTAGCTGAGCAGCACCGCGGTGTCGCCGCTGACGCTGAGCACATCGCCGAGCGGGTGCTTGATGCGGGTGAGGACGTTGATCTCCTCGGCATGGGCGATGATCCGCTCCGGCGAGTGCGGGGTCACCGTCACCCGGTCCGAGTACGGCATCTCGACCAGCAGCGTCTTGCACAGCTCGATCTGCGCGATCAGGTCGGCCTCGCCCATCGCGTGCTTCGGCGTGGACAGCAGGGCCAGCGCCAGCAGATTGATGGGGTTGACGTCGGCAGCGCCGTTGATGCGCACCTGGATGCGTTCGGCCAGCGTATCCACCGTGGTCGACAGCCAGGCTGGCTTCTCGTCCTCGGACACCGCCTCGCCCTTCCACTCCGGGGCCTTCTCGGCCAGCACGTCGTTCAGCGCGATCGGCTCGCCGAAGTTCACCACCACCTGGCCGTAGTTCTGCTTGAGCACCTTGGGGATGCCCCACAGCAGCGACCAGATCGACTCCTTTTCCTTCGGCCGGCCGGACAGTTCGTCCAGGTAGCTGCCGCCCTCCATCAGCTTCTCGTAGCCGATGTAGATGGGCTGGAACAGGACCGGCTTGCGCGGCTGGCGCAGGAATGCACGCAGCGTCATCGAGATCATGCCGCCCTTGGGCTGCAGCAGGCGCCCGGTACGCGAGCGGCCGCCTTCGACGAAGTACTCCAGCGAGTAGCCACCGGCCACCAGCTGCGCGACGTACTCACTGAGCACCGCAGAGTACAGCGCATTGCCACGGATCGAACGGCGGATGAAGAACGCACCGCCCTTGCGCAGCAGGGTGCCGACCACCGGCAGGTTCAGGTTGATGCCGGCGACGATGTGCGGCGGCACGATGCCACGGTCGTACAGCAGGTAGGACAGCAGCAGGTAGTCCATGTGGCTGCGGTGGCTGGGCACGTAGACCACTTCGTGGCCCGGCGCGGCGGCCTTGAACTTGTCCAGGTGGTGCACCAGCACGCCCGCATAGATGCGGTTCCACACGTGGCTGAGCATGAAGCTGGCCGAGCGCACCACCGGGCTGGAATAGTCCGCAGCGATTTCCCAGGCGTAGGCGTGTGCCTTCTTCCAGGCATCGGCCGGCTTCGAGTTGTCGCGCTTGGCCTGTGCGGCGATCGCTTCGCGGACCGGCTCGGCGGCCAGCACCTGGTCCACCAGCAGGCGCCGGGTCGACAGGTCCGGGCCGATCACCGATTCACGGATGCGGCGGAAATGGGTGCGCAGCACGCGCTGCAGCTTGCGGACCGTGCGCTCCGGCTCCAGGCCTTCGTCGACGGTGCTGCGCAGCGAGATCGGCGGGGCGAAGCGCACGATGGTATTGCGCCCGTTCAGCAGCAACCCCAGCAGGCGGCGGAAGCGGCCCACCAGCGCCCAGTTTTCCGAGAACAGCACCGCGAACCAGCCGCTCTGCTTGTCCGGCGCGCGGCCGACGAAGATCGACACCGGCACCAGGTGCACATCCAGGTCATCGCGCACGCGGTGCGCCTGCAGGACCTTGGCCAGCGAATCGGAGTGGGTCTTGGCGCCGCGCTGCTCGGGAATCAGCGAGTTGCTGGAGCTGCGCCGCGACAGCGCCAGATAGGCGCGCTTGCGGCCGGTCGGATCACCGGCCAGCGGCACCAGCGGCGACGGCAGGCCGGCCTGGCGGCAGGCCTTGTCCAGGATCAGCGCGTTGGACAGGCCGTAGTCTTCCAGCACGTACATGACCGGGCGGCCATCGTTGTACTGGCCCGGGTCTTCCGGTTCGATCTTCAGCGACAGCCACGGCTCGACCAGGCGACCGAGCAGTCGGGCCCACAGAGGACGGCGGCCGGCCGGACGCGCGTGCGCGGGCGGCGGTACCGGGTTCGGGCCGGTACCGGTCGAGGGGGACGCCGGCACCGTATCGGCGGGCGTCGACTGGGATTCTTCGCCGGGGAACGGCAGCGGGTTCTGTTTCGACATCGGCGCCATTATGGCTTAGCCGGCGGTGTTGCCGCTTCCCCACCCTCGGCGGGGGCTTCGGCCGGTGCTGGCGACGCAGCCGCGCGGGCCGCATCGGCCTTGCGCAGCAGCGCGTCGGTGTCGGCCAGGGTGCGGGTCAGGTACCAGTGGCCCTCGCGCCGGCTCAGTGGCAGCTGCAGGGTCATCTCGCGACCGGCCAGGTCGTAGTGCAGGCGCACCAGCGCATTGTCACCTTCCACCGACAGCAGTTCGCCGCGTACGCTGCGCAGCGCGTCGTCCACGGCGAGTCCGTAGCTGCCCAGCACCGCCTTGAGGGTGTGGATGAACGGCGCCAGCTGCTGCAGGCTGCCTTCCATGCCGGCCGCCTGCAGGCCGGCTTCATCCTCGAAGCCGACCTTGCTGGCGGCGCCGACCAGCGCGGCGATGGTGCTGCGGGCACGTGCGCGGTCGCTGATCGGGGCAGCCTGCGCCCACCCCGCCAGGGTCTCGACCAGGGCGATGTAGTGGGCCTGCTGGCTGGGCGTGTAGCCCTTCTGGTGGCGCAGGTACTGCACGCCGAAGCTGCCCATCGACTGTGCGGCCTGGCGCACGGCGCCGGCCTGGCCAGCCAGCTGGCGATCGAAGCTGCGCTGCAGTTCGGCGCTGGCATCGGGCTTGCGCAGTGCGGCCAGCATCGGCAGCAGCTGGTCGCCCAGTGGCAGCTCGGTCAGCGGCCACTGGCCGTGGCCTTCCACCCACGCCTGCTGCAGGCGCTGGTACTGGCCCGGCGGCACCGACAGCTTTGCGTAGCCGACCAGATCATCTTCGGCCAGGCGCAACGCCATCGCCTGTACTGCAGCCACCGGCTCGGCCGCCGGCCTGGCCGGATCGTTGGCAGACTCGCGGCACCCCGCCACGGCCAGCAGCAGCATGGCCGCCAGCCCCCATCCACGCGCAGACTTTCCTCGCACCGCCACGCTCATGCACTCGGACTCCCCGGACCGGCCCGCATCTTGCGGCCTGCGACGTGACAGCGGCAAGCCGGGACGTCACGGTTTCCAGCCAAGGGGGTCAGATCTCCTCTGCTGCGGGCAGAAGGGATCTGACCCCAGCGCCGCCACCGGGATAAAAAAAGAGCCCGGATCACGGGGATCACAGGCTCTTCAAGCCGGCGCGGGGCCGGAGGACAGTGTTGTGGCACATGTCCGGCCCGAGGACCGGATGGCGGCGATCCTACGCTGCCGCTCAAGTTAAGGCAACACTTCACGTAATGCCATGTATGTATTTGATTTTATTGTATCAATCGCGTTGCCAAACCGCTTCGATGAAATCTACGGCGTGTTTTTCGGCGATTCGGGCATAAATCCCCGGATAGCCGGCCAGCGCACAGCCCTCGCCCCAGCTGACGACACCGAACTGGGTCCAGCCTTCACGCAGGCGCAGCAGCAGGGGGCCTCCGGAATCCCCCTGGCAGCTGTCGATGCCCTCGCGGCCGGCGCAGATGACCTTTCCACGTGACAGTTCACCGCCGTAGGCCTGCTGGCATTCGGTGAAGGAAACGAACGGCACCTGCGCGGTCTGCAGCTGAGTCGGATAGACACGGCCATCGCCGATGTCGGTGTCTCCCCAGCCGATCACCGTGAATTCACGGCCCGGCTTGAGATAGCTGGCGTCGGGCCGCAGCTGCAGTGCCACCGGCTGTGCACCGTCCAACGGTGCGCTGAGCTGGATCAGGGCGACGTCGTGCTCCAGCGAATTGCCGCTGTTGAATGCCGGATGGACGTGGATCGCCTTGACGTTGGACGGTCGTGGCGCGGCGTCGGTGGACAGGGTCGTGACCTTGCCGACAACGGCGATGCCACCAGGCGCTTCGCCCTGCATGCAGTGCGCGGCCGTCAGCACCCATGAGGGCGAGATGAGGGTGCCCCCGCAGAAGTGGCGGTCGTGGTCCGAATCGCCGTCGAAGATGCCCTGGATGCTGACCATGAACGGGTACTCGTCGGCCGGCGCCGCTTCGCCACCGATGATGCGCGGCGCATCGCGCAGCTGCGGCGCAGCGATGGCGGGTACGGCAGACGCGGCCAACAGCAGGCCGATGAACAAAGAGGTGCTGCGATACATTTCCCTGTACTCCTCTGTCGATGGTTGGAACCGGTGCGGCCGCGGTCCGTACCGGTGCATCGATTGGGGAGCAGTGGAGAGGCCCGCAGCGCGAACGTGCGCACAGTTCTCGTGGCTGGCGCTGCGTGCGACAGATGCAGCCCCACAAATGCGAACGCCATCCCGCATGGATCGGGATGGCGTTCGTGGTGCCAGCGTGACCGGCGTCGGTGGTGGGCTC
Organism: Stenotrophomonas maltophilia group sp. SKK55; assembly: GCF_057179845.1. Lineage (NCBI taxonomy): Bacteria > Pseudomonadati > Pseudomonadota > Gammaproteobacteria > Lysobacterales > Lysobacteraceae > Stenotrophomonas > Stenotrophomonas maltophilia group sp. SKK55. The sequence continues at coordinate 111,946 of NZ_JBXUHP010000013.1, forward strand.
AGCGTGCAGCCAGAGCCGACGCGATTTCCTGCTGGATCGCCCGCGCTGCGGCCTGCGGATCGGCGGCCAGGCGGATCGGGCGACCGACCACGATGGCATCGGCGCCATCGGCAAAGGCCTGCGCTACGCCAACGGTACGCTTCTGGTCATCGCCGACCGGGCCACCGGGGCGGATGCCCGGGCAGACGATCGAGAATCCGCTGCCGGTGGCAGCGCGGATCGGGCCGGCTTCCTGGCCCGAAGCGATCACGCCATCGATGCCGGCGGCCTGGGCAGCCAGCGCGCGCTCGACCACCACGTCCACCGGTTCGCGGTCGATGCCCATCTGTGCGAGGTCGGGGCGCCCCATCGAGGTCAGCACGGTCACTGCCAGCAGGCGCATGTCGCCGCTGTTGGCGGCCGCGCACGCCTCCATCATGGCCGGGTGCCAACCATGGATGGTGGCGTAGCTGACCGGCCACTGCGACAGGCGCTTGATCACCGCCGCAGCGGTGGCCGGAATGTCGAAGAACTTCAGGTCGACGAACACGCGCTTGTCGCGGCGGGCCAGCTCATCGAGCACCTGGAAGTACTCGCCGGAGGCGAGCAGTTCCATGCCGATCTTGTAGAAGGCCACGCTGTCGCCCAGGCGGTCGACCCACGCCAGCGCCTGCGCGCGGTCAGGCACGTCCAGCGCGAAGATCAGGCGCTCGTCGTCGCGCAGCGGCAGTGGCGCGCGGCTCATGGTGCGTAGTCCAGGGCGGCGCGCTTGGCGTCGTGTCGGGCCTGGCGCGACTGGCTGTAATCGTTGTTGAACTGCGCCGGCTCGAAGCCACCGTAGGTCGGGTTCGGCAGCATCCACCAGCGCTCGCCGAACCAGTCGTGGTACTGCTGCAGCAGGGCGTCACGGCCTTCGTTGGTGTTGGTGGTCACTTCCACGAAGTCACCCAGCTGGTCGCCGAACTGCATCAGCACGCGGTACTTCTGCCCGGCCAGGCGGCGGCGGCAGTTCTTCTCGCTGCCGGCCTGCTCGCAGCCCTCGACCACGGTGCCCAGGCCCAGGAACACGCTGTCATCGGCCACCGGCAGGCCCTGCTCGCGCAGGTTGGCCAGGGTCGCGTCCTTCAGGTGCACGGCACGGTTGGAGATGTACAGCAGGGTCACGCCCTTGGCGTTGGCGGCCTTGGCGAAATCAACCACGCCCGGAATCGCCTTGGCCTTCTTTTCGGCCACCCACTGGTCCCAGCTCAGCTCGTCGTATTCCTTGTCGTCGCGCACCAGGCGCGCCTGGTAGGGCGAGTTGTCCAGCACGGTCTCGTCCACGTCCAGCACCACGGCCGGCTTCAGGCCCTTGGCCTCGTTGCCGCGTTCTTCCGGCACCAGTGCGTCCCAGTGGGCCTCCTTCAGCGCCGCATCCAGGCGATCGGCGGCGGCCCGGTAGGTCTGCTCGGTGATCGCCCTGTACTCCTGCGCACGCTGCATCCACAGCACGGCGTTGAGGTTGTCGTTGGCGCTGGCATCACGCGCGCCATCGGCCTTGGCGGCAGCGGCCGGGGCCTCCGGCGCGGCGGCTTCGGCAGCAGGCGCGTCCACGCGCTTGCAGGCGGACAGGCCCAGCGCCGCAGTGGCGAGCAGGGTCAGGGACAGGGAAACAGGACGACGCATGGATTCACCGGCAATCAGATATACCGGCGCATTTTACCGGCAAAGCCGGCCCCGGGACGGCTATGCTTGGCGGTTGACCCGTTGCCCTTCCGGAGGCCGCCATGACCGATTCCACCCAGACCCCCGACGTCCCCCTGCTCGACGCCGTGCAGGCCCGCCTGCTGGGCTGCCTGGTGGAGAAGGAGGCAACCACACCGGACACCTACCCGCTGACGGTCAATGCGGCCCAGTCGGCCGCCAACCAGAAGACCGCCCGCGAGCCGGTGATGAACGTCGACGCCGGCAGCGTGCAGCACGCGCTGCGCCAGCTGGAAGCACTGGGCCTGGCTCGCCAGCACTTCTCCTCGCGCGCCGACCGCTACGAGCACCGCCTGCAGGCCGCGCTGGACCTGACCCGGCAGCAGACCGTGCTGCTGGCGCTGCTGTTGCTGCGCGGTCCACAGACCCTGGGCGAGCTGGTGTCGCGCAGCGAGCGTCTGTACCGGTTCGCGGATATCGACGAAGCCCGCCACGCCATCGAGCGCCTGCAGCAGCGCGCGCTGCTGGTGGTGCTGCCGCGCGCCAGCGGCCAGCGCGAAGACCGCTACATGCACCTGCTGTGCGGTGAAGTGGATGGTGCCGCGCTGGCGGCCAAGTACGCCAGCAGTGGTGGTGGCAGCAGCGATGCGGCCGATCCGGGCCTGGCCGAGCGCGTGGCCCAGCTGGAAACGGCCGTGGCCGAGCTGCAGGCGCAGCTGGCAGAACTGCGCGGTTGAGGGGGTGGGTGCCGACCGTTGGTCGGCACTGCATCTGAATCGTGCCGGCCAGCGGCCGGCACCTACGATCATCAGGGATCAGACCTCCGCCGCTCCCGGCGTGGCATACAGCCGGCTCGGGCTGTCCACGCCCGGCAGCTGGATGACTCCGCGCTCCTGCATGCCCAGGCCCAGCAGGATCTTCCCGGACACCACGTTGTCCAGATCGGTAATGCCATACAGATCCTGCAGGCCCAGCGCTCCGCGTGCATGCGCGAACACCGCACGCGCCGCCTCACCGGCGTAGCCCTGCCCGGCAAATTCCGAGAGCACCGCATAGCCGATGTCCGGCCCCGGCAGGCCATCACGCCGCACCAGCCCGGCATTGCCCAGCCACGCGCCATCGGACAAGCGCTCGATGGCATACATGCCGAACCCGTTCAACGCATAGCTGTGCAGCACCCGCAGCGCGATGTACTCCCGCGCCTGTTCCTCGCTGTGCACGTTGCGATCACCGATGAAACGCACGAAGCCTGGATCATTGAGCAATACCAGCATCGGCGCAGCATCCCGGTCTGGTTCCAGGCGGCGCAGCCGCAGGCGTTCGCTTTCGATGGGATGCATGGGTGGGCTCCGGAAGGAATACCTCGATTCTGCAACGCCAGCGCCCGCCGTGCAGCACGCTCAGGCCAAGTGGGCCACTACGATGCCCAGCCTAGCCACATGCCCCGTCACGCGGGCCGAACAGGATCGGCCAGTAGCGCACGCACAGGCGATGGACGCATGCGGCGATCAGGCAGAACCCCATGCCCATCAGCGCCAACAGCAGCGGTGCGCCCCAGCGCAATCCCGGGTGCTGGATACGAGCCTTGGAAGGCATGCCGCCGGGATACAGCACCTGTACCTGTTCGCCGACCACGTACAGTGGTGCCCCGGTAGCAAAGGACGCGGTGAACTGAATCATCTGCGCCTGTGCGGTCTGGAACCTCACCACCGGGCGATGCAGGGTGATGTCACGTGCGGGCATCCCCTCCATTTCCGACCGGGCATCCTCTGCCTGGACGGCCACCACCGTTCCGGTTACGGAAACGGCCTTGCGCGCGAAACGCTGGACGTCCACGAACAGCCAGGCGGCGGCCAGAAGGATCAGCAGGCCCACGGCAAAGAAAAACAGCAAAAAACATCTGAGGAGGGTGGGCATGGTGCTGCCGGGTTGATCGATCAGCGTGCAGGTGCCGGCGCTGATCGAATGAAGGAGGTATCGACATGGTAGTAGCGCGGATTGCCCGGCATGACATGGACATCCAGTTCACGCCCACTCACCTGTGCACGGGGATCGGCCCAGAGATACGCACTGTGGAAGACATGCCATCGAGTGGTTTCAGGATCGCGCCAGGCGCAGACGATGACGAACGGATGCCTTCCCCCCGAAAATACTCCGCGATCGCGCTTGATCGCCCGGACCTTGGCTTGCACCCGTGTCCCGTGGCGAAGGAGCTGCCTGCGCCGCCATGCCCTCGCCACCTGCGGCAGGTGCATAAATCCCACCGCCAGCAGGAATGGGCCGCCGGTCACTCCCAGTATGACGCTCAGGCCCCAGGGTGATGAGAGCGAACGCACCAGGGCCTTGTCCGGGCGGTCCGGCAGGTACAGCACATCTACATGATCGCCCGTCATGTAGGCACGATGGCGGGTACGACCTGCGAAGAACCGCATCACTTGCCCGCTGCTGGTAGTGAAGTCCACCCAGTACAGGAACTTCACCCCTGAAGTGCGCGAACCACCGCGATCAACGCTGACGGCATCCACATGGGTGATCCTGCCATCGGCAATGACCGCCGCATCGAGGAAGCGCCTGGCCCCAACGTAGGCCAGAAGCGCTGAAACAAGCAGGACCAGGCCCAGCCCGAGGAAGGTACGGGTGAGAACAGGATGGATGTCGTTGGACACGATGAAGGACACGGCGCGCACTTCGGGTGCGCTCACACTAGGTCTTAACCCGATGCAGGCTCAAGGCCAGAAGCGTCAATCGGACGGATTGGAATACCACTTTAGTGGCTTTTCGATCCTCAATCGAACAGCGCCTCGATCGCGGCCAACCCCGCCGTCGCGCGCTCCTTCTTCCGCGCTGCATCGGCCACCGGGTCAGCACCGTCGCGCTGGATCTCCTCGGCCGGAATCTCCTCGAAGAACCGGCTCGGCTTCAGGCGTACGTGTTCGCCGAACTTGCGCGTCAGCTTGCTGTAGCTCATCCACAGCTGGATCTTGGCGCGGGTGATGCCCACGTACAGCAGGCGCCGTTCTTCCTGCAGGTTGCCCTCGTCCAGGCTGACCTGGTGCGGCAGCACGCCGTCCTCGCAGCCGACGATGAACACGTACGGGAATTCCAGGCCCTTGGAAGCGTGCAGGGTCATCATGCGCACCTGATTGCCGCCCTCGTCCTTGTCGCTGCGCGACAGCAGCGCCAGCTGGCCGGCCAGGTCGGCGGCGGTTGCACCGCGCGGGCCGCCCTCGAACCACTGCGCCAGTTCCTCGATGTTGTTTGCGCGACGCTGGTAGCTGGCCTCTTCCTTGGCCTGCTGGCGCAGCTCGCTCAGCAACCCCGATTCCTTGGCCACCTTGCGGATCATGTCGCCGGACGTCACCTGGCGCATCTGTGCACGCAGGTCGCGCAGGATGTCGGTGAACCGCGCCAGGCTGTTGGCCGCACGCGGTGGCAGCTGCTGCAGGGCACCGATGGTTTCGGCCACATGCGCCATCGGCATGTCCTTTTCCTGGGCCAGCTCGGCCAGCTTGGCCAGCGTGCCGGCACCGACGTCGCGCTTGGGCGACTGCACCGCACGCATGAACGCGGTGTCGTCATCCGGGTTCACCAGCAGCCGCAGCCAGGCCAGCGTGTCCTTCACTTCCTGGCGTTCCAGGAACATCGTGCCGCCGGTCAGGTGGTAGGGGATGCGCAGCAGCTGCATCGCCTTTTCCAGCGGCCGCGACTGGAAGTTGCCGCGGAACAGGATGCAGAAGTCACTCCACGGCACGTTGCGCGACTGCGCCACGAAGGCGATCTCGGCGGCCACCTTTTCCGCCTCGTGTTCGCTGTTGCGGCATTCCCAGACCCGGATGCGCTCACCGTCGGCCTGGTCGCTCCACAGCTTCTTCAGGTGCTCGTGCGGGTTGTTGGCGATCAGCGCATTGGCTGCGCGCAGCACGCGGTTGGAGCAGCGGTAGTTCTGCTCGAGCTTGATGATTTCCAGCGTGGGGTAGTCACGCCCCATCTGCTGCAGGTTCTCCGGGTTGGCGCCACGCCAGGCGTAGATCGACTGGTCATCGTCACCCACGCAGGTGAAATTGCCCTTCTCACCAGCCAGCTGCTTGAGCAGGCGGTATTGCGCGTCGTTGGTGTCCTGGCATTCGTCCACCAGCAGGTAGCCGATGCGCTCGCGCCAGGCCAGGGCGATCTCGGGGTTCTCTTCCAGGATCTGCACCGGCAGGCGGATCAGGTCATCGAAATCGACCGCATTGAACGCGGTCAGCCGCAGCTGGTAGCGCTCGTAGACGCTGGCCGCTTCCTTCTCGCGGTTGCTGCGTGCGGCGGCCATCGCCTGCTCGGGCGACAGCCCGGCGTTCTTCGCGCGCGACACCAGGTTCTTCATGTCCTCGATGTCATCGGGCTTGGCGCCGTGCATCAGGTCCTTGATCTGCGCGGCGGCATCATCGGCATCGAAGATGGAGAAGCCGCGCTTCAGGCCCACGGCGGCATGTTCGATCTGCAGGAACTTCAGGCCCAGCGCATGGAAGGTGCAGATGGTCACCTCGTCAGCGTCCTGCTCGCGCAGGCGCTTGGCCACGCGCTCGCGCATTTCCTTGGCCGATTTGTTGGTGAAGGTGATCGCCGCGATGCGGCGCGCCGGATAGCGGCCACTGCCGATCAGGTGGGCGATCTTCTCCACGATCACCCGCGTCTTGCCGCTGCCGGCGCCGGCGAGCACCAGCAAGGGGCCTTCGATGTGCAGGACGGCGGCGGCTTGGGGGGGATTGAGACCGTGCATGGGGACAGGATTGTAGCGGGGTGCCGGCGGGCCGACCTGACTTGCATGACACCTGGCCGTAAGGTATTGAGTCGACACCGGAACACAGGAGCGTGGTCCATGTCCTTGAACATCATCGCCCGCCCGCTGGTGGCTACCCTGCTGGGCCTGCTGGCCGTGCCTGCGGCCGGGTCCGGCCCGCCGCCGCGCACGGATGCCTATGAAGCGATCGTGCTGCAGTCGCACGAGTTCCTCGTCTACCATCCGGACCTGCGCTTCCGTGGGCTCGGCATGCAGGCCCGCGAACGGGGCCGCCACGAAGAAGCCCGCAACGACTTCCGCAATGCCGCGCGCTACGGCGACAAGCTGTCACAGGCAGCGCTGGCCGACATGCTCTGGAACGGGCAAGGCGGTCCGGCCGACCGCGCCCTGGGCTATGCATGGATGGACCTGGCGGCCGAGCGCGGCACCGAGTGGCTGGTGGTACAGCGCGAACGCTTCTGGGAGGCGCTGTCCGCCGACGAGCGCGAGCGCGCGGTGCGCGAGGGCCGCGCGCTGTATGCCGAGTTCGGCGATCCGGCCGCGACGCCGCGGCTGGAACGTGAACTGCGGGCCGGCAGCATGCGGCAGACCGGCAGCCGCGCCGGCTGGAACGGCGCCATGCGCAGCCAGGGCCGTGGCGATGCGGGGGCCCGTGTGCTGCAACCGGAAAAGCACCAGTTGGCGCGCTACTGGGACCCGGTGGCCTACCGGCAATGGCAGGACGAGGAGCTGGCCAGATCGGGGCAATGAGCCACGCCTGCCAGGCCATCGTTGCCTCGGCGCTGCTGGCACCGGGGTACGCGACAGCCGGCACGTGATCGCCCGGCCACGGCCGATCCGCGACGGCGGGCCGGGTGGCGACTAGAATTGGCCGATGGCCAAGCTCTACTTCTACTACTCGGCGATGAACGCCGGCAAGACCACCACCCTGCTGCAAAGCGCGCACAACTACCGCGAGCGCGGCATGCGGGTGGCGATCCTGACTCCACGCCTGGACGACCGTGCCGGCGCCGGCGTGGTCGCCTCGCGGATCGGCCTGCGCGCTGACGGCATGGCCTTCGACCGCGATACCGACCTGCAGCGCTGGGTGGAGCAGGATCTGGCAGCCAACGGCCCGATGGGCTGCGTGCTGGTGGACGAGGCGCAGTTCCTGACCCGCGCCCAGGTCTGGCAGCTCAGCGAGGTGGTCGACCAGCTGCGCATTCCGGTGCTGTGCTACGGCCTGCGTACCGACTTCCGCGGCGAGCTGTTCGAAGGCAGCCAGTACCTGCTGGCCTGGGCCGACGAGATGCAGGAAATCAAGACCATCTGCCACAGCGGCAAGAAGGCGACGATGACCGTGCGCGTGGACGAGCATGGCCACGCCGTGCAGGACGGCCCGCAGGTGGAGATCGGTGGCAACGACCGCTACGTATCGGTCAGCCGCGCGGAGTTCAAGAAGATCACCCGCGGCGAAGGGCGGATCGACCCGGCGCAGGCGCCCCTGCCGCTGTAAGGGGTGTTCTTTTGCAGGGCTTGCAGCCCTGCACCTGCTCAACGCAACGGCAACGGCCAAAGCCAAAGCGGCATTCCGCGGGATGGCGGGGCGGTGTGGGTGGGCAGGACACGCCGTAAACCCGTCCCTGGGGGCTCGATGGCGCCATCCATGGCGCCAACGGTCCTGCCCACCCACACCGCCCCACCTCTGACAGTTTCACGCGGCTGTTGGTGGGTGCCGACCGTTGGTCGGCACATCTGTCAGATATCGAAATTCATCTATCGAAATTCATCTGGGGTCAGAGCCCGTTGCGCAGCAACGGGATCCGACCCCGTGCTCCGACAGATCGCGGCGATCTGTCGAAGGCGGGGTGGGTCCGGTTGAGGGGGCGTGAGCGCCATGGATGGCGCGACCGAGGCTACATGGACGTATTTACGCCGCCCCCCTCAACCGGACCCACCCCGCCATCCCACGGAATGCCCGCTTTTGACGTTGACGTTGACGTCAGCAGGTGCAGGGCTGCAAGCCCTGCCCCCCCCTCTTAGTACAGCGTGCGCTCCGGCGCACCGGCCGGCGGCGGGGTGTACTGGTACAGCCAGGTCTCGGTGAGGGTCTTGCCACCACTGCGCAGGAACAGGCGGATGTCGATCTGCTCGGTACTGCCTTCCGGCGGCACCAGGTCGAACATCGCGCGATAGCCGTTGATCTCGCGCAGCGGGCGCGCCGAAACGATCTCGACCCGGCCACGGCTGGCTTCCACCACCGCTTCGACCTCGGCCTTGTCGATCAGCCTGGCCAGTTCGCCACCTTCGAAGTCCACCGCGAAGCGCCAGCTGAAGTACTCGCGCTTCTTGCCGACCACACCGCCCAGGCCGGTGCGGCTGGCCACGCAGTGCGCCAGCGGCGGGCGCGCCGGCGGTTCGGCGCCCCAGTACAAGCGGTAACCGACCAGCAGCTCCTGGCCCGGCTGTGGCTTTTCCTTCGGGTTCCAGAACGCCACGATGTTGTCGAACGTCTCGTCCACGGTGGGAATCTCCACCAGCTGCACCGAGCCTTCGCCCCATTCGCCCTTCGGCTCCACCCACAGGCACGGGCGCTTCTCGTAGAACACGCCATCGTCCTGGTAATGGTCGAAATTGCGGTCGCGCTGCAGCAGGCCGAAGCCGCGCGGGTTGCGGTCCACGAACATGTTGAAACGCAGGTTGCGCGGGTTCAGCAGCGGCCGCCAGATCCACTCGCCGGCACCGGTCCACAGCGACAGGCCATCGGTATCGTGGATCTCCGGGCGCCAGTCCCAGCCCATCCGGCGGTCGTTCTCGCCCACCTGGTACATGCTGGTGCACGGGGCGATGCCCAACCGCTCGATCGTCTTGCGCGGGTACAGCGCGCTGTCGATGTCCATCAGCAGCACGTCACCGTTGGTGATCGCGAAGCGATAGGCACCGGTAACGCTGGGCGAATCCAGCAGGCCATAGACCACGATCGTGTCCGAATCGGCCGACGGCTGCTCCAGGTAGTAGGCGATGAAGTCCGGGAATTCCTCCGGCTTGCCCATGCCGGTATCGATCGCCAGCCCACGCGCCGACTGGCCGTACTGGCCCTCCTTGCCAACGGCGCGGAAGTAGCTGGCGCCGAGGAAGGCGGCGAAGTCGCGGTCGGTGTCCTTGCGGGTGTTGAGGCGGAAGCCAGCGAAGCCCAGATCGGCCGGCAGCTCGCCATCCTTGATGCCGCTCTTGCCGTAGTTGAACGCCGCGCCGTCATACGCCAGTTCCTGCGCCTTGCCGTCGACCACGTCGAACATGCGCACCGGCGAATGGAAGTACAGGCCCAGGTGGAAGAACTTGGCCTGGAACTTGCCAGGCTGGTCGGCCCACAGCGCATGGTCCTGGCGGTAGCCAATCGACTGGTACTGGTCCCAGTCGAGGCCTTCCAGGCGGCCCGGCAACACCCGCTTGTGGCTCTTGTAGGGCGCCTGTGCCAGCGCGCGCGCCTGGCCCTTCAGGGTGGCGAAGTCGAACGGCTGCGGTTGGCCGAGGCGGCGCAGGCCCATCTGACCGCTCCTGCTGGCCGCGCACGCGGGCAGGGACGGCAGGCCGAATGCAGCCAGGGCGAGGGAGGCATTGCGGATGAAGTCGCGTCGTTGCATGCAGGCGCGTCGGGCACAGAGGGAAGGTCAGCCATGATAGGCAGACAAACGTTAACGGGCAGCGGAGACGCGCCCTGCCCGTTCAGCTGCCGCTGGTCGCCGGCTCAGCGCTGGCAGTGGCTGCACCAGACGCTGGCGCGCTGGCCGATGGTGGCGTGCTTCAGCGCGCGCCCGCAGTTCGGGCACGGCAGCCCGTCGCGGCCATACACCAGCAGCTCCTGCTCGAAGTAGCCCGGCGCACCATCGGGGCTGATGAAATCGCGCAGGGTGGTGCCGCCGCGGGTGATGGCGTAGCCCAGGATCTCCTTCACCGCGTCGGCCAGCCGCTGGTAGCGTTCTCGCGAGATCTTTCCTGCCTCGCGCAGCGGACTGATGCCGGCCTTGAACAGGCTCTCGGCGGCGTAGATGTTGCCCACGCCCACCACCACCGCCTGGTCCATCAGGAAGGTCTTCACCGGCGCGCTGCGGCCCCGGCTGCGGTCGAACAGGTAGTCGCCGTCGAACGCGTCGTCCAGTGGCTCCGGGCCCAGCCCCTGCAGCAGCGGGTGGATCTCCCCAGCCGGCTGCCAGAGCAGGCTGCCGAAGCGGCGCGGGTCGTTGAAGCGCAGCAGGCGGCCGTTGTCCAGGCTGATGTCGACGTGGTCGTGCGCCCGCAGCGGGGTATCACCGGGCAGCACGCGCAGGCTGCCGGACATGCCCAGGTGCAGCACGGCGCTGCCGATGGCGGTATCCAGCAGCAGGTACTTGGCGCGCCGGCGGATGTCCTCGATGCGCTGCCCCGGCAGCAGCTCGGCCACTTCCGGTGGAATCGGCCAGCGCAGGTCGGCGCGGCGCAGGATCACGCCATGCACGCGCCGGCCCTGCAGGTGCGGCGCCAGGCCGCGGCGGGTGGTTTCGACTTCGGGCAGTTCAGGCATGGTGCGATTCTACGCCCGCTCAACGCGGCGGCGCGGACAGTTCGCGCGCATCCAGGAAGCCATCACCGTTGGCATCCTGCTTATGAAAGCGCTGCACGATCACCTGCCGCTGCTGCTCGCGGCGGATTGCCCTGCCCTTGCCGCCGGGCAGCTCGTCGGCGCTCAGCACGCCATCACCATTGCGGTCCATGCGGTCGAAGGCATACAGCATCCACTGCACGTACTCGGCCTCGCTGACCTTGCCGTCGCCATCGCTGTCCATCCGCTGCAGATAGCTGGCGGTGTCGGTGACCTGGGCCAGCGCCGCACCCGGCAGCAGCGCCGCCAGCAGAAGCCCGTACCCTGCCCTCACGCGCCCACCAGACTGTAGCCCTTCAAGCGTGCGGCGTAGGCCTGCAACGCCGCGATACCGCTTTCCTCGGCCTCGCGGCACCACGCCTGCAGCTGATGCAGGCGCTCGGCGGCGTCGTGGCCACGGGCTTCCAGCAGCGCAGCCAATCGCCCGCGGTACTCGACCAGGGTGCGAATGCGCGGCCGCTGCGCCACCCATGCGCTGAGCTGGGCGCGGCTGTCCGGCTTCAGCCAGCGGCCATCGTTGACCAGGCCACGGCGCAACCGGCGTGGCAGCAGGCGGCGCAGCTTGGCCCCGGCCTGCGCGGCCTCCTCGCGCAGGGCCGGCATGAACACGTTTCGCTGGTAATCGGTCATCGCCTGGAAGCGGTGCGACAGCAGCGCCTTCAGCGTTTCGGCATCGGGCACGGCGATGTTCGGGCGCACGTCCATGGCCGGTGCCACCCGCAGCACCCTGGCCAGGTGCAGCGCCTGCAGCAGGCGGATCGCACTCCAGCCGATGTCGAACTCCCAGCGCCGCATCGCGAAGCGCGCCGAACTGGGGAAGGCATGGTGGTTGTTGTGCAGCTCCTCGCCACCGATCCAGAACCCCCACGGCGTGAGATTGGTGGAGGTATCGGCCGACTCGTAGTTGCGGTACCCCCACCAGTGGCCCAGGCCATTGACCACGCCCGCCGCCCAGAACGGGATCCACGCCATCTGGATCGCCCACAGCGCCACGCCGGGCAGGCCGAACAGCACGCCGTTGATCGCCAGCAGCACTACCGGCCCCAGCGTGGCGTGCGGGGTATACAGGTGGCGCTCGATCGCGTCGTCCGGCGTGCCGCGCCCGTACTGCTCGATGTCCGCGCGCATGCCGCGCGCTTCGCGGTACAGCTCCACGCCATGCCAGAACACCTTGCCGATGCCGCGGGTGACCGGGCTGTGCGGATCGTCCTCGGTCTCCACCTTGGCGTGGTGCTTGCGATGGATGGCCACCCACTCGCGGGTGATCATCGACGTGGTCAGCCACAGCCAGAAGCGGAACACGTGCGCCAGCGCCGGATGGAAATCGACCCCGCGATGGGCCTGGCTGCGGTGCAGGTACAGGGTTACCGAGAAGATGGTGATCTGGGTGAAGACCAGCAGCACGCCCAACATGGCCCACCAGCCGAGGCCGAGCACACCACCGGTCAACAGGGACATCAGGGCATCAGACATGGCAGCTCTCCGGATCGACGCGGGGATGGCAGACATGATGGGCGCTTGCGTTGCAAACTGCATCCCTGCGGCGATGTATCGCATCGCCATCCGTGGCACCGTTCACAGTTGGGGACCTGAGTTGTCGAGCCTTGATCCACGCGCCAGCACCATGACTGCCGCCCCGCCCGTTGCGGAGCTGCCCCCCTTGATCGAACTGGACCGCGCCACCGTGGTGCGCGGCCAGGTGAAGGTGCTGCACGGGCTCAGCCTGCGCATCGCACAGGGCCAGCACACCGCCCTGCTCGGCCCCAACGGCTGCGGCAAGTCGACCTTCATCAAGCTGATCACCCGCGAGCTGTACCCGCTGGCGCAGGTCGACGGCTCCGTGGCGGTAAGGGTGCTGGGGCAGAACCGCTGGCAGGTGGACCGGCTGCGATCGCAGCTGGGCATCGTCACCGGCGATCTCAGCAGCAACCTGGCCGACATGCCGGGCCTGACCGTGGAACAGGCAGTGCTGTCCGGCTTCTTCGCCAGCTACGTGGTGCCGGCCTTCCGCGAAGTGACCGCCGATATGCGCGCACGCGTGGGCGAGACACTGGCGATGACCGGCGCCCTGTCCCTGCGCGACCGCGCCTACGCCGAGTTGTCCGCTGGCGAGACCCGCCGCGTGCTGATCGCCCGCGCGCTGGTCAACCGGCCGCAGGCACTGCTGCTGGATGAACCCTCCACCGGGCTGGACCTGGTCGCCCGCGAGCAGCTGGTGGCGACCATGCGGGCGCTGGCGCAGCAGGGCATCACCCTGGTGCTGGTGACCCACCACATCGAAGAGATCATTCCCGAGATCGAGCGCGTGGTACTGCTGCGCGATGGCCGCGTGCTGGCCGACGGCACCCGCGCCGAGCTGCTGCGCAACGAACCGCTGTCGGCGGTGTTCGGCGGCGCGATCACCGTCTGCGAGCAGGAAGGCCGGCTGACCGCATACGCGGGGTGATCGGCATGCCGTTGTAGAGCCGAGCCGATGCTCGGCTGCTCCTGATCACGACAAACAGCAGCCGAGCATCGGCTCGGCTCTACAGGATGCAATGCAGCGGGCCGGATATCCCGGCCCGCCACCGTCGTGCTCAGAACCGCAACGCCAGCGCGCGCGACTCGATCGGTGCCATCCGGCTCTGGTCCTGCAGCTGCAGGTCGCGCAGCTCGTACGGTGCGCCAAAACCGGCCGGCAACGCGGCCTGGCCGAACGGCAGCACCAGCTGGCCGGCGCCTGGGCCATCGAACCACGCGGCTGCATGTGCCTGCGCGACCGGCTTCATCCGGCCATCGCGGGCCGTGGCATACAGCGTGCCGCGTGCCTCGTAGCGGCCTGCCGCAGCCACCTGCAGCGGCAGCGCCACCTGGCGGCTGGACGGGTCCGGTGCTGCCTGGCCACTGAAACGCGCGGTCGGCCGTGCCACCGCGAAGGCCACCTTGCCATCGCGCAGCACGCCATCGGCCTGGGCGAACACCTGCAGCTCCCACAGCCCCTGCACGGTGCCGACGTCGGTCGGGATCCGCACCTGCGCGTGCAGGCTGCCATCGGTGGTGCGCAGCAGACGCTGCGGCCAACTGCGGCCATCCGGTGCGACCAGCAGGGCTTCACCCCCCAGGCCGCCACGACGCGATGCCAGCTGCGCGGTGGTGGCGCCGTCTTCCAGCAGGCGTGCCTGCAGCTGCACGTTGCCACCGGCCAGCACCTGCGCCTGGTTGGCCTGCACCTCCAACCGCAGCGGGCTGTTCGGCTCCAGCACCTGCACCACATAGCGGCCCTGCGCCTGCGTGCTCTGCAGGGTGTACGCACCGGCGGCACTGGTCGCACCGGTGCGCAGCATGCTGCTGCCATCACTCACCGGCATGCCGGCATCCTGCAGCGCGCGCGCATCGACACTGCGGGCCACGCTGCTGCGGCCAGCCGGGTCGCGCACCTGCAGGGTGTTGGCCGGCAGCGCGCGGGCTCCTGCGGCCGGACTCAGCTGGATCACCGCATCCGGCGCCGTCAGCGGCAGGTCCAGGCCGCGCTGCAGCTGCGTGCCATCGACCTGCTGCCAGTAACTGCGGCTGACCGAGGCATATGGCGCGGCCGCCTGCAGCGGCTGTGCCGGGTCCAGCGCCCAGGCAAACGACAACGGCGCGTGTTCGCTTTCATCGGCAGGCAGCGGCGCGGCCACCAATGCGGCAGGCACCTGATCGCCCGCGCGGGCCGCCTGCAGAGGCTGCGCGGCCTGCGCGGCGGAAAGGGACAGTACTGCCAGCACCGCACTGGCCAGCAGGGTGGAATGGGTCGTCATGGTCATCTCCCTCACTGGGTCAGGTCGTTGCGCAGCAGGGTGCCGAGGCCGAAGCACTCGCGCCGGCTCTGGTTGTGGCTGAGCGGTTCTGCGCCCTGGGTGCGCGCTTTGTCGGTGAACCAGGTGGTGCCGGCCGCCTTCTGGCTGCTGCACTCCAGGAAGCCATCGGAGCAGGACGACAACCAGTTCTGGGTGAACTCCAGGCCAACGTTGGCGGCATAGCCACCGCAGTAGCTGTTGCTGTCCCACACCGCCGATTCCACGTCACTGCCGACCACCGCGCGGAACGGCTTGGGCAGCGCCGGGCGACCGGCCGTGCCGTACAGGTTCTGCGCGTTGTAGGTGGCCATGCTGGCCACCTGCTGCTGGCGTACCGCGTCGTTCTTGTAGCCCAGCAGCCAGCCCAGCGAGGTTTCGAAGGTATTGCCGTTGAGCACCGCATCGGCCAGTGGCGTGCCCGCCGAAGACGGTGCCAGTGCGTTGACCTTGCGCACCGTGCGGATGATCTTCGGATAGCGGCTGTCGTAGGTCGGATTGGACAGGATCCAGCGCATCACGTTGCCGCCGTTGGAGTGGGTGATCACCACCAGCTGGGTGATGCCACGGCTGTCGATGAAGCCGGTCAGCTGGTTGGCCAGGCAACCGGCCGCTTCCGGTTTCCACATGTACTGGGTGAAGTCACAGTTGATGACGACGTAGTTGCTGCTGTTGGGCAGGCCCTGGCGCACGGTGTCGATGATCGCCGGCTGCCAGTAGTCCTGGGTGGCATTGGTCTGCGCGCCGGTGCCATGCACGAAGGCCACGCCGACCACATCGGCGGCCTGCGCCGGGGCGGTTGCCAGCCCGAGGAGCAGGGCCAGGACGGTACTTCCTGTTGCGGTGCTGCGCATCGCTTCTCTCCCTCTGTCTTCGGATCCCCCCGACCCGGCTGGAACTGGACGGCATCTCGACCACCGTTGTGTCGATGCTCGCGGTGCAGGCGCGTGAAAGTCCGTGCGCTGCGCCCGGATTCAGCAGACTGGCACGCTTCGATGACGTTCTTCCTTCATCTCCTGTGATGACCATGCCGGGTCTGGCCGTATGACCGATGGCCACTGCGGTGCCGCATACGGGCTGCGATCATGACGCGGTGTTTTTCCTCCGGAGCCCGTCCATGTCGCTGATTTCCCACCCCGCCCGCCCGCTGCTCGGCCTCGCCGTTGCTGTGGCCCTGGCCGGCTGTGCTGCCACGGCCACCAAACCGACCGCCGTCGAAGCCAACATCACCACCAAGGCCGTGGGCTATCTGGACAAGAGCGCTGTTCCGGCCAGCCTCGATCTGGTGCCGGCACCGCCGGTGGCCGGTTCGGCCGCCCTCGCCCTGGACGAACAGGTCAGCCGTGAAGCCCGCGCGCTGCGTGGCAGCCCGCGCTTCGCCCAGGCCGGCGTCGATGCGGAACTCGGTTTCCCCGAGGGCGCCAACCACTTCTCCTGCGCCGCCGACATCGACGTCGATGCGGTGAAGACCCCGGCGCTGTACCGCCTGCTGGAGCGCAGCCGGATCGACGCCAGCGCCGCCACCAAGGCGGCCAAGAACCACTACCAGCGCCCGCGCCCGTTCATGGTCAACGGTGAGCCGACCTGCTCGCCGAAGGACGAGGACGGCCTGCGCAAGAATGGTTCCTATCCATCAGGCCACACCTCAATCGGCTGGGCCTGGGCACTGATCCTGTCGGAGATCGCGCCGGACCGCGCCGATGCCATCCAGGCCCGCGGCCGCAACTACGGCGAGAGCCGCCTGGTGTGCAACGTGCACTGGCAGAGCGACATCCTCGAAGGCCGCTTCATGGGCGCCGCCGCCGTGGCCCGCCTGCACGACAACGCGGCGTTCAACAAGGACCTGCTGGCCGCACGCAAGGAGATCGAAGCGGCACGCAAGGCCGGCCTGCACTCCAGCCGCGACTGCACCACCGAGAACGCGGTGCTGAAGATCCGCCCGCAGAGCGCGCTGTAAGCCATGCCTCTGTAGAGCCGAGCCATGCTCGGCTCATGGCAGTCGAGCATGGCTCGACTCTACAGAAAGCAGGAAACAGAAGGGCCGGCATTGCGCCGGCCCTTCTTCATTGCACTACCGCAGCCACCGCATCAGAACTTCGCGGTGAACTCCACGCCCCAGGTGCGCGGCTCGTTGAGGAAGCCGGTCAGGTTGTTGAAGTCGATCGCACCGACCACGCGGGTCTGGTTGGTCAGGTTGCGGCCGAACACCGCCACGTCGTACTGGCCGTAACCCCAGTTGTAGCCCAGGCGCAGGCCGCCTTCCAGCGAACTACGGCCGCGGAATTCCGGCGACTCGTAGATGAAGAAGTTCACCGCACTGCGGTAGGCCCAGTCGGTGTAGGCGTACAGCTCGCTGCCATCGCTGAGCGGGAAGCCCACGCGCAGGGTCGCGTTGTGGATCCACTTCGGCGCCTGCGGCAGCGGGTTGCCGTTCACCAGCGCGTAGGTCTGGCCGTTGATCACCGTGGTCGGGTCGGTGATGGTGCAGCCGCCGCCACAGATCGCCACCGCCAGGTTCTTGTCCTTGATCTCGGTGTCGTTATAGCTGCTGCCAAAGGTCAGCAGGACGTTGTCGGCCAGGTAGGCCTCCAGGTCCAGCTCGACGCCCTGGCCGATGGTCTTGTCGGCGTTGAGCAGGGTGGCGGTGTTGTTGGAACCGCCCACGGCGATCAGCTGCTGGCCATCGACGTCGTAGCGGAACACGCTCAGGCCCAGGCGCGCGCGGCGCTCGAACAGATCGGCCTTGATGCCGGCCTCGTACGAGATGACCTTCTCCGAATCGGCCTGCGACAGACCCGGCGCAAAGGCCAGGCGGCCCTGGATCGACGGCGCGCGGAAACCCTTGGCCACGCGGGCATAGGCGTTGATGTCGTCGGTCAGCTTGTAGACGCCGCTCAGGTCCCAGCTGACGTCGTTGACGTCGGTGTTGGCCAGGTACGGGCCACTGACCGGGGTGCCGAACGGAACCGCCTGCAGCACGCTGGCGCTGAAGTCCTTCTTGTCCTGGGTGTAGCGCACGCCGGCACGCAGCTTGAAGCGGTCGGTGACGTCGAAGTCACCCGAAGCGAACACCGCCCAGGCCTTGTTGCGCTGGTTCTGCACCACATGGCCGGTCTGCGGATTACCCGGGGCCAGCGAGTCGTAGTTGAAGTTGTTGATGGTCACGTCTTCATCGAAGTAGAAGACGCCGGCCTGCCAGTCGAAGCGGCCCCACTCGTTGGACTCGACGCGCACTTCCTGCGTCCACTGGCGATGGTGCGGCAGGCCATCAGCCGACTCCGAGGAGAACGGAATCAGGCCCGGGCCGTAGTTGCCGGCACCGAGGAAGGCCGCACCGTAGCCACCGTCGATGTCACCGCGGTTGAGCGATTCGGCGGTCTCGTAGCCGGTGATCGAGTGCAGGGTCACCGAGCCGAGGTTCCACTGCAGGCGCGCGCTGCCCCCCCAGGTCTCCAGGTCGGAGAAGTTGACGCCGTCGTTGGCCACCTTGTCGCGGTCGAAGTTCTCGACCAGCGAATTGCCACCCTTCTGGATGATGTTGGCGCGGAACAGGCGGGCGGTGCCGTTGAGCTTGCGCTTGTGCAGGTTGAACAGCGCTTCGAAGTCATCGCCTTCGTACAGGAACTGCACGCGGCCGGCGGCTTCGTCGTAGCCTTCGAAGCCACTGTTGGGAGCACCGACACGGGTGTTGTCGACCCAGTCGTCGCGGCGCTGGTAGATCGCCGAGACGCGTGCCGACCAGCGGTCGGTCAGCGGGCCGCCGTAGGCGCCCTGCACGTTCCAGCTGTTGTAGCTGCCATAGCCGACGCGGAGGTAGCCATCGGCATCCTGCGACGGACGCGCCGAGTCGAACTTGACCACGCCGGCCGGCGTGTTGCGGCCGAACAGGGTGCCCTGCGGGCCACGCAGCACTTCCACGTTGGCCAGGTCGAACAGCGGGAAGCCCTTCAGCAGCGGGCTTTCCTGCACGACGTCGTCGTATACCAGCGACACCGGCTGCGAGGCATTGAGATCGAAATCGGTGTTGCCCAGGCCGCGGATGTAGAAGCGCGGGAAGGCACGGCCGTAGGACGACTCGATGTTGAGGCTGGGCACGCGTGCGGCCAGGAAGCGGATGTCATCGCCGGCCGAACCGAGCACATCCAGCTTCTCGCCCTGGATCGCGCTGACTGCGACCGGTACGTCCTTGGCGTTCTCGACACGGCGCTGCGCGGTGACCTGCAGGGTGTCGAGGGCAACCGGATCCTTGGCGGCAGGGGTTTCCTGGGCGGCTGCTGCCAACGGCAACAGGGCGGAAAGAGCGGCAACGAGAGGGCGCGCGACCGGAAGGCGGCCACGGGAAGTGCGGGTCGGGGACATGGCGGTAGGCTGTGTTTGGAGGGGTGGTAAAACGGCGCTACCAGATAATTGTTGCAATACAGCACCTGCCCCGCAAATGCCGGCCGTTCATGGCCCCGTCGCCCTGCCCCCCGGGGCGCTCGCTAGACTCGGGGTTTTCCAGCGCCGCGGAGCCGCCGCAATGACCCAGTGGTACTTCCATGCCTCGGCCCAGGCCGACCGAATCGGACCGCTCGATGACCCGGCCGCGCGCCGCTACGCGCAGGCCAACCCGCGCGCGCTGGCCTGGTGCCAGGGCATGAGCGGATGGACCTCGATTGCCGAAGTGCCCGAACTGCAATCCGCGGCCCCGGGCATGCCCCACACCCCGCCCCCGGTCCCCGCCGCCGCCAGCGGCCGCGCCGACGACATCGAGTTCCGCATCGTCGGCCATGAAATGCAGTTCGTGGAAATCGAGCTTGATCCCGGCGAGAGCGCCATTGCCGAGGCCGGCGCGTTGATGTTCAAGGACGCCACGGTGCAGATGGATACCGTGTTCGGCGCCGCCAATGGCGACCAGGGCGGCGGCTTCATGGGCAAGGTGATGGCTGCCGGCAAGCGCGTACTGACCGGCGAAAGCCTGTTCGCCACCGTCTACACCCAGAGCGGCCATGGCAAGGGCAAGGTCGCCTTCGCCGCGCCCTACCCCGGCACCGTACTGGCAATGAAGCTGGACCAGCACGGCGGCCGCCTGATCTGCCAGAAGGACAGTTTCCTGGCCGGCGCGCGCGGCGTGCAGATCGGCGTGCAGTTCCAGCGCAAGATCATGACCGGCCTGTTCGGGGGCGAGGGTTTCATCATGCAGAAACTGGAGGGCGACGGCTGGGTGTTCATCCACGCCGGCGGCTGCGTGGTGGAGCGCGAGCTGGCCGCCGGCGAACGCCTGGACGTGGATACCGGCTGCGTGGTGGCCTATCACCCGACGGTGGACATGGACGTGCGTCGGGTAGCCGGCATCAAGAGCATGCTGTTCGGCGGCGAAGGCGTGTTCCTGGCCACGTTGACCGGCCCCGGCAAGGTCTGGCTGCAGTCGCTGCCGTTCTCACGCCTGGCCGGCCGCATGTGGATGGCCGCACCGCAGGGCGGCGGCCAGAACCGCGGCGAAGGCTCGGTGCTGGGCGGCCTGGGCCGGATGCTGGATGGCGATAACCGCTTCTGACCGCCTCCGGTCGTGCCGGCCGCTGGCCGGCAACCTCATGGACCTTGGCGCGCATCCCGGTAGTGCCGGCCGCTGGCCGGCAGCCCCATGGACCGTTGCCAGGTTTCCCTATGGTTGCCGGCCAGCGGCCGGCACTACCTTTATGAATGGGCGATATTTCCCACCCTGCCCGCCCCGCCACGGCTTCGGTATGCTGGCGCCCTTTCCTGAATCCGGCGCCGTGCGCGCACTGCCGATGAGCCTGTTCCGCCCCCGCATGCTGCTGTCTGTCGCCCTGATCGGCCTGCTGGCCGGCTGCGGTGGCGACCCGGTCCGCCCCACGCCACCGCCTGCGCCGACCGTGGTCCCGCAGGCCAAGCCGGTGAAGATCGGCATCGCCCTGGGCGGCGGCGCGGCCAAAGGCTTTGCCCATATCGGCGTGATCAAGATGCTGGAGGCCAACGGCTTCGAG
Organism: Stenotrophomonas maltophilia group sp. SKK55; assembly: GCF_057179845.1. Taxonomy (NCBI): domain Bacteria; kingdom Pseudomonadati; phylum Pseudomonadota; class Gammaproteobacteria; order Lysobacterales; family Lysobacteraceae; genus Stenotrophomonas; species Stenotrophomonas maltophilia group sp. SKK55. The sequence continues at coordinate 132,811 of NZ_JBXUHP010000013.1, forward strand.
CCGGCCGTGGTCGCCGGCACCAGCGCCGGCAGCGTGGTCGGCGCCCTGTATGCCAGCGGCATGGATGCCTTCCAGATGCAGAGCAGGGCCGTGGCGCTTGATGAAGCCAGCATCCGCGATGTGCGCCTGTTCTCCGGTGGCCTGGTGCAGGGCCAGAAGCTGCAGGACTACGTCAACGAACAGGTTGCCAACCGTCCTGCCGAGCGCCTGAAAAAGCCGTTCGCCGCCGTCGCCACCCAGCTGGAAACCGGCGAGCGCGCAATCTTCGTGCGCGGCAACGTCGGCCAGGCCGTGCGCGCGTCGAGCAGCATCCCCGGTGTGTTCGAGCCGGTGAAGATCGGCGGCCGCAACTACATCGACGGTGGCGTGGTCAGCCCGGTACCGGTGGACGCTGCCCGCCAGCTCGGCGCCGACTTCGTAATCGCCGTCGACATCTCCAGCAAGGCCAGCGGCAAGGCGCCGACCGACATGCTGGGCATCGTCAACCAGTCCATCTCGATCATGGGCCAGCGCCTGGGCGAGCAGGAACTGGCGCGCGCCGACATCGTCATCCGCCCGAAGGTACTGGACATCGGTGCCGCCGATTTCAGCCAGCGTGGCACCGCGATCCTGGAAGGCGAAAAGGCCGCGATGGCAGCGATGCCGCAGATCCGCGCGAAGATCCAGCAGCTGCAGCGCGCGCGCGCCGCAGCTGCCGCACCGGCACCGGTGGCCGCGCCGAAGTGCGAGGAAGCCTCGCGCCTGGGCAAGCTGATCGGCCGCAAGGACAAGTGCTGATCCATTGAAGCCAGGCCACCGGGCCCGCCCGGTGGTCGCTCAGGACTCCAGCTGCGACAGCGGCAACGCCTGGAAGCCCTTCACCGTGCGCAGCACGAAGCTGGAATTGGCATCGGCCACGCCACCGGCATTGAGCAGCCGGTCCAGCAGGAAGCGCGAGAAGTGCTCCAGGTCGCGCACGTACACGTGCAGCAGGTAGTCCATGTCGCCCGTCAGCGCGTGGCAGGCCACCACCTCGTCCCACGCCTGCACGCTGTCCACGAAGTGGCCGATGGCGGCCTGGTCGTGCTTTTCCAGCTGCACGCGCACGAAGGCCTGCAGGCCCAGCCGCAGCTGCCGTGGCTCCAGCCGCGCGCCATAGCCGACGATCACGCCCTCGCTTTCCAGCCGCTGCAACCGCCGCAGGCAGGCCGAAGGCGAGAGATTAACCCGCGCCGCCAGTTCGGCGTTGGTGGCGCGCCCATCCCGCTGGATTTCGGCCAGCAGGCGTATATCCGTGCGATCGAACTGGACTTCTCCGGCCATTGTTGCCCCGCAACATGGTGAGTACGCAAGGATATTGCGCCAACAAGGCCAATCGGCGCAACTTTTGCAACCCTGTTGCGCGTCCCCTGCCCTAGCATCGTGGGTATCCCATCCAGGAGTGCCGCATGGACCTCGCCCAGCCCCGCCGCGTCGAACACCAGCAGACCGACAAGGGCTACGTGCCGGTGTATACCACCGCGCTCGTCGAGCAGCCATGGGACACCTACAGCGCCGACGACCACGCAACCTGGAGCACGCTGTACCAGCGCCAGCGCGAGCTGCTGGTCGGCCGTGCCTGCCAGGAGTTCCTGGATGCGCAGGACGAAATGGGCATGAGCGCACACATGATTCCGCGCTTCGACCAGCTCAACGAAGTGCTCGGCGCCGCCACCGGCTGGACCCTGGTCGGGGTTGAAGGCCTGTTGCCGGAACTGGATTTCTTCGACCATCTGGCCAACCGCCGTTTTCCGGTGACCTGGTGGATCCGCCGCCCGGACCAGATCGACTACATCGCCGAACCGGACCTGTTCCACGATCTGTTCGGCCACGTGCCGCTGCTGATGAACCCGGTGTTCGCCGACTACATGGAGGCGTATGGCCGCGGCGGCGTCAAAGCGCATGCGATCGGTCCGGATGCGCTGCAGAACCTGACCCGCCTGTACTGGTACACCGTGGAGTTCGGCCTGATCGACACGCCCGAGGGCCTGCGCATCTACGGTGCCGGCATCGTGTCGTCGAAGGGCGAGTCGCTGTACTCGCTGGAATCGGCCGCGCCCAACCGCATCGGCTTCGACCTGCAGCGGATCATGCGCACGAAGTACCGCATCGACACCTTCCAGAAGACCTACTTCGTCATCGACAGCTTCGAACAGCTCATGCAGGCGACCTCGCCGGACTTCACCCCGATCTACGCGGCACTGGCCAACCAGGCGCATCTGCCGGCCGGTGAAGTGCAGGGCGACGACCGCGTGTTCCAGAAGGGCACCGGCGAAGGCTGGGCCGACGGCGGCGACGTGTAAGCACACAATGCGCACGGCTTTGCACTGAAAACGGCGCACATGGGTGCGCCGTTTTCGTTGTTGCCTGCCTGCGCCACTGCAGCGACGCAGGCGAGGGCAGGGCACTCAGGCGTCCACGGCCCGGCAGGACCCGCGCACCATCAACTGCGGATGCACGCTGGCGGCGGTCGGCGCGTCGGGCACGTCGGCCTGGACCAGCATGGCGGCGGCGGTGCGGCCGATATCGGAGACGTGGCGCCGCACCGACGTCAGCGGCGGCCACAGCCGCGATGCCAACGGGCTGTCGTCGTAGCTGACGATCGACAGCTGCTGCGGCACCGCGATGCCTGCACGCAATGCCACCTGGTACACGCCTGCGGCGATTTCGTCGTTGCCGGCGAAAATCGCACTGGGGCGTTGCTCGCCCATCAGCAGCCGTTCGGCGGCATGCACGCCGGACTCGAAGGTGTCGCCCGCTTCCAGCACGCGCTCGCCGGGCAGGGTCAGGCCGACCTGCGCCAGCCGATCAAGGAAACCATGCGTCCGTTCGCGCGCGGCACGCCGGTCACCCGGTCCGGTGATCACCGCAATGTCGCGGTGGCCAAGCGAAAGCAGGTAGCCCGCCGCAGCGGCAGCACCATCGCGGTCATGGGTGACCACGGCATGGTTCTCATCCTCCGAGGCATGCGCGTTGATGCGCACGTAGCGACAGTCGATGTCATCGAGGGTCTGCGCCAGCGCGGCCGATTCGGACGCACGCGGCCCCAGGATCACGCCGTGCAGCTTCTGCTGCTGCACGAAACGGCGCACGCCCTGCGGGCATTCCGGATCCTGGCTGTCGCAGGGGTGCACCACCAGCTCATAGCCGGTGCCGCGCAGCGCGTCCAGCGCGCCGTGCTGCAGGTCGACAATGCATTGGGCACCCGGGTCGTCATACACCAGGCCGATCAGGAAGGAGCGGCGGAATGCCAGCCCGCGCGCGAGAGGATCGGGCACGTAACCGACCTCGCGCATCAACGCCTCGACCTTGTCGCGGGTGTCCTTGCGCACCAGCGGCGAGTTGTTGATGATTCTTGAAACCGTTTTCTTGGAAACTCCCGACAGTCGTGCGATGTCGTTGATCGTGGCAGCCTTGCCCTTCGATGCCGGCAACGCGGCATCGCTAATAGTTCGCACTGACATGTATAGAACCAGGTAAGTCGGAGAATTCTAGCCTTGCGCCCGTCGGGCGCGAAGTTGCGGAATGTCGCAGCGGATCTGAATCGTGTCGTGTTCGACAGGTTCTGCTGCGCAAGGTTCCATTGTGATCGCTCTACTGCGTCTGCATCTGAATCGTTCTTCCGCGCGTATTCACCTTGAATGTGGACGCGACGCGCGCGAACGCCAACATTCCCTTAACCATGCTCCGCTACATTCGAGGCATGGACCTGCAGACTTCTCCGTTTCCGTCATTCCGCGGCCGCGACCGGTTGATCGCCGCAGTCGACGCGGCGATGAGCTCCGGTGATCCCGAGCGCATCACGACCGACCTGCAGCTGGCGCTGCAGGAAGCCATAACCGACAGCCGCATCGAGTTGCCCGAATGCGTGCATCGGCCGGTCAGCGATCATTACGCGCGACGTCCGCTGTACCACAGCCGCGAACACGGCTACAGCGTGATTGCCATGAGCTGGGGCCCAGGGCAGGGCACGCCGCTGCACGACCACGATGCCATGTGGTGTGTGGAGGGCGTGTGGTTGGGCGAGCTGGAGATCACCCGCTACGAGCTGCTGGAGTGCGCCGGCGAGCGCTGGCGCTTCCGCCGCCACGCCGCGCTGCGCGGGGGCTGCGGCAGTACAGGCAGCCTGATCCCCCCGCATGAGTACCACACCCTGCGCAATGCCAGCGATGAGGCACTGGCGATCTCGGTACACGTGTACGAGGCGCAGATGGAGCGCTCGGCGGTGTTCGATCCGCTCGGTGGCGACTGGTACCAGCGCCGCATCCAGGCGCTGCAGGCCGACCCGGCCTGAATCCGGCGCAGTGCGGAGCAGGGCACCGTCGCGGTCCGCATGGCATCATGCGCCGCTGCGCTGCCGGCACCGGCAGCATCCGCGATGCCCTGGCGGGCAAGGAGCAAGACGATGTCCAGCGCTGATCCGCGCCTGCGCGCGCTGTTGAAGCTGGCACCGGTGATCCCGGTGTACACCCCCGAAGATGTGAATGAAGCGGTCGAAGTGGCCCAGGCGCTGTTCCGTGGCGGGCTGCCGGTGATCGAGGTGACCCTGCGCACGCCGCAGGCGCTGGATGCGATCAAGGCCATGGTCGAGGCCGTGCCGGACGCGGTGATCGGTGCCGGCACCGTACTCAACGCCGCGCAGATGCAGGCGGCGAAGCAGGCCGGTGCGCGTTTTGCCGTTTCCCCCGGTGCCACGCCGGCACTGTATGCGGCCGCGCGTGATGCCGACCTGCCGTACCTGCCCGGTGCTGCCACCGCTTCGGACCTGATCCAGGGCCTGGAGCACGGCGCGGACACCTTCAAGTTCTTCCCGGCCGTGCAGGCCGGCGGCGCCGCGCTGCTGGCCGCCTGGCACGGCCCGTTCGCCGATGTGCGCTTCTGCCCGACCGGCGGCATCAGCGCGCAGACCGCGCCGCAGTTCCTGCACCTGCCCAACGTGCTGTGCGTGGGCGGTTCGTGGCTGACCACCCCGGCGCTGCTGCAGACCCGCGACTGGGACGCCATCGAGCGCCTGGCCCGCGAGGCCTCGGTGCTGGCCAGCTGAACCTGCTTCGCGGATCTTCAAAGGTTTGATCGTGATCAAAGCGCCGGCCTCGCGCCGGCGTCATTCTGTGGGCAAGCGCACTACGGAGATCCGAACATGAATTCCACCATGAAGGCCGCTGTCGTGCGTGAGTTCGGCAAGCCACTGGTGATCGAGGAAGTCTCGGTACCGCGCCCGGGGGCGGGCGAGGTACTGGTCAAGATCGAGGCTTGTGGCGTCTGCCACACCGACCTGCACGCCGCCGAGGGCGACTGGCCGGTGAAACCGAACCCGCCGTTCATCCCCGGCCACGAGGGCGTGGGGCACGTCGTGGCCGTGGGAGGCGGGGTAGGGCACGTCAAGGAAGGCGACAGGGTCGGCATCCCCTGGTTGTACTCGGCGTGTGGTCATTGCGAACACTGCCTGGGTGGCTGGGAAACGCTGTGCGAGACGCAGCGCAATACCGGCTACTCGGTCAACGGCGGCTTCGCCGAGTACGCACTGGCCGATGCCAACTATGTCGGCCTGCTTCCGAAGGACGTGGGCTTCGTCGAGATCGCGCCGGTGCTGTGCGCCGGCGTGACCGTCTACAAGGGCCTGAAGGTCACCGACACCAAGCCCGGTGACTGGGTGGCGATTTCCGGCATCGGTGGCCTGGGCCACATGGCCGTGCAGTACGCCCGCGCGATGGGCCTGAACGTGGCCGCGGTGGACGTGGACGACACCAAGCTGGCACTGGCCCGCCAGCTGGGCGCGCAGGTCATCGTCAACGCGCGCACCACCGACCCGGCCGCGTTCCTCAGGAAGGAAATCGGCGGCGCCCACGGTGCGCTGGTCACGGCGGTGTCGCCGAAGGCGTTCGAGCAGGCACTGGGCATGGTGCGCCGCGGCGGCACTGTCTCGCTCAATGGCCTGCCGCCCGGCAACTTCCCGCTGGACATCTTCGGCATGGTGCTCAACGGCATCACCGTGCGCGGCTCGATCGTCGGTACCCGCCTGGACCTGCAGGAATCGCTGCAGTTCGCCGCCGAGGGCAAGGTCGCGGCCACGGTCAGCACCGACCGCCTGGAAAACATCAACGACGTGTTCGCGCGCATGCATGCGGGCACCATCGAAGGCCGCGTGGTGCTCGACTTCGCCGCCTGACCGCCTGTGCATGGCCGCCGTCGCTCCGTCCCCCTCTCCCACGGACGCGGCGGCCATGCCGATTCATCGGTAGTGCCGGCCGCTGGCCGGCAACGCGGGCACTCTGTGGCCGCCGTACAATGCGCGCATGCCCGGCCTGCTCAAGACCCTGTTCCTGTCCCTCGTTGCCCTGATCGGCGGCGTGCTGTCGCTTGCGCTGGTCAGCAGCGTCGCCAGCTGGCTGCCACCGTTGCTGGGCCTGTCGCCGGACAACAACAGCGTGCAACTGGGCTGGGATCTCACCTTCAGCGTGCTCGGTGGCATCGCCGGGGTTTCCTTTGCCACCTATTACGCGCCCTGCTGGCCGCGATCGCACGGCTTCTCGATCTGGTCGCTGGTCGCACTGGGCTGTGGCTACGCCATGTGGACGGCGGGTGCGGATTTCCCGTTCTGGTTCGTCATTTCACTGCTGGCGTCACTGCCGTTGCAACTGCTGGCCGGCTGGTGGTTCGGCCGTCGTCCCTCGCGCGACGCAAGGTAACGCCGCCCCTGTAGAGCCGAGCCCGTGCTCGGCTTTCATGCACATCGACACAGGCAGCCGCGCATGGGCTCGGCTCTACAGGTCCATGCGCGGCAGCGTCTGCTTCAACCGCGCGATGCCCTGCCATGGGTCACCCTTCAGCCGCTTCGCGCGCGCCAGTGCCTTGGCCATCGGAAAAGCGTCGGCCGCACTGACGCGTGCAAGCTCTTCCCAGCGCAGCGGCACTGCCACGCCAGCGCTGTCGCGTGCACGCAGCGACCACGAGCACACGCTGGTAGCGCCCCGTGTGTTGCGCAGCCAGTCGATGAAGATCACCCCGCCGCGCTTGGCCTTGCTCATCGTCGCCACATAGCGATCAGGCTGCTCCAGCGCCATTGCCTGCGCGAATGCCTCGCAGAACGCCTTCGCCTCGTCCCAGCCTGCCTTGGGCTGCAGCGGCACCACCACGTGCACGCCCTTGCCACCGGACAGGCGTACGAAGCTCTTCAGGCCCACCTGCTGCAGGCGGTCGCGCACATCGCGTGCACCGGCTTTCACCTCCGCCCAGCCCACCCCTTCACCGGGATCGAGATCGAACACCAAGCGATCCGGGTGCTCGGGATCGGCCACGGTCGCGCCCCACGGATGCAGCTCCAGTGTGTTCATCTGCACCAGTTGCAGCAGGCCCCGCACATCGTCGATGTAGACGTAGTCCTCGCGGCCGCTCTTCTGCTGCAGGGGCACCGCGTGCACGGCATCCCCCAGGCCGGGGCCATGGTGCTTCTGGAAGAAGCAGTCCTTGCCCACGCCATCCGGGCAGCGCAGCAGCGACAAGGGCCGCCCGGCAATTTCGGGCAGGATCCAGCGCGCCATGCGCTGGTAGTAGTCCGCCACGTCGCCCTTGCTGAACTTCTGCCTTGGGAACACCACCCGCTCCGGATGGGTGATCTGGACCTCGCCGCCGGCTTCAGCACTCGATATGGCCACTCCCAGGTCCTCCTTCTGCTTGTCGATGCGCAGCCGCTTGAAACTGGCCTGGCGCAGCAGGCCTTCCTTGCCCCAGCCACGGAAGGCCACCTCCGCCACCGTCACCGGCTTCACCCAGCGAACGCTGGCGGCGCGGAACGGCACATGCGCCGGCAGCTGCAGCACAGGCGTCTTCACCGCCAACGGCTGCAGCGCCTTGTGCAGCGCGCGCAGGCTCTCGTCGTCGAAGCCGGTGCCGACCCGCCCCACATAGCGCAATCCGCCGTTGTCCGGCATGGCGAGAAGCAGCGAGCCGAACCCTACCCGGGAGCCCTTCGGTGCCGTGTAGCCGACAATCGCGAACTCGTCGGTGTCTTCATGCTTCACCTTCACCCAGCTGCGTGCACGGGTGTTCACGTAGGGCGCATCCACCTGCTTGCTGACGATGCCTTCGAATCCCGCCTTGCCGCTGGCATCGAATACCTGCGGGCCATGGTCGATCACGTGCTCGCTGAAGGCCAGGGTTCCGGGCGTGGGTCCGATGAGATCCTTCAGCAGCGCCTTGCGCTCCAGCAGCGGTGAACGACTGATGTCCACGCCGGCCACACCCGGCAGATCGAACACGATGTAGCGCAACGGTTGCTTCGAACTCCCGTCGATCACGCGCTGCAGCGCGGCGAAGTCGCTGCGCCCCTGCTTGTCCAGCACCACCAGCTCGCCGTCCAGGCGCGCATCCCGCACCGGCAGTGCCTGCACGGCCTGTACCACCTCGGGGAAATCACCGGTCCAATCCAGGCCGTTGCGGGAGCGCAGCGTCACCTTGCCTTCGTGCAGATCGGCCAGCAGGCGATAGCCATCCCACTTGATCTCATGCAACCAGCGCTCGCCGTCCGGTGCACTGTCGCGATGATCGGTCAGCTGTGGCTTGAAGGCACGCGGGTAGGGCGTGTCACGCGCGCCGTCCAGGTTCAGTGCTCGCGCATGCCAACGCGCATCGGCCTTGCGGGTCGCCGATCGTGCAGCCGGTGCGGCGCGCGTTGACTTGCCCATCGTGCGCTTGCTCACTGCGGATGTGCGTTTCGGCATGGGGGATTGGAGCAGATCATCTGCTTCGGCATCGCGCGCTTCCTCGTCGTCGCGTTTGATCAACAGCCACTGCACCTGGCGTCCCTTCATCGCTGTGCGCACCAGCTTCCAGCCGCCGGCCAGGCGTTGCCCATGCAGCACGAAGTCGATCTTTCCCGCTGCCAGTGCCTGCAGTGGATCGCCTTCGCAGGCCCATGTGCCGTGATCGAAGACCTCCACGTGGCCAGCGCCGTAGTGGCCTTCGGGAATATCGCCTTCGAAACCGGCGTAGGACAGCGGATGGTCTTCCACTTCCACGGCTAGCCGCTTGTCACCAACGCGAAGCGAAGGACCCTTCGGCACCGCCCAGCTTTTCAGCACACCGTCCATCTCAAGGCGGAAGTCATAGTGCCGCGAAGTGGCATGGTGCAGCTGTATGACAAAGATCGGCCGCCGCTTCGGATTGCCGTGTGCGGGCGTGTCGTCAGGTTCCGGTGTCTGCCCGAAGCCACCGCCAAGTCGGCGCTTTCGCCGGTACTGGTGCAACGACATGGCTCAACCTGCCTTGCGACGTGCAGCGGTTTTCTTCGCGGCCTTCTTCGTTGCCTTCTTTGCGGCCTTCTTTACCGTCGGCTTGGTGGCTGCTTTCCGCGTTGCCATCTTCTTCGCCGGCGTACGCTTGTTCGCGTCCAGGCTCTTCTGCAGCAGCGCCATGAAATCGACCACGTTGGTGGTGGCATCCTCGCGCGGTACAGGCTCATCCTCCACCCGGGTGGTACCGCCCTTGGACTTGATGCGCTTGTTCAGCACCTGCTGCAGGCGCTCGCGGAATTCGTCGTGATACTGCGACGGATCCCAATCACCGGACATCGACTCGATCAACTGCTCGGCCATCGCCGTTTCCCTGCTGCTGATGCGGTAATCGGCGAGCTTTCCGGTGGGCAGCTTGTAATCTTCGGGATCCACCAGTTCCTGCGGATAGCGCAGGATCATCAGCACCAGCGCGTCCGCATGCGGCATCACCGCGCACAGGTATTCGCGGGTACGCACCACCACCCGGGCGATGCCCACCTTGCCGGTACTGCGCAATGTCTCGCGCAGCAGCACGTAGCCCTTTTCGGCCTTCTTGCCGGGCACCAGCAGGTAGGGTTTCTCGTAGTAGCGCGGGTCGATCTGCGCGGCATCCACGAACGATTCCACCTCCACCGCTTCGTGGCTTTCCGGTGCCGCAGACCGGATATCGCCTTCCTCCAGCACGACGTAGCTGCCCTTGTCGTACTCGTAGGCTTTGACAATGTCCTTCCATGGCACTTCCTCGCCGGTATCGGCGTTGACCCGCTCGAAGCGGATCGGCTTGCGGTCGCGGGAGTCGAGCATGCGGAACTGCAGATCGACCTTGCGTTCGCCTGACATCAGCGACACCGGCACGTTGAGCAGGCCAAACGACAGCGTGCCGGTCCAGATCGGGCGGGCCATGAGCGCACCTTTGGCGGGGCAGGGCATCCAGCTTCGGATGGGCGGTGTAAACCACCCGTGTCGATACCGTGCACGTGGGTTCTACGGAGAACGGTAGTGCCGGCCGCTGGCCGGCAGAGCTCGCGGCCTGAAGTTTCCTGAGGTTGCCGGCCAGCGGCCGGCACTACTGCAGCAACGGTCTCACCGCCACCGCAGGAATATGATCCAGCGCGCGCCAGGCGTCTTCCACCACCGGCCGTGCCTGCGACCAGCTCAACCGCGACTGCCCGCGCATCTGTTCCCAGTGTTCGGCCAGTTCCTCGCACGTATCCGCGGCGTCACCGCGCGGCCAGTCGGCAGCGTGGGTGGTCAGTGCGAAGGCATAGACCGGGCATAGATCGCGCCAGTTGCGGTGGTTCTGCCCGCGACGCTCTTCGTAGTCGCTGAGCATGTATTGCAGGTAGTCCTGCGCCACCGCCTGCGGATCTTCATGGCGGCGCGTGCGGCGTTGTGCGGTGCGCTGGCCGAGCGGATCGAGCAGGGCGTTGAACACGGACGGTGCGGGTCGTTCAAGACGGGGCATGGCCGGCTCCTGCAGCGGGGGCGGGTGGGCAGGAATACGCGCGGTGCTGTTACCGGGGGGTGAGCGAGATGTTCATGACGCCGGGTTCGCGGCGGCTTTACCTGTGGCGCGGTGTAGTGGGAGCCCCGAGCGCAGGTAGCCAGACCATGAGCCGAGAGAATTCCCGAGACCCGTTGCGGGAAAACCACCCGCCCATTCCCGGTGAACAGCGCGGCAAGCGCGATGCCGACAATGCCGACTACCGGGGCACCGGTGCACCTTTCTACGACGCCGAGCACGGTGGCGACCATCTGCCGGTGAAGCACGAGGCTGAACAGGCCGCCCAGGACCGCAAGGATGGCGGCGACCGGCATCGCGGCGGCCAGGAAAGCCCGCTCAAGCGTCGCGAACGCAAGCAGCGCGCCAGCGACAACCAGGACGAGGCGCTGGAGGAGACCTTCCCGGCCAGCGACCCGACCTCGCCGTTCGTGCCGGCCAAGGCCCCCGACTGACGGGTAATGCCGGCCGCTGGCCGGCAACGTCTGGGCTGCCCTGCACGGAGCGATGCCGGCCAGCGGCCGGCACTACCCACTCAACGCCATGACCATTGCAGGCCCACGCTGGCCCGGCGGCTGGGTCCCGGTTCGTAGAAGCGCCCGTTGCCGTCATTGACGATCACCGAGCCGATGTAGGCCTGGTCCAGCACGTTCTCCAGCCGGGCGAAGGCGCGCAGCTCGCCACCTGGCAGTGTCCAGCGACGGCCACCTTCCAGGTTCAGCAACGCGTAGCCCGGCGCCCGCTCGGTGGCCACGTCGTTGACCACGGTGTCGCTGCTGGCGGCGGCCTCCAGCGCCCACTGCCAGTCGGCGGGCGTCCACTGCAGCCGGGCAAACGCCTGCTGGCGCGGTACCCCGGGCAGGCGGCTGCCGGCGGAGACCCAGGTGTTCGAGGTCTGGTACGGCGCACGCACCTGCGCCTGCAGCCAGGTCCAGGCCACCTGCAGTTCCAACTGTTCTGCCAACGGCTGCCGGTAGCGCAGTTCCACGCCCTGGCGGCGGGTGCGGCCGATGTTGCGATAGGTGCTACGTCCGCCGATGTTGCTGGCAACTGCCAACTCATCGTCGGTATCTGCGCGGAACAGGCTGATATCGAGCTGGGTTCCGTCCTGTGCATGCCATTTGCTGCCCACCTCCAGGCTGCGGCTGCGCGCCGCCGCCAGATCCAGCGCCAGTCCCGCCTGCCCGTCGGCGCGATACCCCAGCTCGTTGAAGGTGGGCGTCTCGAAGCCACGGCCCACCGCCGCGTGCAGCCGCCACTGCGGGCTGGCCGCGAAGCTGATCCCGGCCACCGGCGTGGTGGCCTGGTAGCGGCGGTGGCCGCTGTCGTCCGGGTTGCGGGCGGTGATGTAGCGATCGTCGGATTCGCAGCGCACGGCGCTGTGACGCACGCCAGCCAGCAATGACCAGCGTGGACTCCACTGCCACCACGCCTGGGCGAACTGATCGACGTTCTGCACGGTGTCGATCTGGTCTCTGCGCAGCCGCCCACGCACGCCGAGAGCGCTGCCGATGAAGTTCTCGTAGCCGGTGCGATGCTGGCGCTGGCGGTCGGCGCTGAGCCCGGCCACCAGATCCAGCGGCCGGCCGGCGAGGTCGCCGTGCCAGCCCCAGCGCGCGTCCAGCCCGCCATAGCCGCCCTCCAGGTCGATCACCCCGCCGGCATGCAACGGGCTGTTGGTCTGAGCTGCCGGCGGGATCGGCAGGTACTGGCGTACCGCGCGCTGGCCGGCATAGCCCATCAGCTGCCAACGCTGCGCCCTGGTTTCACGGGTCCAGCGCAGGCCGGCCTGCTGCTGGCGCACCGATTTACGGGTGTTGTACTGGTGCGCCACGGCGGTGGCCTGGCGCGGATCGGCCGTCACCTGGGCACGGCTCAGGCCCAGCGGGTCCTGCGCATCGGGGGCATCGAAGGCATTGAGCAGCAGCTCCAGCCGCCCCCCGCCGAGATCGCCACCGATACGCGCAGTGAGCGATTCGCGGCGGGCACGGCTGTGGTCGCGCCAGCCCTCGGTGCGGAAGTGATTGGCGGCGATGTTGTAGTCCAGCAGTTGGCCGGCACCCTTCAGCTGCGCGCCGACACTGAGCGTGTTGTCGGCGCCAGCGTTGAGCCGCAACCGCCACGGGTCGCCGGCCTGGCCCTGCGCGCTCCAGACCTGCAGCACGCCACCGGAGGAGTTGCCGTACAGCGCCGAGAACGGCCCGCGCAGCACCTCGACGCGTTCGGCGCCCAACAGGCTGGCGTGTGACAGCTGGCCCTGGCCATCGGGCATGGTGGCCGGCACCCCGTCGATCAACACCCGCACCCCACGCACACCGAAGGTCGAGCGCGCACCAAAGCCACGGATCGACAGCTGGGTGTCCTGCGCGAAGTTCTGGCGGTCACGGGCGACCAGGCCCGGGACCCCGGCCAGCGCCTCGGACAGCTGTGCGCCGGCGCCGGGACGCGCGGCGTCGATCCAGACCGTGTCCTGGCTGGCCGGCAGCGCGAACGGGTCGATGCCGGGCACGCGTGCGGCCTGCACCTGCACGCTGGGCAGGGCGGTCGGCGCGGACTCGGCCAGCGCCGCCCAAGGCGACAACAGCAGGGCAGCGAGCGGCAGGCAATGGCGGCGTGCGGCGGGATTCATGATTCAGGTTGATGGATCAGGCGGCAACGCACGCCATGGTACGGGGCCACGGATGACGATGGCGGCGGCCAGCCCCGGCAGGCTTTGTTACGATGGGCTGTTTCCGGCTGCAAGGCCGCAGACCGCGTAGCGCACTTCCTCCCCCTTTCCGTCTACCGAACGAGTACCGCCGTGTCCTTCTTTGCAAACGTGGAACTGGTCCCAGGCGACCCGATCCTGGGCCTGACCGAGGCGTACAACGCCGACAGCCGCCCGACCAAGGTCAACCTGGGTGTGGGCATCTACTACGACGAGAGCGGCCGCATCCCGCTGCTGCGCGCCGTCAAGCAGATCGAGCAGCAGCTTGCCGCTGACGCCAAACCGCGCGGCTACCTGCCGATCGATGGCCTGCCGGCATACACGCAGGCCACGCGAGAGCTGGTGTTCGGCAAGGACTCGCCGCTGCTGGCCGCCGGCCGCGTCACCACCGCACAGACCGTCGGTGGCAGCGGTGCGCTGCGCGTCGGCGCCGACGTGCTGAAGAAGCTGCTGCCGCACGCCACCGTTGCGCTGAGCAACCCCAGCTGGGAAAACCACCGCGCCGTGTTCAGCGCGGCCGGCTTCGAGGTGGTGGATTACACCTACTTCGACCCGACCACCCACGGCGTCAACTTCAACGGCCTGCTGGCCGACCTGGGCAAGCTGGAAGCCGGCACCGTGGTGCTGCTGCACGCCTGCTGCCACAACCCCACCGGCGCCGACCTCACGGTCACCCAGTGGAAGCAGGTCGCGCAGCTGCTGAAGGAGAAGCAGCTGTTCCCCTTCATCGACATGGCCTACCAGGGCTTCGACAAGGGCATCGAGCAGGATGGCGCCGCCGTGCGCATCATCGCCGAAGCCGGCATCGACAGCTTCATCGTCGCCAACTCGTACTCCAAGTCGTTCTCGCTGTATGGCGAGCGCGTGGGTGCGCTGTCGATGGTGGCGCCGACCGCTGCTGACGCCAAGGCCGTGCAGTCGCAGGTCAAGCGCGTGATCCGCACCATCTACTCCAGCCCGTCCACCCACGGTGCTGCGCTGGTGGCCGGCGTGCTGACCAATCCGGAACTGCGCGCGATGTGGGAGCAGGAGCTGACCGAGATGCGCGAGCGCATCCACGCCCTGCGCCAGGGCCTGGTCGAAAAGCTGGCCGCTGCCGGTGCGCCGCAGTTCGGCTTCATCAACGAACAGGCCGGCATGTTCTCCTACTCGGGCCTGAGCCGTGAGCAGGTCGAACGTCTGCGCGACGAGTTCGGCATCTACGCCGTCGGCACCGGCCGCATCTGCGTGGCCGCGCTGAACCAGAACAACCTGGAATACGTCGCCAAGGCCGTGGCCACCGTCGCCAAGGGCTGAAGCAAGGCTGCAGTGGTTTGAACAAAGGCGCCGAAAGGCGCCTTTGTTTTTTTGCGCCCAGGTCTCTGTGGAGCCGGGCTACGCTCGGCTTGTGCGGCATGAAGGACGAAGAGCAGCCGAGCGCGGGCTCGGCTCTACAGAAGGAAGGCGCCGACAGCGCAACGCATCTGGAAACGATTACGCCTTCCCGCGCTCACGCACGCCCCCGCCAGACGGGCGACAATAGGCGTTTTCCCGCTGCCGAGACCTGCCCGCCCATGTCCCGTACTTCGTTGACCCGCTTCCTGATCCAGGAACAGCACGCCGGCCGCATCAATGCCGACCTGCGCCAGCTGATCGCGGTCGTCGCCCGCGCCTGCACCAGCATCTCCATCGCCGTCAGCAAGGGCGCCCTCGGTGGCGTGCTCGGCGACGCCGGTACCGGCAACGTGCAGGGCGAAGCGCAGAAGAAGCTGGACGTCATCAGCAACGAGATCCTGCTCGAAGCCAATGCCTGGGGCGGCCACCTTGCCGCCTGCGCCTCGGAGGAAATGGACCACAGCCAGCCGGTGCCGGACATCTATCCGCGCGGTGATTTCCTGCTGCTGTTCGATCCCCTCGATGGCAGCTCCAACATCGACGTCAACGTCTCCGTCGGCACCATCTTCTCGGTGCTGCGCTGCCCGACCAACGTCGAGCTGCCGGGCGATGACGCCTTCCTGCAGCCGGGCAGCAAGCAGATCGCCGCTGGCTACTGCATCTACGGGCCCAGCACCCAGCTGGTGCTGACCGT
Organism: Stenotrophomonas maltophilia group sp. SKK55; assembly: GCF_057179845.1. Classification (NCBI taxonomy): domain Bacteria; kingdom Pseudomonadati; phylum Pseudomonadota; class Gammaproteobacteria; order Lysobacterales; family Lysobacteraceae; genus Stenotrophomonas; species Stenotrophomonas maltophilia group sp. SKK55. The sequence goes on from NZ_JBXUHP010000013.1 coordinate 148,377, forward strand.
CGGCCACGGCACGCACGCCTTCACTCTGGACCGCGAGAAGGGCGAGTTCGTGCTGACCACCGAGAACATGCAGATTCCGGCGGCCACCCAGGAATTCGCCATCAACATGTCCAACCAGCGTCACTGGGAAGCGCCGATGCAGGCCTACGTCAGTGATCTGCTGGCCGGCAAGGAAGGCGCGCGCGGCAAGAACTTCAACATGCGCTGGATCGCCAGCATGGTGGCCGACGTGCATCGCATCCTGACCCGCGGCGGCATCTTCATCTACCCGTGGGACAAGAAGGATCCGTCCAAGGCCGGCAAGCTGCGCCTGATGTACGAAGCCAACCCGATGGGCCTGCTGGTCGAACAGGCCGGCGGCGCCGCCTGGACCGGCCGCGAGCGCATCCTCGACATCCAGCCCGACCAGCTGCACCAGCGCGTGCCGGTGTTCCTGGGTTCGCGCGAGGAAGTGGCCGAAGCGGTGCGTTACCACCACGCGCACGACGAAGCGAAGGGCTGACGGCTCAACGCCTGACGGCGGTCATGGCAGTTCGATGACATGACCGCAGGGTGACACCGCGGGCGGCAAACGGCACCATCAAGCCGTTGCCGCCGAAGGAATGCACGCATGCACGAGCAGGGCCCGGTCGATTTCATCGAGGTCATCCACAACGCCGTCCCCAGTGAGGTCTGCGCGGCCATCGTCGAGCGCATGCGTGCCACGCGTGGCCTGCTGCCCGGTGCGGTGGGCAGTGGCGTGTTCCCGGAACTCAAGCACAGCAAGGATCTGCGCATCAGTGGCCTGGACGGCTGGCAGGATGTTGATCAGCAGCTGCAGATTGCGGTGTTCAACGGCCTGCTGACTTATCTACGCCGTTATCCACAGGCGTTGATTGCCCCGCTGATGTTGCAGATCCAGGACAGCAATGGCCAACCGCGACGCCTGTCTGCCGAGGACTTCCCCGACATGCCGCAACAGCAGCTGGCCGACCTGGCCCGCACCTGCCTGCGTCCGGGCGCGATCAACCTGCAGTGGTATGCCGCGGGCGAGGGTGGCTACCCGTACTGGCACTGCGAGCTGTACCCGAAGGATGCGCAGGCCGAGACCCTGCACCGGCACGTGCTGTGGACGCTGTACCTCAATGACGACTTCGACGAAGGCGAAACCGAGTTCCTGTTCCAGGAGCGGAAGATCGCGCCACGCACCGGTAGCCTGCTGATTGCGCCGACGGCGTTCACCCACACCCATCGCGGCAATCGGCCACAGGGTGGCGACAAGTTCATCGCCACCAGCTGGATCCTGTTCCAGAGTGCGCAGAAGTTGTTTGGGGAAGGATGAGCTGTGTCCCCCCCCCCCCGGAAACTAGACTCAAATTAAGCAATTCTTGTGCAGAAGATTTGACTAAGGGTACTCGTCCAGTTGAGAACGCTTGCGAGGTCGACGGCGATAGAGGATCGCACCTGCAGCTGCACCGAACACGACCATACCGAAGCCAACAAGTTCTTCTGCTCCAAGAGATTACCGGCCATCAGATTACCGACCGTTAATAGAAGAGAATTCAATGGAAGCATCCACAAGAACGCGATGCCTACCCAGTAGATGATCCTTATCGATTTACTTCCCAGCACAGTCAAAAAGAGATGCAGGTCCACCGCTACTTTCGTTGATGACCTGGCGATTTCATGCGCATGCGACAATGCGGACACTGAGCCGATAAGCATGGTTGACATCTTCTCCACCACCTGCTGGGCCTTTTGGGTCGCATGCTTAGGAGCATGCCCAGTGCAACGGGCTGCTCGCAAAGTTCATTCACCGACTGGCTGGCTCACAATCTTCAGCCCAAGCTAGGGCTTCGGTTTCCTCCATGATCTGATCAGGGTCTTGTACATAACCCAAGCAATCCAGCCGCAGACCAATCCGATCCCGGCGACAATGATTTCCTCTTCTTCAAAGGGAGAGCCATTCAGCCCTTGGTAGACGACAAAAACCATTGCTCTCAATGAGAGCAAAGAAAATACAACTACAGGTGCCCAAAGTAGAATCTTCATCCCTATCTCAATTGCAATCGCATGGATCGGTGCTGGACGATTGGCTATCTATCATTTCTTTCCCTGCTTTTGCGGCGTCATAAGCTCCTTGGAGAGTCGCTTTACCTCGCATTACGTTCCTCAGGCCTTTGAATCCGCCGCGAATGGTCGTCCAGTCGGAGACGATTCTCCCCGCCTTAGCTCCGTGGTATCCCAAAAGAGCTCCACCAACCTCTTGTAACGCAGGGTCACGCTTCTTTCCGTCAAAAGCGCCCCATACCCCAGTTGCACCATCATACATGGTTGCCATGCCAAGACCTCCGGCCAACGCGCCCGCAGCCATGGCTTCTTCTGATCCCAACCCGGCGCCTATGATTGCGGTGACGGCACCACCGGCAAGTTCAATTCTTCCGATGTTGATGTCGGCAATTCCGATGGCAAGGTCAAGGTAGTTGATTCCACAGAGCCCATACGGATCCGTGAAGGAAACTGGGTTTCCACCTACATATGCGTATGTGTTTATGCCCCCCGCCAGCCCAATCGGATCACTCTGCACATATCGGCCAATGCTCGCGTCATAGTCGCGGAAGCCGTTGTACCAGAGGCCGCTTTCCGCGTCGTAGTACTGGCCCGGGAAGCCAATGTTGAACCCACCAATCTCATCCTTCTGGACACTGCGTCCATAGGCGTAGTTATACGCCTTCCAGACGGTCTGCTGACTTGGGCTGGTGATGAACTCAGGGCGCCCCAAATGATCGGTATGCACGTAATTGTGCTGCCCGCTTCGCGCCAATCCCACCAGTTCTCCATCGAACCAGAAGTAATTCGTCCAGACGCCGTTGTTCAGCTCAGTCATGAGCTGGTTCTGGCCGGCGTAGAAGTAGCGACTGTTGGTGTTCTGGTTGATCTTTGCAACGCGCTGCCCCTGGGCGTTAAGCACGTAGTCGGTCGCAGTGCCACCGATGTTACTGCGGCTCATGCGATTGAATGCATCGTACTCATAGGTACTGATCCGGCTACCGGCTGTTTCGCTGATTCGATTTCCCAACGCGTCGTACTGGTACTGGCGGCTGCCGTCCTGGTTGGTGTAGTTCAGCACCCGATTGCTCCCCGGGTCGATGCTGTACTGGGTCAGCTGATTACCTGCTTGGTAGCGGTCGTGATTGCCGCCGGCGTCGTAGGACAGATTGTTGGTAACGCCGAAGCGAGTCAGCTGCGTGAGACGACTCAGCGAATCGTAGCCGATCAACTGTGTCATGCTTGGGTCGACAGCATCAACAATCGCGGTTATTTCGCCGTCGCGGCTGTACTGATATTCCCAATAGCTGACCTTGGTGCCGTTCGGTCCCCAGACCGACATAGCGGTCAGCTTTCCTTCCTGATCATGGTTGTATCCCCGAGCAAGACCGTTGCCATAGGCCAACCACTCGTGGGCGCCCGTGACCTTCCAGCTGGCCTGGGAAATGATCGAGCGCTGAGTGCCATCGATTGTGGCCATCAGGACGTTAGGCTTTCCTTGGCCACCATAAGTGTAAGTTGCCTTATCACCATTGGGATAGGTGATCTCGCTCAGGCGATTGATGCCATCGTATCCATAGCTTGTGCTGTAGTCGGTCTTCTGACCAGACAGATCAGTGAAGTCGCGGCGTATCTGCAGCTCACCGTTCGGTGTGTAAGCGAAGTGGGTAGCGGTCCCAGGCCCTGATGTGCCACACAGTTGACCCTTGCCATTACCACACCAGTCGTAGCTGTAGCCCAGCGTGCGATCCTCGGCGCTCGCAGAGGTCATTCGTCCCAGGCCGTCGTAGCCAAAAGAAACCATACTGCCATCTGCACGCGTCGTCGCAGTCCGCAGGCCAGCAGCATCGTATTGATGCTGTGTTGTTCCCGTATCCGGACTCACCTGCTTCCACAACTGGCCGAAGCCATCAAACTCGTAGGTGGTGACCAGATTGCGAGGATCGCTAATGCGAATCGGACGATCCGCAAGATCGTAGGCAATCTGAGTCGTGCCTCCTGCTGCATCGATTGACTGGATCAGGCGCCCGCGCGGGTCGTAAGTCATTCGTGTAACGCGATTCTGCGAATCGGTCACTTGGGTGACTCTTCCCTCTGCATCGTAGACGTACCTTACGCTTCTTCCCTGCTCAGTGCTCTCAGATATCACGCGTCCCAACTCGTCGTACTGATAGTTCACGGAAGAGACGATGGTATTAAGCCCCATCATGGCCAAAGCAATTGCCGACATGTCTTTCTGGCCTTCCTTAGCGTGGCTCTTCGCAGAATTTCGGGTTGCAACTGCCCTTGTCGTTCTCTGCCCTTACCGTCACCTGCCCTTGCGGCCCCCAGGCTGTGGCCCCGGATGCCAACTGTCCCCAATACTCGAATTGCGCAACACCACTACCGGTGTTCACAGGCGAGACGATCACGGTGAATGTGGCTATGGCGCCTGGTGCGACTGGAGATGAAAGCCCGATAGCCTCGCTGGTCCGCACCGTCCTCAGAACCATATAGGTATCGCTTGGATTCCAGATGACGTTGCCCGTGTTTCGGAACTGGAAAGTCACGCTGGATGACTGTCCATTGAAGATATGAGGCACCGGGGTCGATGCAGAAACCAGCTCGGCGCTACGCATCACGGCAGGGACGGTGAAAGCACCCGAGCGATTGATGGTCAGGTTCGGACCACCAACAGGCGAAATACCGTGCACGTACAGCGCTTTTCCTCCGTGATTTGATCGTACGTTGCCGTCGAGAGGGATCTTGAACCAATAGGCATTTCCACGTGCCTGGCACGCGTTGGCAACGTTTCCGTCGGTCGGCATGTTGGCGCGGCCCGAAGCGACGAATGTACCGCCACCAGCTGCGCCACCGGCATAGACGTGTACGTCGATCGAGGTGTCCACGCCAACTGAGCAGGCCCAGCCTTCAATGAAGAAGTTCCAGTTGCCATCCTGGGTCACGCCGCCGATGTCACCAGCGATGTTTGCTGTCGGAATCGCAAACACGCCTGAGTTCGCGAGCGGTCGGTCCTGGCCGCGGCCCTGCGGAGATTGGCCGTAAATGGAGAACTTCTGACCGCCCAACTGTTGCCTCTGGGCTAGCGAGATGGGCAATTGATACCTATAGGCGCTCCCTGATGCTTGGCAGGCCGCAGCAACTCCCGGCTCGCTGGCAAGGCTCGCTTGAGTGCTACCCAGGTAGACGTTGCCATCGGCGTAACCGTCCACCTGGATTGACCCAGCCGAGCCAGTGGAGCAGGCCCAGCCGCGTACAAACCAGTTCCATTGCGCATCATGGGTGATTTCGTCAATCACTCCAGTAACCACCGTATCCATCGGATAGTCTGTCTGTGAAATCTCAGTGCGCGTGCGATTGGAAGCATTGTTATAGCTATGACGCGTCCACGCCCACTTGCCGTCTCCCATCGTACGCACTTCCTGTATCAGGCGGCGCCCTGCATCGTAGCCGTAGCGGACTGTCACGCCATCGGGCTGGGTGAGCGAGGCGATGTCACCTGCAGCGGTGTAGCCAATGGATGTGGTCGCCCAGCCGGTACCCGAGCTGGTTCTGTCGGACACAACGCGGCCGCGGCCGTCATACGTCAGCTCCCGCACACCACCGTTCGCATTGACGATGCGTCCCGGCAAGCCCAGTCCGTTGAAGTTGGAGTAGCTAACCGTGTGACCGAGCGCGTTGGTGACGCTGGACAAATCGCCCTTCGTGTCGAATGTGGACGTGATGTCGTCCTGTGCCAGAGGACCATCTTCCTTGATGGAGGCGGTCAGCCCGTTGGCATGATAGGTGTAGGTGTATTGCGTGGTTCTTGCCTGCCCGTTTACACCGGCCGCCGTCAGATTGCGCTTCGTCGTTGAACTGATGTTGCCCCTGCCATCGTAAGTGAAGGTGGTTTCGCTATCGCCAACAATCGTTTCTTTGAGCAGATGACGTCCTGCCGTGTCCCATTGATAGAGCGTGACGCGTTCGGCCGAGCTTCCAATGGCTTCGCTCTTCTTCAGCAGGTTGCCGTCAGCGCTGTAGTCGAAGTCGGTAAGATTGTCGACAAAGTCGTGAAAAATGTCCGGGTTTCCGTTTGCATCGTACGTGCGCTCCTTGTAGCTCGCCGGACAGTTGGATGATCTGATTCCGGTCACCGACACTTGGCGCCCGTCCTCATAGGCATACGTGGTGGTGCGTCCCAGCGGGTTCGTCTCGCTGACTTTCAGCTTGATGGGACGTGTCCGGTCATCGGCTGCCGCCAAGAGCGTGCTCTGTGATCCGCTACGAGCGGCGAGTTGAATTGGGCCACCGGGCAAGGAACGGGGTTGAATACAGATCTGACCCTGGCGCGGGTTGTACTCACACCATCCGGTCTCTTCGCTGCCGCGAACGCCACCGGGCCGGGCTGGCGCAGGGGGGGCGGCCACCGGCGCACTGCTTTCGACCACGTAGCTGAACGTGTGCCGTTCGATTCCACCAGCATGCTCCGACAACGTCGCTCGCTTGTAGGCATCGTAGGCAAAGGTGGAATATCGGACGCCGTTGTACGACTTCCCGGTGAATCCTCCCGGGTAGCGCGCGTCCTCATAGTGATAGGTAATGGTCGTCTGCGGCGCACCTGGCAGGGTTACGCTTGCAAGGCGGGCGCGACCTGCCCCGAAGACATCGGCGGTGTATCCGTACTGATAGACGTTCCCAGCTGGGTCCTTGGCTTGGATCAGCAGACCATTGTTCCACGTGAACTGGATGCTACGACCTGACGAATGAGTGACGGTCTGCAGGTACTTGTTGATATAGGCAAAGGTCCAGTAGACACCTTGCTCGTTGCGGAGTTCGGTTATATAGCCATCTGCGTTGTAGCGTTCGCTACCGAGCTCCTCATTGTTCAGCGTGAAGCTTCCATCGCTGTTCTTCACCAGATATGCGATCGGCTTGGCACGATCCTCATTCCATCGTGCTTCGGCCTCATTCCAGATCAGCTTGATACGTCGGCCGTCCGGCCGCTGTGCCCACGCCGTATTCTGTGCGTTGGAGAATACCAGGCTGTAGTCGAAGTTGCTGATCCAGTGATTGCCGAACAGACCTGCGGCGCTCCAGTGGTGATTGTAGGTGCGCTCGAGGAACAGGCCCATTTCCCCATTGACGGTGAAGTCACGCTCAATCTCTACCTTGTTGCCGGTGTAGAGCACGACCGGATTGCCCTTGCGCTCGTTGCAGTCGTCACGGCGATCATCCGTTTCCTGCTCCAGCGCCGTTTTGGCAGGCAGGGAGATATCGGAGTGGTAGGACACGCCCTTGCCGATTGAGATCACGCCCGCTGATGCGATTGCGGCTGCGCTGGGCGGGCGGATGGCGTAGACCCTGTCCATATTCTTGATATCGGAGTTTCCGTCCTTGTTCTGGTAGAACACCCAAGGTGCCTTCCTTGCAGAAGCGCCAGGTACCCAGCAGGCTGTAGTGATCGTCAGTGGGATCAACAGAAGGGCGGCGGCGGACGTGCTTGTCGAACGGAGCATCATGCTCTTGGTATTCCTCGAATTGCTGGATCGGTTTCCACTCGCGCCTGAGCATGCGGCTGAGGGCCTTGGATATTAATCTGATGTTCAGCTCATTGCATAGAGCAGCGATGCGGGTGAGCCGCTGTTGTTCATCGATACAGCGAAGAAGATGTCATCAGCGACTTGGCTGGGATGCCGAAAGCGACAAAAGAGACGCACTTTCCGCCGCAAGAAACTGTGGGCGCTGCTGCGCCACCGACGGCCATCACTCCTGCCGGAGATGGCCTCAGAACAACGACCCCTGCGGCGAATCCTTCTTCGGCGGCAGCGGCTTCTGGAACCGGCTGCAATCCAGCTTCGGCCAATGGCTGTTCTGCGCATTGAATCCCAACCGCTTGCGCGCCAGCTTGAAGCGGTTGTTCAGCAGATCGGCATACACACCCTGGCCGCGCATGCGGGTGCCGAACTGGCTGTCGTAGTCCTTGCCACCACGCAGCTGCTGGATGGTACTCATCACGTGCGCGGCGCGATTGGGATGATGGGTATCGAGCCAGTCGCGGAACAGCGGCGCCACTTCCAGCGGCAGGCGCAGCAGCACGTAGCCCGCGGTACTGGCGCCGGCATCATGCGCAGCCTCCAGCACCGCTTCAAGTTCGCTGTCGTTGATCCACGGAATCACCGGCGCCACCATCACGCCCACCGGGATACCCGCGTCATGCAGGCGCTTCATCGCGCGCAACCGTGCATGGGGTGCTGATGCGCGCGGTTCCAGCTTCGCGGAAAGATGCGGGTCCAGCGAGGTCACCGAGAAATGCACACTGACCAGGTTCTCCGCCGCCAGCGGCGCGAGCAGATCAATGTCGCGCTCGACCAGTGCGTTCTTGGTGATCAGCGAGAACGGATGCCTGGTTTCCTGCATCACTTCGATCAGCTGGCGGGTCAGCTTGAACTTGCGCTCGATCGGCTGGTACGCATCGGTGTTGATGCCCAGCGCGATCGGCTGCGGCACGTAACCGGGTTTCGACAGTTCCTTGCGCAGCAGCTGAGGCGCATTGGTCTTGGCGAACAGCTTGGTCTCGAAGTCCAGGCCAGGCGACAGGTTCAGATAGGCATGCGAAGGGCGCGCGAAGCAGTAGGAACACCAGCACTATATGTGTTTGAGGGGAAGTGTTCAGCGCAACCCCTATCGAACTGGTGCTCTGTCAAGGCTAACGCGGCTCAGGATAGAAATTCCCCCCTAGCCCATGGCAATGAAGGGGAGGTTAGCGTTCCGACTAATGCGGCGAGGACTCAGGGGCACTGTATTGGCCCCGTTGAGCGCCCGACGGCCCGTGAGTGGCCGGGCTAAAACATCGTTTGGTCAGCGTACGCTTCCGGCCAAAAGCGGACACCGCCAAACGCCTGAACTAAGCCGAGCCATCAGGCGGCTTCGGCTTGGAATCGTTAGATGCCGTCACCCGTTCCCTCCGTGACGGCCGCTTTGAGAAGGGGCTTGAGCAGGTTCGCAAAGGTGATCAACGCCGCAAGGGTACTGACGAGCACTTGCTTCGGCGCGCAGCTTGGTGGGAACAGGATCGGTTGGACCTCATTTTCAGCATTGAGCGCATGTTTCATTGTCATTGGCTCAATGTAGGTATCAACTATCTGTTGGGCAATGCGGAAATCTCCCCACTCATGCGCGCATTGATTGCGCAGCTTGTTGAGAAGGCGAGTATCAATGAATTGTTAGACATCAGTGCAAAGCACATGCGCCTTATAGATGGCATGCTGCCTTTCAGCGCCTGCTGCAAAGTGAGGTAGTTCAGCCAACAAGCGATCCACGAGAGGTGCCGGTTCTGGTAGAGGCCGAAACCCAATACCCTCCCACGCCCGCATGCTTGAAGGTGCCATAGCCTGAAGCTGGAACTCCAATGAAGTGAGGTTTGCGAAGTATGGCTCTGGCAGATAGCTACGAGGTATGGATACGTAGCTCGCCCCACAGTGCTTACGAATAAAGGCGTTTCTCAGCTTCTTTGCTGCGTCCGCATCTGTGGCGGACTGCTCGCGAGCGGCAGCTGGGTGATCAAGCTTCTTGCAGTAACGCCACATACGGCCGGTGCAATACGCTTGCGTGAACTTGTGGCTGCGACCTTCGCTGCCAGTGGCGTGCTTGCTGTAAATCCTGGTGCGGAATCCCTCGGTGGCTTTTGGTGTGCTACCGATGCACCGGATTTGTCGTTCATGGTCCCAAAGAGCGTAGATACCGAACTCTTCTGGGAGGTCTGCGAGATTGATTGGCACGGGTCGTGTCAGTCTTTCAAAGATACTTCGGCTGTCCACCATCTCCCCCTGCTGCCTAACTACCTTGTAGCCGGATCCCTGGGTCCGGTTACACGACTTATCCACATACCACCATATGGTGGGCTATCCCCGCTGACAGCGGCTCGATCTTAGGGCTGCTGGGTCCGGCTGACAAGCCGAGGCATAGCCGGACCCAGCAAGCAGACCAGGCCGCATTTCAAGAGCAGTGGACAAGCACTGATGGATGTCCGCTTTGGGTCAGTTGCTGCCATGTCGAGCCCACGACAGCTTCCCGCCAGCAGCAGACAGAGAATTCACCGAACTACAGTCCAAAGAATATTCGCCGGTCACTCTCTTTATGCAAGTTGTGCTTAGCTATGTGATAGTGCGCCGGTGCTACACAGTCAGATCTTAATCTGAACGGAAGCTCGTCGATGCATATCTCTGCCACAACCGCACTGAAATCCTTCTCGTAGCAGGCTTGAAGGACCTTCAGGTTGGTGGACGGGAAGCTGTTTTTGAACTCAATGTTGTACTCGGGAGAGAAGTACCGGATAAGTGATGCCTCATAGAGAGTGATTCGTTCTTGCTCACTAGTCTCGTATAGCTTCTCCAGCCCCGCGCGAATGCGCGTCCCATCATTATCTTTGTTCTTGGCGAATGGATTGAAGAACGTGAAGAGCTGACTGTTGGGAACAACTGTCAACAGCAGCAGGGTTAGCTTGTGCGTCTCAGGAATGCCTTTCAAGGCAATTTTCTGAAGCGTCTCGTGCTTCAGCAGTCTGTCTAAGGCATTGCGTGATCCATCTTTTCCGTAGGCCTGCCCGATGTACTTCACGTCGAAATCTATCGCCTGCGATATGGAGCTTAGTCGTGCCTGTAGGTCCTGAGGACTTGGCCATCCCAAGCGTCCCGATGCATCAACAACGTGATATATGTCATCGACCAGCTGCAACCGACACCCTTCTGGGCACGGGTACTTGACCTCGTAAGTCTGTCCTAGAGCACTCATAAAAATGCTCAGCTTGTCGTTCTCTAGTTTTGCATTCTCAAGGACAATCCTGGGTACGAGCCCAATAAGGTAGATATGGCAATCTTTGACTACGCTCATGACTGAAGCCAACGCATCTTTGTCATAGATTGCTTCTGCTGGAATGGTGCAGTAGCCAGAAGCGTACATTCCTAAAGCGTGCTCGACATCAAACACGGCTTCTTTGAGCTTTTCCTTCATGTCTTGCTTCATCACGTCCCCGTCCGCTGCCCAGAATGATTGCGCCGTGCTAAATGAACAATGGTCGGCTCCTCGAGTCGGGCTATACGAAGTACCCGCAGCCCGTGATTTGAGGACTAGACCCTTGATACGGCCTCATTTTAGGACGGCTGTGGTTCACTTAACAGTCCGATGTGTAGTGAGAGCTACCAGGGTGCAGAGCGTGCGCTCACGCTGATGTCCGCTCTGGATCGAAAGGTGCCATGCCCATGCCACGATAAACAACCTTAATCCACTGCCTTGGCGATGTCCGCTTTCGGCCATAAGCAGACATCCACCCCATCCCTGATAAACATCCCTAGGCCGCAGCAGACCTCGAGCCTGCTGCGGTCAATTGGTTTTGGGGCAGACTACG
>NZ_JBXUHP010000014.1:0-33541 GCF_057179845.1 Stenotrophomonas maltophilia group sp. SKK55
TGCTACAGAGCGATCGAAAAGACCTAGAGCCGAACGGTCGTCCGCGCCGGGCTCTCGGCACCTAAGGTGCCAGAGTCGGAAGAGATAAGAGCCGAGCCTACGCTCGGCTGCTCTGCGCCCCAGTCGGGCAACCTCGACCCTACAAAGAACAAGCCGAGCGTAGGCTCGGCTCTACAGGAGCGCGGCGCGGGAACCTCTTGCGCCCGGATGTGGTCTGATGCAGCCACCACCCAACCGGAGCCTGTCATGGATGCTGTTGCCCGCCCCCCCTTTTCCCAACGCGCCGTGGCCTGGCTGAAGAAGGAGGCATTGCCGCTGCTGGTGATGCTCGGCCTGCTCGCCGCCGCCCGCGATACCCTGGCCAACCATTACGTGGTGCCGAGTGGTTCGATGCAGCCGACCCTGCAGCCCGGCGACCGGGTGGTGGTGGACATGCGCGCCTACGGTCTGCGTCTGCCGTTCACCAACACGGAACTGATGGCGACCGGCACCCCGCAGCGTGGCGAGGTGGCGGTCTTCGACTCACCGGCCGACGGCACCCGCCTGATCAAGCGCGTCGCGGCGGTGGCCGGTGACCATGTGCAGATGCGCGAGGGCCATCTGAGCATCAACGGGCAGCCGCTGCAGATGGCCGACCTGCAGGACGTGGAAGCCTTCGGCGAGCGACGCGCCCGCCTTGATCTGGACATGGGCGGCGGTCCGGACATCGCCGACCTGGTGGTGCCGGCCGGCAAGGTGCTGGTGCTGGGTGACCACCGCGGCAACAGCTTCGATGGCCGCTTCTTCGGCTTCGTCGACGCCGACAAGCTCTACGGCCGCGCGGTGGCGGTGTACTACCGCCGGGGCGACGGCTTCGAGTGGCAGCGCCTGTAAGCTGAATTGATACTTCTCGTATATCAATCATGACCTATCAGGTTATGGATCGACTGGATAGACGGGCCTAGTCTGAGGCCCGTTCCCTCCCACGCTTGGCCGCCCCTACCGGCCCATCGATCCCATGACTGGCGAAACCGCGGCGGCCATCGAACGCCGCCCCCCCACTGTCGATCCCAGCGCCGAGACCCGCATTCAGCAGGGCACACCGGCCTTTCGTCGCACCGCGCTGGCGCTGTTCCTGGCCGGCTTTTCCACCTTCGGCCTGCTGTACACGGTGCAGCCGCTGCTGCCTGAGTTCAGCCGTCACTTCGGCGTGTCCGCCGCCGGCAGCGCGATGTCGTTGTCGCTGACCACCGGCACGCTGGCGGTGGCAATGCTGTTGGCCGGCCTGCTGTCCGACGCGGTCGGCCGCCGCCCGTTGATGATCGTCGCGTTGCTGGCCTCGGCCATGCTGTCGCTGAGCTCGGCGCTGGTCGATGACTGGACCACGCTGCTGGTATTGCGCACGCTGCTCGGCCTGGCGCTGAGCGGCGTGCCGGCGGTGGCGATGACCTACCTGGTCGAGGAAATGGACAGCCGCGCGCTGGGACTGGCGATGGGCTTGTACATCGGCGGCAACGCCATCGGTGGCATGAGCGGACGCCTGCTGGCCGGCATCATCGCCGACCACTGGGGCTGGCGCTGGGGTATCGGCGTGGTCTCGATCATCGCGGTGGCCAGTACCGTGCTGCTGTGGCTTCAGCTGCCGCCGTCGCGCCACTTCCATCCCCGTCGTGACGGCCTGCGCCGGTTGCCGTCGCGCTGGCGCCTGCTGTTCGCCGACCCGGGCCTGCCGTGGCTGTTCGCCACCTCGTTCGTGCTGATGGGCGTGTTCGTCACCCTCTACAACTACCTGGGCTACCACCTGCTGGCGCCACCGTACCACCTCAGCCAGACCGTGGTCGGCCTGATCTTCAGCGTCTATCTGGTGGGCACCTTCAGTTCGGCGTGGATGGGCCAGCAGGCAACGCGCTACGGGCGCGGCCGCATCCTGTCGATCTCGTTCGCGTTGATCGGCGCCGGCATCGCACTGCTGGCAATGCCGTGGCTGAGTGCGATGGCACTGGGTATCGCGCTGGTCACGTTCGGCTTCTTCGGCGGCCACTCGGTGGCCAGCAGCTGGGTTGGCAGCCGCGCCGGTACGATGCGCGCCGAAGCCTCGGCGATGTATCTGTTTGCCTATTACCTGGGTTCGAGTGTGCTTGGTGGTTTAGGCGGCCTGGCTTATGCGGCGTGGGACTGGCTGGGTGTGTGCCTGTTCGCCGCCGTGCTGACCCTGATCGGCGGTGGCATTGTCTGGGCGCTGCAGCAGCGCGCCCCGCAGCCGGTGACGGCGTGAACCAACGTGTACGGTAGTGCCGGCCGCTGGCCGGCATGCCGGCCCCTGTGGGGTTGCCGGCCAGCGGCCGGCACTACCCGGGTGGAGTGCACGCCTACCCCTCGGCGAACGCTCCGCGCAGCAGCGTGGCGAAATTGCGGATCAGCGGCGTTACCCGTTCGCGGTGCCAGGCCAGCTGCACTTCCGAATGCGCGCCAGCATCGGCCAGTGCCACGAAGCGCGATCCTTCCACGCGTATGTGATCGCATGAAGACGGCAGGATCGCCGCACCCAGGCCCGCAGCGGCCAGGCTGATCAAGGTCGATGCTTCACCGGCTTCCTGCACGATGCGCGGCGTGAAGCCCGCCGCTGCGCACAACGCGATCATGTGGTCGTGGATGCCCGCGCCGGCGCTGCGGCGGAACGCTACGAACGGCTCCTGCGCGAAGTCGCGCAGCGACAGCGTGCCATGCTTCGACAGCCTGCGCAGGGCAGGGTGGTCGGCGTGCACGATCAGCGCCAGCGGGTCGACGAACAGGCTGTGCGCCACCAGTTCCGGCGGCAGCGCGCGCTTGCGGATGATGCCCACGTCCAGTGAACCGTCGAGCAGCGCGTCGATCTGCTGCAGCGTGTTCATCTCGCTCAGCTGCAGCCGCACCTGCGGGTACTGCTGACGGTAGCGCAGGATCGAACGCGGAATCTGCGGTGACAGTGGCGTGGCGCGAGTCAGACCGATATGCAGTTCACCCTGCTCACCACGCTGTGCACGCTGTACCTCGTCCACGGCCGTTTCCACCTGCTGCACGATGGCGCGTGCACGTTCCTGCAGCAGCTCGCCCGCAGGCGTCAGCTGCACGCGGCGATGGCTGCGCACGAACAGGCGCGCGCCAATCAGTTCTTCCAGCTGGCGGATCTGCTGGCTGAGCGGCGGCTGTGACATGCCCAGCCGCTCCGCCGCCTGGCCGAAGTGCAGCGTATCGGCGACAGCGAGGAAGTAGCGCAGGTGGCGCAGTTCAATGGACATGGGGCCAGTTTATTCATCGTCAGCCGGAAATGAATCAGAGATGGGATCCGATCCCGTGCCGACCAACGGTCGGCACCCACCAACAGCAGCTGGCACCAACAGCAGCGACCAACTGTCGAAGGCGGGGTGGGGCCGGTTGCGGGGGCGTGAGCGCCATGGATGGCGCGACCGAGCTTACAGGGACGTACTTGCAGCGTCCCCCGCAACCGGACCCACCTCGCCATCCCGCCGAATGCCGCTCTTGATGTTGACGTTGATCTGGCTTCGGCGGGTGCAGGGCGGCAGCCCTGCAAACCAGAACACCCCTCACCGCTCCGAATGCCCGCTCTGGTCGTAATCGCGCGGACTGAACAACTCCGGCTGGATCAGCTCGATGAACGCCCGCGCCTGCGCCGACAACGCCTTTCCCCGGCGCACGATCACCCCGTAGCTGCGCTCGGGGAACCAGCGCTTCATCGATCGCGCCGCCAGCCGCTCGTGGTCGGCCTCGTTCAGGCACAGCGCCGGCACGATGGAAATGCCCATGCCCATCGCCACGTACTGCTTGATCACTTCCCAGCCCCCCACCTCCAGCGCCACGGTGTAGGCGATGCGGTGGCGCTGGAACACCTGGTCCACCAGCCGGTAGGTGATCTGCCGCTTCGGCGGCAGCACCAGCGGATAGCGCGCAATATCGGCCAGCTCCAGCTCGCCGCCCTTGGCCAGCGGATGATCGTGTGGTGCGATCAGCACCTGCTCGAAGCGGTAGGCCGGGGCGTAGGTCAGGTCGGCCGGCACATCGGTCATCGAACCGATCGCCAGGTCGGCGGCATCCTCGCGCAGCAGGTCGGTGCCGTCGGCGCTGATCGCATTGTACAGGGTCAGGCGCACGTCCGGATGGTGCAGGCGGAAGCGTTCGACGATCTTCGGCAGCAGGTACAGGATGGTCGAACTGTTGGCGGCGATGTTGAGCTCGCCCGCGTCCAGGCCGCGCACCTTGTCGCGGAAGCGCGCCTCCAGCCCGTCCAGGTTCTCCACCAGCGGCTGTGCCATCTCGTACAGCAGCTGGCCCTCGCGGCTGGGCACCAGGCGCCGCCCGCTGCGCTCGAACAATGGCACCCCCAGCTCCCGTTCCAACGCCTGCAACTGCAGGCTGATGGCCGGCTGGCTGACGAAAAGTGCCTCAGCCGCCCGTGAGACCGAGCCCAGGCGCACGGTCTGGCAGAACGCGCGCAGCGGCTTCAGCCGGTCGGATTTGTAGGAAAAACGCGGACTTGGCGCGGTGCGTGTGCTCATCGTGTAACGAGTATTAGCACAACTTATGTAAAACATTGCAAAAACTGTTTTCCCAAATACTGAGGCCCGGCGGCACCGTGGAGACGTTCCCCCACCGCTGGAGTCGCCTCATGTCCGCCGTCGCTTCCGCCGTTCCCACTCCCGCCACCAAGGCCACCCCCGGCATCGCCCTGGCGACCCGCGTGGCCGGCCAGGACACCGTGCTGCCGGCGCCGCTGCTGGCCCTGCTGGTGTCGCTGCACCGCGCGGTGGAACCGGGCCGGCAGGCGAGGCTGCAGGCCCGCCGTGAACGCCAGGCGTTCTTCGACCAGGGCGGCCTGCCGGACTTCCGTGAAGACACCACTGCGATCCGCAGCGGCGACTGGCGCGTTGCGCCGCTGCCGGCCGCGCTGCAGGACCGCCGCGTCGAGATCACCGGCCCGACCGACCCGAAGATGGTCATCAACGCGCTGAACTCCGGCGCCAAGGTGTTCATGGCCGACTTCGAGGATTCGACCTCGCCGACCTGGCGCAACCTGCTGGCCGGACAGCAGTCGCTGGCCGCCGCGGTGCGTGGCGACTTGGAATACACCGCCCCCAATGGCAAGCACTACACGCTGCGCCCGTACGACGAGCAGGCGGTGCTGATCGTGCGCCCGCGTGGCTGGCACCTGGACGAGAAGCACGTGCGCATCGACGGCCAGTTCCTCGCCGGTGGCCTGTTCGACGCAGCGGTGTTCGCCTTCCACAACGCCCGCACCCTGCAGGCGAAGGATCGTGGCCCGTACTTCTACCTGCCCAAGCTGCAGAGCATGGAAGAGGCGGCGCTGTGGGAAACCGCGCTGTCGCACATCGAAGGGATGCTCGGCCTGCCGCACGGCCAGATCAAGGTGACCGTGCTGATCGAAACGCTGCCGGCGGTGTTCGAGATGGACGAGATCCTGCACGCACTGCGTGACCGCATCGTCGGCCTGAACTGCGGGCGCTGGGATTACATCTTCTCGTACCTGAAGACCTTCCGCCGCCACGCCGACCGCGTGCTGCCCGAACGCGGTCAGGTGACCATGACCCAGCCATTCCTGAAGGCGTATTCGGAACTGCTGATCCAGACCTGCCACCGCCGCGGTGCGCATGCGATGGGCGGCATGGCCGCGCAGATCCCGATCAACAACGATGCCGCTGCCAACGAGCAGGCGATGGCCCGCGTGCGCGCCGACAAGCTGCGTGAAGTCAGCGCCGGCCACGACGGCACCTGGGTCGCGCACCCGGCGCTGATTCCGGTGGCGATGGCGATCTTCGACGAGCACATGCCCGGTGCGAACCAGCACAGCGTGCTGCGCCAGGATGTGCGCGTCGGCCGCGACGAACTGATCGCGCGGCCGCCGGGCACCATCACCCGCGCCGGTTTCGAAGGCAACGTGGAAGTCTGCGTGCGCTACCTGGCCGCCTGGCTGGATGGCAACGGCTGTGTGCCGATCCATCACCTGATGGAGGACGCGGCCACCGCCGAGATCAGCCGCAGCCAACTGTGGCAGTGGCTGCATACGCCGGGCCAGCAGCTGGACGATGGCACCGCGATCGACCTGGCCCTGCTGGATTCCACCCTGGCGCAGCTGCCAGCACGGCTGGGCGATACCGCCGCGCTGCCCGGTGGCGCGCGCATCGGCGAGGCCATCGCCCTGCTCGGCGAACTGAGCCGCAGCGACGAACTGACCGATTTCCTGACCCTGCCGGCTTACGCGCGCATCGACTGACTGCCGCCCGCGTCTGCCGCTGTTTCCCTCCCCGCTGCACGCACGAACCGAACTGGAGAAAGACATGAGCAAGCTGCCCACTGCCGAACAGATCCAGCACGACTGGGATACCCACCCGCGTTGGGAAGGCATCCAGCGCAACTACAGCGCCGCCGACGTGGTGCGCCTGCGCGGCACCGTCCACATCGAGCATTCGCTGGCCCGCCTGGGTGCGGAGAAGCTGTGGGCGTCGCTGCATGAGCGCGAGTTCGTCAACGCGCTGGGTGCACTGACCGGCAACCAGGCCATGCAGCAGGTCAAGGCCGGCCTGAAGGCGATCTACCTGTCCGGTTGGCAGGTGGCGGCCGACGCAAACCTGGCTGGCCAGATGTATCCGGACCAGTCGCTGTACCCGGCCGATTCGGTGCCGGCGGTGGTCAAGCGCATCAACAACACGCTGCTGCGCGCCGACCAGCTGCACCACGCCGAAGGCAAGGATGACATCGACTTCCTGCAGCCGATCGTGGCCGATGCCGAGGCCGGCTTCGGCGGCGTGCTCAACGCCTTTGAACTGATGAAGGCGATGATCGAGGCCGGCGCCGCCGGCGTGCACTTCGAGGACCAGCTGGCCTCGGTGAAGAAGTGCGGGCACATGGGCGGCAAGGTGCTGGTGCCGACCCGCGAGGCGATCGAGAAGCTCAACGCCGCACGACTGGCCGCCGACGTGATGGGCGTGCCGACCCTGCTGGTCGCGCGCACCGATGCCGAAGCTGCGGATCTGCTGACCAGTGACATCGACGGCAACGACAAGCCGTTCACCACCGGTGAGCGCACCGTCGAAGGCTTCTACAAGACCCGCAACGGCCTGGACCAGGCGATCAGCCGTGGCCTGGCCTACGCGCCCTACGCCGACCTGGTGTGGTGCGAGACCGGCAAGCCGGACCTGGAATTCGCGCGCAAGTTCGCCGAGGCGATCCATGCGAAGTTCCCGGGCAAGCTGCTGGCCTACAACTGCTCGCCCAGCTTCAACTGGAAGAAGAACCTGGATGACGCCACGATTGCGAAGTTCCAGCGCGAACTGGGCAGCTACGGCTACAAGTTCCAGTTCATCACCCTGGCCGGATTCCATGCGCTGAACTACGGCATGTTCAACCTGGCCCACGGCTACGCACGCCGCCAGATGAGCGCGTTCGTGGAACTGCAGGAAGCCGAGTTCGAAGCGGCCGAGCGCGGTTTCACTGCGGTCAAGCACCAGCGTGAGGTCGGTACCGGCTATTTCGATGCGGTGACCCAGGCGATTCAGCAGGGCCAGTCGTCGACCACCGCGCTGACCGGCTCGACCGAGGAAGAGCAGTTCCATGGCGGGCGCAGCGAACGCGCCGCGTGATCCGGTAGTGCCGGCCGCTGGCCGGCAACCCATCGATGTTTCCGAAGCCCATGCAGTTGCCGGCCGCGGCCGGCACTACCGGGCACCGGGTGATCAGGGTGGCCAGGGAAGGGCCAGACAACGCCGGCCGGTCGGGGGACCTGCCGGCGTTGTTGTATCGATGCAAGGGGCAGCCAGCGGGCAGCGTCAATCAGGCGCACCCCGGGTTCCGGCAACTTGGCCGAAACCCTGTGAAACCCGGCATCGGATTGATACAGCAGGGGTTTTGCCCGGGCGCCCGTGACCAGAACGGGCCACCACCGATCTTCACATCAATCAAGATCGGCAGAGCGGTCAAAATGAGATAGGGCGCACACTTTAAAGCGGTGCTATGCTCCGCGGCTCACCAGGGGACGCTGGCGGCGGGTGCAGGGAATGACCGGCAGGGGTGCGGCCGAGAACAGTGATGTGACGACAGGTATCGCCCGGGTGGCGATGGCCGAGATCGTGCACGCGCTGTTGTCAGATGCCGAGGTGGCATTGTTTGCCAGATTCGCCCGCGCATGCAAGCTCCGTGCCGGACAGTGGCTGTTCCAGCGTGGTCACCGCGGCGAGCGCATGTATGTGATCCTCGAAGGCCAGATCGAACTGGACTTCGGCGAGGACCTGGTGATCAAGACACTCGGGCAGCATGAGTTCTTCGGAGAACTGGGCCTGCTGGTCGGCGACCACCTGCGCAGCGCGAGCGCGCGCGCGCTGGTCGACTGCGATGTGCTGGAACTGGGGCCGGCTGATTTCCACCGGCTGGTCGAATCCAATCCGGGCCTGGTGGCCTATTTCCTGCGCCGCACGATCATGCGCGTGCTGGCCAACGAACAGGCCCTGATCAGCCAGCTGCGCCGGCGCAACCACGATCTGGAAACCGCGCTGGACAACCTCTACATCACCACCCACCAGCTGACCCACACCCGCGAGCTGGTGCGTACCGATGAACTGACCGGCCTGCACAACCGCCGTGGCCTCACCCTGTACCTGCAGGAGTGCCGCGAGCGTGCCGAGGGGCCGCCACAGGCGCTGCTGCTGATCGACTGCGACCGCTTCAAGCAGATCAACGACCGCCACGGCCACCAGGCCGGCGACCGCGTGCTGCAGAGCATGGGCAACATCCTGCGCTCGATGGCTGGCGAACAGGATCTGGCCTGCCGGCTTGGCGGCGATGAGTTCTGCCTGATGCTGCGCCGTGGCAACCGCGAGATCGTGCAGCACGCTGCCGAGTTCATCCTCAGCGCGGTGCACGGCCTGCTCGAGCGCAGTCACGGCACGCCGCATGTAAGCCTGGTCAGCATCGGAGCCAGCCTGTTGGATGCCGACGCGGGCTGGAGTGAGTGGTATGCCAGCGCCGATCGGGCGCTGTACCGGGCCAAGCGTGATGGCGGCAACTGCCTGCGCTGGGTGGATGATCCGGACGGCCAATAGGGAGATGCAGGCGATGAATGGCGACAACGGAACGTCAGCCCCGCATAGCCCACAGCTACGCGCCCTGCTGTTCACTGATCTGTGTGATTCGCTGCAGCTGGTCGAGCGGATCGGCGACGTGGCGGCGGCGAGCCTGTTCCAGGAACACGACCGCCTGGTGCTGGTGCTGCAGCACCGCTGGAATGGCCAGCTGATTGATCGTTCGGACGGCCTGTTCATGCTGTTCGAGCGCGCCATCGATGCCCTGGGCTTCGCCCTGGACTACCAGCGTGAACTGCATGCGCTGGGCCAGCAGCGTGCGATTGAACTGCGCGCGCGTGCCGGCCTGCATGTGGGCGACGTGCTGACCTGGGAAAACAGTGCCGAGGCAGTCCGCGCCGGCGCCAAGTCGATGGAAGTGGAAGGCCTGGCCAAGCCGATGGCGGCGCGCCTGATGACGCTGGCCCGGCCCGGCCAGATCCTGTTGTCGGCGGTAGCCGAATCGCTGACCCGCCGTGCCACCGATGCGTTGGGCGAGCGCGGCACGCGCCTGTTGTGGAAGTCACACGGGCGCTGGCGCTTCAAGGGCGTGCCGGTGGTACAGGAAGTGATCGAAGTGGGCGAGATCGGCTCCGCACCGCTGCGCATGCCGCGTGCCAATGCCAAGGCCCGCCGCGACCTGCCGTTGTGGCGGCAGCCGCTGGTGCTGGCCGCCGAAGGCCTGGTGCTGGCGGTGGCGGTGCTGGGCGGCTGGCTGCTGCTGCGGCCGGAACCGGCGATCGCGTTCGCCGAGCGCGACTGGGTGGTGCTCGGTGATGTCGACAACCTCACCGGCGACCCGATCTTCGACGACTCGATGCGGCACGCGATCCGGATCGCGCTGGAGCAATCGCGCTACGTGAACGTGCTGTCGGAGGGCAAGATCCGCGAAAGCCTGGAAATGGCGCGGCTCTCGGGCGATACCCGGCTCAGCCGCGATACCGCGGCCAACGTGGCGGTGCGGGAAGGCGCGCGCGCCGTGCTGCTGCCGACGGTGCGGCAGAAGATCGGTGGCTACGAGCTGGCCATCGATGTCGCCGCACCCGGCAGCGGCCACGTGATCCAGACGTTCACCGCCACCGTGGATCGATCCGACCAGATGGTGTTCGCGGTGGACGACGTGGTCGGGCGCCTGCGTCGCGGACTGGGCGAATCGGTGGCGAGCCTGGAACAGTCGTTGCCGCTGCCGCGGGCATCGACCCAGGACCTGCGCGCACTGCGAGCATTCGCGCTGGCGGAGAGTGCACTGGGCCAGCGTCGCTTCGAGGAGGCGCGCAACCTGTACCAGGCGGCGATCGATATCGATCCCGGTTTCGCCCTGGCCTACATGGGCGTGGCCAAACTGCATGCGCGCGTCGAGGAAGGGCGGCGTGCACGCGAAGCTATGCAGCATGCGCTGGACCTGCAGGATCGGCTGCCGCCACGCGAGCGGCTGTACCTGAAGGCCTGGATGGCCGAGCTGGAGCCAGGTGGCTGGGCGCTGGAGCAATGGCGCACGTTGGCCAAGGTCTATCCGGATTCGTTCGCGGGGCTGTCCAACACCTCCTGGTACCTGCTGCAGGCCAACCAGTTCAGCGAGGCCGAACCCTATGCGCGTGCGGCCGCAGTACCGCAGGATCCGCTGCGGCTGTATCCGCTGGTCCATCTGGTGCGGATACAGATCGCTGCCAACCAACCGCAGCTCGCTGCCGAAACGCTGGCCCAGGCGCAGGTCCTGCGCGGTCGCGATGATGCCGATGAGACCGGCGTGGATGTGCTGGTGGCGCAGGGACAGTACGCGAAGGCCGCGCAGCTGTTGCCGCAGATCCACGCCAGTGATGGCCTGCAGGAGCGGATGAAGCTGCGTGCGCAGTTGTTGCTGGCGGCTGCGCAGCGCGATTGCGCGGCCATGCAGCAGGCGATACGCGAAGATGCAGCGGCGCCGACGCTGATCGACCTGCAGGTGCAGCAGCGCCTGCAGCACGCCAGCGTGGCGGCGCTGTGCCCGAGCGCTGACCGTGCTGGGCTGCAGGCCATTGCGGCGCTGCTGCAGCCGATGCTGCAGGAGCGTGATGATCCCATGCTGCATGCCCGTGGCCTGCAATGGCTGGCACTGGTCCACCTGGCGCAGCGGCAGGGCCAGTTCGAACTGGCCAGGCGCTGGCTGGACGAGCAGCGGCCCCTGCTGCGCAGCCTGCGCAGTCCGGTCGCGGACCGCTGGCTGCGCATCGTCAGCGCCATGGACGAACTGCAGATGCGGCGGCCCGAGGCTGCCCGCACCCTGATCGAGCCGATGCTCGATGGCAGCGAGCCGGTGCAGGCACACGTCGTGCTGCTGCTCGCGCTGCGAGCGCAGGGCAATGAAGCCGCGGTACGCCGCCAGCAGGCCTGGCTGGCCCAGCATCGCGGCCAGGCCATTGCCGAGGTCACCGCCCTGCAGGTGTGGCAACCGCTGAACGTGCATGACGTCTCCACGTGGGGTACGCCGGCCACGGCCGGCGCACCCTGATGGCGGGTCAGCCGTCGATGCGCTCGCCGACCTTGCCGGCTTCGAAGCAGAACACCACGGTCATGGCCGCCACCGACCCGGACAGGTGGGCCTGCAGCCCGTCACGCACCTGGCTCAGCTCTTCGACCGAGGCCAGGGTGCCGATCTTCATGCAGTCGTTCTCGCCAACGGCACCGTCCAGCCCGATCGAGGCCAGCGCCTTGGCAGGCGACGCGGTGAAGTGGCTGCGGAAGTCGTCGTTGCCGATCAGGTGGTCCAGCAGGAGGCTGGCGTCTGCGGCGGAAAGGCGGGGATGGGTGCTCATGGGGATCGTCCGTAAGTGGAGTTTCTCGTATCGGCCGCGACAGCCTGCCATTGAGGGCCGCGCTGTGCACATCGCTAAAGTTGGCCGCGCCGCGGTCGTTGCTGCTATGCCGGTTGTGCGGCAGAAGGAAGGAAACCCATGCGCCTGCGCCGCTGCGCCAGCCTGATGTTCGAGCCCCGCGAGGCGGTCACCCTGGACCTGCGCGCGATGCTGGCCGGCCACGCCGAGATGGACAGCCAGATCAGCTGGGTGGCGCTGGCCGCGCATCTGGACCAGCCACTGCCGGTGGATGCCGAGGAGCGCCAGCTGCTGGGCGAGCTCAGCGCGCACCGCTGGAGCGAACCGCCCGCCGATGCCTCCCCGGCGATGCTGGCCCGTCTGGTCGAGCAGGGCCTGCTGCTGACCGACCCGCCGAGCGAGGTGGGGCACCAGCTGCGCGACGAGGCGCTGCGGCGCAGCCAGTGGTGGCCGCTGGCTGCACTGGCCCATCGCCATGCACGCTGGCAGGCCGTGGACAGCGTGGAGGACATGCGCCGGCAGGGGTTGGACACCGCTGCCGGCCTGCGCCAGCGCCTCGGGCCGCCGCCGCCGGTGGTGCAGCCCATGCAGGGCGACTACCAGCCGCTGCCGCGCATCGAAGAGGCCGCGTTCGACGCACTGCTGGCGCGCCGCACCACCTGCCGCAATTTCGACCCGCAGCGCGCGCTGCCGCTGCCGTTGCTGGCCCAGGTGCTGCAACGCACGCTGATGGCGCACGCGGTGCAGAAGGTCGAGCGCGATACCGAGTTCCTGAAGAAGAACGTGCCTTCCGGTGGCGGCCTGCATCCCACCGAAGGCTTCCTGCTGGTGCAGAACGTGGAAGGACTGGCACCGGGCCTGTACCACTACCACCCGGTGCAGCACGCCGTGCTGCCGCTGCCCTCGCCACCGCCGCAGGCACTGCCGGCGCTGGCGCGGCGGATGCTGTCCGGGCAGGCGTGGTTCGCCGATGCGCCGGCGCTGCTGGTGCTGGCGCCGCGCTATGACCGCTGCTTCTGGAAGTACCGCAACCACGCCAAGGCGCATCGTGCGGTGACGCTGGATGTCGGCCACATCTCGCAGCTGCTGTACCTGTGCGCGACCGAGCGCGGCCTGGCCGCCTTCGTCACCGCAGCCATCAACGATGCCGATGTCGATCGCGCGTTCGGCTTCGATGGCATCGGCCAGAGCGCGATGGCCATCTGCGGCCTGGGCTGGCGCAGTGCCACATTGGACACGGCCGAATTCGATCCCGCTGGCCGGGTGACGGCGGGCGACGACCGCTGAGCGACCGTCGCCCCGGCGTTCACGCCGCTTCGAAGTCCACCAGCACCGCGCCGTCGTTGACCTGGTCACCGGCCTTGGCGCGGTAGCCCTTCACCGTGCCGTCGGCCGGCGCCTGCAGGGTGTGCTCCATCTTCATTGCTTCCAGCACCACCAGCGGCGTGCCGCGCTTGACCTCGGTACCGGCGGCGACCAGCGTGGCCACGATCTTCCCGGGCATCGGTGCCAGCAGGCTGCCGGCATCGGCCACGGCGTGGTCCGATTCGCTCACCGGATCATGCAGGGTGAAACGGTGCTGGCCGTCGGTGCCGAACAGGTACAGCTGGTCACCCTCGCGCAGCAGCTGCAGTGTCCAGCGGCGCCCGCCCAGCTGTACCGCCAGCCCGCGCACATCGGCGGTGCCGATCACCTGCACGGGTGCCGCGTCATTGCACTGCACGCGCCAGCCATCGGCCTGCGCCCACACCTTCAGCGTGTGCCGGCATTCGCCCTGCTGCAGCGGCAGCACGCGCGGCGCGGGCGCGCCAAGGCGCCAGCCGTCCTGCGCCTGCCACGGCGAATGCGGGTCGCGCGCGTCGCTGGCTGCACCGGCAGTGCTTGCAACAGCGGCCACGGCGGCCAGCTGCCACAGGGCATCATCCGTATCGCCCGCTGCACTTAATGCGGCCTGCTCGCGCTCGATCAGCGCGGTATCCAGCTTGGCGTGGGTAAACGAATCGGTGTTCACCAGGCGGCGCAGGAAACCGGCATTGGTGGTCACGCCCACCACCTGGCAGTCGGCCAGGGCCTGGCTCATGCGGCGCAGCGCGGCGTCGCGGTCCACGTCCCAGACGATCAGCTTGGCAATCATGGGATCGTAGTACGGCGTGATGCTGTCGCCTTCCTCGACACCGGTATCCACGCGCACATGAGTCGACGGCGCCGGCAGGCGCAGGCGGCGCAGGAGGCCGGTGGACGGCAGGAAACCACGGTCGGCGTCTTCGGCATACAGCCGCGCCTCGATGGCGTGGCCGTGGATCGCCAGCTGCTCCTGGCGCAGCGGCAGCGGCTGGCCCGAGGCTACGCGCAGCTGCCATTCCACCAGGTCGGTGCCGGTGATGTACTCGGTGACCGGATGCTCGACCTGCAGGCGGGTGTTCATTTCCATGAAGTAGAAATCGCCGTCAGGGCCGGCGATGAACTCCACCGTTCCGGCCCCGACGTAGCCCACCGCGCGCGCGGCATCGACCGCGGCCTTGCCCATCGCCGCACGACGTTCGGGGCTCATGCCGGGGGCGGGCGCTTCTTCCAGCACCTTCTGGTGGCGGCGCTGCACCGAGCAGTCGCGCTCGAACAGGTAGACGGCATCACCGTGGTTGTCGCCGAACACCTGGATCTCGATATGGCGCGGGCGCTCGACGTACTTCTCGACCAGCACATGGTGGTTGCCGAATGCCGAGGCGGCCTCGCGCTGGCAGCTGGCCAGTGCATCGACGAAGTCCTCGCTGCGTTCGACCTTGCGCATGCCCTTGCCACCGCCACCGGCGCTGGCCTTGATCAGTACCGGGTAGCCGATGGCATCGGCCTGCGCGCGCAGGAACGCCGGCTCCTGCTGGTCGCCGTGGTAGCCCGGCGTCAGTGGCACACCGGCCTTGGCCATCAACGCCTTGGCCGCGCTCTTGTCACCCATCGCGCGGATCGCGCTGGCCGGCGGCCCGATGAAGGTGACGCCGGCGGCGGCGCAGGCATCGGCGAAGTCGGCATTCTCGGACAGGAAGCCGTAACCGGGGTGGATCGCCTGCACGCCGGTCAGGCGTGCGGCGTCGAGCAGGGCGTCGCCGCGCAGGTAGCTCTCACGCGCGGCGGCCGGGCCGATGTGGATGGCCTCGTCGGCCAGGCGTACGTGGCGTGCGTTGCGGTCGGCATCGGAATACACCGCCACGGTGGCGATGCCGAGGCGGCGGCAGGTGGCGATGACGCGGCAGGCGATTTCGCCGCGGTTGGCGATCAGGACTTTGGTGAACATGGCAACAGGCTCGGTCATGGCACGGGTTACATGCGGAACACGCCGAAGCGCGTCTGCTGCGGGGCGGCGTTGAGGCTGGCCGACAGCGCCAGCGCCAGCACCCGGCGGGTGTCGGCCGGATCGATCACGCCGTCGTCCCACAGGCGCGCGCTGGCGTAGTACGGGTGGCCCTGCTGCTCGAACTGGTCGCGGATCGGCGCCTTGAACGCGTCTTCCTCCGCTGCCGGCCACTGGCCGCCCTTGGCCTCGATGCCATCGCGCTTGACCGTGGCCAGCACGCTGGCGGCCTGTTCGCCACCCATCACGCCGATGCGCGCGTTCGGCCACATCCACAGGAAGTTGGGCGAATAGGCGCGGCCGCACATGCCGTAGTTGCCCGCACCGAACGAGCCACCGATCACCACGGTGAACTTGGGTACCTTGGCGCAGGCCACCGCCATCACCAGCTTGGCCCCGTCCTTGGCGATGCCGCCCTGTTCGTACTTGCGGCCGACCATGAAGCCGGTGATGTTCTGCAGGAACACCAGCGGGATGTTGCGCTGGGTGCACAGCTCGATGAAGTGCGCGCCCTTCAGTGCCGACTCGGAGAACAGGATGCCGTTGTTGGCGATGATGCCGATCGGGTAGCCGTTCAGATGGGCGAAGCCGGTGACCAGCGTTGCGCCGTAGCGCGGCTTGAATTCGTCGAAGCGCGAGCCGTCCACCAGTCGCGCGATCACTTCGCGTACGTCGTAGGGCTTGCGCGTATCGGCCGGGATCACGCCGTACAGTTCGTGCGCTGGCAGCAGCGGTTCTTCGCTGGCCTGCACCGCCATCGCCGGTTCCGGCTTGCGCCAGTTGAGCTGGGCGATGATCGCGCGCACCCGTGCCAGCGCCTGCAGGTCGTTGTCGGCCATGTGGTCGGCCACGCCGGAGATGCGCGTGTGCACATCGGCACCGCCCAGTTCCTCGGCCGTCACCACTTCACCGGTGGCCGCCTTCACCAGCGGCGGGCCGCCGAGGAAGATCGTGCCCTGCTCGCGCACGATCACCGTCTCGTCGCTCATCGCGGGC
The DNA here is from genome assembly GCF_057179845.1 of Stenotrophomonas maltophilia group sp. SKK55. Classification (NCBI taxonomy): domain Bacteria; kingdom Pseudomonadati; phylum Pseudomonadota; class Gammaproteobacteria; order Lysobacterales; family Lysobacteraceae; genus Stenotrophomonas; species Stenotrophomonas maltophilia group sp. SKK55. The sequence goes on from NZ_JBXUHP010000014.1 coordinate 16,257, forward strand.
ACATAGGCACCACCAGCGGTGCAGCTGCCCATCACGCAGGCGATCTGCGGAATGCCCTGCGCCGACAGGTTGGCCTGGTTGTAGAAGATGCGGCCGAAATGGTCGCGGTCGGGAAAGACTTCGTCCTGCAGCGGCAGGAACGCGCCACCGGAATCGACCAGGTAGATGCACGGCAGGTGGTTCTGCTCGGCGATCTCCTGCGCGCGCAGGTGCTTCTTCACCGTCATCGGGTAGTAGGTGCCGCCCTTGACCGTGGCATCGTTGGCCACGATCACGCATTCCACGCCGCTCACGCGGCCGATGCCGGCCACTACGCCAGCGGCCGGCACGGCGTCTTCGTACATGCCGTGCGCGGCCAGCGGCGCGATTTCCAGGAACGCGCTGCCGGGGTCGAGCAGGGCGTTGATGCGGTCGCGCACCAGCAGCTTGCCGCGCGCGGTGTGCTTGGCGCGTGCGGCTTCGCTGCCACCCAGCGCGGTGCGGGCGAGGGTGGCATGCAGGTCGTCGACCACGGCCTGCATGGCCGCGCGGTTGCTTTCAAACGTTTCGCTGCCCGGTTGCAGCTGGGTGCTCAATACGGTCATCGCGGTGGCCTTACAGGGTGCGCTGGAACAGTTCGCGGCCGATCAGCATGCGGCGGATCTCGGACGTGCCGGCGCCGATCTCATACAGCTTGGCATCGCGCCACAAGCGGCCGGTCGGGTATTCGTTGATGTAGCCGTTGCCGCCCAGGATCTGGATCGCCTGGCCAGTCAGCCAGGTGGCCTTCTCGGCGGCGTACAGGATGGCACCGGCGGCGTCCTGGCGGGTGGTGCGGCCCTGGTCGCAGGCGCGTGCCACGGCATAGACATACGCGCGGCAGGCTCCCAGGCCCACGTACATGTCGGCGATCTTGGCCTGGATCAGCTGGAAGCTGCCGATCGGCTCGCCGAACTGGTGGCGCTCGTGCACATACGGCATCACCACGTCCATGGCCGCGGCCATCAGGCCCAGCGGGCCACCGGACAGCACCACGCGCTCGTAGTCCAGGCCGGACATCAGCACGCGCACGCCACCGCCAACCTGGCCCAGCACGTTCTCTTCAGGAATCTCGCAATCCTGGAACACCAGCTCGCAGGTGGGCGAAGAACGCATGCCCAGCTTGTCCAGCTTCTGCGCGGTGGAAAAGCCCTTCATGCCCTTCTCGACCAGGAACGCGGTGATGCCCTTGGCGCCGGCCTCCATGTCGGTCTTGGCATAGACCACCAGCACGTCGGCATCCGGGCCGTTGGTGATCCACATCTTGTTGCCGTTGAGCACGTAGCGGTCGCCGCGCTTGTCCGCGCGCAGCTTCATCGACACCACGTCCGAACCGGCGCCCGGCTCGCTCATCGCCAGCGCGCCGACCAGGCTGCCATCGCACAGGCCGGGCAGGAAGCGCTGCTTCTGTTCCTCGTTGCCGTTCTTGCGCAGCTGGTTCACGCACAGGTTGGAGTGCGCACCATAGGACAGGCCGATGCCCCCCGAAGCGCGCGAGATCTCTTCCATCGCCACCACGTGGGCCAGGTAGCCCATGCCGGTGCCACCGTATGCTTCTTCCACGGTGAGGCCGAGCAGGCCCTGTTCGCCCAGCTTCGGCCACAGCGCCAGCGGGAACTGGTTGCTGGCATCGGCCTCGGCGGCCAGCGGCGCGACCTCGGCGGCGGCAAAATGGGCCACGCTCTGGCGCAGCAGGTCGATGTCTTCGCCAAGATCGAAGTTCAGGGATGGCACGTGCATTGTGGTGGCTCCACGGCGGGATGGCAGGAATGGCGCACCCGGCGGGGGAGTGGGCGGCGGTCTGCAGGACCGTCACCCACACGGGCGATGGCCCCAGCGTAGCGGGGTTCGGGTAAGAAGTGAATACGAATTCAAAAATTGAAACTAGAATCAGAACATGGCCTATAAACGCTCTGCATTGATGGAAGAACGCCTGGCGGGCGCCCGTGAACGGATCCTGCTGGCCACCCGCGCGCTGGTCGCCACTGGCGGCTGGCGCAATGCCCCGGTGACTGCGGTGGCAACCCAGGCGGGGGTGTCCACCGGCCTGATCTACCGGCATTTCCCGTCCAAGGCAGAGCTGTTCGTGGAAGTCCTCAATGCCGCCGTGGCCCACGAGGTCGCGATCATGGAGCGGATCGCCAGTGGCCCGGAGGCGGCCAGCGAGCGGCTGCGGCTGGCGATCACTGCCTTCGTCCGCCGTGCCCTGGCCGGGCCGGGGCTCGCGCACGCCTTCATCGTCGAACCGGTCGACCCGGATGTGGAAGCCGAGCGCATGCGCGGTCGTCGCGCCTTCGGCGACGTGTTCCTGCGGCTGGTGGAGGAGGGCGTGGCGGCCGGTGAGCTGCCTGCGCAGGACGCGCATGTGGCCGCCGCCTGCCTGGTGGGTGCCTTCACCGAAGCGATGGTCGGCCCGACCGCACCCAGCCGCGAAGCGCACCGCGACGAAGACGCGCTGGTGGATGCGATCTGCAGCTTCTGCCTGCGCGCGATCGGCGCCCCGGCAATCCGGTAGCGCCGGGCCATACCCGGCGGCTGTTGCCATCCTCGACCGTTGTTGCCGCGCTTCGCGCTCGCCGGGCACGGCCCGGCGCTACCCGCATGCGGCCACGGCCGCATGCTGCGCCGCATCAGCAGTGACGCCTGTTGTCGCACGCAAAGTGCGTTCTATACTCGGCCCATCACGCAGTCGCTCAGCCGTGGTCCAACGACTATCAGCCAGGGGTAACGAAGAGTGCGGAATTACGATCTGGAGTTCCTGAAACGCTTCTCCATGGTGATCGCGCTGCTGGCGACCATCACCCTCGGCCTCATCCTCCTTGCCGCCTACATCCACACCCGGATCCCGCCCGAGGTGTCGCCGACCGCGGCCAAACGCACCGAACAGCGCATCTCGCCGACCGGTGCAGTCTATGCCGGCAGCACCGGCGCCGCCGCGCAGGCTGCCGCCAAGGCCGCCGCGCTGGCCAAGGCCGCGTCGCAGGTGGCCTACGGCGGCACCAAGGATGGCAAGGTGATCTTCGACAACCTGTGCACCGCCTGCCACACCACCGGCGTGGGCATGGCACCGACGCTGGACCATTCGCACTGGGACAAGCGCATCGCGCAGGGCAAGGACACGCTCTACAAGCACGCCATCGAGGGCTATACCGGCCCCGACGGCGGCATCATGCCGCCCAAGGGCGGCAACCCGGCACTGACCGAAGAACAGATCCATGCCACCGTGGACTGGATGCTGGGCAACCTGAAATAGCCGCCGCAACGCGCCGCTTCCTGTAGAGCCGAGCCCACGCTCGGCTGCTCTGCGCACGGTGTGGCCAAGCGCAGCCGAGCGTGGGCTCGGCTCTACCACCTACTGAGCTTTGCCCACCGAGGCCTGATCGCTCATATGCCCCCGCTGCGCAGGCGGCGTTTCGCATTTCAGGGTTAGTCTGTGCGCCTCTTCCATGGAGTCGCCCGTCGATGCGCCGCCGTTCCCTCGCCCTTGCCCTGTCCCTGCTGCTGCCGGCCAGCGCCTTTGCCCAGGCCCAGCCGCAGGTCGCGCCGGTCGCGGCGCCCGCCGCGCGCAGCAGCGCCACCGTGGTGCTGACCGCCGCGCCGGCCGACTGGCGCGCGCTGGATGGTCAGCGGGTGCGCATCGCCGCACCGCTGACCCTGGCCGGTACCGACGGCCTGGAGCGCTTCGGCCAGCTCACCGTAGCCTTCGATGGTCGCCTCTGGCAGCCGACCGAAGTGGCCGCGCCGGGTACTGCCGGCTATGAGCAGGTGATGGCCGACAACCAGCGCCGCCGCCTGGTGCTGGAAGATGGCAGTGATGCCCGAGACCCCGCCAGCGTGGCGTACCTGCCGGGCAGCCCCGTGCTGCGCACCGGCATGCAGCTGCGCGACGTGCAGGGCATCGTGCGCATGGACGCGCAGGGCCATCCGCGCCTGCAGGTCGAAGGTGTGCTGAAACTGCCGGAACTCAGGCGCCCGGCGGTGCCGACGGTGCCGGGCAGCCTGCACGTGGCCGCCTTCAACCTGGAGAACTTCTTCAACGGTGATGGCCAGGGCGGCGGCTTCCCGACCCTGCGCGGCGCCCGCACGCTGGACGAGCACAAGGCGCAGGTGGCCAAGCTGGTCGCCACGGTCAACGCGCTGGGCGCCGACGTCGCCGCGCTGATGGAGCTGGAGAACGACGGCTACGGCCCGCAGTCGGCCATCGCCGAACTGGTCGATGCGCTCAACCGTGACCGCGGCGCGCAGGGCGACTGGCGCTTCGTCGATGCCGGCAACGGCCCCGGCGACAACCCGATCCGGGTCGGCATCATCTACCGCAGCTCACGCCTGCAGCCGGTCGGCACGCCGGCTACGTTGACCGGCGGCCCATTCGTCGAGCACAGCCGCGTGCCGCTGGCGCAGGCCTTCCAAGGCAAGCAGGGCGCGCCGTTCGTGGTGGTGGCCAATCACTTCAAGTCGAAGGGCTGCCGCGACGCCAGCGGCGCCGACGCCGATCGCAACGACAACCAGGGCTGCTGGAACGCCACCCGCATGACCTCGGCGCAGCAGCTGCATGCCTGGCTGCAGACGGATCCGACCGGTACCGGTACAAAGGACGCGGTACTGCTCGGCGATTTCAATGCCTACGCGATGGAAGACCCGATCCGCACCCTGCACGACCTGGGCTGGCAGGACGCGTTCAAGGTCGCCAAGGCCGAGCATCCCTACAGCTACGTCTACAACGGCTACACCGGCCGCCTCGACCACGCGCTGCTGAGCCCGGGCATGGCCAGGCGCCTGCGCGGTGCCGCCGAATGGCACAGCAATGCCGATGAGCAGGACGCCAGCGGTTATCAGGGCCGCAACGTGCAGGGCCCGTGGCGCAGTTCCGACCACGACCCGCTGCTGCTGGGTTTCGACAGATAGGGTTCGCCGGGGATCTGCTCTGGGAGCGACCTTGATCGGCACGGATGCTGCTGTTGCTTTTTATCTTCCAGTCCGCCTTCAAGCGAGCCGAGAAGCGCAGGGTACCGGTGCACAGCACCGGCTCGCGGCTGGCGGCGCGTTTCTTTTGGTCACTTTTCTTTTCGCGCGAAAAGAAAAGTGACATCCCTCCGCGGGCGCGGAAATGGCCCGCCGCGACCAATGCTCACCCCCAGGCGATCAAGCCGATCGCCAGCACCGCCAGCGCCAAACCGGCACGGTTCCACTTCGTGGTGGCCTCGCCGAAGGCAAACACGCCCACCAGTGCACCCAGCACCACCACGCCGATGTTCATGCCGGCGAACACGGTGGCCGGATTGTCCGGCATCGACTGGTGCGCATGCACATAGAACAGGATGTTGCCGCCATTGAGCAGGCCCAGCAGCGCGCCTGCGCCCAGGTTCCGCCAGGCCAGCCGGCTGCGGCCACGCGCATGCCGCCACAGCTGCAGGGCCAGCATCAGCACGAAGGCCACGCTGAAGCTGGCCAGCACCGCCGCCATCGACGGCGTGCCGGACAGCGCCACCTGCTTGAGCAGCACGTCCACCACCGCAAACCCGGCCCATACCCCCAGCAGCCAGCCCCAGCCACCGGGTGAGGATGCCACCGCCGGTCCGCGTGGGCGCAGGCTGATCGCCACCATCGCCAGCAGGCCCAGGCCGAGCCCGGCCAGCTTCCACGGCGTCGCGGTCTGGCCGAAGAACAGGAACGCGGCAGCCAGTGACAGCAGCAGCGACAAGCGCTGTGCCACATCGCTGCGGACGATGCCGGCCACCGCCACCGCGCGGCCCAGCACCAGGAAGATCGAGGGCAGCACCACCGCCAGCGCCAGCAAGGACAGCCACGGGGCATGTGGCGCGCGCAGCGCATCCAGCGGCGGCTGCAGCACCGCGGCGGTGAGCGTTGCCGCCACCAGATAGTTCCAGGTGACCATCTGCGCGACATCCAGCTGGCGGCGTCCAGCCACCTTCAACACCACCGAAACCAGCACGCTGCAGATCACGGCCAAAGACAGGTAGAGCATGGGGCGGGCACAGGGCAGGGGCGGGGGACGGTATCATGGTGCCATGCACAAGCCCTCGTTCCCCGTCGCCCCCGGCGAAACCGCCTGTCTCCAACTGGATGGCCCGGCCGGCCCGCTGGAAGTGGTCGTCGACCTGCCCAAGGCCGACGCGCCGGTGCAGCCGATCGTGGCCATCGTCTGCCATCCGCTGTCCACCGAAGGCGGCACCCTGCACAACAAGGTGGTCACCATGACCGCCACCACCCTGCGCGAGCTGGGCATCGCTACGGTGCGCTTCAACTTCCGCAGTGTTGGCGCGTCGGCCGGTGAGTTCGACCACGGCGTGGGCGAGCAGGATGACCTGAAGGCGGTCGCCGCCTGGGTGCGCAGCCAGCGCCCGCACGACCGCCTGTGGTTGGCCGGTTTCAGCTTCGGCTCGTTCGTGTCGCTGAAGGCCGCTGCCGCGCTGCAGCCGGAAGCGCTGATCTCGATCGCGCCACCGGCCGGCCGCTGGGACTTCGATGGCATCGTACCGCCGGCGCGCTGGCTGGTGATCCAGGGCGAGCAGGACGAGATCGTCGACCCGCAGGCTGTCTACCAGTGGCTGGACACGCTGGAGTTCCCGCATGAGCTGGTGCGCATGCCCGAGACCAGCCACTTCTTCCACCGCAAGCTGATCGACCTGCGCGGCGCACTGACCCACGGCGTGAAGCATTGGTTGGGCGCGGCGGCATGAGTGCAACCGAGTTGACCCCGTCGCAGCGGTACGCGGAAGGGGTCGCCCGTGGTGACTGGCAGGACGACCCGGCCCAGCATGCAGCGCTGGCCGAGCTGGACCGCATCCACCTGGGCCTGCTGGACAGTGCCGAGGACGGTTGGCTGGACCGCCTGTCCGCGTTCTGGAAGAAGCCCGAGCCGGTGAAGGGCCTGTACTTCTGGGGCGGCGTCGGCCGCGGCAAGACCTTCCTGGTCGACCTGTTCTACGACGGGCTGCCGATCAAGCAGAAGTACCGCACGCATTTCCATCGCTTCATGCGCAGCGTCCACGAGCGCCTGCGTGAGCACCAGGGGCAGAGCGACCCGCTGGCGAAGATCGCCCAGGAGTGGCGCAGCAACCTGCGCGTGCTGGTGCTGGACGAATTCTTCGTCACCGACATCGGTGATGCGATGCTGCTGGCGCGGCTGCTGGAGCGCCTGTTCGCCGAAGGCGTGACCCTGGTCACCACCTCCAACACCGCGGTGGAGAACCTGTACCTCAACGGCCTGCAGCGCGAGAGCTTCCTGCCGGCCATCGGCCTGCTGCAGCGCTTCTGCGTGGAGCTGTACGCCGAAGGTACCGAGGACTACCGCATGCGCGCGCTGACCCGCTCGCCGGTGTACCGCGCACCGTTGGCCGCCGACAGCGACGACTGGCTGGCCACGCGCTGGAGCGAACTGAGCGGCGGCCAACCGGCCAAGCCCGGCAACATCGAGATCGAGGGCCGCAAGATTCCGGTCCGCGGCCGCGGCAAGAGCATCGCCTGGTTCGATTTCGCCGCGCTGTGCGAGGGCCCGCGCGGGCCCTCGGACTACATCGAGATCGCGCACGAGTTCAACACGGTGCTGCTGGGCGGCATTCCCGCCTTCGATCGCCTGAACGAGGATGCCGCGCGCCGCTTCGTCAACCTGATCGACGAGTTGTACGACCGCCACGTCAACCTGGTCTGCACCGCCAGCACCTCGCCGGTCGAGCTGTACACCGGCCAGCGCCTGCAGGGCGCGTTCGAGCGCACCGCCTCGCGCCTGATCGAGATGCAGAGCGCCGAGTACCTGGGCACCCCGCACCGGGCGTGAGGGTAGTGCCGTTTGTAGAGCCGAGCCCACGCTCGGCTGCTTTTCGGCACATCATTCAAAAGCAGCCGAGCGTGGGCTCGGCTCTACAACAGCACGGCGCGGCTATCGGGTGGGCGCAACCGCGCTCCCAACGGCGCCCATCCGGCCCGGCCGACACATGCGGCCTCGCGTCGCGTCGCTGCCCGGCGGGTGATCCCGACGTCCACCGGATGCCCACCACCTATCCACAGGGTTGTCCCTAGCCAGTTTCATCACTGTCATGTGAAGCTGTCATTGTTCCGTTTCCGCAGCGCGTTGTACCACCGCAATGACGCCTTTCGGGCTTGACTGCGCAGCCCGTTCCGGCAGGTCTGAAGCGTCTGATCAGGGCGCCGATGGCACGATCCTTGCGGCGCAAGGGATTGCCGAATTTCACTACATTTGGCGTTGACGGACCCCACTACCCCCACTATCTTGTGGCCGTCGGTCGCAGCAACCCCAGGTCTGGGGGCTGGCAGCAATACCTCCCGCGATCGTCAACGGCAGTGGCAGGCGCAGGGTCTCATCCCCTGCGACGCCGTCCTGCCATCCTGGGCCGTCATGTCCCGGGTTGCGTCACCCCGATGCATCGAGCACCCCCAATCACGCCAAGAGGACATACGCCGTGAGCACCGAATCCAGCGCCACCATCGAGAAGGAAAGCGAATTCCTGTTGACGTCGCCGCCGACGGCCAACGCGATGAGTGTGACCAAGCGCAACGGGACCACCGAGCTGGTGGACCTGAACAAGATCGTGCGCGCGGTGCAGCGTTCCTCCGAAGGCCTGCACGCCGTCGATCCGATGCGCGTGGCCACCCGCACCATTTCCGGCCTGTACAACGGCGCTACCACCCGCGAGCTGGACGAACTGTCCATCCGCACCGCCGCCCTGCTGATTGGCGAAGAGCCCGAGTACGGCCGCCTCGCTGCGCGCCTGCTGGCCAACTACATTGCCAAGGAAGTCTCGGGCCAGGAAATCTACGCCTTCTCGCAGTCAGTCAGCCGTGGCCATGAAGTCGGCCTGATCAACGACCGCCTGCTGAACTTCGTGCAGACCAATGCGCGCAAGCTCAACGACGCCATCGATATCTCGCTGGATCTGAACTTCGATTACTTCGGCCTGCGTACCCTGTACGACCGTTACCTGCTGCGCCATCCGCACACCCGCAAGGTGATCGAGACCCCGCAGCAGTTCTTCCTGCGCATCGCCAGCGCGCTGAGCGAGGACGTGTCCGAGACCCTGGCGCTGTACAAGCGCATGGGCAACCTGGACTACCTGCCGTCCAGCCCGACCCTGTTCAACTCCGGCACCACCCACGAGCAGCTGTCCTCGTGCTTCCTGCTGGACTCGCCGCAGGACTCGCTGGAGTCGATCTATGCCAAGTATGGCGACATCGCCCAGCTGTCGAAGTTCTCCGGCGGCATCGGCGTCAGCTACACCCGCGTGCGTTCGCGTGGCTCGCTGATCAAGTCGACCAACGGCCACTCCAACGGCATCGTGCCGTGGCTGAAGACCATGGATTCGTCCGTGGCCGCGGTGAACCAGGGCGGCAAGCGCAAGGGCGCAGCCTGCGTGTACCTGGAAACCTGGCACGCCGACATCGAGGACTTCCTCGAACTGCGTGACAACACCGGTGACGAAGCCCGCCGTGCGCACAACCTGAACCTGGCCAACTGGGTGCCGGACCTGTTCATGAAGCGCGTCGAGGCCGACCAGGAATGGTCGCTGTTTGATCCGCGCGTCGTGCCGGAGTTCACCGACCTGTTTGGCGAAGCCTTCGAGGCTGCCTACCTGCAGGCCGAAGCCCAGGGCAAGGCCAACCGCACCATCTCCGCGCGCAAGCTGTACGCCCGCATGATGCGTACGCTGGCCGAGACCGGCAACGGCTGGATGACCTTCAAGGACAAGTGCAACCGCGCCAGCAACCAGACCCTGCGTCCGGGCAACGTGATCCACCTGTCCAACCTGTGCACTGAAATCCTGGAAGTCACTTCCAACGATGAAACCGCAGTGTGCAACCTGGGTTCGATCAACCTGGGCAACCACTTCGACGAGCACAACGAGTTCGACTTCGAGAAGCTGGCCGAGACCGTGCGCCTGGCCGTGCGCCAGCTCGACCGCGTCATCGACCTGAACTTCTACCCGATCGAAACCGCCCGCCGCGCCAACCTGCGCTGGCGTCCGGTCGGCCTGGGCTGCATGGGCCTGCAGGATGTGTTCTTCCGCAAGCGCCTGCCGTTCGACAGCGCCGAAGCCCGCGCGCTGTCGAAGAAGATCGCCGAAGCGATCTACTTCCACGCGCTGGAAACCTCCTGCGAGCTGGCCCAGGAACGCGGCAAGCACCCGTCGTTCAACGACACCCGTGCCGCCAGCGGCGAACTGCAGTTCGACGCCTGGAACGTGGTGCCGGAAGACACCGCGCGCTGGGATGCCCTGCGTGAGCGCATCAAGGAACACGGCCTGCGCAACTCGCTGATGATCGCGATCGCGCCGACCGCGACCATCGCCTCGATCGCCGGTTGCTACGAGTGCGTCGAGCCGCAGGTGTCCAACCTGTTCAAGCGCGAGACCCTGTCCGGTGACTTCCTGCAGGTCAACCGCTACCTGGTCAACGAGCTGAAGAAGCTGGGCCTGTGGACGCCGGAAATGCGCGATGCCATCAAGCTGGCCGAAGGCTCGATCGCCGGCGTGGCGCAGATCCCGGAAACGCTGCGCGAGGTCTACCGCACCGCGTGGGAACTGCCGATGCGTTCGCTGATCGACATGGCCGCCGAGCGTGGCGCCTTCATCGACCAGTCGGCCTCGCTCAACCTGTTCATGGAAAGCCCGAACATCGGCGCGATGTCCTCCATGTACATGTACGCCTGGAAGCAGGGCATCAAGACCACCTACTACCTGCGTTCGCGCCCGGCCACCAAGATCGCCAAGACCACGGTGAGTGCCGCCGCACCGGCCAAGGTGTTCAGCCCGGACGAAGCCATCGCCTGCTCGCTGGAAAACCCGGAAGCCTGCGAGGCCTGCCAGTAACACGCCGCGCGGTGGGTGCCGACCGTTGGTCGGCACTCGAACACCTCGCACCTGCAGAGCCAAGCCATGCTCGGCTGCAGCACGGAAACACCAAGGTAGCGCCGGGCCATGCCCGGCGTTTTGACCCGAGAATTCAAGGAAACACCCATGGCCGACAAGCCCAAGCAGATGCTGCTCGATCCCGGTTTTGAACTGACCCTGCGCCCGATGCGCTACCCGCAGTTCTATGACATGTACCGGAATGCGATCAAGAACACCTGGACGGTGGAAGAGATCAACTTCCAGATCGACATCACCGACCTGCACAGCAAGATGTCGCCGGGCGAGCGCCACCTGATCCACCGCCTGGTCGCGTTCTTCGCCACCGGCGACTCGATCGTGTCCAACAACCTGGTGCTGAACCTGTACCAGCACCTCAATGCGCCGGAAGCGCGCATGTACCTGTCGCGCCAGCTGTATGAAGAAGCACTGCACGTGCAGTTCTACCTGACCCTGCTCGACAACTACCTGCCGGACCCGGAAGAGCGCGCCAAGGCGTTCTCGGCGGTGGAGAACATCGACTCGATCAAGAAGAAGGCCGATTTCTGCTTCAAGTGGATCGACTCGATCCAGGACCTGACCCGCATCGAGACCCGCGAACAGCGCCGCCAGTTCCTGCTCAACCAGATCTGCTTCGCTGCCTGCATCGAAGGCCTGTTCTTCTTCGCTGCCTTCGCCTACGTGTACTACTTCCGTTCGCGCGGCCTGCTGCCGGGCCTGGCTTCGGGCACCAACTGGGTGTTCCGCGACGAAAGCGCGCACATGGAGTTCGCCTTCGAGTCGGTGCGCGTGGTGCGTGAGGAAGAGCCGGACCTGTTCGACGACGAGATGAAGCAGCAGGTCTACGACATGTTGGCCGAAGCCATCGAATGCGAAGTGCAGTTCGCCGAGGACGTGCTGTCCGGCGGCGTGGCCGGCATCTCGACCCGTGACATGCGCCAGTACCTGCAGCATTGTGCCGATCAGCACTTCGCCAAACTGGGCATGGAAAAGAAGTACAACGTGCGCAACCCGCTGCCGTTCATGGAACTGCAGGACGTGCAGGAACTGACCAACTTCTTCGAACGCCGCGTCTCGGCCTACCAGGTCGGCGTGCAGGGCGAAGTCGCCTTCGACATGAACTTCTGATCGAACCGGTCAGGCCTGTCGCAACGAAAAACCCCGGCCAATGCCGGGGTTTTTTGTTGCGCGCCTGGCTTTTGTAGAGTCGAGCGTGGCTCGACTCTACAAAGCGCTAGCGCCGTCCTTCCACCGCCATGCGCACCGCCAACCCGGCCAGCACCGTGCCCATCAGCCAGCGCTGCAGCCTCTGCCAGGTGGGGCGCGCGGCCAGGAAGCCGGCGATGCTGCCGGCGGCCAGCGCGATCAGGCCGTTCACGCTGACGCTGACCAGGATCTGGGTGCAGCCCAGCACGATCGACTGCATCAGCACGCTGCCTTCGCCATCGGGATGCAGGAACTGCGGCAGCAGCGACAGGTACATCACCGCCACTTTCGGGTTCAGCAGATTGGTCAGCAAGCCCATCGTGAACAGTCTGCGCGGGCTGTCCTGCGGCAGCTCGCGCACCGCGAACGGCGAACGGCCACCGGGCTTCAGCGCCTGCCACGCCAGGTACAGCAGGTACAGCGCGCCACCGATGCGCAGCGCCTCATAGGCGAACGGCACGGTCATCAGCAGGGCGGTGATGCCCAGTGCCGCGCACAGCATGTAGAACACGAAGCCCAGCGCCACCCCGCCCAGCGAGATCAGCCCGGCGAGCGGCCCCTGGCAGATCGAGCGCGAGATGACGTAGATCATGTTCGGCCCGGGCGTGAGCACCATGGCCAGCGAAACCAGCGCAAAGGCCAACAGGTCGGAAAGTGCGGGCATGGGCGGTCCTGGCAGTGGGCGTGGCGCAGTGTAGCGTCGCCTGCACGGGGCCTGGCTTAAAATTGACGGACCCCACACCGAAGCACCCCCATGACCCCGATCCCCGAAACCGTGCCGCCCACCGAAGTGCGCATGGCCGAAATCGTTTTCCCCAACCACACCAACCACCTTGGCACCCTGTTCGGTGGCCAGGCATTGGCGTGGATGGACAAGGCCGCCTTCCTGGCCGCCGCCCGCTATTCGCGCCGCACCGTGGTGACCGCGCGCAGCGACCAGGTCGACTTCAAGCTGCCGATCCGCATCGGCCAGATGGTGGAAACCATCGGCCGCATCGTCGAAGTCGGGCGCAGCTCGATGAAGGTCGAGGTGGAACTGGTCGCCGAGGACCTGCACAGCGGTGAGCGCAAGCTGTGTACCCGCGGCCACTTCGTGATGATCGCGCTGGACGAGGACGGCCACCCGATCGCGGTGCCGCCGCTGCCGGCCGCCTGAGCCGGCGCTTGCACGGGCGCTGCGGCGCCCCCATCTGGCAGCCATGACCTCGCCGCTGACCGACTTCATCGACCGCGCCCAGCGCCTGTTCGTGCTGACCGGCGCCGGTTGCAGCACCGCCTCGGGCATTCCCGACTATCGCGATACCGACGGCCAGTGGAAACGCACGCCGCCGGTGACCTACCAGGCGTTCATGGGCGAAGCGGGTACCCGCCAGCGCTACTGGGCGCGCAGCCTGCTGGGCTGGCCGCGCTTCGGCCTGGCCCGGCCCAACGGTACCCACCAGGCCCTGGCCGCACTGGAAAACCGCGGCAAGCTGCAGCTGCTGCTGACCCAGAACGTGGACGGCCTGCACCAGCGCGCCGGCAGCCACAAGGTGATCGACCTGCATGGCCGCCTGGACCGGGTGCGCTGCATGAGCTGTGAGCGCCGCAGTGGCCGCGAGGATTTCCAGCAGCGGCTGCTGGAGGCCAATCCGGGCTGGGATGCGCTGGATGCCGGTATCGCGCCCGATGGCGATGCCGATCTGGAGACCGATTTCTCCACGTTCGTGGTGCCCGATTGTCCGTACTGCGGTGGCCTGCTGAAGCCGGATGTGGTGTTCTTCGGCGAAAACGTGCCGCGTGAACGGGTGGCGGCGGTGCACGATCACCTGCAGCAGGCCGACGCCGTGCTGGTGGTGGGCTCGTCGCTGATGGTCTATTCCGGCTTCCGCTTCGTGCAGGCGGCCGCGAAGGCAGGGTTGCCGGTAGCGGCGCTGAACCGAGGCCGCACCCGAGCCGACGACCTGCTGTTGTTCAAGGATGAGCGGGACTGCGCTGAAGCGCTGGCAGGGCTCGTTACCGGGTAGCGCCGGGCCATGCCCGGCGGAAACGGGGTGCCGCGCCGCACGTTCGCCGGGCATGGCCCGGCGCTACCCATCATGCGTCCCCGCGAAACAGCGATCCATCCAGATGGTTGATCCGCGAGCCGCGCAGCGGTGCAATACGCACCCCCTACGTCGTTCATCACCGTCTTGAGCCAGCTGTTCTCGCCGATCTCGTTCGGCCCCCTGACCCTGTCCAACCGCATCGTCATCGCGCCGATGTGCCAGTACTCCGCCGAAGACGGTCGTGCCAGCGACTGGCACGCCATGCACCTGGGCAACCTGGCGCAGTCCGGCGCCGGCCTGCTGATCCTGGAAGCCACTGCGGTCGAGCCGCGCGGCCGCATCAGCTGGGCCGACCTGGGCTTGTGGGACGACGGCACCGAGGCCGCGTTGGCACAGGTGCTGGCCAGCGTCCGCCGCTGGTCGCCGATGCCGCTGGGCATCCAGCTCGGCCACGCCGGTCGCAAGGCCTCGGTGAAGCGCCCGTGGGACGGCGGCGGCCAGCTACCGGCCGATGATGCGCGTGGCTGGGCCACGGTGGCGCCGTCGCCGCTGCCGTTCCATGCCGCCGATCCGGCACCGCAGGAACTGGACGAGGCCGGCATCGCCGAGGTGATCGCCGCCTTCGCCGCCAGTGCGGTGCGCGCCGAGCGCCTGGGCTTCGAGCTGATCGAGCTGCATGCCGCGCACGGCTACCTGCTGCACCAGTTCCTGTCGCCGCTGAGCAACCGCCGCACCGATGGCTATGGCGGCTCGCTGCCGAACCGCCTGCGACTGCTCGTGGAAGTGTTCGACGCGGTGCGTGCGGCGGTATCGGACAGGATCGCCGTGGGCGTGCGCATTTCCGCCAGCGACTGGGTCGAGGGTGGCTGGGATCTGGTGCAGAGCGAAGCACTGGCCCAGGTGCTGGACGCGCGCGGCTGCAACTTCCTGCACGTTTCCAGCGGTGGCCTGGACGAGCGCCAGAAGATCACCGTCGGCCCGGGCTACCAGGTGCCGTTCGCCGCGGCGATCAAGGCCAAGGTACGCATGCCGGTGATCGCGGTGGGCATGATCACCGAGCCCGAGCAAGCCGAATCGATCCTGCGCCATCGCCACGCCGATGCGGTAGCGCTGGCACGCGGCATCCTCTACGACCCGCGCTGGCCGTGGCACGCTGCTGCCGCATTGCGCGACAGCGTGGAACCGGCGCCGCAGTACCTGCGCTGCGAGCCGCGCGAGGCGCGTGGCGTGTTCAAGGCGCGCTGAGGCTCACACCCGCCAGGCCGGCGCCATGCCGGCCTGCAGGTGCTCGAACAGCGCGCGGATCTTGGCGGTGAAATCGCGGCGGTCGCTGACGCAGAAGTAGACTTCCATCGGTTCCGGGCGCCACGCGGTGTCGGCGCCGAACACCGCCTGCAGGCGGCCATCGCGCAGGTACGGCTCGGCCACGAATGCGGCGAGCCGGGTGATGCCGGCACCGGCCGCCGCCAGCGCATCGATGTCATCGCAGACCATGCTCGGTGGCAGCGCGGCGTCCACGCGCAGGCCGTCCTTCAGCAGGCCCCAGCGCAGCGGCCGGCCATCGGTCGGGAAGCGGTGCAGCAGCCCGCGATGGCGACCCAGTTCGGCGGGTTCCTGCGGCGTGCCATGGGCCTGCAGGTAGGCCGGCGCGGCACAGAACACGAACGGCACGCGCGCCAGCTGCCGTGCGACGACGCCGTCTTCCAGCTGCGCGCCGATGCGGATGCTGGCATCCACCGCCTCTGGACCATGCTGCACGGCGCGGTCGGTCAGGCGCAGCTCCAGCTGCAGCTGCGGGTAGCGTTGCTGCAGCGACGGCAGCAACGGTGCCAGCACGTGGCGACCGAACGCGCTGCTGCTGGCGATGCGCAGCGGCCCCGCCGGTTCGATGTCACCGGAGGTGACCATCGCCTGCGCGCGCGCCAGGTCGGCTTCGATGTGGCGCACCTGCGCCAGGTACAGCGCGCCGGCCTCGCTGAGGGCCAGCTGCCGCGTACTTCGGTTCAGCAACCGTACGCCCAGATGGGCCTCCAGCCGGTGGATGTTCTGGCCGACAGCGGTGGCGCTGATGCCAAGGATGCGGGCCGCGGCGGCAATGCTGCCGGTCTCTGCGGTGCGGGTGAAGCTGCGGATCAATTGCAACAGGTTCATGACCGACCAGCTTGCCACGGTGATGGCCAAGTATCGCTTAGGACAGAACCAAGCCCTTCGCTTGCATCGGTGACCATCGCTCCGATCGACACCCTGCTGGCCTACACTGTGGCGATGCGCCCCGACTCCATCCTCACCCTGTCCTGCCCGGACCGTACCGGCATCGTCTACCGTGTGTCCGGCCTGTTGTTCGACCACGGCTGCAACATCCTCGACGCCCAGCAGTTCGGTGACGAGGAGAGCGGCCGCTTCTTCCTGCGCGTGCATTTCGACCGCGACGCCGGCCTGCCGCTGGAGACCGTGCATGCCGCGATGGCCAAACTTGCCGAAGGCTTCGGCATGGACTGGCAGCTGCATGACGGCCGCCGCCGGGCACGCCTGCTGGTGCTGGTCAGCAAGCAGGGGCATTGCCTCAACGACCTGCTGTTCCGCGCCCACAGCGGCCAGCTGAAGGTCGACATCGCGGCAGTGGCGTCCAACCACGCCGACTTCGCGCCATTGGCCGCGTCCTACCAGGTACCGTTCCACCACTTGCCGGTGACCGCCGATACGCGTGCGGTGCAGGAGCAGCAGATCATCGACCTGGTCGAGCGTGAGCGCATCGACCTGGTGGTGCTGGCGCGCTACATGCAGATTCTGTCACCCACGCTGTGCCGTGCGCTGGCCGGCCGTGCGATCAACATCCACCACAGCTTCCTGCCCAGCTTCAAGGGCGCGCAGCCCTATCACCAGGCGCACGCGCGCGGGGTCAAGATCATCGGTGCCACCGCGCACTACGTCACCGAGGATCTGGACGAAGGCCCGATCATCGAACAGGACGTGGCCCGCGTTGACCACGCCATGGCGCCGCGCGAGCTGGTGCGGCTGGGCAGCGACACCGAATCGCTGGTGCTGGCGCGCGCGGTTCGCCGCCATGTGGAGCATCGCATCCTGCTCAATGGGCATCGCACGGTGGTGTTCCGGTAATCGCCCATCCCGCGTCCGCCGGGCATGGCCCGGC
>NZ_JBXUHP010000014.1:33904-136792 GCF_057179845.1 Stenotrophomonas maltophilia group sp. SKK55
TTGTGTTGTTGTGGGCAGGAGCGCGCAAGCGGCATAAGCGACGTGCGCGGTAGCGCCGGGCCATGCCCGGCGGTCACGCCTCAGACGATCGCGATCCCCGCCTTGCCCAGCGCTTCGCGCACCATCGCGTCGTTGGCTTCGGTCACCGGCCGGGTCAGGTCCCACAGGAACTTCACCCGGAAGCCGGATTTCACCGCGTCCTGCGCGCTCCACAGCACGCAGTAGTCGCGTGCCAGGCCGCACACGTGCACTTCGCGGATGCGGCGCTCATGCAGCCAGCCGGCCAGGCCGGTAGCCGGGCGCTCGCCATCGGGGCCGTGGTTCTCGCGGAAGGCGCTGTACGAATCCACCTGTGGGCGGGTGCCCTTGCGCAGGATCAGGTCGGCCACGGTCCAGTCCACGCCCGGGTGCAGCGCGGCGCCATCGCTGCCCTGCACGCAATGGTCGGGCCACAGGGTCTGTGGCTGCGCGTGCAGCAGGATGGTCTCGAACGGTCGCTTGCCGGGGTGCTGGCTGGCGAACGAGGCGTGGTCGGCCGGGTGCCAGTCCTGGGTCGCCACCACGGTGCGGTAGCGGCGCTGCGCCAACAGATCGGCAATCGGTGCCACCAGCGCATCGCCCTGGTCGCAGGCCAGCGCACCGCCCGGCATGAAGTCCGGCTGCAGGTCGATCACCAGCAGGGCGACATCGGCGGGCAGGACAGTCATGGCAGATCCACTACATCAGAAAGGGCGACCAGCGTGGCCGCCCCATGCCTGCACGTCAATCGCCCTGCGGCGCCTCAGCGTCCTGCCCGTAGTACAGCAGGCCGATCCGGATCCGCTCGCGGCCGTTCTCTCGGCGATGGCGGTTGGCATCGCGCAGCGAGTACACGCAGCCGCAGTACTCCTGCTGGTAGAACTGCTCGCGCTTGCTGATCTCGATCATGCGGCTGGCACCGCCGCCCTTGCGCCAGTTGTAGTCCCAGTACTGCAGGCCTTCATAGCGCGACGCCGCACGGATGCCGCAGTCGTTGATCTGCGCCATGTTCTTCCAGCGCGAGATGCCCAGCGACGAACTGATGGTGTCGTAGCCGTGCTCGTGCGCGTACAGCGCGGTGCGTTCGAAACGCATGTCGAAGCACATCGTGCAGCGGATGCCGCGCTCGGGCTCGTTCTCCATGCCACGCGCGCGGCTGAACCAGTTGTCGGTGTCGTAGTCGCAGTCGATGAACGGGATGCCGTGCTGCTCGGCGAAGCGGATGTTCTCCTGCTTGCGCAGCTCGTACTCCTTCACCGGGTGGATGTTGGGGTTGTAGAAGAAGATCGCGTAGTCGATCCCGGAAGCGGTGATCGCCTCCATCACTTCGCCCGAGCACGGCGCGCAGCAAGAATGCAGCAGCAGGCGCTTGCCATCGGCGGGCAGGGTCAGGGTGGGGCGTTGGAACTCGGTCATCGTGGCGTGCGTCAGGGCGTGGGAGCGGTCTGGCCGGTTACCGTGAACAGGACGCGCGCGGCCACGCCGCCTGCGCATGCAGGCTGGCGATGGCCCCGGCACCCTCCCCGCGGAGAGTCCAGGTCGAATCAGGGGACGGTCGTGTCCCCCGGCCGGGGCCGATATTCGGGCTGATGGACACGGGCCGCAGCCCACCTACTCCCTGCCGCTTCCCAGGCGCGAGCCCAGTGCTGTTGGCAGGATTCGTTTCCATTCACCGCTGCGGGGCAGCTCCGGAATGGGCGCACGAAGCGCCTTCACCGGATTCCCGTTTAACTCCCTGCCGCCATCCAGCCACGGCAGGGATACCTTCGGCGTGTGCAAGGTGGACCTGTTGGTGGCGCCGGTCAAGAGCGCAGGGTCTGGAGCCCGTTGCGTGGCAACGGGCGCTGGCCCCGGGATACGCGGTCAATGCCCCGCCGCAGCCCGCGTGCGGATCTCATCCAAGCGCTGGTCGTGCAGCAGGCGCCCGTTCTCCCACACGGTCACCATCGCATCCTCGAAGCCGGTCGGCAGCGCCTCGTCACCGCTGGGAGGCAACGCCACCGTGTGCAGGCTGCCGTCATCCAGGCGCCGCAGCAGGCGCATGCGGCCACGCTTGCTGGTCTTGCCGGCATCGGTGACCGGGTCCTTGTAGACGTCGATCCACGCACCCTCGACCCGTGCTGCCGAGCACTTCAGCGCGAACTTCTGGGTGTCGCGGTCCAGCCGCTGCAACAGCGCGCCGCCCATGCCGAAGGCCACGTTGTCGGCCGAATAGCCGTCGCCGGTGATGCGCTGCAGGATGGCGCGGATCGTATCCGGGGTGATGCCATCGCCCTGGATCACCCGCACGTGGTTGAGTACGCGGTAGCCCTTGCCGTTGAGGGTATGGCCGAACGCTTCATCCAGCCGGCGCAGGCTTTCGGCCACCACCTCCACCGGGTCACCCGAGTCGGGGCGGACGACCAGGGTGGCGCCCGAAGCGATCACTTCATCACGCAGCGTCGTGCCCCAGTGCTCACTGATCGCGCGGTAGATGTCATAGCTGTCCGACACCACTGCCACGATCGCGCCCGGCTTGCCGAACTGGCGCAGCATGTTGCGGTAGGCGTCCACTTCGCGCTCGCGGCCCCAACTGGTGATGGTGCTGTGCTCGGCGGCAGGAATCGAATAACCGGCCATTGGCGCGTGATAGTGCGCGCGGGCCAGGCACAGGGCCGATACGGTGTCGGTGCCGAGGAAGTTGACCAGGTGTGCGGCACCACCCAGCGCGGCCGATTCCAGGCTCGATACACCGCGGGCGCCGAAGTCGTGCAGCTTGAACGGCAGCTGCCCCTGCGGATCGTCGCTGGTCTGCTGCAGGAACGCAGCAATGGTCTGCCGTGCATGCCAGCTGATGGTGGCCACGGTGACCGGGTACCACACGCGCAGCAGCAGTGTTTCCAGGTACGACGGCACCCAGAACGCAGCCGGGTCGGTCGACTCGACGGTCATCAGTGCCTGGTGGGTGGGTACCACGCTGCCCTCGGGCACGGCACGGATGCGCACCGGCAGGTGGCCGCCGAGCCGATCGACGATATCGCGCCAGCCGGCTTCGTTGAACGGCTCGCCATGGGCGGCGAATACCGCAGCAGCGTCGTCGATGTCAGCGTGGGTGACCGGCCGTGCCAGGGCGTCCTTGAGGATCGCCTGCAGGCCGAAGAACACCGTGCGATCGTGCAGGCCGCCACGTGATTCCACGTAGAAGAACGTGGCATCGGTACCCGGCGGGTACTGCAGCCAATGGCTGGCCTTGTAGCTGTCGGTGTTGAGAAGAAGGTTATCGAGGTAGTGCATGACGGAAGCTCCTTCGCGTCGAGTGACACCAGCGGTCTATCCGCCGGTGGGGAGAGCCGGGCAGGTCAGCCGCGGCCGAGGAAATACTCCAGGATGTGCAGGTGGTCTTCGAACAATTGCGGGCCCATGTCCAACGCCTCACTCACCGGTATCCAGCGCGCCTTGTCGGCGTCGTCGCCACCGCGCACCGGCGGCAGTTCGCCGGCCGGGAATTCGAAGTGGAAACCGTGGGTGATGGTGCGGCCGCGCTGGCTGCGGTCGGGGTGGTCGAATACCTGCTGGCCCTTCAGCGAACCCTTCAGCACCGGCAGCGGAATCTTCAGCCGGGTTTCCTCGCGCAGTTCGCGCAGGCAACTGTCCAGCAGGCTCTGCTCCTGGCCAACGAAACCGCCGGGCAGCGCCCACAGGCCCTTGCCGGGCTCCGAACGGCGCCGTACCAGCAGCACGTGGCCCGAATGCACCACCACCGCATCGGTGGTGACGAAGGTGGGCGCGTAGGGCGCATCCTTCCAGGCGGCCTTGTACTGTTCGATGAAGCGGTACTCGGCCACCAGCTGGGCATACGCAGGCGCGCTTTTGCGGAACGCTTCGAGCATGTCGTACACCGGCGCCGGCACATTGCCACGCAGCATCAGCAGCGCGCCGTGGAAGTCGACGTCGCCGGCTTCGAACAGGTAGCGCCGCAGCTCGGTGGCCGACAGGGTGGCGGTGTGCTGCACGTCCACCAGCGGCCATTGCGGGAACTCCCGCAGGTAGTAGCTGGAAGCATCCTTGTCCATGCCGATCAGGCCCACCTTTGCATCAGCGGCGGCACCGTCGTTGCGCAGGGCGTCGGCCACCTGGCGCTGCACATTGGCGATCCACTGTGCTTCGTTGTACAGGTGGTCACGCAGCGGGCGGATCAGCAGGCGGTCGGCGTGGCCATCGAGGGCGGCCTGGATCATCACGGCGCGTTCGGCCACGGTCCAGGGATTGCGGAGGCTGCGGGGGGTATCGGCAGAGCCGACCAGGAAGATCAGCTTGCGGGCCCGGCTCAGGGCCAGGCGGGCAACGGCGGCGTGGCCGTTGTGGAAGGGCTCGAATCGCCCGATGAAGACGAGATAGTCGAATTCCATGAGAATCCCTCATGTCGTTGTGGCAGCCGCGGGTCTGTCCCTTGGCTTGCTGCAGATGCTACGCCGATGGTGGAGCCGGTCAAGCCTGCAGGCCTGCCATCGGCTGAACGCCGCAGATTCCTGCCCGGACTGCGGTGGTGTTCTCAGGCCCTGAGAAGCCGCTGCGCCATACTGGCATCCACGCGGCGGACGGTAGGCTCGGGGGCAAGACGGTGGCGGACAAGTACTGCGATCTGGTCATGAAAGGCGGCATCACCAGCGGCATCGTGTACCCCAATGCGGTACTGGCGCTGGCACGCGAGTATCGGTTCAAGAGCATCGGCGGCACCTCCGCTGGCGCCATCGCTGCGGCGGTAGCGGCTGCGGCGGCATACGGTGATCGCCGCCAGCAGGCCGGCGAGCACCTGGCCGGTGATGCCGGTTATGGCGGGCTGTCGGCGGTGTCGGCGCAGTTGTCGCGGCGGGGGTTCATCTACAGCCTGTTCCAACCGGCGCGGGGCGCGCGTGCGGCCTATCGGCTGCTGGTGGTGCTGACCGGCAATGCCAGCTTGCCGCACAAACTGCTGTGCCTGGCGGTGGCGGTACTCGAGATCGCGCCGCTGGAAGTGCTGGTGTCGCTGGCGCTGCTGCTCGGTCTGGGCGGGTGGGGCGGTGGCTGGAGCGGCGTGGCCGCGACGCTGCTGCCGTCGCTGCTGTGCGCCTACGGTGCAGGCGTGGCCGGAGCCGCGCTGCGCGTGGCGCGCGTGGCCCGGCGCAACCTGCTGGGCCTGTGCAGTGGCCTCGGTCGCGATGCACGTAAACCGGCATTGACCGAGTGGCTGCATGAATGCCTGCAGCAGTTGTCCGGCAAGCCGCTGGATGCACCGCTGACCTTTGCCGACCTGCACGACGCGCCTCGCTATGCCGGCGAGCCGGACAGCCCGCATGCGATCAGCCTGCAGATGATCACCACCTGCGTGTCGCACAACGAACCACGCACACTGCCGCTGGGCGGCGCACAGTTCTGGTTCCTGCGCGAGGAATTCGAGCAGTTGTTCCCCGCCAGCGTGGTGCAGTGGCTGGTGACGCAGGCCGGCCCGCCGCTGGAGGTGGAAGGGCGCCGGTACTACCACCTGCCGCAGGGTTCGAAGCTGCCGGTGCTGGTGGCCACGCGCATGAGCCTGAGCTTCCCGTTGCTGATCAGCGCGGTGCCGCTGCATGAGCCCTCGCGCCGCGAACGCCGCTGCGAACCCACTGCACCTGCCGCCGACGAGGAACACAACGTGGCCGACAGCATGGAAGGGCTGACCAGCGCCGGGCAGACCTGCGGCCCGGTGATCACCGCGTTCCGCATCTGCTGGTTCTCCGATGGCGGCATCAGCAGCAACTTCCCGATCCATCTGTTTGATGCCGCGCTACCGCGCTGGCCGACCTTCGCCATCAACCTGGTCTACCCGCAGCATGCCGAGGACGTGGGCCGCGGCAGTGATGGCCGACAGGCGCTGGAACGTGCCGTGTTCCTGCCCACCGAAAACCGCCACGGATGGCAACGGCATTACCAGTCCATTGCCACGCCGCTCGCCGCAGCCGAGCTGGGGCGCTTCCTGTTCGCAGTCGTGGCGACCATGCAGAACTGGCGTGACCTGCTGCAGGCACGCGCGCCGGGTTACCGCGACCGTATCGTGCACGTCAGCCTGCAGGGCGACGAAGGCGGCATGAACCTGGACATGCCGCAGGAGGTGCTGACCCGCATCGCCGACAAGGGCAGCCTGGCGGGCGCGCGCTTCTGTTCGTTCTCGTTCGGGAACCACTACTGGATCCGCTGGCGCAACCTGGCCTCGGCCTATCAGCGCTACACGTTGGAAGTGGCGCGTACCGACGACCCGGCGCAGCAGGTGCTGGCCTATCGCGCGGCGTACTCGATGGTTGCCCGTGGCGATCCGGCACCGCCGTCGTACAAGCTCGGCTCGGAAGACAAGCGTCGCGGCTCGCAGCAGCTGTGGGCGCAGATGGTCGAGCAGGGCCGCACCTGGGAGGACCTTGGCCCGGACCTGACCGACGGCGCACCGCGCCCGCTGCCGCAGATGAAGGTGACGCCGATCTACTGAGCGCGATCAATACAATCGTGCTTCATGTTGCAAGGAGCTGTGGATGTCTGCCCGCCAGGAACTGCTGGATCTGCTTGAACGCCTCGATACTCGCGACCCGGAACACCTGCCGGTGGTGCCACTGGCTGCGTACTTCGAAGGCAATGATTTCGAAGAATGCATCGCGCCCAACCAATGGGGTTTCGGTCGCCCGCCGATTGCCGAGCTGTACGCGCGCCTGGCCGTGATTGCAGCGAAGCCTGAAGTGGAAGGCGTGTACGTCGGCCTGCACCAGGACTGGGGCAGTGCATTGGAAGACGACAGCGAATGGCCTGCTGCCGAGAACGTGCATGTGCTGACCAGTGCCGACGTCGAGACCGTGGAAGGCTGGCTGCAGGGTCTGGAATGCGACGGTGTGGGCGAAGGCTGGCCGTACGGCGAGCACGTCGACGCCCCCAAACCCTCGGAAGGCCACCGCGTACTGACCGTGTTCTGGGACTAAAACGCGCCAACCAGGGTTGGCACCTACCAGTAGAGCCACGCCACGCGTGGATGCATTCCAGACTGAGAATTCATCCGGATGGGGGGGGCCGGTTGCAGGGGGCGTGAGCCGCATGGGCCCGAGGCGTGCCTCGGGCGGGTTGGGCAGGACGCCCAACCCCGGTCTTGCCGTGTGCGCAGGACAGCGCACACGAGCAAGCGGCGACCGAGCTTACATGGGTGAGGGCGCTTTGCTTGCGAAGCACTGCTTCGCAAGCGCCCGAACGCACAGCCGCCAGCGGCTGGGCCGGGCCCCGGAGGGGTACTTGCAGCGTCCCCCGCAACCGGACCCACTCCGCCAACCCACGGAAAGCCCGCTGTTGCTTTTTAGGTTGCCGGCCAGCGGCCGGTACTACCACGGTTGCAGAGCGCAGCCCTGCCGAACCAACCCTACCGGCCCGGCAACTGCGCGAACGCGCGCTGCATGCAGTCCTCGCGCGGGCACACCCGGCAACCCGGCCCGATCGATACCGAATTGCCCGGGCTCTGCACATCCAGCCCCAGTGAATACACCAGCCGCTCGGCATGCTGCAGATCGCAGCCCAGCGCCACCGCGAAGGTCTTGCGCGGCTGGCCATGGCCCACCGGGCCACTGCTGACCTGCCGTGCCAGCCAGAAATGGCGGCGGCCATCGGGCATGCGCGCGGTCTGGGTAAGGATGCGGCCTGGCTGGTTGAACGCCTCGTAGACGATCCACAGCGGGCACGAGCCACCCACCTGCGAGAAATGGAAGTCGGTGGCCGAATGGCGCTTGGATACGTTGCCCGCGCGGTCCACGCGGATGAAGAAGAACGGCAGGCCGGGCGCACTGCGCCGTGCCAGCGTGCTCAGCCGGTGGCAGACCGCCTCGAAGCCGACGCCGAACTGGTGCGCCAGCAGTTCGATGTCGTAGCTGCTGGCCTCGGCCGCACGCAGGAAGCGCATGTAGGGCATGACCAGCGCGCCGGCGAAGTAGTTCGAAAGACCCACCCGCGCCTGCGCGACGCGCGCGTCATCGGTGAAGCCCGCACGCGCCACCACCGCGTCGATCTGCGGCAGGTAGCCGTGCAGGGCCAGTTCGGCGGCCATCTGGAACGCCTGCTGGCCTGGCTCCAGGTAGTCCGGCAGCCACAACCGGCGCGTGCCGGCATCGTAATGGCGCTTCTCGCGCCCGGCCTGCAGTGCGGCCACTTCCACCAGCACGCCGTGGCGGTCGGCCAGCAGCTGGCGCAAGCGCGGCGCCACATGCCCAGGCGATAGCCCCCACTCGGCGAACAGGCGCTCGGCCAGTTCGTCCAGCTCGGGAATATGGTTGTGCATGCGGTTGAAGAACTCGCGCACCTGGTCGCCGGCCGGCAGGGTGCTGCCGGCGCCGGGCTCGCCCAGCTGGAACTCCAGCGCGGCGGCATGCTCGCGCAGTGCCAGGTGGCGGCGGTGCAGGTCCAGCAGCGCACGGCTGACCTGCGGCAGGTTGCCCGCCAGGGCGCGCAGTTCGGTGGCACTGACTTCGGCCAGGCCCAGGTCGCGCAGGGTCTCGCCCAGCGCTTCCTGCAGCGCGGCGGGCTCATCTTCGTCGAACAGCGCCGAAACATCCCCGAGTACCTGGCCCAGCTTCTTCTGCACGGCCGGGGTCAGTGGACGCTTGTTGCGCTCAATCTGGTTCAGGTAGCTGGCCGACAACCCCAGTGCCCGCGCCAGGTCAACCTGGCTGTAGCCGCGCTGTTCGCGCAGCCGCAGCAGGCGCAGGCCGAGTTGCCGCTGGGGAGCTGAGGAATTCACAGAATTAACAGGAATCGTGGGGCGTGTTGGCCAGATTAAGCGGATTCAGCCCGGAAATCGAGGTGGATGCTGTGAATAATGCCAAGCATCTTTCGCACCCTGTGGGATTGTCGTCATGACTGTTGCAGCGCCCCGTATCCGCATGCTGATCGATGGCCAGTTCGTTGAATCGGCCACCTCCCACTGGCAGGACGTGATCAATCCGGCCACCCAGGACGTGCTGGCCAAGGTGCCCTTCGCCACCACCGGCGAAGTGGACGCCGCCGTCGCCGCCGCCAAGGAAGCCTTCAAGACCTGGCGCAAGACCCCGATCGGCACCCGCGCGCGCATCTTCCTGAAGTACCAGCAGCTGATCCGCGAGAACATGAGCGAGCTGGCCCACATCCTCACCGCCGAACAGGGCAAGACTCTGCCCGACGCCGAAGGCGATGTGTTCCGCGGCCTGGAAGTGGTCGAGCACGCCGCCGCCATCGGCAACCTGCAGCTGGGCGAGCTGGCCAACAACGTGGCCAATGGCGTGGACACCTACACGATCATGCAGCCGCTGGGCGTGTGCGCCGGCATCACACCGTTCAACTTCCCGGCGATGATCCCGCTGTGGATGTTCCCGATGGCGATTGCAACGGGCAACACCTTCATCCTCAAGCCGTCCGAGCAGGACCCGATGGTCACCATGCGCCTGGTCGAGCTTGCCCTGGAAGCCGGCATTCCGAAGGGCGTGCTGAACGTCGTCCACGGTGGCGAAGAAGTGGTCAACGCGATCTGCGACCACCCGGACATCAAGGCCGTGTCGTTCGTCGGTTCCACCCGCGTCGGCACCCACGTGTACAACCGTGCCTCGCTGGCCGGCAAGCGCGTGCAGTGCATGATGGGCGCCAAGAACCACGCCGTGGTGCTGCCGGACGCCAACAAGGAACAGACCCTCAACGCGATGGTCGGTGCGGCCTTCGGCGCCGCGGGCCAGCGTTGCATGGCCGCCTCCACCCTGGTGCTGGTCGGTGAAGCGCGCAACTGGGTGCAGGATCTGGTCGAAAAGGCCAAGACCCTGAAGGTGAGCGCCGGCACCGTGTCCGGCACCGACGTCGGCCCGGTCATTTCCTGCAGCGCTCGCGAGCGCGTGGAAGGCCTGATCGCCTCGGGCGTGGAGCAGGGCGCCAAGCTGGTGCTCGATGGCCGCAGGCCGCAGGTGGATGGCTTCGAGAAGGGCAACTTCGTCGGTCCGACCATCTTTGCCGGTGTCACCACCGACATGCGCATCTACCAGGAAGAAATCTTCGGGCCGGTGCTGGTCATCCTCGAAGCGGAGACGCTGGAAGACGCCATCGCGATGGTCAACAGCAACCCGAACGGCAACGGCACCGCACTGTTCACCCAGTCCGGCGCGGCCGCGCGCAAGTTCCAGGAAGACATCGACGTCGGCCAGGTCGGCATCAACGTGCCGATCCCGGTGCCGGTGCCGCTGTTCTCGTTCACCGGTTCGCGCGCCTCCAAGCTGGGCGACCTGGGCCCGTACGGCAAGCAGGTGGTGCTGTTCTACACCCAGACCAAGACGGTCACCGCGCGCTGGTTCGATGACGAAACGCTGAGCCACGGCGTCAACACCACGATCAGCCTGAAGTAACGGCAGGAGCAGCCATGAGCCACTCGATGACGACGGAACTGGAAGAAGCGCAGCAGGCGTACCGCGAGGCAGCGCGCGACTTCGCACTGGCCGAACTGGCACCGCACGCCGCGCGATGGGATGCGGAGGGCATCTTTCCGCGCGAGGCGATCGCCAAGGCCGGTGAACTGGGCTTCTGCGGTCTGTACATGGACCCGGAAGTGGGCGGCAGCGGCCTGAGCCGGCTGGACGCCGCCGTCGTCATCGAGGAGCTCGCCAACATCGATCCGTCGACTGCGGCCTACATCAGCATCCACAACATGGCCTCGTGGATGGTGTCCACGTGGGGCCAGCCAGCACTGCGCGATGCGTGGGGCACTGACCTGTCCTCGGGCAACAAGCTGGCCTCGTACTGCCTGACCGAACCGGGAGCCGGTTCCGATGCGGCCTCGCTGAAGACCACCGCCGTGCGCGACGGTGACTTCTATGTGCTGAACGGCTCGAAGGCCTTCATCTCCGGCGCCGGTGCCACCGAACTGCTGGTGGTGATGGCACGTACCGGCGGTGCCGGCGCCGGCGGCGTCAGCGCCATTGCAGTGCCGTCGGACCTGCCGGGCATCAGCTTCGGCCGCAAGGAAGAGAAGATGGGCTGGAACAGCCAGCCCACCCGTGGCATCACCTTCGAAAACGTCCGCGTGCCGGTCAGCCACCTTCTGGGAGAGGAAGGCGGCGGCTTCAAGCTGGCGATGAAGGGGCTGGATGGTGGCCGCATCAACATTGCTGCCTGCTCGCTGGGTGCCGCGCAGGGCGCGCTGGATGCCGCGCGCCGCTACATGGGCGAGCGCCGCCAGTTCGGCAAGGCGCTGGCCGAGTTCCAGGCGCTGCAGTTCAAGCTGGCCGACATGGTCACCCAGCTGGTGGCCGCGCGGCAGATGGTGCATACCGCCGCACGCAAGCTCGATGCCGGTGCCAGCGATGCCAATGTGTGGTGCGCGATGGCCAAACGTTTTGCTACCGATGCGGGTTTCAACGTCTGCAACGAAGCGCTGCAGATCCACGGGGGCTACGGCTACATCCGCGAGTACCCGATCGAGCGCCTGCTGCGTGACTGCCGCGTGCACCAGATCCTGGAAGGCACCAACGAGATCATGCGGGTGATCGTTGCCCGTCACCTGCTCAACACCGAAGAGGAACTGCGATGAAGGATTGGCGTACCCAGGAGCACGTGGGCCTGAAGGTGGAGGTCGATGGCCACACCGCCGTGGTTACCCTGCACAACCCGCCGGCGCACACCTGGACCGTGCACAGCCTGTCGGCGCTGCGCGACCTGGTCGGCGCGCTCAACGCAGACCGCGACATCTACGCGCTGGTGATCACCGGTGACGGCGAGAAGTTCTTCTCCGCCGGTGCCGACCTCAACCAGTTCGCTTCCGGCGACAAGGCCGCAGCGCGCGAAGCCGCGCGCCGTTTCGGCGAAGCCTTCGAGGCGCTGTCCGGTTTCCGTGGCGTGTCGATCGCCGCGATCAACGGCTACGCGATGGGCGGAGGCCTGGAATGCGCGCTGGCCTGCGACCTGCGCATCATCGAAGACCACGCCCAGGTGGCGCTGCCGGAGGCCACCGTCGGCCTGCTGCCGTGTGCTGGCGGCACCCAGAACCTGCCGCGCCTGGTCGGCGAGGGCTGGGCCAAGCGCATGATCCTGCTGGGCGAGCGCATCAATGCCGAGACCGCGCTGCGCATCGGCCTGGCCGAAGAAAAGGTCGGCAAGGGCGAAGCCAAGGCACTGGCGCTGGAATGGGCGAAAAAGGCCGGCAAGCAGAGCCCGACCAGCATCGCCGCCTGCAAGACGCTGGTACAGGCCACCCGCACCGGCACCCACGCCTCGGCGCTGGTGGCCGAGCGCGAAGCCTTCGTCGATCTGTTCGACACCGCCGACCAGGTCGAGGGCGTGACTGCCTTCCTGGAAAAGCGCGCCGCGCAGTGGAAGAACGCATGAGCACCGACACCGCTGCCGACGACGCACCGGTGCTGTTCGAGGAGCGCGTGGCCGGTAACGGCATGCGCATCGGCATCGCCACGCTCAACGCGCCGCGCATGCTCAATGGCTTCTCGCTGCCGATGGCACACCTGCTGCTGGAGCAGTTGAACGCCTGGGCCGACGACGACGGCATCGCCATGGTCGTGCTGCAGGGTGCTGGCGAGAAGGCGTTCTGCGCTGGCGGCGACCTGCACAGCCTGTACAAGGCCATGGTCGCCTTCCGTGAGGCCGGCCGCAGCGACATCCGCGAGAACGACTACGCCGCCGAGTTCTTCGACGTCGAGTACCGCGTCGATTACCTCATCCACACCTACGCCAAGCCGATCCTGTGCTGGGGCCACGGCATCGTGATGGGCGGCGGTATCGGCCTGATGTCCGGCGCCAGCCATCGTGTGGTCAGCGAGCGCTCCAAGCTGGCCTTCCCGGAAATCACCGTTGGCCTGTTCCCTGATGTCGGTGGCAGCTGGCTGCTGCCGCGCGTGCCGGGCAAGGGCGGGCTGTTCCTGGCCCTGACCGGGGCGCTGCTCAACCCGGGCGATGCCATCTACGCTGGCCTGGCCGATGTACATGTGCCCGAAGAGCGCCGCAGTGCGGTGTTCGATGCGCTGCTGCAGGTGGCCTGGTCCAGTGAGCCAGCACACAACCACGAACGCCTGACCCATCTGCTGCAGTCGCATGCCAGCGATGCCGCCACCGGTCCGCTGCTGGCCAACGCGGCGCAGGTCGATGCGTTGTGCGAAGGCGATGACCTTGAAGCCATTGTCGCGCGCATTGCCGGCCTGCAGACCGATGATGCGTGGTTGCAGGCGGCACAGAAAACGCTCGCCGCCGGGGCACCTGGGTCAGCACGGTTGTCGTACGAGCTGCAGCGCCGCAGTGCCGGCCAGGATCTGGCCGCAATCTACCGCCTGGAGTACATCGTCGCCCTGCATTGCGCCGCCCATGGTGATTTCGCCGAAGGCATCCGCGCGCTGCTGATCGACAAGGACCGCAATCCGCAGTGGAACCCGGCCACCCTGGCCGAGGCCACCTGTGCGTGGGCCGACACCTTCTTTGCTTCCCCCTGGGCCGCTGCCGCGCATCCGCTGGCCGACCTGGGCACTCCCCTTGTTGAAAGGAGCCTTGCATGAGCCGCATTGCATTCATCGGGTTGGGCAACATGGGTGGCCCGATGGCCGCCAATCTGGTCAAGAACGGCCACACCGTGCGCGTGTTCGATCTGGTCCCGGCCGCGGTGCAGGCCGCCGTCGATGCCGGTGCCAGCGCGGCGTCGTCGGCACGCGATACCCTGGCCGATGCGGAGGTCGTGATCTCGATGCTGCCGGCCAGCCGCCACGTTGAAGGTGTGTACCTGGGCGATGACGGCATCCTCGCCGCGATCCCGGCCGGTGCACTGGTCATCGACTGCAGCACGATCGCACCGGCCAGTGCCCGCAAGGTTTCCGAAGCGGCCGCCGCGCGTGGCCTGCAGATGATCGACGCGCCGGTCTCCGGCGGTACCGCTGGCGCCCAGGCCGGCACCCTGACCTTCATCGTCGGTGGCGAAGAGGACGCGCTGGAACGCGCTCGCCCGGTGCTGCAGGCGATGGGCAAGAACATCTTCCATGTCGGCGCCAGCGGTGCCGGCCAGGTCGCCAAGCTGTGCAACAACATGGCGCTGGGCGTGATCATGGCGGTGACCGGTGAAGCCATCGCACTGGGCGTGGCGCACGGGCTGGACCCGAAGGTGCTGTCGCAGATGATGGCGGTCAGCACCGGCCGCAGCTGGGCCACCGAAGTGTGCAACCCGTGGCCGGGCGTGCTGGAAAATGCGCCGGCCTCGCGCGGCTACAGCGGCGGTTTCGGCAGCGATCTGATGCTGAAGGACATGGGCCTGGCGGTGGAAGCGGCGATGAGTGTCGGTGCCTCGATCCCGCTGGGCGAAGTGGCCCGCAACCTGTACTCGATGAACCACCAGGCCGGCCGCGGCAAGCTGGATTTCTCCAGCGTCGTGCAGCTCATCACCAGCGACCGGTAACCGGTCGCTGGTCCGCGCATTCCACCTTATCCCCGCGCCGTTGGCGCACCCCCTTGAACAACAAGGGGGCTCTCCTCCAGAAGGATGGATGCGCGCCGTAGCGAATGCGTCCCCGGCCGCGTGCCGGGGACCACCCGAGGTGGGATGGGCGGATGTTCGGTTTCGACCGGCATCCGCCCATTTTTTGCACCGCGCGCGGGTAGTGCCGGCCGTTGGCCGGCAGCACCGCATCAGGCAACGATCAGCGTTACATCAATATTGCCGCGGGTGGCGTTGGAGTACGGGCACACGACGTGTGCCTTCTGCACCAGTTCTTCCACCTGCTCGCGCGGCACGCCCGGCACGTTGATGGTCAGCTCGGCCTCGATGCCGAAACCGGTCGGGATCTGGCCGATGCCGACCTTGCCGGTGACGGTGGTGTCGGCCGGCAGCGCGACCTTGGCCTGGCCGGCGACGAACTTCAGCGCACCCAGGAAGCAGGCCGAGTAGCCGGCGGCGAACAGTTGTTCCGGGTTGGTGCCTGGGCCGCCGGCGCCGCCCAGCTCGCGCGGGGTCGACAGCTGGATGTCCAGCACGTTGTCGGAGGAGACGGAACGGCCTTCGCGGCCGCCGGTAGAGGTGGCCTGGGCGGTGTACAGAACCTTTTCGATGGACATCGGGATGCTCCTGGTCAGTGGGTGGGTGTTGCGTTGGAGCCTACTTTGCCCGCTTTCCGCGTACGTTGGGTTGCAACGCGTACGAAAAACTTGATCGATCGTCCTGCCGGCCTAGATCGTCCACTCGCGGTCGGTGGTGAACATGATGGTCAGCCAGCGGTCCGGCGAGGCCTGGCCCAGCGCTTCGCCGATCTCGTCGCGCAGCCGGTCCCATTCCACCAAGGGCCGCGGCGGGTCGTCTTCCGGCACCACAAAGAACAGCTCGATCTGCTCGCCACGCCCCACCTGCGCGACGTAGCTGCGGTGCTCAACGAAGCCGTGCCTGGCCACGATCGCGCGTGCCACCGCATCCACATGCGCCTGCAGTTCCGGCGGGGTGACCAGCAGGATGCCGGCCAGCGCCCGGCGCACGGTGCCGAGCGGGGCGATCATCACCAGCACGCAGACGA
This sequence comes from Stenotrophomonas maltophilia group sp. SKK55, assembly GCF_057179845.1. Taxonomy (NCBI): domain Bacteria; kingdom Pseudomonadati; phylum Pseudomonadota; class Gammaproteobacteria; order Lysobacterales; family Lysobacteraceae; genus Stenotrophomonas; species Stenotrophomonas maltophilia group sp. SKK55. The sequence continues at coordinate 49,435 of NZ_JBXUHP010000014.1, forward strand.
AGGCGAGGATGGCCGGGTCGATGTACGGCCCGACCCAGGCCCAGGACGTGCCCTGCACCAGCACGCCGCCGAGGAAGGCCAGCAGGTAGCAGGCCGACATGCTGGCCGCGATCACCCAGTTTTTCGCATCCAGTGCGATGAACTCCGAGCCGATGCGGCGGTTGGCGCGCAGCACGAACCAGGCCAGCGCACCTTCGCCGACGATCGACAACCCGGCGAAGGCGATGGCCGGACCGAGCGCGATGTGGCGGCCGCCGGACATCAGCGCGTCGACCGCATTGACCAGCGCATACAGCGCCGCGCCGATCATCAGCGTGCCGCTCACCCCCAGCACGATCGGCTCCAGGTGCCAGAAGCCCATGGTGAAGCGCTGGTTGAGCCGCGACTGCAGCGCGTCGGTGCTGGTGGACAGTGCGATCAGCCGCGCGACCAGCAGTGACAGCCAGGTCATCACCACATCGATCAGGCCGTAGATGCCGTCGAAGATGATCAGCGAGGAATTGGCCAGCAGGCCGAACACTACCGCTGCCGCGGCCAGCAGCAGTGAGCCTGCGATGGACAGGCGCAGCACGCCTTGTTCGGTGGCGGGATCGAAGAACTGTGCGTGGTCGGTGGCCATGGCGCGATTGTAGAGCGGAGCCATGCTCCGCTGCCGTTGCGGACTGTCGACGCTGTCCCTTGGCAGCCCTGTGCCGTAGACTGCGTCCCTCCCACGTACCGATTCCCGCCTGCAGTGATCACGCCACCCTGACCCTTGCCGCATCTCGGCAGCCGGCCCGCCCGGCTCAGGAACCCGCGTCTTTCCACTGCAGCGCCATGCGGCCACGCCCGCGTGCGCGCGGAGTTTTTCCATGCAAACGTCCTACCCCCTGCGCCAGCAATGGCTCGGCAACATCCGTGGTGATCTGCTGTCCGGCATGGTCGTCGCCCTGGCCCTGATTCCCGAGGCCATCGCCTTCTCGCTCATCGCCGGCGTCGACCCCAAGGTCGGCCTGTACGCCGCGTTTTCCATCGCGGTGGCCACCGCCATCGCTGGCGGCCGGCCGGGCATGATCTCCGCCGCCACCGGTGCAATGGCGCTGGTGATGGTCGACCTGGTCAAGGACCATGGCCTGCAGTACCTGTTCGCCGCCAGCATCCTGGCCGGCCTGCTGCAGGTGCTGGCCGGTGTGTTCAAGCTTGGGTCGCTGATGCGATTCGTCTCGCGCTCGGTCATCACCGGCTTCGTCAACGCGCTGGCGATCCTGATCTTCCTGGCGCAGATGCCGGAACTGATCGGCCGCGGTCCCACCGTCTACGTGCTGTGTGCCGCCGCACTGGCGATCATCTACCTGCTGCCGCGCCTCACCCGCGCTGTGCCTTCGCCGCTGGTGGCAATCGTCGTGCTCACCGCCGTAGTGATCGGCTTTGGCGTGGACGTGCGCAGTGTTGGTGACATGGGCCAGCTGCCGGACAGCCTGCCGCAGTTCCTCATCCCCGATGTACCGCTCAGCTGGGAAACGCTGCGCATCCTGCTGCCGGTGTCGGCCACGCTGGCCGTGGTCGGCTTGCTCGAATCGATGATGACCCTGCAGATCGTCGAGGACATCACCGAGACGCCCAGCGAGCGCAACCGCGAATGCGTCGGCCAGGGCGTGGCCAACGCGGTCACCGGGTTCCTCGGCGGCATGGCCGGCTGCGCGATGATCGGCCAGTCGGTCATCAACGTGACGTCTGGTGGCCGCGGCCGCCTGTCCTGCCTGGTGGCCGGCGTGCTGCTGCTGGTGCTGGTGGTGTACGGCAGCGACCTGGTGCGGCAGATCCCGATGGCTGCGCTGGTGGCGGTGATGATCATGGTCAGCATCGGCACTTTCAGCTGGCGCTCGCTGCGCGACCTGCGCACGCATCCGCGCAGTTCCTCGGCCGTGATGTTGCTGACCGTGGTGGTCACCGTGGCCACCCACGACCTGGCCAAGGGCGTGCTCAGTGGCGTGCTGCTGTCGGCGCTGTTCTTCGCCCGCAAGGTCGGCCGCATGCTGGAGGTGCAGCGCGAGGATGCCGGAGACACGCAGGTCTACCGCGTACGCGGGCAGGTGTTCTTTGCGTCTGCCGGCCAGCTGGGCGCGGCGTTTGACTACCAGCACGTCGCGCCGAAGGTGCAGATCGACCTGCGTGACGCCCACCTGTGGGACCTGACCGCAGTGGCCGCGCTGGAACGTGCGCAGGAAAAGCTGGCCGCGCATGGGGCGGAGGTGGTGGTGGTGGGCCTCAATGTGGCTAGCCAGACGCTGATCGAACAGGTGGGCGGGCGCGCGGGCGCGCATTGAGGCTTACGCATCCTGCTTCTGCGACGAGGTGCACGCATTCTGAATCCGGTCAGGCATCTGAAACCGGCGCTGTCGTAGCATTGCCCGCGTGATGGGGGTCGATGGACGGCCCCTCCCTGCCGGCACCCGCTGGCGACACGCAAGGGAGAAACAGGCAATGCAGGCAATGGACGCGCTTGGGCGCAACGAACGGGTCGGCGTCGGCCGTGGGTGTTGGAAGGTGTTGGCCCTGTGCCTGGCGCTCACCGCATGCCAGGCGCCTTCTTCCCAGGCATCGACCGAAACGGCGGCCCCCGCGTCGATTGCTGCGGCATCGCCGACAGCCCCTTCCGGCCCGGCATCGGCAGATTCCCCCCACTACCCGGATGCGTCCTACACCGAGGGTCGCCTGCGCCCAGCCTATGGCTGGTGTGTGGATGGGGTGGAAGATGCAGGCAAGCTCCAGGCCTGCGGCAAGGACGAACTTGCCTACCAGGAAGCGCGTCTCGAAGCGGCGGCCAGCAAGGCGCTGGCCGGGCTCGACGCCGCTGCCCAGACGGCGTTCCAGGCCAGCCAGGCGAGCTGGCGCAGCGATACAGACCGTTATTGCCGCGATGTTCCCAACGGCAGCGTGCAGCAGCTGCAGGGCGCGCAGGAATGCCGCCTGTACCGTGTTGCCAACCGTGCCGACCAGCTGCTGGCGCAGAGCGCGCCGCCGGATACCTCGTATACCCAGGCAACGCTGCGTCCGGAATACACCCGTTGCGTGCAGGACGCCCGCGGCATGGACGACCAGCTGGAAGCCTGCGATACGGCCGAGCTCGCCCACCACAAGGCGCTGCTGGAAGCGCAGGTCGCGCGACTGATGGACGGCCCCGACGGCCCGGCCAAGGACCGCTGGATGGACGAGCAGGCCAACTGGGCTGCAGATACCGAAAAGCGCTGTGCACCTTCCAGCGACCATGTGGGGCCGATGCTGGATGCTCAGTCGTGCCGCATCAACCGGTATGCCAACCGCGCTGTCGAGCTGCACACGCGGGTGCTGACGCCCTGATCCACGGTCGCCAGCAGGCAACGGCAACCGGTCAATCCTCCACGGACAAGGAAGTAAGACATGCCAAACAATATTGACACCCGCAACCTGGACGCCACTGCCGGCGCGGTGTTCTTTGCTGTCGGACGCGGCACCGAAGGTGGTGGATCGTCGTACCACCTCAGCATTGCTGGCATCACCAAGCACCTGAACGAGCCGCAATGGGGCACGGTCAGTGCGGTAAGGGACAACAGCGGCTATTCACTGGGCACCATTCAGGTGGATTTCGGCCAACGTGGCGAGTGGCCGCTGGGCGCGACGCAGGAGCGCAAACTGAAGCCGGGCGAGACAACGTATGTCGATGGGGTCATCGACCAGGCCAGCGCCTACGCCAAGGCACACAACCTGCCCTTCACGCATGATCGCACTGACCTGCGTGCGGATCTGCTCAGCCACGGCAATGGCGAGGGAAAGCGCTCATCCATCCGCTTCATCGATGCACCAACGCGTGACAGCATCAATGCTTGGGCCGGCTCGGCGGAAGGCAAGCAGTGGATTCACACCCACATCGATTACCCGCAAGTGCGCAATGCCACGAATATCGCCATGACCATGCTGGACAAGCATGGCAGCGGCATTGCCGAAGACAAGCGCTTCGAGGCCATCGCATTGATTGCCAAGACCGCCAACCAGCTGCCGGGTCGGCTGGATGACCTGGAAGCGGTGCTCAAGCGCGGTGGTGACTACCAGGAACTGCGCGATCAGGCCGCTGCCATCCGCCAGCGCACCCCTTCCTATGCCGGGTTGGCTGCCGCCGATGTCGCTGCCAGGTATGAAGATGCCTATGCGCAGCATTCCGCCGAAATGGATCGCGCGCACCTGAAGGTGGGGCGCCGGGATTTCGCGCCCGCCACCGAAGGCAGCGACCCGGATATCCAGGTGGCGCTGCAACAGGCGCGAGCGCACGGGCACGGTGGCGGTGGTCCGCAGGTACTGAAGGAGGGCTCAAGCGGCCGCGCGGTGGAAAAGCTGGAACACAACCTGCACACACTGGGCTATGGCGGCGCAGGCGCGCAGGCCATCCATCCCGACCGACAGTTCGATGCCACTACCCGGAAGGCCGTCGAAGCCTTCCAGCGCGATCATGGCCTGACCCCGGTGGATGGCAAGGCCGGTCCGGCAACGCTGGGTGCGATCGATCGCGAGGCGCGCGCGCTGCAGGCTGACATGGTGGCGTTGGGGCTGACCGATGCACAGGGCAAAGTGATTACCGCCGATGGTTACCTGGGGACAGGTAGCCAGCACGCCATCAACACGTTCCAGCAACAGCACCATCTGCCGGTCACTGGCATGGCCGACGCAGGCACACGCAGTGCGATCCAGGCCGAAGCGGCACAGCACCGCCCTGCAACGCCGACACCGTCCGCACCCGCTGCGCCTGCTGCACCGGCCGCGGCACCTGCACCCGAACGCCACAGCGGGCCAGCTGCAGCTGCTGCACCCGGCGGCGAGCGCATCTCGGTGGTAGAGCCGTTCGGCAATGGCGGCAGTAACCGCATCCTGCGCCACGGTATCAGTGGCGAAGAAGCGTTCCGCGAACTGAAGATCCACCACCCCAACACCAACGCGGCTGCCGTTCGCGCGGGCGATGCCAGCCGGGTCGACCGTAGCGCGGAGATGGTCGAGGGCGAGCTGGAGGCCGTGCGCCGGCGTGGCGACGTCAACAACATTCCGCTGGTGCAGAAGGACCTGATCCTGACCGACCGGTCAGGCGGGCGCAATCTGATGGTTCCCAGTCCGGTCGCCGGCTACGTCCAACTCAACAACGACGGTACCAACTCCATCAGCATCTACAGCCATCCGGTCGGCGACGCGCGCCGCGAACTGGTGGGCCAGGTGCTGCACGGCGCGCGCGGGTCCATTCCATACAAGACCGGGGATTTCGTCGAATACGGTGCGCCGCTGGTGCGGCAGTCGGACGTGGGCTCGCCGGGTGCAGTGCACGCGCACATCGAAGTCGAGCCCGACCAGTACCGTCGCTATCTGGGCGACATCCTCAATGACCGCATCACCCTGGGCGGCAAGGTCCACGCGCAGGGCCCCGAGGCCGCGCAGGCCGCACGCAGTGCACAGCAGGCGCCGATGGCCGATGGCGTGCTGAAGCAGGGCGAGCGCGGCGATGAGGTCAAGGCCTTGCAGGGCAAGCTGGCGGCGCTGGGCTATGCCGGGGCCGATGGCAAGCCGCTGCACGCCGATGGTGTGTATGGCAAGGACACCTTTGCGGCGGTCAAGCAGTTCCAGGCCAACAACGGCCTGGACGACGATGGCAAGGCCGGCCGCAAGACCCTGGCGCAGGTCGATGCCCCCAACGCGGTCAAGGCCGGCACCCCGCCGGCAGCACCGGGTCGGGCCGAACCGGCGGCGCCGGCCAGCATGCGCGACGCCGGGCACGCCGACAACGCGCGCTTCGGCCAGGCGCTGGGCAAGCTGCAGGCGCTGGAGCAGCAGCGTGCCCAGGCCGGCGTGAAGCCACTGTTCGCCAACCCGCAGGAGGTTGAGCGGGCGGCCGGCCAGCTGGCGTACGAAAGCAAGGTGTCCGGGATGCGCCAGATCGACCATGTCGTGGCCCGCCCCGACGGCACCGGTCTGTTTGCGGTGCAGGGCGAGCTGGGCGACCCGGCGGCGCAGCGGACCTTCGTCGACCGCCAGCAGGCGGTATCGCACTCGGTCGAGGCCAGCAGCCGGCAAAGCGAAGCGCTGGACAGCCAGTTCAACCAGCGTGCGCAGGAGCAGCAGCAGGAACAGGTGCGCAACCGCGGGTTGTAAGCCACGCGGCGACCCCGGGGCCGGTCGAGCGGCCAGTCCCGGCGCCACCCGCCGCCGTTCAGCCGTCCGGTGTAAACTATTGATCTCACTGGCAATGCCAGTCTCCCCGATCAACACCCCGATGACGTCCGCCACCGCCCGTTACGCCGATTCCCTGCGCCTGTCCGTGGCCCCCATGATGGACTGGACCGACCGCCATTGCCGCGTGTTCCACCGCGTGCTGGCGCCGGGTGTGCGCCTGTACACGGAAATGGTGCACGCCAATGCGGTCATCCACGGCGATCGCGAGCGCCTGCTCGGCTTCGACCGCAGCGAGCAGCCGCTGGCGCTGCAGTTGGGGGGCAGCGACCCGGCGCTGCTGGCGCAGGCCGCGCGCATCGCCGCGGAGTGGGGCTACGACGAGGTCAACCTCAACTGCGGCTGCCCGTCCGACCGCGTGCAGGCCGGCCGCTTCGGCGCCTGCCTGATGCGCGAGTCGGCGCTGGTGGCCGATTGCGTGGCGGCGATGGTCGACGCGATCGAGATCCCGGTGACGGTGAAGTGCCGCCTGGGCGTGGACGATGACAACGACTATGACGTGTTCGCCGCCTTCGTCGACCGCCAGGTCGCCGCCGGTGCGGCGATGGTGGTGGTGCATGCGCGCAATGCCTGGCTGAAGGGCCTGTCGCCGAAGGAGAACCGCGAGGTTCCGCCGCTGAAGTACGATTGGGCCTACCGCCTGAAGCAGGAGCGCCCGGCGCTGCCGGTGGTGCTCAATGGCGGCCTGGCCAGCATCGAGGCGGTGCAGGCGCAGGCCGCGCACGTCGATGGCGTGATGCTGGGCCGCGCGGCCTACCACGACCCCTACCTGCTGCATCAGCTGGAGGCGCTGCAGACCGGCGCCCCGCTTCAGGCCCGCGGCGACCTGCTGCGCACGCTGCGTCCCTACGTGGAAGCGCGCCTGGGCGAAGGCCTGGCGCTGAAGCACATCACCCGCCATCTGCTCGGCCTGTTCCACGGCCAGCCCGGTGGCCGCGCGTTCCGCCAGGTGCTGAGCGAGGGCGCACACCGCCCGGGCGCCGACTGGAGCCTGGTCGAGCAGGCGCTGTCGATCACCGAGCGCGAAGCCGATCGCGCTGCAGCGTGACCGCAGTCACATTCCTGACTTGACAAGGGACGGCGATTCGTCCCGAATGTTCACCTAGCTGAACATCGCGGGGCTGCGACCGGAAAAGTTCAGACCGGATTCACTGCCCCAAACCAAGAATTTGCAAAGGATTTGTAAAGCGCCGGGTCCCGAACCCGGCATCCGGATTTACGACTTTTGAACGAATCGCCGTGCTCGGCTAGGATCGCATCGATGTCTTCCGCTCCCTTCCATTGCCGCATTGCCCTGGCCACCTGCGTGGTGCTGTCGGCTGCGCCGCTGTCTTCGGCGCTGGCGCAACAGCCGCCGCGCGGCGAGCAGGCACGGGCGGAAATGATGGATCGGGGAGAGCGCGGCAACCGTGGCGACGAGCGTTCGCTGTCCGATGCCGTGCGCCGCGTGCAGCGCAGCACCGGCGGCCACATCCTCGGCGCCGAGCGCGTGCCGTTCGATGGTCGTGATATCAACCGGGTGAAGTACATGGACGACCGGGGCCGGGTCCGCTACATGGACGACCCTGCCCCGTCGCGTTCACAGCCGCGCACGCCGCGGTCGGATATGTCATCACTACGCGGCGATAACCCCTGAACAGGGATAGTCGTCGCTATCAACCCGTACCCCACAGGCCTCCGGGCCACACCCAGGACACTAGGGAGAGTTCATGCGTATCCTTCTGGTCGAAGACGAAGCCCCGCTGCGTGAGACCCTGGCAGCCCGGCTCAAGCGCGAAGGCTTTGCCGTCGATGCTGCGCAGGACGGCGAGGAAGGCCTCTACATGGGGCGCGAAGTTCCGTTCGATGTCGGCATCATCGACCTCGGCCTGCCCAAGATGTCGGGCATGGAGCTGATCAAGGCCCTGCGTGACGAAGGCAAGAAGTTCCCGGTACTGATCCTGACCGCGCGTTCGAGCTGGCAGGACAAGGTCGAGGGCCTGAAGCAGGGCGCCGACGATTACCTGGTCAAGCCGTTCCACGTCGAAGAGTTGCTGGCCCGCGTCAACGCGCTGCTGCGCCGCGCCGCCGGCTGGAGCAAGCCGACCCTGGAATGCGGCCCGGTCGCCCTGGACCTTGCTGCCCAGACGGTCAGCGTGGCCGGCAGCAATGTCGACCTGACCAGCTACGAGTACAAGGTGCTGGAGTACCTGATGATGCATGCCGGTGAACTGGTCTCCAAGGCCGACCTCACCGAACACATCTACCAGCAGGACTTCGACCGCGACTCCAACGTGCTGGAGGTCTTCATCGGCCGCCTGCGCAAGAAGCTGGACCCGGATGGCGAACTGAAGCCGATCGAGACCGTGCGCGGTCGCGGCTACCGTTTCGCGATCCCGCGCAACGAGGGCTGAGCCGGCTCACCCTGGCGATAACACGATGTCCGGCCGTCTGTGGTTCTTCCGACGCTGGCGGCCGCGCTCACTGCAGGCGCGCCAGATGCTCGCCGCGTCCGTGGGCCTGGTCGCGTTCCTGGCGCTGGCCGGCTACGCGCTCGACGCCGCCTTCGCCGATACGGCGAAGGCGAACCTGCGTGAGCGCCTGAAGAACTACGCCACCTCCTACGCGGCCGGCATCGACTTCACCCGCGACCGCTCGCTGTACATCCGCGAGCAACCGCCGGATTCGCGCTTCGACGTACCCGGCAGTGGCCTGTACCTGCAGGTGGTGATGCCGCACGGCAAGGGCAATTCGATGTCCGCCGAAGGCCCGATGCTGCCCACCGTGGGCGGCGGCCTGCTGGCACCGCGCCAGGAAGTGTTCGAAGGCCCGCTGCCGATGATCCAGATCGATGGCAGCCAGGGCTCGGTGTACCGCTATGGCCTGGGCCTGGTGTGGGGCGCCGACGCCGACCCCGCCACTGAATTCCCCTACACCATCTATGTGATGGAAGACTCGCGCGCGCTGGGTGCGCAGCTGCGCGTGTTCCGTGGCCGCGTCTGGTTCTACCTGGGCGGCATCGGCCTGATCCTGCTGCTGCTGCAGACCGTCATCCTGCAGTGGAGCCTGCGCCCGTTGCGCCGGGTGATCACCGAGCTGACCAAGGTGCAGCGCGGCGAGACCGAGCGCATGAGCGAGCGCCACCCGCGCGAGCTGGAACCACTGACCGACAGCATCAACGCCTTCATCGAAAGCGAGCGCGAGAACCTCGAGCGCCAGCGCAACACCCTTGCCGATCTGGCGCACAGCCTGAAAACGCCAATCGCGGTACTGCGCACGCAGATGGACAGCGGCGCCGGCGACGGTGCGCTGCGCGAAGAACTGGACGTGCAGCTGCAGCGCATGAACAACCTGGTTTCGTACCAGCTGGCACGCGCGGCCTCGTCGGGCCACAAGCTGTTCTCCGCGCCGCTGCCGATCGAGTCCAACGCCGAGGAAATCGTGCGTGGCCTGGAAAAGGTCTACGCCGCCAAGGGCGTGCTGTGCGAATTCGATATCGACCCGGCCGCGCGCTTCCACGGCGAACCGGGTGATCTGCAGGAACTGCTCGGCAACCTGCTGGAGAACGCCTTCAAGTGGGCCAACCGCCGCGTGCTGTTGACCGCGCAGCCGCTGCCGGCGCCGAACGCACGCCGTGCCGGCCTGCTGCTGGCGGTGGACGACGATGGCCCGGGCATCGCCCCGGATGACATCGGCAAGGTGCTGCAGCGTGGCGTGCGTGGCGACGAGCGCGTGCAGGGCCACGGCATCGGCCTGTCGATCGTGCAGGACCTGATCAAGGACTACCGCGGCGAACTGACCGTGGGCCGTTCGGCCGAACTGGGTGGCGCCCGCTTCGAAGTGCGCTTGCCGCCGGGGCCGTAAACCTCGTTGATCGGTAGTGCCGGCCAGCGGCCGGCACTACGGCATTTCGATCTTCGGCGGCTCGCCGTAGAACCGCCGCAGCTGCGCGGCCACTTCCGGCAACGCCTGCTGCAGCAGATCCGGTGCCGAGAAGTGGTACTCGCTGGCCACCGCGAAGAACTCCTCCGGCGCCTCGGCCGCATACGGATCGATCAGCGTCTCTTCGCCTGCGTCCACCTGCGCGCAGAAGGCGTCGTAGGCGCGCTGGAACGTGGCCGCCCACTCGCGCTGCCATTGCCGCGGCAGTGGCGGTGTGCCGTCCATCGCGCCATCCAGCGCATCGAGCTTGTGCACCATCTCATGCACCGCCACGCAGTAGCCCTCGTGCGGCGCGGCCAGGTCGGCCTGCACGTCGGCCCAGGACAGGATCAGCGGACCACTGTCCCACGACTCGCCGATCAGCTCGTCATCCCACTCGTGCAGCACGCCGGCCGCATCCATGTGGCTGCGGTGCACGCGGAACGCATCCGGGTAGACGATCAGCTGCGACCAGCCTTCCAGCCCCACTTCGCCGAATTCCAGCAGCGGCAGGCAGCACAGTGCGGCCAGCAGCACGCCATCGCCAGCCTGCAGTTGCAGTTCACCGACAGGGGTAATGGTCTTCTCATGCAGGAAGCGCGTGGCCAGCACGCGCAGTCGCGCGCGGCGTTCGTCGTCCAGGCCGCGCAACCAGGCCGCACGGCGGCAGGCGTCTTCCCAAAGCGCATCGTCGATCGGCCGCGGCGAGGGCCGCAGCCACTGCAGCAACGACTTGATCAGCGGAACATTCCCGGCAGGTAGCTGTGCCACTTCGGCGCACGGATGCGCTGCAGCACGTCGTCGTCGCTGCCGCCGCCCCCGGTGCTGGTGGCATTGCTGGCCGCAGGGCGTACCGGTGCCGGCTTGGTGGTCGCAGCCGAGGCGGTCGCGGTCGGCGCGCGCTGCGAGGCGGCATCACCGTTGGAGGACACGCAGGCGCCCCGGCTGTCGTCCAGCGCTGCCGTTGCAGACGCCGCGAAGGGCATCATCAGCAGGATCAGGCAATGGGCATAACGGCGCATTGACGACATCCACGTTAAGGGAGGGTGAGTTCCCGATTCTAGCCCGAACCCGGCGCCCCGTTGGAAGCCCCGGCGGAACCCAGCGTGGCAGGCGTCGCTGGCGGCTTTCCCGCATAATTCCTTCCTGACTTCGTGGAAGCTGCCGTGGACGATCGCCAATTGCTGGCCAAACTCGCTGCCGGTCGCCTGTCCGGCGACGCCCTGGCCCGAGAGCTGGGCCAGACCCGGGCGGCTGTTTGGAAGCGTATTCAAGGGCTTAGGGCCGCAGGTGTGGACATCGAGGGCCGTGCTGGCGAGGGCTATGGCCTGACCCGCCCGGTCGACCTGCTGGACCCGGTGGCGATCCGCGCCGGCCTGCCCGCCGATGCCCAGGCCCTGCTGCACGACCTGCAGGTGGCCTGGACGGTGGACTCCACCAACGCTGAATTGCTGCGGTGCAGCGCGCCCCAGCGCGGGGTCAGCGTGCTGCTGGCCGAACGCCAGACCGGTGGCCGCGGCCGTCGTGGCCGCACCTGGGCCTCGCCGTTGGCCGCGCATATCTACCTGTCGGTGATGCGCCTGTACTCCGGCGGTCTGGGCCGCCTGGCCGGGTTGAGCCTGGTGGCCGGCATCGCCGTGGCCGAAGCGTTGCACGACCTGGGCTACACCCAGGCGCAGTTGAAGTGGCCGAACGACCTGATCGTCGATGGCAAGCGCAAGCTGGTCGGCCTGCTTGCCGAGGGCGGTGGCGAATACGCCGGCCCGGCGCGCGCGGTGATCGGCATCGGCATCAACACCCACATGCCGCCGTCGTTCGGCGAGCAGATCACCCAGCCGTGGGTGGACCTGGACACGTTGGCCGGCAAGCCGGTGGACCGCAATGGGGTGGTTGCTGCCGTGCTGGCGCGTCTGCTGCCGGCGCTGGAAGAATTCGATCGCGAAGGCCTCGCTCCGTTCCTGCCGCGCTACGCTGCGTTCGACATGCTGGCCGGCCGCGAAGTGCGCGTGGAACTGGACGGGCAGTGGCAGCACGGTACTGCGCTTGGCTTGGCCGATGACGGTGCATTGCGCGTGCGCATCGATGGCCAGGAACGCCTGCTGCACGCCGGCGAAGTCAGCGTGAGGGCGGCATGAGCGATTGGTTGTTCGACCTCGGCAACTCGCGCTTCAAGTTCGCGCCGTTGCAGGGTGACCGTGCCGGTGACGTGCAGGCCTGGGCGCATGGCGCCGAAGGCATGGCCGGGCAGCCGCCGCACAGCCTGCCCAGCGGCCGCACCGCGTTCGTGGCGAGCGTGGCGGCACCGTCGCTGACCAGCGCGATGCTGGACCAGCTGCAGCGCCGCTTCGAGCATGTGCATGTAGTGCGCACCAGCGCCGAATGCGCCGGCGTGCGCATTGCTTATGCCAGACCGGAAAAGTTCGGCGTCGACCGCTTCCTGGCCCTGCTGGCCGCGGCCAAGTCGCAGCGCCCGGTGCTGGTGGTCGGCGTGGGCACCGCACTGACGATTGATCTGCTCGATGCCGACGGCCAGCACCACGGTGGCCGCATCTCCGCATCGCCCACCACCATGCGCGAAGCACTGCACGCCCGTGCCGTGCAGCTGCCCGCGACCGGTGGCGGCTACAGCGAGTTCGCCAACGACACCGCCGACGCGCTGGCCTCCGGCTGCGATGGCGCTGCGGTGGCGCTGATTGAACGCAGCGCACAGCACGCGCACACGCTGCTGGGCGTGGCACCGTCGCTGCTGGTGCACGGTGGCGGCGCACCGGCGCTGATGCCGTTGCTGCCCGCTGCCGATTACCACCCCTCGCTGGTGCTGGATGGCATCGCCCGCTGGGCGGTGCACCAGCCCGCGCGCTAGTATCCGCGCATGCTGACCCGTGCCCTGATCGTCGTACTGGCCATTCTCAATCTCGGTGTCGCCTGCTGGTGGCTGCTGCGCGATGCGCCACAGAAGCCTGCGCCGCCACCGCAACCCGCTGGCGTGGCCGAGCTGCGCTGGGTGCCGGGTGGCGTGGATGCCAATGCCGCAGCCGAGGCCACCGCCGCCGCCCCGACCGCACCGCTGATGGAGCGCGAACCGGCGGCGAAGACCGCGGTGGCTGCGACGCCCGCGCCCGTTGCGCCGGCCAAGCCGGAGATCGCCAAGCCGCAGGTGGCTGGGGCTGCGCCGGTTGCTGCCGCTGCCAAGCCGGCACCACCGCCTGCACCCGTACCGGCCCCGGAAACGTCCGTAACCCCGCCCGCAGCCGCTGAGCCGCCGCGCTGCGTCGCGCTGGGCCCGTTCGCCGACCGCGCCGCCGCGAGCAGCGCGCAGGGCAAGGCCGGCACGCTGCTCAGCCAGGTGCGCCTGCTCGAACAGCCCGCTGCCAGCGGCAGTGCCCGTTACCGGGTGATGCTGCCGGCCGCCGCCAACCGCGACGAAGCGCAGGCCACCGTGAAGCGCATCGTCGCCGCCGGCCTGAGCGACTACTACATCATCAGCCAGGGCGAGGACGCCAACGCCGTGGCGCTGGGCCAGTACCGTAACCGCGAGGGCGCCGAGCGCCGCATGGCAGCGGTGCAGGCTGCCGGCTTCCAGCCGCGCCTGGTCGCCAGCGGCGACGCCGGCCAGTGGTGGCTGGAAGGGCAGCTGGCGGCAGGCACGCAGCGGGCCCAGGCCCAGCAGCGCAGCGGGGCAGCACAGAGCCGGTCGCTGGAATGCGCAAGGTTGCGCTAGAATCCCCGGACCGCGGCCCTGCCGCCGGTGATCCACCCATGCCGCTTTAGCTCAGTTGGTAGAGCAACTGTCTTGTAAACAGTAGGTCATCCGTTCGATTCGGATAAGCGGCACCATCCCAATGAGTCAGCGCCTCTTTGCGCTGCTCCAGGTACTCGCCCAGTGGTTCGAAAGGCGGTACACCCGGTGCCTCGGCAGCCTTACCTTGAGAATGATGGTCCGTCCTGCGCATGGACCTGCTGCGCTGACTGCTGTTCAAGATTTGCTGCCAATGAATCAGCGCGATGAAGTGACTCCGCTTCATGCGCGCGAAGCGCGTCCATCGTATTCATGGTTCCACGGCGTTGGGCAGGATCGTCCATCGCTCCCTCGACGATGAATACTCTCTCGCCACGTGCAAGGGACTCTGTCGGGTTGTTCACTACGACGTGGTCAACTCTTGAAAGCCCTTGCTCCTTCGCGAGCACCAGCAAACTCGCGGACATGCGTTGGCTCGACTCATCCCACTGCTTCCCGCTCTCGGCGTCCAGGCGTTCCACACCCGCTCTTATCTGCATGTAGAGCGAACGATCGGCATCGTCGAGTTCAGCGACTGAGAAAGCTCGCTGCATTGAGGGTGAGTTGACATTGGCGGCGGTCACTCTTTCCTCGACCGCAGTGCGCTCGGCGTCAAATGCTGGCTCGGGCCTGCGTCGACGTTGCATGGGCGCTATGTGCTGGTCATAGTGCGCGCCATAATAAAGCTCGTACGTCGCATGAGGGCCAACCGACGGAGCCTCCGTCTTGAACACGTCAGCGATCTGACTTAGTGCTTGGTTACGGTTGATCTGCCCTGCCTCGAGTTTCGCCGCAATGGCTCCATACTGCTGGGGGCGATCGCCTGTGCCCGACACGCCAATGTTCGGTCCTCCGGCTGCGGTGATTTCACGCTGGACCTGGACATTGCTGAGCGTGGCAGCTGCTTCTCCTCGCAGCAAGGTGTTCACAAAGGACTGCTTAGACGCCCGATCTGGTTGCTCGGTGAAGAGGTGATGCCCAACTTCATGAGAAAGAGAACGTGCGATTCTGGAGCCTTGCCCGATGGCGTTCTCGTCAATGACGATCTTCACACCGGGAACAAGATAGGTGCCGCCACCGGCTGGCCCCCATTCGACACTCAGGTTGTCGTGATCAGCTTGTGCAAGACCCGCTCGAAGTGTTGGGGATTTGGTCAGAAGCGGTACCAGCGAAGGATCAACCAAAGGCGAAGCCGGACGACGTGTGGCCCCTGGTCGGCCACTCTCCTGCGGCTGTGACAGTGCAAGTTCTTCAGCACGCTCCATGGTGCGGCTCCTTCGCAATGACAGGGATCAGCGCTGACTGATTGATACGTAGGTCAGCGTTTTGTGGTCAAGGGAGAGCCCGAGTACTACCTTGGCACTGTTCACCTGAGCAGACCAGTAAGGGCGGGAATCAGGCGCATCCGGATGGGGTGGATACATGGCGGATTCCTCCCAGATGATTTTCCCGAGCGCGATGCTCGGTGGGGCAACCTCAAAGACCAAGGTCGCGTGCGTAGGATCGCCGGCAGGACTTCTCAGCGTGATGTTCTTGATCTCAAGTCCGCCCAGCATGCCGCGTTCTGCGGTCCGCTCGTCCCTCAAGCCTTGTCGAGTCGGTTCTCCCAAGTGTGTGTGGAGCTGTTCATTCAATGCGTCGACATCATCAAAACGCACCTTGGTCAAACGCTCGATATCGTTCTTGAACCGCTCCATACCAGTTTCACTCCCTGATTCGACGGGCTGTTTTTGATTCAGATGATCGGATTGGCGTGGCGGCGCGGCGATTGAACATGCTGCCAGCACAAGCGCCGGAACAGCGATCGCGAGGCGACGACGCACTGCTATCCAGAGGTGGCGCCGAATTCCACGTTTTGATGAAGAAGCGAGTTTCTCGACCCATGCATCCATGAAAGCGTCTCTCGCGCCAACGTCACGCTCTTGAATCTAGCACAGCGTTTTGTGAGTACGGATCGGGTTTCCGTGAAAAATGAGCTACTGAAAACGCACCCGGTTCCACTTTCCAGTTTGAAAAACGCGGCGTCAGCTGCGAGGGAGGAACATCAGACGGAAGGCCGAGCACACCTCCATGCGCGCAATCCGATAGTTGAAAGACCGTAGCCAGTAGGCTACAGTCCTCCATGAAGATCCAGCGTACCCGTCAGTTCGCGACATGGATTGACGCTCTCAAGGACGTAACCGCACGCGCTCGCATCCTGGCCCGTATCGGTCGGCTCGCTGAAGGCCATCCCGGTGATCACCGCTATCTGGCGGATGGCGTTTCAGAATTGCGTATCGATGCAGGACCGGGTTACCGCGTGTACTACACCCAGCGCGGCAGGCAGTGGGTGTTTCTTCTGGTTGGAGGCGACAAGGGTTCGCAGCGGCGCGATATAGAGACGGCCAAGGAGATTGCGCGTTCCCTGTGAGCATCGAACTGGCTGTAGGCGAAACGACTCAATACCGAAGTACCGGAGCTGTCCCATCATGGCCATCAAGAGAAAAGTCGAACTCAAATCATTTGATGTGGCCGAGCATCTTCGGACGCCGGAGGAGATGGCGGCTTATCTCGACGCCTGCATCGAAGAAAGCGAGGGCGATTCTGCCTTCATCGCCAAGGCGCTTGGCGATATCGCTCGCGCTCAGGGCATGAGCAAGGTTGCGCGTGCGGCGGGCCTGTCGCGCGAGAGTCTGTATCGCGCACTCTCCGGCGAGCGCAGCCCTGATTTCGCGACCATCCTGAAGGTGACCCGGGCCCTGGGTGTGCGATTGCACGCCAGCGCAGCATAAGCACATGCGCCGATCATGATGCGTCGGCGCGGCGCCGGTCGCAAAGGCGATGGAACGAAAACGAAGAAACCGCCATTCGCTGGTTCTTTCGTCCCAACCCGGTGAGTCAACTCACTGTATGGCGCGGGCAGATCCTTCGATCAATGCCGCACACACACTGCGACCACCGCAGCCTCAGCTACGCACCTGCAACGCCACATACTCCGCCAGGCCCCGGCAGGCCAGCATCAGTCCTTCGCGCGTGCCGTCGCCGATGTCGTCTTTCTCTTCCCCGTCCACGCGCACGCGCTCGGCGGCGTGGTACAGCTCCAACAGCGACACCAAACCCACCGCAGCGCGATCCCGGCGTGCGGCGGCCACCGCCTGGCCGGGTGTGCTGGCGGGCCCCGTCCACGGCTGTCCATCGGCGGCGTCACCGCCGCGGATGCGCTGCAGGCAGCTGGGCAGGTTGACGGACGCAGGCGCTTCGTTCGCAGCGGCGAAAGCGGCTTCCAATGGCTGCGCCAGTTCAGGTGGCAGGCGCAGAGCCGCCTCGCCGAGGGTGGCGGTCAGGTACGGGTGAGGGGTTCTGGACATGCGGGCATCCTCGTCAGGAACAGAGGTGCCACCACGGTAGGGTGGCGGGCGATGCGTGGCTTCCAAGACCGGGTCAACGAATCGGCGGGCACGAGGCCCCCACGCACCGCCCGCCGTCGATCGGCTAACGGATTGCCAGCCGGCGCCGCCCCTGAAAGGACGACGCCGGCTGGCAAGCGTATACATCGTTGACAACACGGGCTTGGAAGTCCCGACCACCTTTGCAGGTGGCGATTCATCATGCGCACGCGAAATCCCCGCCTGCCAGTCGTTTGTTTCGATGGCATCGGGTGATCTGAAAGGAAAAATGAATTATCGCGTTTGGCCCGTTTCGAGCATCGCAATGCCAGAAGCGACAGATTGCGCAGTGGCGCCATCAGCGAGAAATCTGCCCGAACCATCGCTGCCGCATGCCCTGAGCTGGCCCACGAAGTAAAGGTGACTTAACAGCCCGGGCAAGGCTCCACAGCTACCATAGCAAACACAAACGCCCGAATGCGCTGTCGGCTTTTTGATTCTCCTCACAGACCATTTGCAGACCTCCGAAACATACTGGGGACACATGCCCTTCGGGACCCACCCATGCGTCGCCACGCCCTGCCGCTCACCGTCGCACTGTTGGTCACAACCTTCGCAGCCCCGGCCATGGCCGCCGTGCCGTTCTTCAACGCCAGCTGCCCGGGCGGCATCGATGTTCACGCAGACGATGGCGGGCCGGTCTACGTGCAGGGCCGCGAGACGGCGCTGAAGCGCTTCAACGACCGCTATTTCGAAGCACGCGATGCCAACAGCGGCATCACCCTGTCGATCAGCCGCAACGATGACGGCGCGCCGCAGGTCAGCTACACCGGCCGTGGCGGCGCCAATGGCATCTGCCAAGTCAGCGCCAGCGGCACGCCTGCGCCCGCCGCAAACAGCGCACGCCCTCGCGACGCTGCCGCCGGAGATGCCGCAATACCGCGCGAAGTCACCTGCGAATCCACCGACCAGCAGCTGGTCTCGTGCGATCTGAACACCCGTGGCAACGTGGAAATCGTGCGCCAGCTCAGCCGTACCCGCTGCGAGGAGGGCAAGAACTGGGGCCTGTCGCGGCACTCGGTGTGGGTCAATG
Source organism: Stenotrophomonas maltophilia group sp. SKK55 (assembly GCF_057179845.1). Classification (NCBI taxonomy): domain Bacteria; kingdom Pseudomonadati; phylum Pseudomonadota; class Gammaproteobacteria; order Lysobacterales; family Lysobacteraceae; genus Stenotrophomonas; species Stenotrophomonas maltophilia group sp. SKK55. The sequence goes on from NZ_JBXUHP010000014.1 coordinate 67,793, forward strand.
GCGGCTGCCGCGCGGTGTTCCGCAATGTGTCTTCGGTGACCACCCCGGCGCCGGCAGGCGATACCGCGTTGGGCGCCTGCAACATGCGCAAGGGCGCGCAGGGCACGCTGGTGACCCAGATGCCGGTGGGCAGCGATTACCAGGAACTGATCATCGATTATCCCGATGGCCGCTTCCTGTGCATGATGCGCAACAACGGCCAGGTGCAGAGCGTGACGCCGGTGCGCCGCCGCGGCGGTTGAGTTCATCGCGCCAGCGGCCTTATGGTGACCACCCATACACCCGTCTGGTGGCACCTCCATGTCCCATCTTCTGGCCAAAGCAGCTGAGAAGCAGGATCTCGCCCGAATCGACGCGCTGCTGGATGAGGGTGCCGATATCGAGTGGCAGCACAAAGGCACGGGGCGCACCCCGCTGCTATCGGCTGTGATCGCCGGGAAGGCTGAGTCGGTGGAGCGGTTACTGGATCGTGGCGCCAACATCCAGCACGCCTGCACTGCACTGGGTTACACCGCGCTGGGTTGGGCTGCCAACGCAGGCGATACGGAAATCGGACGTGTGCTGATTGCTCGCGGCGCATTGCTGGATGCTGCTTCGCCGGAATCGAGGTACACGCCGCTGATGTTGGCGTCTTCGGGCGGCCATCTCGCGATGGTCGAACTGTTGCTGGATAGTGGAGCTGCCGTCGCACCGTTGAACTTCGAGGGGACAAACGCACTGGCAATGGCCGATGCCCGCAAGCACGAAGACGTAGTGGCGCGTTTGCAGTTGGCGGGGGCGCAGTTTCCGCCGCCGTTGATAGAGGCGCCGGCGCTTGAGTGGCCCGAACCAGACGCCGAAGGTGAACCTGCCTCAGTGGTGCGTGGCTATTTGTTGGCCTATTACGAATGGGAAACGCGTGGCTACAAGGATTCCCGGTCCGGTGGCAACCTTCTGCGAAGCTCCGGCTTCCAGCAGGAGAAAGCGGATATTTTGACAGCCTGGTGCACCGACCGCCAACGAGTGTACTCGACTGGAATTTCAGTCGGCAGCCCCCGACGGTATGTGCCGGATGACCTACTGGTATCAGTTGCGAAGCTTGGGGTCTCGAAGGCGGAAGTGCTGGTACGCGACGATCCTCAGAAGTCGAGTTCCTTGCGTTACGAGCACTTGTTCGTACTCAAACGCGTGAGTGGACAGTGGCGTATCGACGTGTTGAAAAGGCGCCCGTTCCGAGTTGAAAAGTGGTCGTCGGCGATCCTCTAAGCGCGGCCCTCCAAGCGGTCGGTCACCAATCTTCCGCCGCAGTAAAAGTCGTCGCGGGCCGACATGACCGCCGTCGGCCGCGACTCTAAAGGGGCAATGCGGCAAACATTGCCCCCGTCCCGCTACTGCTGGTTCACCGGGTCATTTCCCTTCTTGTAGGTGTAGCCGGTTACGTCCCAGCCGCCGCCATGGCCGGATGAGGGTTCCACCCAGGTGAACTCCCACGTCTGGATGGAGCCGTCGGGAAGCAGGTTTTCCACCCGGTAGATCTCACCGGGAATGCCCTGGTCCGGCAGCTTTCCAGGAATCGATTCATCCGAGCGTGCAGACGCGCGGCCTACGGAGACTGCCTGTCGTTCCACCTGTACGTTGCCGTAGCCCTGGGGAGCGAACGACGGCTTTACCCGCTGCGCCACCCAGTCGAGTACCTGGCGTGCGCCTGCCGTCTGCATGGGATACGCGTCGGTGGTCACCGTATGCGTGATGCGTTGCGAGGGTGTACTGGCAGCGGCGGGAAACAGTCCGCCCAGGGCAATTGCCAGTACCGCAAGTCCATTGAGTGCATGTTTCATGCGCGTGGTGCTCCATGATTGAAGAAGTGATGCGGCACCTTCAGGGTGCCGACGCAGCGTGGACATAACAACAGCCCTGCGTAAGGGGCGAAACCGACCGGGATGTGAGGTGGATCGCGGAAGGTCCAATTCCTGACGACCCAGCGCTGGAATACCTGACCGGATACGGCTGGCAGGCCGCGGCGATCTGACCCATGCCCTGCTGCACCGCCGCGAGTGGTGTCACACAGCTCTGGCTAGACTGTGCTTCTTTTTCCGCACCGCAGGAGGCACCCATGGCCCATCCCATTTCCGTATCCCTGATTGGCGTTCCCACCGATGTCGGTGCGGGCCATCGCGGTGCGCGGCTGGGGCCGGAAGCGCTGCGCGTGGCGGGCCTGCCGGAGGCGCTGGAGGCCCGCGGCGTGGACGTGCGCGACGTGGGCAACCTGGATGGCCCGCGCAACCCGTGGACCGCGCCGGTGGAGGGCTACCGCCACCTGGATGAGGTGGTGGCCTGGAACCGCGCACTGATGGAAGCCAGCTACGCCGAGCTGCAGGCCGGGCGCATGCCGATCATGCTCGGTGGCGACCATTGCCTGGGCATCGGTTCGATCACCGCCGTCGCGCGCTGGTGCCGCGAGCAGGGGAAGAATCTGCGCGTGCTGTGGCTGGACGCGCATTCGGACTTCAACACCAGCGATGTCACGCCGTCGGGCAACATCCACGGCATGCCGGTGGCCTGCCTGTGCGGCCTCGGCCCGGACGCGCTGACCCGTCTGGGCGGCAGCGCACCGGCGATCACCCCGGCGCAGATGCACCAGATCGGCATCCGCTCGGTGGACCCGGAAGAGAAGCGCCTGATCAAGACCCACAAGGTGGATGTCTATGACATGCGCTACATCGACGAGAACGGCATGAAACGCGCGGTGGAAGCGGCGCTGGCCGGCATCGATGAGAACACCCACCTGCATGTCAGCTTCGATGTCGACTTCCTCGACCCCAGCATCGCGCCGGGCGTCGGCACCACGGTGCCGGGCGGGGTGAACTACCGCGAGGCGCAGCTGGTGATGGAAATGATCGCCGACACCGGGCGCATGGGTTCGCTGGACATCGTCGAGCTCAACCCCTTGCTGGACAAGCAGAATGCCACCGCCGAACTGGCCGTGGACCTGGTCGAGAGCCTGTTCGGCAAGTCCACCCTGATGCGCGACTAAGGCAACCGCCTGAACGGATCGCCGATCCGTTCACACCCGCTCCACGCCCCTGCCGCCAGATTGCACTTCACGCGGCGGCAGTGGGCATTGGTGCCCTCCCGCCGAGCGAAAGAATCCCATCCGCGAATGAAGCGGTATAGCGGCGAACCCAAGGAGAAGCCCATGAAGCGCGTAGTTGCCCTGATGCTGTTGTCGATGTTCTCGGTGGCCCTGCTGGCCGGTTGCAACACCGTGGCCGGTGCCGGCAAGGACGTGCAGAAGGCCGGTGAAAAGGTTGAGGATGCCGCCAAGGGCCGTTGAGCCTGAAGTGGAACGGAAAGCCAAAAGGCCGGGGATATCCCCGGCCTTTTTTTATGCGCGTCTTCCACACCGTTGGCGTGCAGGGGTAGTGAACCATTCAAGCAGGTGAGCGTGCATTTCATTGCCGGTTGACCGGTACTCAACAGCGACTGCGCGAAGCTGGAGCCACGGTAAGAACGCCGTTGCAACCAAGGACTCCCAGCAATGAACAAAGACATCATTTCCGGCAAGTGGTCGCAGCTGAAGGGCAAGGCCCAGGCCAAGTGGGGCGATCTGACCAACGACGATTTCGATGTGGCCGAAGGCAATGCCGAATACCTGGCCGGCCGCCTGCAGGAACGTTATGGCTGGGCCAAGGACCGCGCGGAGAAGGAAGTGCGTGAGTTCCAGGACGCGGTGAGCAAGGACTACCCGGACTACAAGTAAGCGCTTCGGTTTCCCCCACAACACGACGCCCGCACCGTGAGGTAGCGGGCGTCGTGTTGTCTGCGCGGGACGATCAGCGGGCCGGCGGGTCCGGCACGTAGCGGTTGGGGAAGGCCTGCGGTTCGCGCGGCAGGCGCGAGGGCGCATCGACCAGGATGCCGCGCGCACGCAGGTTGCGGGCACTGTCGTAGCGCAGCTGCAGCACCTGGGCCGGGCTGCGGCTGGCCCGTTCGAAGTCGGTATCGCGCACCGAGGAGTGTTCACGTGCGCCGTGGCCGGTGCCCAGCGCTGGCGCCTGTGACTTGCTGGCATAGCCCTCGATGCGGCTGGCACTGGCGTCGGCGGCAGCCTCGGCTTGCGCGGTCGGTGCCGGCAGCGGCACGCCACGTCGCAGGATCGGCTGCGGGTACCAGCGACGCGCCTCCTCGAACACCGCCACCCCGACCACGCCGATGTTGTCCGGGCGGCCGGTGCGGCTGGCATAGCTGCCGCTGGGGCTGCTGAACACGAACTGCGCCACTTCGTCCTGGCTCTTGCGCCAGCCGGTGATGTCGGCGCGCTGGCCGGGGTTGAGCACGTAGCCGGTCTGCGAGGGATCGGCATCCTCGCCGGAGATGGCGTTGACGCCATCCACCGACAGCACCACCAGCACCCGGCGCGGGCTGTCGTTGTACAGGCGCACGGCGTAGCGGTGGCCGCGCTCGCCGGCCACCCAGCGCTGGCCCTCGGCGGAGTAGCTGCGCAGTTCGGTACCGCGGTCGCGGTCGACCAGGGCCATGCGTACGGGGCCGCCGTCGTACACCGGTGGCGGCATGGGCGCCGGGCGGAAGCCGGCCAGGGGCAGGATCAGCAGCAGGGGCAGCAGGCGCTTCATCGGGCGTCTCCAGCGGGGTTGGGTGAATGAACGCGCCGCGGGCCCTGACGGGGTTGGTGGCGTGCAAGGTAAACTGGCCCCGTTCATCGAAGGTTACCCCACGCAGTCATGACGACCCGAGTCCTTACCGGCATCACCCCCTCCGGCACGCCCCACCTGGGCAACTACGTTGGCGCCATCCGTCCGGCCATCGCGGCCAGCCGCGCGCCGGGGATCGAGAGCTTCTTCTTCCTGGCCGACCTGCACAGCCTGATCAAGTCGCAGGACCCGCAGCGCACCCAGCGCGCGACCCTGGAGATCGCGGCCAGCTGGCTGGCCTGTGGCCTGGACCCGGAACACGTGTGGTTCTACCGCCAGAGCGACATCCGCGAGACCACCGAGCTGATGTGGTTCCTGACCGCCATCGCCAGCAAGGGCATCCTCAACCGCGCGCACGCCTACAAGGCGGCGGTGGACAAGAACCGCGAGGAAGGCGTGGACGAGGACGCAGGCGTCAGCGCCGGCCTGTTCATGTACCCGGTGCTGATGGCGGCCGACATCCTGATCTTCAAGGCCAACCAGGTACCGGTGGGCCGTGACCAGATCCAGCACATCGAGATGGCGCGCGATTTCGCCCAGCGCTTCAACCACGTGTACGGCAAGGAGTATTTCCCGCTGCCGGACGTGGTGATCGACGAGCAGGTGGCGACGCTGGCGGGCCTGGATGGCCGCAAGATGAGCAAGAGCTACCACAACACCATCCCGCTGTTCGTGCCGCGCGAGGAGCTGAAGAAGCTGGTGTTCTCGATCCTGACTGACTCGCGCGCGCCGGGCGAGCCGAAGGACACGGAGGGCTCGGCGCTGTTCCAGATGTACCAGGCCTTCGCGACCCCGGAGCAGACCGCGGAATTCGCCAGGGCCTTTGCCGCCGGCATCAGCTGGGGCGACGCCAAGCAGCAGCTGTTCGAGCGCATCGACAGCGAGCTGTCGCCGCTGCGCGAGCGCTACAACGCGCTGATGGCCGAGCCGGAGAAGATCGAAGCGCTGCTCAAGCGCCGTGGCCAGCAGCTGCGCGAGCAGTTGGCGGCACCGCTGCTGGACGAGCTGCGCCATGCGGTGGGCCTGCGTGACCTGTCCAGTGCCGGTGACATCGCCAGCGAAGATGCCGGCGTGGCCCGCGTGGCGCCGCCGCAGTTCAAGCAGTACCGGGAAAAGGATGGCCGGTTCTACTTCAAGCTGACCGCTGGTGACGGCACGCTGCTGATCCAGAGCGAAGGCTTCGATTCGCCACGTGATGCGGGCCAGCTGATCGCGGTGATCAAGCAGGCAGAGCAGGGCGACCAGCTGCAGAGCGAGCTGTTCAAGCTGGACGCCGAGGTGGACGCGGTACTGGCCGCCCTGGCCGCGCTGCGCGAAGCGGCCTGATCGCCGGGCCTGCCCCTGCCCTTTGTAGAGTCGAGCCATGCTCGACTCGGCTCGGCTTCTGTAGAGCCGAGCCCATGCTCGGCTGGGTAGCAAAGCAGCCGAGCATAGGCTCGGCTCTACAGGGAAGCCCCCCGCCGGCACGACCGTGGCACAGCACCCATGGCATGATGTCCGCGCGCCTCTGGCGCGATGACATGGAGTCTGCGATGGCCTGGTTGTCGCTGCTGCTGTTCCTGCCCTGGTTCCTGCTGCTGGGCAGCCTGTACTGGCTGTTTCCGCGCCAGCCGCGCAGCGCGCGGCGGCGCCTGTTCGATGGCACCACCCTGTTCGTGGCGTTCGCGCTGAGCATCGTGTCGATGCTGTGGGGCTACCGCATTGGCGTGGTGCAGCCCGGCGCCGGCCCGATCTGGCCGCAGGTGCTGGCGGTGCTGTATGCCTATGGCGCGTTCCTGGCGGTCCTGGTGCTGGCGTTGCTGCTGCGGCCGCGATGGCTGGACCGGTAGAGCCGAGCCTATGCTCGACTGATGCCTGACAGAATGGCAGCCGAGCGTGGGCTCGGCTCTACAGAAGAGCGCCCTCCGACCAAAGCCGCATCGAACCCGGGCCGCATGCGCGCCTACCATGGGCGTCTGTTTCCGAGACTGTCAGGTGCGTGCCGATGACCGCCGACCCCAGCATCCACACCATCGATACCGGTTTCCAGCGCCCGGACTTCGACGCGGCCTACCTGATCGTTGAAAACGGCCGCGCGGCCTTCGTCGACTGCGGCACCGGCCTGTCTGTGCCGGCGATGCTGCAGGCGCTGGCGAACGCTGGCCTGGGCGTGGACGCGGTGGACTGGCTGCTGCTCACGCACGTGCACCTGGACCACGCCGGTGGTGCAGGCCTGCTGATGCAGCAGTTGCCGAATGCGAAAGCGGTGCTGCATCCGCGCGGTGCGCCGCACATGATCGACCCGACCCGGCTGATTGCGGGTGCGACGGCGGTGTACGGCGCCGAAGAGATCGCGCGCAGCTACGGCCGCATCGAGCCGATTCCCGAACACCGCGTGGTGGTTGCCGAAGACGGCCACCGCATCGATCTCGCTGGCCGCGAGCTGGTGCTGCTGCACACGCCGGGCCACGCACTGCACCATTATTGCGTGTGGGATGCGCGCAGCCGCAGCTGGTTCACTGGCGATACGTTCGGCATCTCCTACCGCGAGCTGGACAGCGCGCAGGGTGCTTTCATCTTCCCGACTTCCTCGCCGGTGCAGTTCGACCCGGAGGCAATGAAGGCCTCGATCCAGCGCATGCTGGGCTATGGCCCGCAGGCGATGTACCTGACCCACTACGGCCGCGTGGAGCAGGTGCAGAAACTGGCCAACGACCTGTTCGAGCAGATCGATGCGATGGCCGCGATCGGCCGCCAGTGCGATGGCCGGCCGGACCGTCACCGCTGCCTGCTGGCCGCACTGCAGGCGCTGTCCCTGGAACGTGCACAGCTGCATGGTTGTGCGCTGGACGATGCGGCAGTGACCGCCGTGCTGGCGATGGACATCGAACTCAACGCGCAGGGCCTGGCCTGCTGGCTGGACCGCATCAGCAGGTAGACCCACGCCCTGCGTGGATGACGTGGGCCCAGGCTGCGCCGTGATGTCACGACCACGTTACACTCTGGTGACTTCCAAGCTAGCCGTGGTACTGCCGTGAATCCGATGCGCGTGTTGCTGCTGTCGTCCTGCCTGTTCGTCGGGGGCCTGGCCCATGCGGCCAACGACCTGCCGGGTGGCGGCATCGATCCGCAGGCACTGTCGCGGCATGTGCGCGTGCTGGCGTCGGATGAGTTCGAGGGCCGCGCACCGGCCACCGAGGGCGAAGAGCGCACGGTGCAGTACCTGATCGAGCAGTTCCGCAGCTATGGCCTGCAGCCGGGCGGCGTAGACGGCAGCTGGGTGCAGCCGGTGCCGCTGGTGCGCGCGCAGCTGGAGGGTGAGGCCAAGGCCAGCCTGTCGCTGAAGCAGGGCAAGCGTGCGCTGGCCAATGGCGTGGACGTGACCCTGCAGAGCCTGCAGCCGCGCAAGCGCGTGCAGATCAAGGATGCACCGTTGGTGTTCGTCGGCTACGGCATCGACGCACCGGAACGCCACTGGAACGACTACAAGGACGTGGACCTGCACGGCAAGATCGCCGTGGTGCTGATCAACGACGCCGACTTCGAAGCCGATGCACCGGGCGCGTTCGACGGCAAGGCGGTGACCTACTACGGCCGCTGGACCTACAAGTTCGAGGAAGCCGCACGCCGTGGCGCCGAGGGCGTGCTGATCGTGCACGAGACCGCGCCGGCCGCCTATGGCTGGGCCACGGTGAAGAGCTCGGGTACCTCGCCGCTGTTCGACATCGAACGCAGCCAGGCCGAGGCGATGGCGCAGCACACGCCGCTGCGCGGCTGGATGCAGCGCGAGCTGGCCGAGGCGATCTTCGCCGACGCGGGCCTCGACTTCGATGCGGAGAAGCGCAAGGCGATGCGTGCCGACTTCCGCCCGGTGGCGCTGGACAACGCCAAGCTGAGCGTGGACTTCGCGCTCAAGCGCGAACAGGTGGTGACCCGCAACGTGGTCGCCAAGCTGCCCGGTGGCGAGCATGCCGACGAGGCGGTGATCTTCTCCGCGCACTGGGATGCGTTCGGTATCGGCCAGCCCGACGCCAAGGGCGACCGCATCCGCCGTGGTGCGATCGACAATGCCACCGGCGTGGCCACGGTGCTGGAACTGGGCCGTGTGTTCGCCGCTGGCCCGCAGCCACAGCGCACGCTGTACTTCGTGGCACTGACCGCCGAAGAGAAGGGCCTGCTGGGCGCCAGCTACTACGCCGCCCATCCGCTGGCGCCGCTGGACAAGACCGCTGCGGTGCTGAACATCGAGATGTTTAGTCCGGATGGCCCGACCCGCGACATTGCCTCGTGGGGCAAGGGCCGGGTGTCGCTGGAAGGCGATCTGGAGCGCGTGGCCAAGGCCCGTGGCCGCAGCTACAGCCCGGACCCGAACCTGGAAGCCGGCTTCTTCTACCGCGCCGACCACTTCGCCTTTGCCCGCCTGGGCGTGCCGGCGATCACCATCGGCCCGGGCCTGGACAAGCTGGACGGTGGCGTTGAAGCCGGCCGCGCGCTGCGCGAAAAGTACTTCGCCGACTGCTATCACCAGGCCTGCGATGCCTGGACGCCGAGCTGGGACCCGAGCGGCCACGCTGCCGACACCCTGCTGGTCTACGACCTGGGCGCCGAGCTGGCCAACAGCCGCCGCTGGCCGACGTGGGAAAAGGAATCGGAGTTCCGCGGCGCGCGCGACAAGAGCGAAGCGGCCCGCCGTTGAGGTAGTGCCGGCCGCTGGCCGGCAACTCCCTGCTCTTTCCGAAGGTTCATGAGGTTGCCGGCCAGCGGCCGGCACGACCAGGTGTTTGTCAGCGTCGGCGCAGCAGCGTCCACGCGCCCCAGCCACTGGCAGCCAGCGCTGCCAGATAGCACGCCACCATCGTGCGCAGTCCAACCGGCGACCCCGCATTGATGCCGCGATGCAGGCGCAGGTGCAGCGAGCTGTGGCCGCTGCCCAGGTCCATCGCCAGCTGCAGCGCCAGCGCGGCGCAGAACACCAGCAGGGCGACCCCGAACCCCGTGCGCGGCCACGTGGCCTGCGCGTTGGGGCGGCGCAGCACCCAGGCCAATGCCGTGGCTGCGGCCAGCGTCACCGCGATCCACATCAGCGCGGTGGCGGGAGACGTAGCGGCCACCGGCATTGCACCAGTGGCCGCGATCAGGGCAACGCGCTTACTTGCGGGTGCCGTCGAGCCAGTTCGGGCCCTTGTTGGTAAGGAAGAACACATAGACCACCAACGATACCGCGATCGTGGCGGTCACGTAGATGGCGAACCAGTCGACGTGGCCGGTCTTCAGCGCGCCCTGGTACAGCAGCGGGGCGGTGCCGCCGAACAGCGAGTTGGCCAGCGCATAGCCCAGGCCCACGCCCAGTGCACGCACGTGGGTGGGGAACAGCTCGGCCTTCACCACCGCGTTGATCGAGGTGTAGCCGGTGAGGATGACGAAGGCCAGCGCCAGGGTCAGGAAGGCCAGGGTGGCGTCATGCTGGTGCGGCAGCTGGGTGATCAGGTACCAGCTGTACAGCACGCCGCCGACGCCGAAGAACACCAGCAGGGTCTTGCGGCCGATGATGTCCGACAGCCAGCCGCCGACCGGTTGCAGCACCATCAGGAAGGCCAGCACGCCCAGGTTGATCAGGGTGCCGGTCATCGGGTCGTTGCCGGCGAAGGCGCTCTGGATCATCTTCGGGCCGTTCACCGAGTAGGTGTAGAAGGCCACGGTGCCGCCAGCGGTGATCAGGAAGCACAGCAGCAGCGGCCGCCACTGGTGCACGAACAACTCGTACATCGAACCGGACTTCTTTGCCTTGCCCTCGCGCGCGGCTTCGATGGACGACTCCGACAGCGATTCGTCCATGCCCCGGCGCAGCCAGAACACCACCACCGCGGCGATGCCACCGATACCGAAGGCGATGCGCCAGCCCCACTCGGAGATCTCCGGCTTGCCCCAGAAGGTCAGCATCAGCAGCAGGGTCAGCTGGGCCAGCACGTGGCCGCCGACCAGGGTGACGTAGTGGAACGAGGACAGGAAGCCGCGACGGCCCGGAATGGCGGCCTCGGACATGTAAGTGGCGCTGGCACCATACTCGCCGCCAGTGGCGAAGCCCTGCAGCAGGCGCGCGAACAACAGGATCACGGCGGCCCAGATGCCGATGCTGGCGGCGGTGGGGGTGATGGCGATGAGGAACGAGCACAGCGCCATCAACGTGACCGAAACGGTCAGCGCCAGGCGGCGGCCGTGGCGGTCGGCGAAGCGGCCGAAGAACCAGGCGCCGATCGGGCGCATCAGGAAGGTCGCCGCGAAGATCGCCCACACGTACAGGGTGGAGTTCTTGTCGTCCGGCGAGAAGAACTGCGATTCGAAGTACACGGCGAACACCGAGTACACGTAGACGTCATACCACTCCACCAGGTTGCCGGCGGAGCCTTTGAGGGTGTTGGAAATCGACCGCCGCAAGGCGGCACGGTCGTTCGCGGGGACAACAGGTTGGTACGTGGTGCTCATCTGGGTGGAAATCCTCGATGCGGCGCGTCCGTGCGCAGGGAAAACGGCGTCCGGTCTTGGGGCGGCGCGGCCGGGCAGCCTTCTTGGTACTGCATCGGCCGTCAACACGGGGTAGCAGACCAGAGCAGGGTGCATGGATGGATGACAGCGTGCCACCGTATGGGGTCCCGGACCATACTCAAAACGTCCTAGAATCCGCCTTCCCCCGGCTCCCTGGTGTGTCATGTCGGCTCCCCCCTCTTCGTCTGCGGCTGCCCCCCGGGGTGGCCTTGTCGCGCTGGCACTGCTGCTGGTCTACGTGGTCTGGGGCTCGACCTATCTGGGCATCGCCAAGGCCCTGCACGGCGGCGCACTGCCGCTGACGATGGTCTCCGGCAGCCGCTTCATCATTGCCGGCGGCCTGATGTTCCTGGCCTTGCGCCTGTTCTGGAAGCTGCCGAACCCGACGCTGCGGCAGTGGCGCAACCTGGTCATCATGGGCGTGACCATGCTGGTGCTGGGCAACGGCATGGTGGTGCTGGCCGAGCGCGAAGTGTCCTCGGGCCTGGCCGCCACGGCGGTGGCCTCGGTGCCGCTGTGGATGGCGCTGTTCTCGGCGCTGCGCGGGCAACATGCCAGCCGTGGTGAGTGGCTGGGCATCGCCATCGGCTTCCTCGGCGTGGTCTGGCTCAACGCCGGCAGCAGCCTGACCGGCTCGCCGACCGGGCTGGTGCTGCTGCTGATCGCGCCGATCGGCTGGGCGTTCGGTTCTGTGTGGGCACGCGGCCTGGACCTGCCGGGTCCGTTCATGACCGCGGCCGGGCAGATGATCTGCGGCGGCGTGCTGCTGGTGCTGATCGGCCTGGCGGTGGGCGAGCGCCCGACCACGCTGCCCGATACCGGTGGCCTGCTGGCGATGGCCTATCTGTGCGTGTTCGGCTCCATCGTCGCGTTCACTGCCTACGTGTGGCTGCTGCAGAACGTGCGCCCGGCGCTCGCGGGCAGCTACGCGTATGTCAATCCGGTGATCGCGGTGCTGCTGGGCGCGCTGCTCAACGGTGAGCGCTTCGGTTGGCGCGACCTGCTGGCCATGGCGGTGATTCTTCTGGGTGTGGTGGTGCTGACAATGGCAAGGACGAGAAGGAAGTGAGCATGGACGAGAAGGAACAACGCCGGGGCCTGCTGGTCACCGCATCCACCTTCGTGATCTGGGGCCTGGTGCCGGTCTATTGGCACCTGCTCAACGAGGTGCCCTCGTTCCAGATCATCGCCCACCGCATCATCTGGAGCACGGTGCTGGTGCTGGGTTGGCTGTTGATCAGTGCGCGCCTGGGCTGGTGGCGGAAGATCGCCGCGCAGCCGCGCGCGCTGCCGATCCTGCTGGTGTCGAGCCTGACCATCGCCTTCAACTGGGGCCTGTACATCTGGGCGGTCAACGCCGGTCATGTCATCGAGACCAGCCTGGGCTACTTCATCAACCCGCTGGTGAACGTGCTGCTGGGCGTGCTGGTGCTGAAGGAACGGCTGCGCCGGCTGCAGTGGGTAGCGGTGGCAATGGCGGCGGTGGGCGTGGCCTGGCTGACCATCGATGCAGGTACGCCACCGTGGATCGCGCTGGGCCTGGCCTGTTCGTTCGGCCTGTATGGCCTGCTGCGCAAGCTGGTCTCGGTCGACCCGGTGGCCGGCCTCGGCGTGGAGAGCATGTACCTGTTCCTGCCGGCGCTGGCGTTTGCGATCTGGGCCGAGAACGGCCACGGCGGTGCGTTCTTCCATGGTTGGGGCTGGCGCAACGACCTGCTGCTGATCTTCGGCGGCGCGGTCACCGCCGTACCGCTGATCGGCTTCGCCTATGGCGTGAAGCGCATTCCGCTGTCGCTGGTCGGCATCCTGCAGTACATCGCGCCAAGCCTGCAGCTGCTGCTGGGTGTGTTCTTCTTCCATGAGGCCTTCGATACCGGCAAGGCGATCGGCTTTGCCGCGATCTGGGCTGGCCTGGTGCTGTTCGTCGGCGACAACATCCGCACGATGCGCGCCAAGCGCTAGCGCCGGCGGGGATCCGACCCCGCTTCCACGCAAAAAAGAACGGCGCCCCGAGGGGCGCCGTTCTGCTTCCATCCACGGCCAGGAGAGAGATGGCCGTGACGGGAACGCGGTTGCAGGCTTAGAAGCGCTGCTGGTACTTCATGTACATGAAGCGGCCGATGTCGAAGCCACCGTAGTAGGTGAAGCTGCTGTTCGGCTGGCTGTACATGATCGGGCCCTGGTGGTTGAACACGTTGTTCACGCCCAGCGACACGGTGCCATCCCACGGCAGGCTGTAGCGCACCTGCAGGTCGTGGAAGGTGTTGGAGCCCACCTTGTTGGTCGGCGAGGCGCTGGTGTACGACGAGTTGAAGCCCGGCATGTTGCACTCGTCCATGTACGAGCACTTCTCCTTCATGCTGGAGTAGTAGCGCGCGGTCCAGCCGATGCCGAGGTCGCCGTACTGCCAATCCAGGTTGAAGGTGGAACGCACGCGGAAGTCGCCGGCCCAACCGGTACGCTGTTCCACCGGGGTGGTGGCGGCGCTGTCGTTGCGCTGCTCCAGGTAATCGGTATAGGTGGTGTTCCAGTTGACGGCGAACTTGCCGAACGCGGTTTCCGGCAGGCGGTAACGCACGTTGATGTCATAGCCGGCGGTTTCGCGGTAGCCCGCGTTGACCAGCGAGCGGTCCAGCGAGTTGACCTGGCCGTTGCTGCCACGAGTGAAGCGGCCACAGGCAGCATCCGAACCCTGCACGTAGCACTGTTCCAGGATGTTGGTGGCCGACTCACCGACGATGGCGTTGTTGATGCGGATCTTCCACCAGTCCAGGCTGACGTCCAGGCCCTGCACGAAGTCCGGGCTGTAGACCAGGCCCACGGTCCAGGTCTTGGCGGTTTCCGGCTTCAGGTCCGGGTTGGAACCCGAGCTGAAATCGGTGGTGGCCTGCTGGCCGGGCTTGGTGGCCACGCTGCCATCGCTGTTGAGCTGGCGGAAGTTGGCCGGCACCTTCAGCGCCTGGCAACGGGCAGCGACGGCCGGGCTGGTGGCGGCGGTGCCGAAGGAGGTATCGCACGGGTCGGTGAACGAGTCGCGGCTGCTGACGGTGCCGCCGTACAGGTCATCCACGGTCGGCGCACGGAAGCCGGTGCCGTAGGTGGCGCGCACCAGCAGGATGTCGATCGGCTTCCACTTCAGGCCGAACTTGCTGTTGGTGGTGGAACCGAAGTTGTTGTAGTCCGAGTAACGACCGGCCACGTCCAGCGACAGTTCGCGGGCGAACGGCAGGTCGGCCAGCAGCGGCACCTGCAGTTCCAGGTAGACCTCGTTGAGCGAGTAGTTGCCGCGGGTCGGCTGGCCGCTGGTGCCGGCGATCTCGCCCTTCTGCACCTTCATGTCCGGCGTGTAGCTGGCCTCCTCGCTGCGGTGCTCGAAGCCCATCGCGGCCAGGATGTCGCCGGCCGGCAGGGTGAACAGCGAACCGGAGATGTTGCCGCTGGCGACCTTGGTGGTGCTCTGCATCTTGTCGACGAAGCGGGTGAACAGGTAGTCCTGCACGTCCTGGTTGCTCAGCGAGCCCGGGCCGGTGTAACCCATCGGGGCGGCCGGGTTCCACGGCACGCAGCCGGTGATAACCGCGCCCGGCGCACCGCAACGGGCCACGTTGTCGTCCATGAAGGACGGGCCGACGGCCAGGTTGACGTGCGGCTGGTACATGCTGCCGGTACCGATGCGCTCGCCTTCGTTGCGGTTGTACATGTAGTTGATGTTCCAGTCCCAGTACCGCGAACCGGTTTCGAAGCTGCCTTCCAGGCCGATGCTGGCGCGCTTGGTTTCCAGGTTGTTCTCGGTGCCGCGCGGCAGTTCCTCGGTGCGGTGCGCGAACAGCGCATCCTGGCCCCACAGGTTGAACGCGCTGTCCTTGGACAGGGCGGCACGGCTGCCATTGCGGGCCTGCGCGGCGCTGACCGAGTACGGGTAGCCGGCCAGGTGCTTGGTCGACTCGCGCTTGCTGTACAGCGCGTCGGCGACGATGCGCAGGTTGTCAGTGATCGAGAAGCCACCGTTGGCGAACACCGAGGTGCGCTCCAGGCCGGTCAGCAGGCTCATGTTCGACTTGGTGTTGGCACCATCGGCCGGGTCCGGCGCATGGAAGTTGCCGGCCTTGCTCGGGTCGCCGCCCGGACCCACGGTCAGGTTCTTGCCACCGACGGTGACGTAGCCCCACGGCGTGTTGCCGTTGAGGCCATCGTTCGGGTGACGCGGGCCGTTGGTGTAACGGCTGAACTCGCGGTCCTTGCCCAGCACCTCGTCTTCCTTGGTGCGCTCGGCGCCCACGCTGAACCAGCCGCGTTCGAAGGTCTTGCCGAAGGTTGCACTGTAGGCGCGCTTCTGGCCGTCACCCTGGCCGTACTGGCCGACATAGACGCTGGCTTCGCCACCATCGAAATTCTTGCGGGTGATGATGTTGACCACACCGGCGATGGCATCGGAGCCGTACAGCGCGGAGGCGCCGTCGGTCAGCACTTCCACGCGCTCGACGATGGACGACGGGATCGAGGCCAGGTCGGAGTAGCCGCCGGCGCTGACGCCCATGCGGCGGCCGTCGATCAGCACCAGGCTGCGTTCCGGGCCGAGGTTGCGCAGGCTGACGTACATGCCGCCGAAATCGCGCGAAGAAGTCAGCGACGAGGCGCGGCTCATGCTCGGTGCACCGGCGGCAGGAATGTCCTGCAGGATGTCGGCGACGTTGACGTAACCCTTCTTCTCGATCTCGGCGCGGTTGAGCGCGACCACCGGCTGTGCGGTTTCGACACTGGCCTGGCGGATGCGCGAGCCGGTGATTTCGATGCGGTCGAGGTTGGTCGGGGTATCGCCGGCGCTCTGTGCGAAGGCGGGGGCGGTGCAGCTGGCGGCCAGCGCGATGACGATCGCGTTGCGCAGCGGATTGGTTTTCAGGGACATCCGTGAAATCTCGTGTTTCAGTAAAAACATGCGCCCGTTCTATGGGCGCGTGGGGTGCTGCAAACCAACGTGGGGGGCGCGATTCTAGAATGTTTCCATTCGTAACGGTTTGTCTCGACGCCGCTGGAAGTGCGCGAAGATGAATCGCAACCAACAATCCACAGATGCACTGTGCGCAGCGTCACGCGCGCTGCGTTTGCGATGAGCAGAGGCATCGATAGCGGCGGGTTTCCTGCAATCTGTAGCAGTGCATGTGCGCAGGCATCCATCCACGCATGGCGTGGATCTACTGCATCGAGATCGGGGTCAGATCCCTTCGCGTAGCGAAGGGATCTGACCCCGCCAACGAAAAAGGGACGGAGCCTTCGCTCCGTCCCCTGCGTGATGCGCAGTCCACCGCTGCATGATGCTCAGGTTTCGCGCAGCGCCGTGGTGATCGGCAAACGCGCCGCGCGCAGCGCCGGGAAAAGGCCGCCGACCAGGCCGATGCCCAGTGCCCATTTCAGGCCGGTCCACAGCAGTTCCGGTGATACGTGGAACTTGAACACCACCGCGCTGAAGTTGCTGCCGATGGTGGACACGCTGTAGCCATTGAACAGCAGCCATGCAACCGCACAGCCGAGCAGGCCACCGAGCAGCGCCAACAGCATAGTTTCCAGCATCACCGCCGTCACCACCGGCAGGCCGCGGAAGCCGATCGCACGCATGGTGGCGATTTCGCGGGCGCGCGTGGCCACGGCCGCATACATGGTGTTGAGCGCGCCGAACACCGCACCGACCGCCATGATCGTGCCGATCACCTTGCCCAGGATGTCGATCAGCTTGGTCAGCCCGCCGCCCTGCTTGCTGTAGTAGACGCGGGTGGTTTCCACGTCCAGCTTCAGGCGTGGGTCGGCAGCGACGGCCGCCTTGAACTGATCGAAGCCGGCCTTGCCATCGGTACGCACGCTGATCGACTGCCAGGCACTGCGCTGGTAGGTGGTGGCCAGCGTATCGGCGTCGGTCCACAGTTCCGAATCATGCGCATCGCCAGTGGCGAACACACCGACCACGGTCCAGGTCTGGTTGCCCAGCGTCAGCGTCCTGCCGACCTCCATGTCGCGGAACTGGCCCTTGGCGCCCTGGCCGACCACGATCTCGCGCAGCCCGGTGGCGAACTTGCGGCCCTCAACGATCTTGACCTTGTCATGCACCGCCCACGCCTGCGGGCCGACGCCGCGGAACTGGGCGTTGACGTCGGTGCCATCGGACTTGGACACCAGGTTGACCACCTGCGACAGCTCCGGTGACAACAACGGCCGGCCCTGCGCATCGCGGCTGATGCCGGGCAGGGTGGACAGCATGGGTACCTGCTCGCGGGTGATCACCGAGTTGGTCTCGGCCTGCGAGCCACCGCGCAGCACGATGGCAGTGGTGTCATCGCCGGTGTTGTTGAGCGTGGCCTGGAAGCCTTCGCCCATCGCCAGCATCGCCACCAGCACGCCGACCACGCCGGCAATGCCGACCACGATCACCGAGGACGCGCCCCAGCGTTGCGGCAGGCTGGCCACGCCGATGCGGGTGGCGGCCAACGCCAGCCGTCCACCGCGGGTCAGCAGCAGCCACAGCGTTACCAGCACGGCCACGGCCAGCACGCCAAACCACGGCAGCCCGATCCACAACACCAGGCCGATCGCAAGCAGCAGCACGGTTACGCCGTTGCCCAGCCATTTCTTGAGCTTGTTCATCTGCAATCCTCCTCAGCGGCCGGCCAGTGCATCGACGATCTTCAGGCGCTTGGCACGCAGCGCGGGCAGCAGCCCGACGATGATGCCGATCACTACGATCAGGCCCAACCCCATCAGCCAGGTCGGCGTTGGTACGTGTGGCGGCAGCATGCCCATGCTCTTCGGGCCGATCGCCGGCAGGATCAGGGCGGCCAGGCCCATGCCGATCAGGCCACCGAGGCCGATCAGCAGCACCGATTCCACCATCACCAGGGTCAGCACGGTGCTGTCCTTGAAGCCCAGCGTTTTCAGCGTGGCCAGCTCCGGCACGCGCTCACGCACGGCCTGCGCCATGGTGTTGCCGGTCAACAGCAGCAGGGTGAAGAACACCGCGCCCATGATCGAGGTGACGATCATGCCGATATCCGCGAACTGCTTGACGAAGGCCTGCTGGAACGCCGATTCGGTCTGGGTCTTGGTCTCGTGGTCGGAGTTGGCCGAGATCGCATCGATCGCCTGTGCCACCCGCGAAGAGTGGTCCGGGTTGTCCAGCGTCACCGTGTACCAGCTCACCTGGTTCTTGATGTAGTCGTTGGATTCGTCGAAGTACTTCCAGTTCATCATCAGCTGGCGTTCTTCATTGGCGGCCAGCGCGCGGTCCTTGGAGCGGTAGACGCCCTTGAGCACCAGTGGCCAGTCATTGCTGCCGCCACGCGGGAAGATCGTCGCCTGCAGCGGGATGGTATCGCCGATCTTCCAGCCGAACTGCTTGGCCAGGGTTTCGCCGACGATGGCGCCGGTGCGGGTCTGCTTCCAGTCCTCCAGCTGTGCCGGATCGATCTGCAGCTCGCGGTAGACATCGAAGTAGTTGGGTGACACCGAGAAGTTCGGGAAGAAGTTCTTCGGGTCCTGGTAGATGCCACCAAACCACATGCCATAAGCCACGTCACGGACACCGGCTACCTGGCGCACCTGTGCTTCCAGCCGGATCGGCAGCGACTGGGTGATCGACAGCCGCGAGGCCACGATCAGCCGGTTGGCACCTTCCACGCTGCCACCCGACGAGAACGCCACCCGCACCGAATCGAGCATGCCGAACAGCAGGAACGCGGCCACCACCGACAGCAGGGTCAGCAGGGTGCGGGTACGGCTGCGGAACAGCTGTGCCCACACCAACGAGAAGTATTTCATCGCCGTGGCCTCCGTCAGTGGGCCAGCGGCGCGTCGGCCAGCTCGCCCTTGTCCAGGTGCACCGTGTGCGTGGCGTACTCGGCGGCCTTCGGGTCATGGGTGACCATGATGATGGTCTTGCCGTGCTCGCGGTTGAGCTGCTGCAGCAGGCCGAGGATCTCCTCGGCCGATTGGCGGTCGAGGTCGCCGGTCGGTTCGTCGCAGATCAGGAAGGTCGGGTCGGAGACGATCGCGCGGGCGATCGCCACGCGCTGCTGCTGGCCGCCGGACAGTTCATTCGGGCGGTGGCTGCGGCGGTCGGCCAGGCCGACCAGGGTGAGCGCGATCTCGGCATTGCGGCGGCGCTGCGCCGCGCTGAGGTGGGTCAGCAGCAGCGGCAGTTCCACGTTCTTCTGCGCGGTCAGCATCGGCATCAGGTTGTAGAACTGGAACACGAAGCCGACATGGTGACTGCGCCAGGTCGACAGCTGGCCGCCACTCATCTGGTCGATGCGCTCGCCCTCGATGCTGATCTCGCCGCCAGTGGGGCTGTCCAGGCCGCCGATCAGGTTGAGCAGGGTGGTCTTGCCCGAACCGGACGGGCCCATCAGCGCAACGAAGTCGCCGCTGGCGATGTCCAGGTCGATGCCGTGCAGCACCTGCACTTGCTCGGGGCCACGCTGGTAGGTCTTGGTGATGTTGCGCAGTGAAACCAGGGTCGACATGGGTGGTTCTCCACGGGAAGCGGGAAACGGGGAAGCGAACCTGCGGTGGCCGCAGGCGTGCGTCGAGCGATGCTGCCGGCCGCGCCCACGGGCGCCAGGCCGTTACTGCGCTTGTTTCTGTTGCACCTTGGCGCCATCGCGCAGGGTGTCGGGTGGGTTCACCACCACCGGCTCACCTGCGCTCACGCCCTTGAGGATCTGGCGGTCCTCGCCCATCGCCTGGCCGGCCTCGACCGTGCGCTGCTGCACGCGGTTCCCGTCACCCAGCACGAAGGCCACCGAGGCACCGTCGCGCTGGACCACGGCGCCGCCCGGCACGCGCACGCCCTGCGGCTTGGCGGCCGCCTGCGGCTGCGCCTGTTCCAGGAAGCTGACCCGCACGCCCATCTCCGGCACGATGCGCGGGTCTTTCACCTTCAGCGCCACGCGCACCTTCACCGTGGCCTTGCCGCGGTCGGCGGTGGGGATGATGGCGATCACCTCGCCGGGAATCTTCCATTCCGGGTAGGCGTTGAGCGTGGCTTCCACCGGCATCTTCGGCTGCACGCGGCCGATGAAGGCCTCGCCGACCTCCACTTCGATCTCCAGCGAGTCCATGTCCACGATGGTGCCGATGCCGGTACGGGTGAAGCCACCACCCGCCGACAGCGGCGAAACGATCTCACCGGGCTGCGCCGCCTTGGCGGTGACCACTCCGGAGAACGGCGCGCGCACGATGTTGTTGTCCACGCCCAGATCGGCGATGGCCAGCTGGTCGTTGGCAACCTTGACGTTGCGCTGCGCGGTATCCAGCTGCGCACGCAGGCTGTCGCGCTGGGCCACGGCCTGGTCGTACTGCGAGCGCGAGACCAGCTGCTGGCCAACCAGCGCCTGCAGGCGGCTGGCTTCGGCGGCGGCCTGCCTCTGCTGCGCCTCCAGCCCGGCGACCTGGCTGCGTGCGGCCTGCAGCTGCGAGGCGTACAGGCTGCGCTGCGCGTCGGCATCGATCGGGTCGAGCGTGGCCATCACCTGGCCAGCTTCGACCCGCATGCCTTCTTCGATCATCACCTCGCGCACCTTGCCGGTGATCTTGGCCGATACCGTGGCCATGCGCCGGGCGACCACGTAGCCACTGGCGTCGAGCACCGAGCTGCTGGCGCTGCCCTGCTGGATGGCCACGGCGGGAGCGGTTTCCACCTCTACGGCCGGTGCGCGACCGAACAGGTAGGCCACGGCCGCGGCGACCAGCAGCACGACCACGATGATCGCGATCCACAACCCGCGGCGACCACCGCCATTGCCTCGGGAGGCCGGCGGCGGCGACTTGCGGTCGATACGGAGTTCCTTCAACAGCTCGGCAGAAGCGTTCATTCGTTCCATCACATGCGTTCGGGCGGGTGTGGCCGGAAGCGCGGACGACGGCGGTTCCGGCGGTGGAGCGTGCGGCACAGCATGAAGGCAGGTACAGCGATGACGGCAGTGACAGCTGTCATCCGATGACACTGACGGCGGCAACTGCGAAATGTGACCACGGCGGCACAGGATGGCAACGTTCCCGCTACCGGTACCGCTCGTGGATCCGATCGCCCCATTGCCGGCCCGCCGCAGCGGCACCACCAAGCGTACCGTGATCTGCGCTCGGTTGCGCCGGTGCCAACTGGCCGGCGGCGGCGCCTGCGCGCAGCCGGCCGAACTGGCATGATCGGCGGCGATCATCCCCGCCTGGAACCGCCTGTGCCGTCCACCTGGCTTGCCTCCCTGCTGCGCCCCGCGCCGGACTCGGCGGTGGCCGAGACGCTGCGCCGGGGAAAATCACCCTGGAGCGAGGCGATCCACCTGCTGTGGTCGGTGTGGATCTTCCTGACCCCCTTGCTCGGCCATGGCTTTACCCTGCGCTGGCTGCTGCTGACGCTGGCCAGCTATCCGGTGTTCCTGCTGCTGTACGCCAAGGTGATGGTGGCGCCGCGCCATCACGCCCCGCGCTATGCCCTGGGCCTGATCGCGATGTCGCTGGTGCTGCTGCCCTGGTACCCGTCCGGGCTGACCTACTTCGTGTTCGGCTGCGTGCTGCTGCGGGTGAGCGGTCGCGGCGGCTGGTGGCAGTATCTGCTGCAGCTCACTGGTCTGAACCTCCTGTTCTGCAGCCTCGCACTGCTGTTCCAGTACCCGTGGCAGAGCCTGGTCTGGATCCCCGCCGTGTCCTATATCGTCGGCCTGGTCGTGAACGTGGAGGCACTCAACCAGCAGAAGGATGCGGCACTGCAGCTTTCGCAGGACGAGGTGCGGCGGCTCGCAGCCACCGCCGAGCGCGAACGCATCGGCCGCGACCTGCACGACCTGCTCGGCCACACCCTGTCGCTGATCACGTTGAAGCTGGAACTGGCGCGCAAGCTGCACGACCGCGGTGATGCACGCGCGCGGCAGGAGATCGGCGAGGCCGAGGCCATCGCCCGCGAGGCGCTGGCGCAGGTCCGAAGTGCGGTCACCGGTATCCGCGCCAGCGACCTGGCCGGCGAGCTGGCATCGGCGCGGCTGCTGCTGGAGTGCCAGCAGGTCCACCTTCAGTACGCACCACCACCGGCGATGCCGGTGGATGTCGAACGCGGGCTGGCGCTGGTGCTGCGCGAGGCCGCGACCAATATCGTGCGCCATGCACAGGCGACGCAGGCACGGGTGGAGTTCATGCTGGAGGGACGCATGCTGGCGATGCAGATCCGCGACGATGGTCGTGGCGGCGTGCAGGCGGAGGGCAATGGGTTGTGCGGCATGCGCGAACGCGTGGCCGCCCTGGGTGGAAGCCTGCAGGTGCAGTCCGCAAAGGGCGAGGGCACGGTGCTGACCGTGCGCGTGCCACTGGCCGCTGCGACCACACCGCTGCCGCCAGGCGTGCCGCCGTCGCTGGTGCAGGACGGTGCCGCATGATCCGCATCCTGCTGGCTGAAGACCAGGCGATGGTACGCGGCGCACTGTCGGCGCTGCTGGGCCTGGAAGCGGATATCGAAGTGCTGGGCAGCGCCGCCGACGGCGAAACCGCGTGGCGCATGCTGCAGCAGCTGCAGCCGGACATCCTGGTGACCGACATCGAGATGCCGGGCCTGTCCGGGTTGGAGCTTGCACAGCGCATCGCGCGTCACGAGCTGCCGATCAAGGTGGTGATCGTGACCACCTTCGCCCGCGCAGGTTTCCTGCGCCGCGCGCTGGAAGCCGGCGTGCTGGGCTACCTGCTGAAGGACGCACCGGCCGAGAACCTGGCCGAGGCACTGCGCAAAGTGAAGCAGGGCATCCGCGCGATCGACCCGCAGCTGGCACTGGATGCGTGGTCGCAGGCCGATCCGCTGACCGACCGCGAGCGTCGCGTGCTGCGGCTGGCGGGCGAGGGCCGCACCGCCAGCGAGATCGCCGAGCAGTTGGGGCTGTCGCACGGCACGGTGCGCAACTATCTGTCCGAGTGCATCGGCAAGCTGGGCGTGGCCAACCGGATCGAGGCGTACCGGCTGGCGCGGCAGAAGGGGTGGTTGTAGCGGTGCCTTGCGTTTCCCGGTGATGTCATTTCCGCGACCGCGGAGGGGTGTCACTTTCTTTGCGCGCAAAGAAAGTAACCAAAGAAACGCTCCGCCGGCCGCGAGCCGCCGCTACGCGACGGTTCCCTGTGCTCCTCGGTCCGTCGAGGTACGGCGCGGGAACTCGCTGCGCTCAGACACCCGCGCCTCTTCGCCCTCGCCGGACCTGCGGTGCTCGGCTCGCTCAAGGCGGACTTGAAGGTCAAGATCAACAGCAAGAGCATCCACGCATGGCGTGGATCTACTGGGTGCAGCTTCCGCCTTTGACGTTGGTTCCGTCTTTTAGCGAGCCGAGCATCGCAGGGGAATCAGGGGCGCAGAGGCGCCGATGTCTGAGCGCAGCGAGTTCGGCGCCGGCCCCTGATTCACCGAGAAGCGCAGGGTACCGGCGCATAGCGCCGGCTCGCGTTCTGGCGGCGTGTTTCTTTGGTTACTTTCTCTGCACGAGCAAAGAAAGTGACACCCCTCCGCGGTTGCGGAAACGATCCGCCGGGAACTCCCGGCGAACCCGATCATCACTCCTTCCCGCGCGCCATCGCCTGGAACACCCCGTCCCGCCGCACCCACAGGTGGAACAACGCCGCACCCACATGCATCAGCACCGTGGCGAACAACACATAGGCCAACAGGCTGTGCGCATTGCGCAGCGCGGCATACAGCGCCGGGGTATGCGGCACGATCGGCGGCAGGTGCAGCCCTCCCCACAGCACGATCGGGTATCCGCCAGCCGACAGCATCGCCCAGCCGATCAACGGCATCGCCAGCATCAGCGCGTACAGCATCCAGTGCGAGGCCTTGGCCGCTACCCCCTGCCAGACCGGCAGGTCGGCAGGCAGCGCCGGTGGGCGATGGCGCAGCCGGTTGTACAGGCGCAGCAGCGCCAGCAACAGGATCGCGATGCCCAGTGGGCGGTGCAGGTCGATCAGCGCGGGACGCAGGTGCAGCGAGGCGACCATGGTCACGCCGATGAACAGCATGGCGACGATCATCAGTGCCATGGACCAGTGCAGCACCCGCGCCAGCAGGTTGAAGTGGCCGTTGCCGGTGCTCATCGTGCGGCCTCCTTCGGTTGTTCGACATTGCCGGCGGCGCGCTCGCGTTCACGGCGGTTGAAGGACTGCGAGTACACCGCCGAGCGGGCCGCCAGGATCGGATCATTACTGCCGCGCACCCCACTGGGCAGGATCAGCGGATCGAAGTTGATCTGGCCGCAGGCGCCTTCTTCCTGCGACTGCATGCGGTCCAGGCTGAGTACGCCCGCCACTACCTGGTCACGCGACTCGGGCCACGGCACCGACGGATCATCGATGGCGTCGCCGGGCTCGGCAGTGGTCACGACCAGGTTCCAGCGTACCGGGCCGCGGGCCAGGCGCTGCTGCAGTTCCTGGCTGAGGAAATCGACGCTGGCCTGCTTGCGCGCTTCCGCATCCATCTCCACCACCGGCGCCAGCGGCTGCCAGCGCCAGCGCACCGCACGCTTCTGGCCCTGCGCATTGGTGAACCAGAAACTGTTGACGCTGTTGAAAGTGGTGTCGGCCCAGCTGCTGGTCCATGGCGCTGTCTTCGCCCACTGCTGGAACGCCTGCGCACTGGGGTATTTCGCCAGCACTGCCGCCATCTTCTGCGGGTCCGGCTTGCCGGTGGCCGGGTCGGGAATCGAGGCGCGCGTCTGCTCGTAGAACGCCTCGGCCGTGGGTACCGCGAAGAACGGGAAGCTGTTCATCGCCATGCGCCATTCCTGGCCATCATCGCTGACCATCTGCACCGCCAGGCTGCGCACGCGTGCGGTGTTGTCGGCGCCGTAGGGGTCGCCGCCACCGATTGACAGGCGGCCCATCACCGGCACCCGGGTCTGCGAGAACACCCGGGCACTGGACAGGGTAGGGGCCTGCGCGCTGGGTTCGAACCAGCCGCTTACGCAGATGCCCTTGCTGTGTGCACGGCGGAAGCCCGGATGGGCCGGGCCGGTGGCCTCGATGGTGTCGGTGAAGCGCTGCGCGGTGAGGCGGTCGCCCATCCAGCCGGCCAGCCAGGCGAAGGCCAGCACCACGGTTCCCAGGATGAGCGCGATCAGCGCGATCCAGAGCAGGGGGGAATGCTTGCGCGGTGCGCCCGGCGTCTGGCCGGAACGGGTGTAGCCGAAGAGCGACATGGTCGGAGTCCTGCCTTCACGGAGCGTGTGGGTGGTCGACCCACACATCCTCGCAGAACCCGGCCGAGGCCGAAATTCAATTTTTCGTCAGATTTGCCGGGGACGGCGTGCCGACCAAGGTCGGCATCCACCCGATCAGCTGTAACGCGCCTTCAGCATCGCCCAGGCCGAGCGCAGCGCCAGCGCTTCGCCACCGGCCGGACGGCCCGGGCGTTCGCCGTCGTTCCAGGCGTACACGTCCAGGTGCGCCCAGCGCTGGCTGTCTTCCAGGAAGCGCTCCAGGTACAGCGCGGCGGTCACCGAGCCGGCCATGCGCGAACCGGCATTGGCCAGGTCGGCGATGCCGCTGCTCAGATAGCGCAGGTAGGGGCGCCACAGCGGCATGCGCCAGACCGGGTCACGGGTTGCGTCGCCGGCCTGCAGCCACTGCTGCGCCACCGTGTCGTCGTTGCTGAAGAGCGCCGGCAGATCCGGACCCAGCGCGATGCGTGCGGCACCGGTGAGCGTGGCGAAATCCAGCACCAGGTCCGGCTTCTGCTCACCAGCGAAGGTCAGCGCGTCGCACAGGATCACGCGGCCTTCGGCATCGGTGTTGTCGATCTCCACGCTCAGGCCCTTGCGGGTGGCGATCACTTCGCCCGGGCGGAACGCATCCGGACCTATCGCGTTTTCCACCGCCGGCACCAGCAGGGTCAGCCGCACCGGCAGTCCGCGCGCCATCACCAGGCCGGCCAGGGCCAGCGCATGCGCGGCGCCGCCCATGTCCTTCTTCATGTTGCGCATGCCGTCGGCCGGCTTGATGTCCAGGCCGCCGGTATCGAAGCACACGCCCTTGCCGACCAGCACCAGTGCCGGGTCGGTTTCCTTGCCCCAGCGCAGCACCACCAGACGCGGCGCGCGGTGCGACGCGCGGCCCACGGCGTGGATGGCCGGGAAGTTCTGCTTCAGCAGTTCATCGCCGGTGATCGCCTCGACCTGCGCACCATGTGCATCGGCCAGTGCACGCGCGGCGTCTTCCAGCTGCTGCGGCCCCATGTCTTCGGTCGGGGTGTTGACCCAGTCGCGCACGCGCAGGCTGGCGGCGATCAGGTCGGCCACTTCGCCGGACGGTGCGGCCACCAGCTGCGCCGGGGCGCGGTTGCGCTTGCGGTAACGGTCGAAGCGGTAGCTGCCCAAACCCCAGCCCAGCTGCAGCAGCGCCTGTTCGGCGGCAGGCAGTTCATTGGCCAGCTGCCAGACACTGCCTTCCGGCAGCGCGTGCGGCGCATGCGCATAGCTGTAGGCATCGGCGCGATCACCGACACCGATCACCGCGCCGGCCAGGCCCTCACTGCCGGGCAGCAGGGCCACGCTGTGCGCACCGGCAGTGAAACCCTGCGAGGCCAGCCAGGCCTGGGTGGCGGCCGGTTGGCCTTGCTTCCAGGCGGCGAACTGCTCGCGGTCCAGCACGTACAGCGGCAGCGCTGCGGCGGTGTCGGCGGTGAAACCAGTGATCTCGCTCATGCGTCAGGTACTCCGGGATGCGGCGGCGTCGAGGTTGGCGTCCAACCAGTCGGCAAGGCCGGTGAGGGTGTCGAACTGCAGGTCCGGCTGCAGTTTCGGATGGGTCCAGGTGGCTGCTTCGCGGTTGATCCAGCACCCGCGCAGGCCGGCGGCGATCGCCCCGGCCACGTCCATTTCGGCGTGGTCGCCGACATGCAGTACCTGTGCCGGCGCCACACCCAGGCGGGTGCAGGCGGCATGGAAGATGCTTGCCTCCGGCTTGGCCGCGCCGTGTTCGCGCGCGCCCAGCTGGAAGGCGAAATGATGGGCCAGGCCGATCCGCTCCAGATCGGCATTGCCGTTGCTCAGTGCTGCCACCGGCACCCGCGCGGCAATCCTCGCCAGCGCATCGATCGCATCGGGATAGCACTCGACCTGGTTGCGCGCGGCGTAGAACGCTTCGTACGCTGGCTCCAGCAGATCGAGGCTGGCGCCACTGGCGTGCAGCGCTTCGTGCAGGGTCAGCCGACGCAGCGCGCTCAGGTCGTGGTGGAGGTGCGGATGGGCGTGGTACAGGCGCTCGCGCAGTTCGCGCATCGCCGCCACCGGATACATCGCGGCGGTGGCGGGGCTGTGTTCACGCATCCACTCGTGCAGGACCAGGTCGATGCGGGCGCCAATCGGAGCGAACGGCCACAGCGTGTCGTCAAGGTCGAGAGTGATGGCTTGGACAGGGAAATTCACCCCTCCATTCTACGCCTGCCCGCGCGGGCTTTCATTCCAGCAGCCGTGCCCAGCCCTGCATGCCGTCCAGCCGTGCCAGTACCAGCTTGATGCAGACCAGCAGCGGCACCGCCAGCAGCAGGCCGATCATGCCCCAGGCCCAGCCGAACACCATCAGCGCCAGGATCAGCACCAGCGGCGACAGCTTCATGCGCCGGCCCAGCACGATCGGGGTCACCATCTGCCCTTCCAGAGTGTGCAGGGC
This sequence comes from Stenotrophomonas maltophilia group sp. SKK55, assembly GCF_057179845.1. NCBI lineage: Bacteria > Pseudomonadati > Pseudomonadota > Gammaproteobacteria > Lysobacterales > Lysobacteraceae > Stenotrophomonas > Stenotrophomonas maltophilia group sp. SKK55. The sequence goes on from NZ_JBXUHP010000014.1 coordinate 95,674, forward strand.
CAGGTACGCGGCCGCCGGCAGCAGCGCCTGCAGCGGGTCGCGGAATTCCACGAAGCCCATCAGCAGCATCAGTGCCACGCCGATCAGCGGACCGACGTACGGGGCAAAGTTCAGCAGCGCGGCCACCGTGCCCCACAGCAGCGCCTCCTGCAGGCCGATGCCGAGCAGCATCAGCACGCCGGCGAACACCAGCCCGACCAGGGTGTTGATCACGCTGATGGTCAGCACATAGCGCGAGACTTCGCGCTCGATCGACCGCAGGATGTCGGCGGTGAAGCGCTGCTGCTGGCGGTTCGGGAACAGCGCGATCGCCGCGCGCTGCAGGCTCTGCCCGTAGATCATGAAGAACAGGGTCAGCAGCACCACGGCCAGCACCGAGGCGGCAAGCCGTGGCGCGCGGGTCAGCATGCGGTACGGGTCGTCGAGCTGGGTGCGGATCACCTGCACCTTGTGGTTGCTGTCGCCGCCGGCGACGCGCGCGAAGTTCTCCGCCGCCTGGTTGGCCTGCTGCACCGGCTTGGTCAGGTCCTGCACCTGGCGGGCCACCTTGCGCAGCTGCTGCGGGGCTTCCTGCGCCCATTCCATCGCCGGGCCGATCAATTGCACCGCCAACGAACCGGTCACGCCCAGGCCGGCGCCGAGGACCAGCAGCGCGCCCAGCGCGCGCGGAATCCACAGTTTCTGCAGCAGGCGCAGGATCGGGTTGCCGACCAGCGCGAAGAACATCGCCAGCAGCACCGGCAGGATGATGTCCTGCGCCGCCCACAGCGTGTAGCCCACCGCCAGGGTCGCCAGCACCACCAGCGACATCGGCCCGCGTGGGCGAGACGGAGGCGGCAGCGGTGCCTCCGGGTCCTGCGGATCGGCTGGTGACAGGGACAGGGAGGACTCGCTCATCGACGCATCAGCCGGAAGGGGGAGCGCATTATCCGCCGGCCGCCATCGGCGCGGCGGATTCCATGGATCAACGTTCGGACAGTTCGGTGGCCGCCTCGGCCGGGCGCGGTTCGCGCAGGTCCGGTTCCGGCTCCGGCACAGCTCGCGCTGCCGGTGCGGGCCGTGCTTCAGCGGCGGAGGCCGCCGCCTGTGCCTGTTCGCTGGCGTTGTCGGCTTCTTCGGCCGCATCGTCGGCGGTGGCCGCCGCCTGCGCCGCCATCGCCGTGGCGAACGCCGCCTGCGCACTGGCGAACAGGTTCGAGACCGAACCGACCATCTGCAGCCAGCGCGCACCGTTGACCTTGCCCGGCATTTCCAGCTTGCCGGCAATGAAGCCACCGGCAAGGCCCACCACCACGATGCGCAGTGGCGACCAGCCCTGGCGCCAGACCTGGCTGAGCGTGGACCAGTGGTCCTGGGTCTCGACCAGGCGTACGGTCACCACCTGTTCGCAGCGCTTCACCCGCCGCTGCAGCGCACCGAACTTCATGGCTTGCCCTCTGGCAGCTGCACATCGGCATCGGGGTCGTCTTCGCTGGGCTCGTCGAACAGGCCCAGGCGGGACAGCTGGCGCCGGGTGGCGTGCATGCCGGTGTGGTGGAAGAAGTAGGACACCCGCCAGATCGCATAACCGGTGACGGCCAGGCTCAGCAGCGAGGTGATCAGCAGGGCCTGCAGCCAGCTCAGGCCCCAGCTCTGCAGCAGGGCGATGAGGGTGGCGGCCATCAGCAGCCAGGCCGACGCACCAAATACGATCGCTACCCCGGCCCAGGCCAGTGCACGGCCGAATGCGCTGCGAGCCAGCGCGAAGTCGGCCGAGGCCAACCGGCGCAGCGAACGCAGCGAGTGCTTGGCCGAGTCGGCAGCGGCACGACCGGCCGCGCCGACCTGGCGGATGCTCTCATCCAGCGGCGGGGTAGCCGCCGGATCAGGGGCTTGCGCGTTGTCTTCGCTCACGCCGCGGCTTACTTGTCGCTGCTGCCGCGGGCCAGCTTGGCGATGATCCAGCCGGCAGCGAAGGCCACGCCGAACGAGGCCAGCGGACGCTCACGGATCAACTCGGCGGCGCTGTCGATCAGGTCCTTGCCCTTGTCCATCAGTGCATCGACCTGTTCCTTGGCGGCGGCACCACCAAACTCGGCAGCGGCCAGGCCGGACAGCGCGCTATCGGACAGTTCAGCCTTGACGTTGGCCTTGCCGATGCGCAGTTCGTCGGTGGCGGCACCGGTGGCGCCCTTGATCGCACCGCCGGCGGCGCTGGCGGCCTGCTTCAGGTGGGAACCGGCTTCACCCAGGTGTTCCTTCAGGTTCTCGGTATTGGTGGGGCTCATCGAATCACTCCTGTTGCGATGGGGGAACGGGTGTCGGCGGTGCCGACCTGGACGGACAGCAATAGCATTGCCGGGGTATAGGGGGTGTTACGGCAGGGCGATCAGCGCATCACGAGCTGGCCCTGCTGCTGGCCATTGTTGCGCAGCACGCGCACCACCAGGGTCGGCGGGCGCTGCTGGAAATTGGCACGCCAGCTGGCCAGGTCGGCGAATTCGCCCACGGTGGCGTCGGTGATGATGTCGCCCTGCTGCAGGCCGTTGCTGGCGGCGCGGCTGCCGCGCTTGACCTCGCTGACCAGCACGCCGCCGACCCCCGACTGCCGCAGTGACTCGGGCAGGTCGACGAAGGTCGCACCGGTCAGGCGCGGGTCCAGGCTCTCACCGGTGACCGCGCGCGCCTGTTCCTTCAGCGTCGCCTTGATCTGCAGTGGCTTGCCTTCGCGGCGTACGTCCAGCGTCATCGCGCTGCCGACGGCCGCCAGGCCTTCCACGTTGTGCAGGGCCTCGGCGCTGTCCACGCGCTGGCCGTTGGCCGACACCACCACGTCGCCCGGTTTCAGCCCGGCTGCGGCGGCGGCCGAACCGGCCAGCACGCGGGTGATCAGCGCACCGCGGGTTTCGCCCAGGCCCAGGCCCTGCGCGATCTGCGCGGTCAGGTTCTGGCTTTCCACGCCCAGCGTGCCGCGCACCACAACGCCGTGCTTGACCAGCTGGTCGACCACGCTGCGCGCCAGGTTGGAAGGAATCGCCAGGCCCAGGCCGATGTTGCCGGCCATGCTGCCCTGCGGGTTGAAGCTGGCGGTATTGATGCCGACCAGCTGGCCCTGCAGGTCGACCAGCGCGCCACCGGAGTTGCCCGGATTGATCGACGCATCGGTCTGGATGAAGTTCTGGTAGCCCAGCCCGCGGATGCCGCTGCGGCCCACCGCCGAGACGATGCCGGACGTGACCGTCTGGCTGAAGCCGAACGGGTTGCCGATGGCCACCACGAAGTCGCCTACGCGCAGCTGGTCGCTGTTGCCGAGCTTGATGTCGGTCAGGTTCTGCGCCGGAATGCGGATCAGCGCGATGTCGGTATCGCGGTCCGAACCGAGGAATTCGGCCTTGACCGTGCGCCCGTCGGCCAGTGTCACCTGTACGTCATCGGCGTTGTCGATGACATGGTGATTGGTCAGTACCAGGCCTTCCTTGGCGTCGATGATCACGCCCGAGCCCAGCGATTCGTTGATGCGTTCCTGCGGGATGTCCGGGAACAGGCGGCGGAAGAACGGGTCGTTGAAGAAGGGGTTGCGCACGCGCACCACTTGCTTGGTATTGACACTGACCACCGCCGGCATTGCCTTTTCCAGCATCGGTGCCAGCGACGGTACCGCCTGACCGGCCACCGAAGCCGGCAAGGCCGCCGTGGTCGGCAACACCGCCGGCAGCGGCGCGGCGTCGGCACGGTTGTCCATGTGGGCGTTGATGCCGGTGGCAACGAAGCCACCGAAGGCGGCGGCGATTGCGAGCGTGAGCAGGGTAGGAAGCGGTCGCATGGGAGTCGGTTCGCTGGCGTGGGTGGGGGCGGTACGGCCCTACGGTAGAACAAGCTGAATGAGTGTGTCGCGATCTGGATAAATGCGCCATGAAAACGGGTGCCTCGAAGGGGGGGGGGCGCAGGGGCCAGAACGCGGTTGTGGCGACACCCGGGCAGGTGATGGGTGCGCCACTCAAGGCCAACGCGCGCCGCACTGGCACAGGCGGATACGTGCGCAGTTCCGCGCAGGCGGGTGCCGCAATGCGCCACGACGGATGCCGGACGCTGCCTCCGTGCACGTGCGCGCGACGACGGTCAGACGATGCTGGGTTCGCGTAGCGCAGCACTGAAAAAAAGGGGTTTGCTGCGAACCGAAGGTGGCAACAGGGGCTGCTGCGTACACCATCGGCGTCGCAACAGATGCGATTGCTGGCACATGCCCCGTTCCACGATCGTCAATGTCGGTATAGCATCGCCCCGTTTTGATACTTAAGGCCCGCAGGAGGGCAACATGAGCAACGGTAATGGTGTGTCGGTCGTGACCGACGCTGTCGAGAACGTCAAAGAAACCGCCACCAACGTTGGCGAGACCATCGCCCACGCTGCCGAAGACGCAGTGAAGTCGGTCAAGAAGACCGTCAAGCGCGCCACCAAGGCTGCCGGTACCCGCGTTGCCAAGGCCAAGAAGGCCGTGGCCAAGGTCGAGAAGACCGTTGCCAAGAAGGCCGAGAAGGCTGCCAAGTCGGTCGGCAAGACGGTTGCCAACGCCAGGAAGAAGCTGGAAGCGGCCAAGAAGAACGCCAAGGCCGAAGCTGCTGCCCTGAAGAAGGAAGTGGCGAAGAAGAAGGCGGCTGCGGGCAAGGCCGTGACCAAGAAGGCCGCCGCTGCCAAGAAGACCACCAAGGCCGCCACCAAGGCTGCCGGCAAGAAGGTCGCCACCGTGAAGAAGGCCGCCACCAAGAAGGCTGCTGTCGCGAAGAAGACCGTTGCCAAGAAGACCGCGGCCGCCAAGAAGGTGGTTGGCAAGAAGGTCGCCACCACCAAGAAGGCTGTGGCCAAGAAGACCGTCGCCGCCAAGAAGGTCGCTGGCAAGAAGGCTGTGGCTGCGAAGAAGGTTGTCGGCAAGAAGGCTGCCGCCACCAGGAAGGTCGCCACCAGGAAGACCGCTGCCGCCAAGAAGGTTGTGGGCAAGAAGGCTGCCGTCGCCAAGAAGGCCGTTGCCAGGAAGACCACTGCTGCCAAGAAGACTGTCGGCAAGAAGGTCGCTGCGACCAAGAAGGTCGTCGCCAAGAAGGCTGCACCGCTGAAGAAGGTCGCCGCCAAGAAGGCTCCGGCCAAGAAGGCCCCGGCCAAGGCCGTGCGCAAGGTCGCCAAGCGCAAGTAATCGCGCCGTGACCGAAGGCCCTGCCGCCCACCGGGTGGTGGGGCCTTTCGCGTTTTCGGGGCGCGGTCTGGGGCAAGATGCAGATTCTTCCCGCCGGAGCCCCAGCATGCGCGGTATCGATTTCAGTTCCTGGCAGGGCGTGCTGTCCACGTTGGCCGGCCTGGTCCTGATCACCCTGCTGGGCGTGGGCATCCGCTTGCTGGTGATGCAGACCCTGCAGCAGCGTCGCGAGCGCGAGAACCGGCAGATCAACGAGCGGCTGCGCACACTGATGGCGGCCTACAAGACCCTGGGCGGTTCATTCACTGGTGAACTGGGCGTGGATCCCAGCCATCGCCGCGATCTGCGCCAGCGCGAAGCGGCCGAAGGCATCGCCGAACCGCGTTCGGATCGAACGCGCCGCATCCGCGATGCGGTCGAGGCCGCGCTCTCGGACATCCTGTTGCTGGGCACCGACGAACAGGTGCGGCTGGCCGCGCGTGCCGCCAATGAACTGGCACAGGGGCGGCCGGTACATACCCACGAACTGGTGGTCTCGCTGCGCGACTTCGTGCGCGAAGCGCTGGATCTGGCGCCGATTCCGGCCGACCTGCAGATACCGCCGCAGGGGCCGACCCGGCCGGGTGCCGCCAGTGGCGGCGGCAAGGGCCGCAACGAGGGCGATGCCAAGGGCGGTCGTGCGGGTGGAGGAGGTGGCGGTGGCGGAATGGGCGCTGGCATGGGGGGTGTCGGCCTCGGCGCCGGCGCCGCTCTGGGCGCCGGCCATGCGTCTGCCAGCGATGAAACGGACGCGCGCTGAGCACGTCCGCCGGGTTCAGCGGGTCAGCTCGTAGATCGGCACGAAGCCGCCGTAGATCATCCGCGCACCGTCAAACGGCATCGGATTCTTCGCAGGATCAAACCGCGGGTCTTCCATCATCTTCTTCATGCCGGCGTCGCGGGTCGGCTTGTCCGGCCATTCGATCCAGGAAAACACCACCGTCTCGTCCGGCGTGGCTTTCACTGCGCCGAAGAAGTCGGTGGTCTTGCCGTGCGGCACGTCATCGCCCCAGCACTCGACCACGCGCAGCGCGCCGTATTCGATGAAAACGGGATCTCCTGTGCGTGCGTGGGCGAGGAACTTCTCCTTGTTGGCGGTGGGCACCGCCAGGACGAAACCATCGATGTAGCTCATAGCCTGCCTCCGGATGGACCGTGCCGCATGCACGGCCTTCAAGTACCCGACGAACCAGGGCGTCGTGGATCGACATCCTGTGTGCGCCTGTTCAGCCCGGGCCACCGGGCAGCGGCGCCAGCACCGTATCCGGTGGCTGCTGGCCGGCCAGGTGGCGCACGAAGTAGTCCCACATGCGGTGCGTGTAGGTGGCGTCGTTGCGGAACAGTTCGTGGTCCTGCCGGGCCAGGTACAGCAGGTCGTAGCTGCGCTGGGCCTTGTTCAGGGCGGCGGCCAGCTGCAGGGTCAGCGCCGGTGGCGCGTTCTCGTCCAGTTCGCCATAGACCAGCAGCAGATGCCCGCGCAGGTTGCTGGCCAGTGCCGCATTGTCGAGCCCGGCAAAGGGCGCCGGCACGCCTTCGGCAGTGGGCGTGGCCGGCAGCACCCCACCGAACAGCCGGTCCATGCCGTGCAGGGCGCCGCCGTACATACCCTGGAAATTGTGGCTGCCAGCCGAGGCCACGCCCACCCTGTAGAACGTGGGATAGCGCAGCAGGGCGCGCGCTGCACTATAGCCGCCGAACGAATGCCCGTAGATGCCGACCCGCTCCAGGTCGATGCCCGGGTAGCGTTCGCCCAGCTGGCGCAGCGCAGCCACATGGTCATCCAGCTGTACATCGGCGGCGCGCAGGAAGCTGCTGTCATGGAACGCCTTGTCGCGGCCACCGGTGCCGCGCGCATCGATGCTGACCACCATGAAGCCGAGTTCGGCCAGGCTGGCGCGGGATACCGGATTCAGGGCAGACACCGCCTCAGCGTAGGTCACCGGCGCATTGCTGATGAAGGAACCACCGTACATCGCGTCGATCACCGGGAAGCTGCCATCATCACGATAGTCGCGGGGCAGGTAGACGGTGGCGAAGATCGGCGTGCGTCCATCGGCGGCCAGCAGCCGTTCGCGCCGTGGTGCGCGCCAGCCGGCAGCAACGATCGCGCTGTCATCGGCTGTTTCCAGCACCATCACTTCACGTCCGTCATCGCTGGCCCGCAGCACGGTGCGTGGTGGCTGGTCGAGACGGGAAACGGTATCCACCAGATACCCACCGCCAGGCGACAGCGCCTGGGGAGCGCGCCCCCCCGAACAGCGCGCCGGTAGCGGCATCGGCCATGTGGTCGTTGCCATCGGCGGCCAGGCGCTGGATCGGACCGCCTTGCAGCGATACCCGGTACAGGCCGCGCACGTAGGGGTCGCCACCGTCGACGCCACCGGCGCTGAAGTACGCCCAGCCACCCGCAGCGTCCACACCCAGCAGGTCACGCACCACCCATTTGCCGCGGGTGAGCTGGCGCAGCACCTTGCCATCGGACAGGCGCACCCGGTACAGATGGCCCCAGCCATCGCGCTGCGAGAACCACACGGCGGTGTCCTGCCCGGGCAGGATGGCCACCGCGGGCCGGTTGTAGGAATACACGTTGAGCTGGAGGCGAGTGTCGCTGGCTTCTTCCACAACCGTGCGCAATGCACCGCTGTTGGCATCGATCTCCACCAGGCGCAGCCTGCGCGGCGTGCCGAAGTGCGCGATCACGGCATACAACCGATCGCCGTCCCAACCCAGGATGCCGGCCTCACTGAGCGTGTTCCAGCCCTCGGGAAGCGCGATGTCATGCTGCCTGCCGCTGGGGATATCGATCACATACAGGCTGTCGCATACCTGCTGTGCATCGCCCAGTACCCCCAGCTTCACGGTATGCACGCGCGGCCGCGCGCTGTTCGTCGGGCTGCTTTCCAGATAGGGATAGTCCTGCAGCGCGCGTTCGTCGTAGCGGATGCCGGCTGCGTAACGGCCATCGGGTGACCAGCTCACCGCAAACGGTCGTGCCGGCATCCGGCCCTGACGGCGTGGAATGCCGCGCAGGGTGAAGTCCGGCAGTACGCCATAGCCATGCCCAGCTTCACCGCCCCGGGTCAGTAGCTGCGGCGCCGCTCCAGAGCGCTGCAGCCACAGGTTGTGGTCGCGTACCTGCAGCCAGGCATCACCGCCGGGCGACGGCAGTGCATCAGCCGGCGGCAACGCCTGTTGTGCGGCCGTGCACTGCAGGCGTGGCCATTGGCAGTTGATCTCCGCCTCGCCGTTGAACTGCAGGCGCAGGCCATCATCCAGTACCTGCACGTTGTTCAAGCGCAGGCGTGGCCCGCTGGCACCCAGAGGTGCAACTGCGGCGTCCAGCGCATCGGGTTCGAACAGGATCTGGCGCGTAGCCTGGATTGGATCGACCAGTATCGCCTGGCGCCGGCCCTGTGTGTCTTCGCGTTCGTACCAGAAGCGCCCATCGGCCAGCCAGTGGGGCAGGACCGATGCATTGCGCAGCGCACCGCGCAGATGACTGTCATGCACGCGTTCGGCGCGCTGGTAGTCAGCCGCCTGCAGCGCGTGCGCAGCATGGATCGGAAACAGGGAAGCGCAGGCCAGGAGGGCGGCGCGAACAGGCATCGGCAGCGGATCGGAAACGTGCAAGGCAACCTCCTGTTGCAGTCGGTGACGAATCACAAATGCACGCGCGCCGCGCGCGTATGCCAGAGACAGCCTGAATCAAGCCAAAAAATTCAGCAATGCGAAGAACGCTGTTTTCAGGGAGCGTTGTGGCGAATAACGGAGAATTTACATTCCCGATGCGATGGCGCCTTGGCGCTGCTGCACACCATAAGAAAGTAAAAGGTGTACCCCCATGAAGAATTCGCTGATTGCTCTGGCCCTGGCCGCTGCCCTGCCGTTCACCGCCTCGGCTGCTGAGAACCTGTCGTACAACTACGCCGAAGCCGACTACGCCAAGACCGACATCGACGCGTTCAAGGCCGACGGCTGGGGCGTGAAGGGTTCGTACGGCTTCCTGCCGAACTTCCACGCTTTCGGTGAGTACAGCCGCCAGGAAATCGACCACACCAACATCAAGCTGGACCAGTGGAAGATCGGCGCCGGCTACAACGTTGAAATCGCCCCGACCACCGACTTCGTTGCCCGCGTTGCTTACCAGAAGCGCGACCAGAAGCACGGCCTGGACTTCAACGGCTACAGCGCTGAAGCGGGTATCCGCACCGCCTTCGGTGCCCACGCCGAAGTCTACGGCATGGTCGGCTACGAAGATTTCTCGAAGAAGCACGGCATCAATCCGGAAGGCCAGTGGTACGGTCGCCTGGGTGGCCAGGTCAAGCTGAACCAGAACTGGGGCATCAATGGCGAGCTGAAGATGAACCGCGACGGCGACAAGGAATACACCGTCGGCCCGCGTTTCAGCTGGTAATAGCTTCCTCGGCGCGCCTGCGCGCTGAAGATGCCTCGACAGGCCCGGCGCATGCCGGGCCTGTTGCGTTGTGACGACCCGAAACCGCGGCTGAGCATGTTCCGGGGCCGCTGCTGCGTTGCAATAAATTGGATTCCGCTGCTCCCGGCGCGGGCCTACGGTGGGCACTTCGTACCGTCGGATCCATGTGATGCCGCCTGCCGTTCCCGCTCTGCCCCTCGATCGGCCCCGCCGCCTGGCAATGCTGGCGCCGCATCCCGTGCTGCGCCTGGGGGTGGAGGTGGTGCTTTGCCAGCACGGTGGCGTGCAGGTCTGTGGCAGCTTCACCCGCGAAGGTGATCTGCTCGATCTGCTGCAGCGCCAGCCGGATGGCATCGACCTGTTGCTGATCGACCTGCTGGCGCCGTGCGGACCCGAACAGGGCCTGGCCCTGTTGCGGCTGTTGTCGCGGCGCTGGCCGCTGCTGCCGGTGCTGGTGCTGTCTGCGCACTGCAATGCCAGCACGGTCACCATGGCGATGCAGGCCGGCGCGCGCGGCTTTCTGTCCAAGGGGACCACGCCGGAGATGCTGCGGCGCGCAGTTGACGTACTGGCGCGTGGCGGCCGCTTCGTGCCCCCGGAGTTGCGCACGCAGTTGAGCCGATCGCGCATGCGGCGCACACCGGCGCCGGTGCTCACGCCCTTGAGCCGACGCGAGCGCGAGGTGCTCCGGCTGGTCCTGCAGGGCTGCACCACCGGGGAGGTGGCGCGGCGCTTCGGGCGCACGGCCAGTACGGTCAGCACGCAGAAGCGGACCGCCTACGAGAAGCTGGGCATCCACAGCGATGGTGAGCTGTTCCGCATCCGGCACCTGCTCGAATGCGGATAAGCCGGCTTATTCGCCCTGGTACTGCTTTTCTTCCACCAGGGCCGAACCGGCCACGCGGTTGATCTCGTTCTTCACCTGTACGCGCTCGCCATTGGTGCCATAGACACCGCGCGCCAGCTGGATGAATGCATCGTCGAACACCTGGGCCGCTTCCTTGTCGCGCAGCTGGTCCTGGATGTCCCACATGCGCTCGTTGATCGCCTTCAGCTGCTGCTGCAGCGCGGCCAGGGCCGGCTGTGCCTGCAGCTGCTGCTGCAACAAGGGCAGCAGGCCGTCCAGTTCGGTGCGCACGTTGGCCAGCTTGGCCGCATCGTCGATGCGCTCGGCCTTGATCTGGAGAATGGTGATCTTGTCGATCAGCTCGCCGATCGATACCGGGGTCAGGATGGCGTCCACGCGGTTGGTTCCTGGAAACAGGGCGCCATGATACCGCGCTGCTGGCATGTGGCCCCGATCCGCGGGATTTACGCCGAATTTGCGCCACGGGCCCAGCAGCACCCTCGATCCGTTACGGCCACCGCCTCGACACTGCGTTCCCGGCGGCGTGACCGCCTTCGACGAGGAACACAGTGCAGTGAACAGCAAGGGGATGATGGCGGCGGTGGTGGCCGCCCTGGCAGGGCTGCTCGGGATCGGCAGCGCGCAGGCACGAGCGCAGGTCAGTGGCAGCGCGGCGTTGACCAGTGACTACGTGTGGCGTGGCAGCTCGCAGAGCGACGGCGACCCGGCTGTACAAGCGGGCGCGAAGGTTTCAATCCCATCGGGGTGGTACGCCAGCGTGTGGGGGTCCAACGTTTCGTTCAAGCCGGACAATGGTGCGCGCAGCGAGTTCGACCTGGTGGCAGGCTGGTCCGGCGCATTGGCCCCGGACTGGACACTGGATGCCAACCTGACCCGCTACCTGTACCCGGGCACCGGCCGCGTGCTGGACTGGACCGAACTCAATACCACCGTGACCTGGAAGCAGCGCGCCTGGTTGCAGGTCGCCCATTCCAGCGATGCATTGGCCGGCGGCCATCGCGGCACCTATGCCCAGCTGGGTGCGCGTGTGCCGTTGCACGAACGCCTCCGCCTGGAAGCAGCGGTGGGCCAGTACTGGCTGGCCACCGCGCAGGGCCCGGACTACCTGCATGGGCAGCTCAGTGCCATCGCCTCGCTTACCCCGGCATGGGAACTGCGCGCCACCGTGCATGACACGGACAACGCAGCCAAGCGCCTGTTCCCCGGCAACGCCGGTGGGCGATGGGAGCTGGCGCTGCAGGGCAGCTTCTAGTCGGCCAGCGACGCCTGGCGCGCGCGCAGCGCGCCGGGCAGCCACAGCAGCAGGGTCAGCGCAGCCACCGCAGCGCCGGCCACGCAGACGCCGGTCCAGCCGAAGCGCTGGTAGACCTGCGCAGACAGCAGCGAACCCAGCGAACCGCCGATGAAATAGCCGGTCATGTAGCCGGCATTGAGGCGGTTGCGTGCCGCCGGTTGCAGCGCGTAGATCAGGTTCTGGTTGCTGACGTGCAACAGCTGCGCGGCCAGGTCCAGCACCACCACGCCCACCAGCAGCGCCAGCAGGGAATGGGTGGAGAGCCCCAGCGGCAGCCACGACACCAGCAGCAGCACCAGCGCGATGGCCGTGGCACGCCCGGTCTGGCCGCGGTCGGACATGCGCCCGGCCAGTCCGGCGGCCAGCGTGCCGGCCGCGCCGACCAGCCCGAACAGGCCGATGGTGGCGTCGCTGTAGGCATACGGCGGCTGTGCCAGCAGGAACGCGAGCGGGGTCCAGAAGATCGCGAACATGGCGAAGCTGCAGGCGCCCAGCAGCGTGCGCTGGCGCAGCACCGGTTCCTGTACGAACAGCACGCCGATCGAGCGCAGCAATGCGAAATAGCCAAGGCCGGCGCTGTGGTGGAATCGCGGCAGGCCGCGCTGCAATGCCAGTGCGGTCAGCACCAGGGTGGCAGCGGCGATCGCATACACCAGGCGCCAGTCGCCCAGGCTGGAAAGCAGGCCGGCCACGGTACGCGCCAGCAGGATGCCCAGCAGCAGGCCACTCATCAATGTTCCGACCACGCGGCCGCGGTGTTCCGGCGCGGCCAGCGTGGCGGCGAACGGCACCAGTACCTGGGCCACCACCGAAAACAGGCCGGTGATCGCAGTGCCCACCAGCAACCAGGTCAGCGACGGTGCGCAGGCACTGATCACCAGTCCGCCCGCCGACAGCAGGCTCATCACCACGATCAGGCGGCGGCGTTCGAACAGGTCACCCAGCGGCACCAGCAGGATCAAGCCGGCGGCATAGCTCAGCTGCGCGGCGGTAACCACCATGCCGACCTGGCCGAACGGCACGCCGAAGGCGTCGGCGATGGTGTGCAGCAGCGGTTGCGCATAGTAGTTGCTGGCCACGGCCACGCCGGTGGCGACCGACATCAGCAGCACCTGCCAACGGTGCAGAGGGGGAAGGGACGGGCTCACGCGATGTTCCAGGAAGCGGGGGGCACAGTGTCCGCCTGCTGCGAGCATGATGGAAATGAATCATCATCATCCATGCCATCTGAAAACAAGATAGTTGTATGAACCTCAAGCAGCTCGAGTTCGCCGTGGCGCTGGCCGAAGAAAGCAATTTCACCCGTGCCGCCGAGCGCTGCCACGTGGTGCAGTCTGCGCTCAGCCACCAGATCGCCCACCTGGAACAGGAACTGGGTGCCACGCTGTTCGAGCGCCTGCCGCGCCAGGTGCGGGCCACCGCCGCCGGCGAGGCGTTGCTGGTGCACGCACGCCAGGTGCTGGCCAGCCTGCGCCACCTGCGCGCCGACGTGGCCGCCGTCAGTGGCGAAGTGCGTGGGTTGCTGGCCATCGGGCAGATTTCCTCGCTGACCGGAATCGACGTTGTGGCGATGCTGGCGGCCTTCCAGCGCGTGCACCCGCAGGTGGAGTTCCAGTTGCGCGTGGACAAGAGCGAGGACCTGATCGCGCAGGTACAGTCGCGCGCGCTGGATGTGGCACTGGTCGGCCTGGCGCCTTCGGCAGCGCTGGACGGTGTCTGCCATCAGGTGCTGCGGGAGGAGGATCTGGTAGCGGTACTGGCGCCATCGCACCGGCTGGCCGGACGCAAGCGGCTGCCATTGGCCGCACTGCAGGATGAAGCACTGGTCGACTTCCCGCGCGGCACCGGCGCACGCCGGCAGACCGATGATGCTTTTGCCGCAGCCGGACTGCCGCACACGGTCCGTTTCGAGGTCAACCTGATGGAACTGGTCGAGCGCTTCGTCCGCCATGGGTTGGCGGTCGGCATCGTGCCGGGATTGATCGCCGATGGGTTCCAGGGTGTGGTGCAGATTCCGCTGCAGCCGACCCCGACCCGGCGCGTGCACCTGGTCTGGCAGCGCCTGCCGACACCAGCGGCGCGGGCGTTCGTCGACGCCGTGCTCAGCCGCGCAGGCGCAGGCTCAGGCCCTTGAGGAAGTTGCGCAGCATCTGGTCCAGGCAACGCCGGTAGTTGGCGTGCCCGGGTTGACGGAACAGCGCGCCCACTTCCGACTTGGAGACATTGAAACCTGCGCTGGCAAAGATCTCCATCAGGTCCACGTCGCGCAGCTGGAACGCCACGCGCAGCTTCTTCAGCACCAGGTTGTTGTCGATGCGGGTTTCCACTGCGCGCTGCGGCTGGCTCTCGTCGCGGCCACGCAGGTGCACGATCAGGCCATCGAGGAAGTGCGCCAGCGCGCTGTCGTTCATCGCCTCGAAACCGGGTTCGTCCTCGCGGCGCAGCCAGGCCTTCACCTGCCCGGTATCCACGGCAAAGGCCGGGTCGGCCATCTGGCACAGGGCGACCACGTGCTGGTCACCCAGGTCCAGGGAATAGCGCACGCTGCGCAGGACATCATTGTTGATCATGGCCCATTGTACCGGCCCCTGGCGTGTCACCGGACTGTCATCGAACTGCAGCATCGTGAGCACTCGTTCGCTGGGACCCTTGCATGCGCCGGTATCTGTTTTCCGCACTACTGCTCACCGGCAGCTTCGCTGCCTTTGCCCAGGACCGCTTCGTACCCGTCGAGCGGCGCCTCAGTGCATCCCAACTGGCCGAGGTCGGGCTCAGTCCAGCGCAGTTGCAGGCGTTGAACCGGGTACTGCGCGAGGCAGAGAGCACGGCCGCCGCGTCGACGGCAGCGGTGGCCCCGGTCGCTGCGCCGCTGCCTGCCAATGTGCCGGCACCGGCAGCAATGCATCTGGGCCTGGATGACGAACCGGTCAGTGCCCGTGTGGTCGGAGAGGTCGCAGGCTGGCAGCCCGGCACGCTGTTCACCCTTGATAACGGCCAGCAATGGCAGGTGATGAAGGGACAGATGAAGCTGCGCACGGTGTTGCAGTCGCCGCAGATCGCCGTTGTTCCAGGAATTGCCGGGCGCTGGTTCCTGCAGGTCGACGAAGACCTGCCCAAGGCCAGAGTGTTTCGCGTGCGTTGAGCCGGGGGGACGAGTGGACGGCGGGCAACTCAGGACGGGCCGGGAATGCCAGAATGGGCGTCCGGTTTTTCCCCCTGGAGTTGCCTGATGACCCGCACTGTCCTGATTACCGGCGCCACGTCCGGCTTCGGCGCCGCCGCCGTCCACCGCTTCGCCCAGGCCGGCTGGAAAGTGATCGCCACGGGCCGCCGCAGCGAACGCCTGCAGCCGCTGGTCGAGCGCTACGGCAAGGACGTGGTGCACGCCGCCGCCTTCGACATCCGCGATGCGGTGGCGATGGAGGCGGCCCTGCTGGCGCTGCCGCCGGCCTTTGGCGAGATCGACCTGCTGGTCAACAACGCCGGCCTGGCGCAGGGCACCGCGCCGGCACAGAGCGCCACGCTGTCGGACTGGACCACGATGATCGACACCAACATCACCGCGCTGGTGACCCTGACCCACCGCCTGCTGCCGCAGCTGGTGGAGCGCAAGGGCGCGATCATCAACATCTCGTCGGTGGCCGGCGTCTACCCGTACCCGGGTGGCAACGCCTACGGTGGCACCAAGGCTTTTGTCAGCCAGTTCTCGCTGGGCCTGCGTTCGGACCTGCACGGCACCGGCGTGCGCGTGACCACGATCGAGCCGGGCATGGCCGAAACCGAATTCACCGTGGTACGCACCCATGGCGACCAGAACGCCTCGGACAAGCTGTACAGCGGCGCCAACCCGATGACCGCCGAAGACATCGCCGAGCAGATCTTCTGGGTAGCCAGCCTGCCGCCGCACCTGAACATCAATCGCCTTGAACTGATGCCGGTCAGCCAGTCGTTTGCCGGCTTCCAGGTGGCTCGCGAAGGCTGACCTGCTTCGCGGGTCCTGTAGAGCCGAGCCTATGCTCGGCTTCGTCTGGATTCAGCCGAGCATGGCTCGACTCCACAGAAACGAAAAAGCCGGGCAATGCCCGGCTTTTTCATTCACATCGGCAGGCTTACTGCGCCTTGATCGCCATCGCCTGCAGGCCGGTGCCATCCAGCTTCTGCTTGGCTTCGGACAACTCGCCGGCACTGCCGTACGGGCCCATGCGCACGCGGTACACGGTCTTGCCGTTGATCTGCGCCGACTCCACGCGTGCCGCCAGGCCCATCATGGCCAGCTTGGCCTTGGTCGCTTCGGCATCGCCGGAGGCACCGAACGCACCCGCCTGCAGGATGTAGCGGGCGTTGTCGGCGGCCGCCGGTGCAGCAGCGGCCGGGGTACTGGCCGCGGTCGGCGGGGTTTCCGCGCGCGCTGCCGGAGTGGCGGCGGCGCTGCTGGTCGACGCCGTCGGCGTGCTGGCCGGAGGCGTTGCCGCTGCCGGGCGTTCGCTCAGCGGTGCCGGCAGCGGACGGCTGGTGGCGGTTACCGGTGCGGTGCTGGCCACGCTGGCGGTTGCTGTCGGTGCCGGTGCAGCGGCGGCGGCCGGAACCGGCTTGCCTTCCAAAGCCGCCTGCGCGCGCTGCGCTTCGGCCTTGGCCCGGCGCTGGTCTTCGGCACGCGCGCTGGCGGCCAGTTCGGCGTCGGACATTTCCACTTCCTTGCCTGGCAGCAGGGTGTAGAAGTCGTACTGCGTCGCGGCGGGCTTCTCCGGTTCGGCCGGCTTCGGCGTGGCCGGCTGCGCGGCCGGCTGGCTGCCGACATCGCTGTCGGCATCAGCGACCGGGGCCGGCTGCGCATTCGGGTTCGGCTGCGGACCGGCACGCAGGAAGCCATCGCCTTCGCCCTTGAACAGGTTCGGCGCCGCCAGGAACACCACGGCGGCTATCGCCACACCGGCCACCAGCCACACCCATCCGGGGGTGCCCTGGCTGCTGCTGTTGCGTCGTGCCTGGGTTTTGCCGCGTCGTGCTGCCATGTGTACTGCGTCTCCTGATGCTTACATTTTTTCCGGGGCACTCACGCCCAGGAGTTCGAGGCCGTTGGCCAGCACCTGGCGCGCCGCGCAGGCCAGGGTCAGCTTGGCGTTGCGATCGGTGGCGTCGTCCACCAGCACCGGCGTCCCGTGATACCACGTGTGGAAGGCATGCGCCAATTCACGCAGGTACTGCGCCACCAGGTGCGGCTCCAGCGCCACGCCGGCCGCTTCCACCACTTCCGGATACCGCGAGATCTCGTTCATCAGCCCCAGCGAGGCATCGTCGGCCAGGCGGCCCAGATTGGCCAGGCCATTGCCCTGCTCGTACACCAGGCCCTTTTCCTGGGCCTGGCGCAGCAGGCTGCAGACGCGGGCGTGCGCGTACTGCACGTAGAACACCGGATTGTCGTTGCTCTGCTGGCGGGCCAGGTCGATGTCGAAAGTCAGTTGCGAATCGGGCTTGCGCGCGATCAGGAACCAGCGGGTCGCATCGCGGCCGGCCTCGTCGATCAGGTCGCGCAGGGTGAAATAGCTGCCGGCACGCTTGGACAGCTTCACTTCCTCGCCGCCGCGCATGACGGTGACCATCTGGTGCAGCACGTATTCCGGCCAGCCCTGCGGGATGCCCACTTCCAGCGCCTGCAGGCCGGCGCGCACGCGCGCCAGCGAGCCGTGGTGGTCGGCGCCCAGTTCGGTGATCGCGCGCTCGTAGCCGCGCTGCCACTTGGACAGGTGGTAGGCCACGTCCGGTACGAAGTAGGTGAAGGTGCCGTCGGACTTGCGCATCACGCGGTCCTTGTCGTCACCGAAATCGGTGCTGCGCAGCCACAGCGCGCCGCCTTCCTCGTAGGTGTGCCCGGAGGCCTGCAGCTTGGCCACGGCCTCGGCGACCTTGCCATCGGCGTACAGCGAGCTTTCCAGGAAGTAGATGTCGAAGTCGACGCCGAAGGCGGCCAGGTCCAGGTTCTGCTCGTTGCGCAGGTAGGCCACGGCGAAGCGACGGATCGCCTGCATGTCGTCCGGGTCCTTGGCGCCGACCACCAGCGCGCCTTCCAGGTCAACGCTGGCGCCGGCCATGTAGGCGCGGGCAACATCGGCGATGTATTCGCCGCGGTAGCCGCCTTCCGGCCAGCCGTCCTGGTCCGGCGCAATGCCCTTCACGCGGGCCTGCACCGACAGCGCCAGGTTCTCGATCTGCACGCCGGCGTCGTTGTAGTAGAACTCGCGCTTGGCGTTCCAGCCGTTGGCATCGAGCACGCGGGCCACGCAGTCGCCGATCGCCGCCGCGCGGCCATGGCCGACATGCAGCGGGCCGGTCGGGTTGGCCGACACGTACTCCACGCCCACCGTGCGGCCGTTGCCGGACAGGTTGCGGCCGTAGTCGTGGGCTTCCTTGATGACCGACGCGGCTTCGCGCTGGTACGCAGCCGGAGCCAGGTGGAAGTTGATGAAGCCGGGGCCGGCGATCTCGACCTTGCTGACGTCCTCGCTGCGCGGCAGCGCCTCGACCAGCGCCTGAGCCAGTGCGCGCGGATTGCTGCGCGCGGCCTTGGCCAGCAGCATCGCGGCGTTGGTGGCGAAGTCGCCATGGTCACGGGTCTTCGGGCGCTCGACCACGAAGTCCGGCGGCAGGGAGTCGGCGGGCAGGGTGCCATTGGCGCGCAAGGCTTCGATGCCTTGGCTGATCAGGGCGCGGAGGAGATTTTTCACGAGGCCTGCTGTGAGAATGAGCGGCGGAATCGCCCATTTTAGCGCAGATGCCCGCGCCCACGCTGACCAGAACATGCCTGCGGGGGTTCCTGCCCGGCCCTGGTCAGGCCCGCTCAGCCGAACAGGCGTGGCTGGGGCGGGGACAGCAGGCCCCGTTCAGCAAACGAAACGGGGCGGCTTTCGCCGACCACGAAGTGGTCCAGCAGGCGTACGTCCACCAGTGCCAGCGCCTGCTGCAGTTCATCGGTGATCCGGGTATCGGCGCCGGAGGGTTCCGGGTCGCCGGAGGGGTGGTTGTGGCTGAGGATCACCGCTGCCGCGTTGTGCAGCAGGGCTCGCCGCACCACCTCGCGGGGGTAGACCGGGGCGGCATTGATGGTGCCCTGGAACAGTTCCTCGCAGGCGATCAGCCGGTGGCGGTTGTCCAGGAACAGCGCCATGAAGATCTCGCGGGCCTGGCCGCGCAGGCGGTGCTGCAGGTAGCGGCCGACCGCGGCCGGGTTGTTGCCGACCGCCTCGCCCTGCTGAAGCTCGGCGGCCAGGTAGCGATGGGCCAGTTCCAGGCCGGCGGCCAGTGCACAGCTTCGTGCCGGCCCCAGCCCCGGCAACCGGGCCAGCTCGCGGGCCGGGCGGTCCAGCAGCACGCGCAGGGGGCCATGCGCCTGCAGCAGGTCGCGGGCGGTCTGCACCGCGTCGCGTCCACCGAAGCCGGAGCCGAGAAACAGCGCCAGCAGCTCTGCGTCGGACAACGTGGCGGGGCCGCGGGCGATCAGCTTCTCGCGGGGACGTTCCTGCTCGGGCCAGTCATGGATGGGCATGCCTGCATCATCGCCAGCGCGGGTGATGCGTCCCATCAGGGCAGGGCGCACGCCCGGGTAGGCTGTTGCCTCAGTCGCGTCGCGACTGCAGATAGGCGAACAGCTCCTGGTTGTTCTGCAGCCCCAGCTTGCGCTTGGCTTCGGCCTTCTGCCGGCTGATCGTTTTCGGGCTGCGGCCGCAGTGGACGGCGATGGCGTTCACTTTCAGCCCGGCGGCCAACAGGTCCAGCACTTCCTGTTCGCGGGCCGACAGCGCCGCCGGCTCACGCGCGAACATCAGGTCGCGCGCCTGCAGGTGGTCGCGCAGCTGCTGCGAGACGAACACCTGCCCGGCCATGGCCGCGTTCAGGGCCTGCGGCAACTCGCCGAAATCGGCGCACTTGTCGACCAGGCCACTGACACCTTCACGCAGCAGGCCATCGAGCAGGCCGGGGTGACGGGCGCCGGTAAGCACCACCACGGGCATGCCCGGGTGGCGTGCGCGCAGCTCAGCGATCAGTTCCGGGCCATCCGGGCCGGTGCCCGGCATGGAGAGGTCGGTCAGCACCGCGTCGCAGCCGTGGTGCTCGACCAGCTGCAGCAGCTGGGCGCCGTCACGCGCGCTGCCGACGACCTCCATCAGATGGGTCTGCAGCACGATGCGGATGCCGTGCAGGACGACGGGATGGTCGTCGGCGATGATGATGCGCGGGTGCACGCGGAATCCTCGAAAAGCGAAGCGGCACACCTGCGGTGGCCACTGACGATTCTGCAAACGTGGCCGGCCAACAGGTATAGGAAAGTTCCGAATCGCAGTGTCTTGAACCCCGGAAGCGTTGTGGCGCAAGTCCCATCTGCTGATAGCCGCCCGCTATGTGTGCCGTGTACCGGGACATTACCGACCATCGGGTAAGCTAATGCCCTCGTTTGCACAGGAATTCCAGGTGGCTGACTCCCCCAACGCTTCCCCCGCGCCGGCCCGCGCGCTGGAAGGCCAGAAACTGCTGTTGTGCGTCGGAGGCGGGATCGCGGCCTACAAGGCCCTGGAGCTGGTGCGGCGCCTGCGCGATGCCGGTGCCCAGGTGCAGGTGGCGATGACCGCCGGTGCCCAGCAGTTCGTCACTCCGCTCAGCTTCCAGGCCCTGTCCGGGCAGCCGACCCGCACCACGCTGTGGGACAGCGCCGCCGAGCAGGCCATGGGCCACATCGAGCTGGCCCGCTGGGCCGACCGCATCGTGGTCGCGCCGGGTACCGCCGATCTGCTGGCGCGGCTGGCCCAGGGCCATGCCGATGACCTGGTCAGCACCCTGTGCCTGGCCAGCACCGCACCGCTGACGATCTGCCCGGCAATGAACCACCGGATGTGGCTGCATCCGGCTACCCAGGCCAACATCGCCCTGCTGCGCCAGCGCGGTGCGCAGGTGATCGGCCCGGTCGATGGCCCGCTGGCCGAAGGTGAATCCGGTCCCGGCCGGCTGGCTGAACCGGGCGACATCGTGGCCGCGCTGGTGGCCAATGGCGGTACCGCTGCGACGGTTGCCGCGCCGGAAACCCGTGCCCTGCAGGGCTTGCGCCTGCTGATCAGTGCCGGCCCGACCTACGAAGACATCGATCCGGTGCGCTACGTCGGCAACCGCAGCAGCGGCAAGATGGGCTTTGCCCTGGCCGCTGCCGCCGCCGCGCTGGGTGCGCACGTGGTGCTGGTCAGCGGCCCGGTCCAGCTGCCGACGCCACCGGGCGTGCAGCGCATCGACGTGCGCTCGGCCGCGCAGATGCGCGATGCCGTACTGAAGTCGCTGCCCGCCGACATCTATATCGGTGCCGCCGCAGTGTCCGACTACACCCCGCGCCAGGTCGCCGCGCAGAAGCTGAAGAAGACCGCCGACAGCCAGTCGCTGGTGATCGAGCTGGTGCGCACGCCGGACATCCTGGCCGAAGTCGCCGCGCAGACGCAGTCGCTGAAGCTGGTGGTCGGCTTTGCCGCCGAGACCCACGACGTGGAGAAATATGCACGCGGCAAGCTGATCGACAAGCGCCTGGACCTGGTGATCGCCAACCAGGTCGGCATCAGTGGCGGTGGTTTCGAGAGCGACAACAATGCCGCCACGGCCTTCTGGCAGGACGGTGAACAGGTATTCCCGGCCACCTCCAAGCGCGAACTGGCCGAACAACTGCTGGCGCTGATCGCGCGGAGACTCCAGGCATGACCCAGGCATCCCTTTCCCGACCGCTGCAGGTCAAGCTGCTCGATCCGCGCTTCGGCGACAGCTGGCCGCTGCCGGCCTACGCCACCGAAGCCAGCGCCGGCATGGACCTGCGCGCGGCGCTGGATACCGCACTGACCCTGCAGCCGGGCGACACCGCGCTGGTGCCCAGCGGCCTGGCCATCCACATTGCCGACCCGAACCTGTGCGCGGTGATCCTGCCGCGTTCGGGGCTGGGCCATCGGCACGGCATCGTGCTGGGCAATGGCACCGGCCTGATCGATGCCGACTACCAGGGGCCGCTGCTGATCAGCGTCTGGAACCGTGGCCGCGAGGCCTTCACCATCGAGCCCGGCGATCGCATCGCGCAGCTGGTGGTGGTTCCGATTGCCCGCGTCAGCCTGCAGGTGGTGGATACTTTCACCGACAGCGTGCGGGGCACGGGTGGATTCGGCCATACCGGGGTGCGTTGACAGGGGACATCGATGAGCGGCATCGGGGAAGGACAGCGGGGACGGTCGTTGGGTCGCAGTGCACCACTACTGGGGGTGCTGCTGATCCTGCTGGCCGGCTGGTTCGGATGGAGCGCGGTGCAGCAATGGCGGCAGGAGGCCAACGGCCAGGCGCTGGAAGAAGCGCGCGACCAGGCCGTGCAGGGCCTGCAGCAGGCCGCTGCAGGCCAGTTGCAGCAGCTGCAGCAGCAGTTGAAGAACGATCGCGTGCAGCAGGCGCTGCAGGCCGGCGATGCCGCTGCAGCGGCGCTGGCCGTGCGCGAGAGCTGGACCGGGGTTGAGCAGGTCGAGGTGCTGACGGCCGATCTGGCCAACGCCTATGCCGATCCGGCCACCTTCGGGTATGCACGCCTGGCCCTGCTGGAAGCGGCGGTGGCTGAGGGCAAACCCAGCCTGCGCGTCGTCCGCGATGGTGGCGGCAATCGCCTGGGCCTGGCTGCGCCAGTGCAGCTGGGCAACCTGGGGCCGGCCGTGATCTATGTCCGCCAGCCGCTGCTGCGGCTGACCTCGCCGCTGGACCAGGTGCGTGCGCCGTCCGCAGGCTTCCTTGGCCTGCGCCAGGGTGGCTTCGATCTGGTCACCCAGGGCGACGCGGGCCTGTCCGAAAGCGCCGAAGCGCTGGCGCGCCCGGTTGCAGGCACGCCGCTGCGACTGGTCGCGTCGGTACCGAATGTCGACGCCGGTCCGCTGGGCCTGGGCGCGCTGGCCAGCGCCATTGTGGCGTTGCTGCTGGCGTTCATTGCCGTGTTGCTGGTGGTGGGACGTGACCGACTGCCGAAGTCGCTGCCCTTGCCGCGCCGCGCCGCAGCGTCCGAGGCCGACCATGGCCCGACCCTGAGCGAGAGCCTGCAGCAGGCGCCGCCACCCGGGGCCGCTGTGACCGGCAGTGGCGATGTCACACCACCGCCGCCACCGCCGGTGCCGGCCGAGGAGCTGGCCGCCGGCATCTTCCGCGCTTATGACATCCGCGGCGTGGTGGGCAGTGAACTGACACCGAAGACCGCGGCGCTGATCGGCCAGGCCATTGGCACCGTGGCACTGGAGCAGGGCCTGCGCGAGGTGGTGATCGGTCGCGATGGCCGCCTGTCCGGTCCCGAGCTGACGGCTGGGCTGGCCGAGGGCCTGCGCCGTGCCGGCTGCGCGGTGATCGACATCGGCCTGGCGCCGACACCGCTGGTGTACTACGCCGCCTTCCATCTGCGTACCGGCACCTGCGTGGCAGTCACCGGCAGCCACAATCCGCCCGAGTACAACGGCTTCAAGGTGGTCATTGGCGGCGAGACGCTGTCCGGCGATGCCATCACCGATCTCTACCAGCGCATCGTCGAGGGCCGCCTGGTGCAGGCCGCCGAGCCCGGTGACTACCAGCAGCGCGATGTCAGTGCCGACTACATCCAGCGCATCGCCGATGACGTGCAGCTGGACCGCCCACTGAAGGTCGTGGCCGATGCCGGCAATGGCGTGGCCGGCGCACTGGCGCCGCAGCTGCTGGAAGCGATCGGCGCCGACGTCATTCCGCTGTACTGCGATGTCGACGGCACCTTCCCCAACCATCATCCCGACCCGAGCGAACCGGCCAACCTGGAAGACCTGGTGCAGACGGTCAAGCGCTTTGGCGCCGATCTCGGCGTGGCCTTCGATGGCGACGGCGACCGGCTGGGCGTGGTGACCGGCGAAGGCCGGATCATCTACGCCGATCGCCTGCTGATGCTGTTCGCTGCCGATGTGTTGATGCGCAATCCGGGCGCGATGGTGATCTACGACGTGAAGTGCACCGGCAAGCTGTCCGACCATGTGCTGCGCAACGGTGGCAGCCCGCTGATGTGGAAGACCGGGCATTCGCTGATGAAGGCGAAGATGCGCGAGACCGATGCCGAGCTGGCCGGCGAGATGAGCGGCCACTTCTTCTTCAAGGAACGCTGGTTCGGTTTCGACGACGGTCTGTACGCCGCTGCGCGATTGCTGGAGATCCTGGCCCAGCGCGAGGAAACCCCGGACGAGGTGCTGGGCGAACTGCCGGAAATGGTCGCCACGCCGGAGCTGAAGGTACCGGTGGCCGACGGGACGCCGCATGCCCTGGTGGCGATGCTGGTGGCGGCGGCGCAGTCGCCGGACAACCCATATGTGGGTGGCCGCCTGTCGACCATCGATGGGCTGCGCGTGGACTTCGCCGATGGCTGGGGCCTGGTGCGTGCCTCCAATACCACGCCGGTGCTGGTGCTGCGCTTCGAAGGCAACGACGAGGCCGCACTGGAACGCATCCAGGCCCTGTTCCGCAGCCAGCTGCAACCAGTGCTGGGCGACACCCCGCTGGGGTTCTGAACGATCCTGGTGGGTGCCGACCGTTGGTCGGCACGCCTTGCCCGCTCTTGGTAGGTGTCGACCCTGGTCGACACACCCTCACCCCTTGAACCGCAACCCCACGCCCGGCTCGGTGAACAGGTAGCGCGAATCCAGCGCCGAATCGCCCAGCTTGTGCCGCAGCTTGCCGACCAGGATACGCAGGTAGTGGGTGTCGTGCTGGTGGGTCGGGCCCCAGATCTCCTGCAGGATCTGCGGCTGGGTCACCACCCGCCCGGCATTGCGCAGCAGCAGCGACAGCAGCGCGTATTCCTTGCGGGTCAACGCCACCGGTTCACCCTGCAGGGCGACTTCGCGACGCACCAGGTCCACGTGCAGGTGGCCATCGTCGAACACCGGCGGCGTGCCATCGGTCGGCACGCTGCGCGTGCGCAGCAGCGCCCGCACGCGCGCCATCAGCTCCTGCGTGCCGAACGGCTTGGTCACATAGTCGTTGGCGCCGGTATCCAGTGCGCGCACCTTCTCGGCTTCGCCGGCGCGCACGGTCAGCATGATCACCGGCACCTGGCTCCACTGGCGCAGCTGTTCCAGGACCTCGTGGCCTTCCATGTCCGGCAGGCCGATATCGAGGATCACCAGGTCCATGTCCTCGCTGGCGGCCAGCTGCAGGCCTTCCTGACCGGTGGCGGCCTGCCGCACCTGGTAGCCCTGCGCGCGCAGGCTGATGTCCAGGAACCGGCGGATCTGGGTTTCATCGTCGATCACCAGCACGCGTGCGGCCGGCACGCTGGCATCAATCGGGGTCGGGCTCATCGTGGGAGGCTGGCTTGAGCAGGGGCAGGGTGATGCGGATCAGGGTACCGCGACCGTCGCGTCCGGGCAGCGCCTGCACGCTGCCGCCATGTGCGCCGATCATGCCCTGGCAGATGGTCAGGCCCAGGCCGGTGCCGTGGCGGCCTCGGTCGCCACGCTCGACGCTGTAGAACATGTCGAAGATGCGCGCGCGCTCGTCATCGGGAATGCCGGGGCCGGCATCGATCACGTCGATGCGCAGCTGGCCGTCCAGCTCGCGCGCCTGTACCTGCACGGCGGCGTCGGGCGGCGAGAACTTGGCCGCGTTCTCCATCACGTTGAACACGGCCTGTTCGACCAGCGCCGGGTGCACCCAGATCGGTGCCAGCGTGGCTGGGATGTCCAGCTCCAGCCGCACCTTTGGCTGGTAGCGCTGCAGGCGCCGTGCCGCCGAGCCGATCAGCTCGTCCACGCCGATCCAGTCGCGGTTGATCTTCAGCCCTTCATGACCCAGCCGGGTCATGTCCAGCAGATTCTGGATGTAGCGGTCCAGCCGTTCGCCCTCGACCAGGATGGTGTCCAGCAAAGCACGGCGATCGGCTGTATCCATGGCCGCACCGTAGCTGGCCAGGCTGTCGGCCGACCCGATCATCGCCGCCAATGGCGAGCGCAGGTCGTGCGACACCGAGGAGAGCAGCGCCGAGCGCAACCGCTCGGTCTCGTTGCTGACGTGTGCCTGCTCCAGTTCCGCCACCAGCCGGGTACGCAGCGCGGCCTGTGCGATGTCATCAACCATCGCTTCGGCCAGCTGCCGCTGTTCGGGCAGCAGGCGCGCCTGTGCGCCGGGCAGGTACAGGCCGGCCACGCCGATCGCACGGTCTTCGCCGTCCAGCAACGGCAGGAACCACCATTGCGCACCGGCCAGGGTATCGGTGAAGCGCCCACTGGGCTGGCCGTGGCGCAGTGCCCAGTCGGCGGCAGCCAGGTCGGTATCGCCAGGCTGGTTGCGGCCACCGGCGGCGGTATCGGTGCCGATCCGCAGCCACGCCGGCACGTCCAGGGCCTGCTCCAGCGCATGCCGGCCTGCCTGTGCCACCTCGCCGTTGCCGGCCGCGCTGGCCAGCTGACGGCCCAGCTGCTGGCGCGCACGCGCATGGCGGTTGGCCGCACGCAGCGCAATCACCTGCATGCGCAGGCGCGAGGCCAGGCGCCCGGCCACCAGTGCGGCGGCCAGGAACAGGAACACGGTGATCACGCCCTGGCGTGCACCGATGGCGAAGGTGAAGCGCGGCGCGATGAACAGGAAGTTGTAGGCCAGGAAGCACAGGATCGCGGCCATCACCGCCACGCTGGCGCGCGTGCGTGCAGCCACCAGCACCACCGCGACGATGAACACCATCGACAGGTCGGCCATGCCCACCCAGTGTTCGGCAAGCCACGCCACCGCACAGGCCAGCGCGGTAGCGATCAGGGCTTGTGCCGGTTCATGACTGATACCGCGCATTGGCGGCAGCAGGCTCTCGCGGCGCGAGCGTGCGCGTGCCTGCGGCGTGCTGATGATGGTGATCTCGTAATGCGCGCCACGCTGGATCAGCTGCTGGGTCAGGGTGCGGTTGAACATCCGTGCCAGTGGACGTTCGCGGGTCCGGCCCAGCACCAGGGTCGACACGCCGTTGTGTGCGGCATGATCGAGCAGGGCATCGGCGATGCTCGATCCATGCAGCAGTTCGGCGTCGCCGCCCAGCCGCCGTGCCAGCGCGAAGGCCGCATCGATCTCGCGCCGGGTCGCCTCGTCCTGGCGCCGGCCCTGCACGGTCACTACCGTCCACGGTGCGTCGCGGCGCTCTGCGATGCGCCGCGCCACGCGCACCAGGTATTCGCTCTGGCCGCCCCCGTCGATGGCCACCAGAACGCCGCGACGCAGGGGCAGATTGCCTTCGCCGCGCGCGGCGCGGGTTTCGCGCAGGCTGCTGTCGACGCGGTCGGCGGCTTCCTGCATCGCCAGTTCGCGCAGCGCGGTCAGGTTGGCCGGTGAGAAGAACGCCTGCAGTGCCTGAGCGGCCTGTTCGGGCACATAGACCTTGCCCTGCTGCAGGCGAGCGATCAGTTCGCGCGGCGGCAGATCGACCAGCACGATGTCGTGCAGGCGGTCGAGCACGCCGTCGGGCACGGTCTCGCTGACGCGCACGCCGGTGATCCGCATCACCACGTCGTTGAGGCTTTCCAGATGCTGGATGTTGACCGTGGTCCAGACGTCGATGCCGGCGTCCAGCAGCTCCATCACATCCTGCCAGCGCCGCTCATGGCGGCTGCCCGGCGCATTGCGATGGGCCAGTTCATCCACCAGCACCAGCGCCGGATGCCGTGCCAGCACGGCATCCAGGTCCATCTCCTGCAGGGCATGGCCGTGATAGGCCACGTCCTTCAGCGGCAGCTGCGGCAGGCCCTCCAACAGGGCCTGGGTATCGGTGCGTCCATGGGTTTCCACCAGGCCCACCACCAGGTCGACGCCGCGGCGCAGCTGTTCCTGCGCGCGGGTCAGCATGGTGTAGGTCTTGCCCACGCCCGGCGCCGCACCGAGGAACACGGTCAGCTTGCCGCCGGCTTCGCGTTGCAGGCCTTCAACCAGGGCATCGGCCTGGCGGGTACGTGCATCAGTCATGGGGGCCGCTGTCATGGCTGCCATTGTGCGCGCAGCCGGTGCAGGCCGGCATCACGGTGCCTTGGCTGCATGGTCCAGCGCGAAGTTCAGCGTCACCACGTTCACCCGTGGCTGGCCGAACAGGCCCCACTGGCGCCCTTCGGTATGGGCCTGCACCAGTGCCTGCACGCGCTCCACCGGCAGGCCACGGGCACGCGCTACGCGCGCCACCTGCAGCTGTGCGGCGGCCGGCGACAACTGCGGATCGAGACCGCCGCCGGACTGGGTTACCAGATCGGCCGGAACCTGCGCTGGCGCGACACCTTCCCGTGCAGCCACCGCAGCGGTGCTGGCAGCGACGCGCTCGGCCAGCGCGGGATTGCTGCGCGCCATGTTGGAACCGGCCGCGGCCATCGGGTCGTAGTTGGCCGCCGACGGACGCGCCTGGAAGTAGCCATCACCGGTGAACGGCTGCGCCAGCCACGCCGAGCCGCGCACCTGGCCGTTGCCGTCGCGCAGCAGGCTGCCCTCGGCCTGGGTCGGGTAGGCCAGGCCGGCGAAGCCGGTGGCGATGCCGGCGTAGACCGCGCCGGCCAGCAGCAGGGTGGCCAGGCCCAGGCCGATCGCCGGGCGCCAGCTTGCGCCATCCTGCAGGCTCGCCACGCGGGCCTCGGCTTTCTGTCCGCGGGGAAGGGAAGACGAAGTGGAAACAGTACGGTTCATGCGCCGAATACCAGGACAAGAAGGAGGTCGATCGCCTTGATCGCCGCGAACGGCAGCAGCACGCCGCCGAGGCCGTACACCAGCATGTTCCGGCGCAGGAGCGCCGTTGCGGTGGCCGGGCGGAAGCGCACGCCACGCAGGGCGAGCGGAATCAGGGCGGGAATCACCAGGGCGTTGAAGATCAGTGCCGCCAGCACCGCGTTGCGCGGGCTCGACAGCTGCATCACGTTCAGTGCGGCCATGGTCGGCACGGCAGCGGCGAACAGCGCCGGCAGGATCGCGAAGTACTTGGAGACGTCGTTGGCCAGCGAGAAGGTGGTCAGCGCGCCGCGGGTGATCAGCTGCTGCTTGCCCACTTCCACCACCGCCAGCAGCTTGGCCGGGTCCGAATCGAGGTCGACCATGTTGCCGGCCTCCTTCGCCGCCTGCGTACCGGAGTTCATCGCCAGGCCGATGTCGGCCTGGGCCAGTGCCGGGGCGTCGTTGGTGCCGTCGCCGACCATCGCCACGAGCCGGCCGCCGGCCTGCTCCTGGCGGATGCGCGCCAGTTTGTCCTCCGGGCGGGCCTCGGCGATGTAGTCATCGACGCCGGCTTCGGCAGCGATGGCAGCGGCGGTCAGCGGGTTGTCGCCGGTGATCATCACCGTGCGGATGCCCATCGCGCGCAGCTGCGCGAACTTCTCGCGCATGCCGTGCTTGACCACGTCCGACAGCTCGATCACGCCCAGCACGTGGCGACCCTCGGCCACCACCAGCGGGGTGGCGCCATTGCGCGCCACCTGCTCGACGCGACCGGCCAGTTCCGCCGGCACGTTGCCGCCCAGCGCCTGTACGTGGGCGCGGATCGCATCGGCGGCACCCTTGCGGATCTGCCGGCCATGTTCCAGGTCCACGCCGGACATGCGGGTCTGTGCACTGAACGCCAGGTACTCGGCATGGTCCGGCTCGGCGGTGGCGCAACCCTGCTCACGCGCCAGGCGTACGATCGACTTGCCTTCCGGGGTCGGGTCGGCCAGCGAGGACAGCAGCGCCGCTTCACGCAGCTGGCTGGCGTCGATGCCGGCCAACGGATGGAAGTGGCTGGCCTGGCGGTCGCCGTAGGTGATGGTGCCGGTCTTGTCCAGCAGCAGCACGTCGACGTCGCCGGCCACTTCCACCGCCTTGCCCGACTTGGCCAGCACGTTGGCAGCCAGCGCACGGTTCATGCCGGCGATGCCGATGGCCGGCAGCAGGCCGCCGATGGTGGTCGGGATCAGGCATACCAGCAGCGCGATCAGCAGCAGCGGATCGACCTGCACGCCTACCGCCGCGCCGATCGCCGGCAGCGTCGCCACCACCACCAGGAAGGTCAGCGTCATCGCTGCCAGCAACAGGGTCAGCGCGATCTCGTTCGGCGTCTTCTGACGGTTGGCACCTTCCACCAGCGCGATCATCCGGTCCAGGAAGCTGTGCCCCGGCTCGGCGGTCACCCGCACGATGATCTGGTCGGACAGCACCTTGGTGCCGCCGATCACGCCGGAACGGTCGGTACCGGCCTCGCGCAGCACCGGGGCGGATTCGCCGGTCACCGCCGCCTCGTTGATGGTGGCCAGGCCCTGCACGATCTCGCCATCGGCCGGCACCAGCTCACCGGCACTGACGATCACATGGTCGCCCGGGCGCAGCTCGGCGGCAGGTACCTGGGTTTCCGCAGCCCCCGGCTGCGGCGCGGCCAGGCGGCGCGCCACCAGATCCTGGCGAGCGCGGCGCAGCGATGCGGCCTGGCCACGGCCACGCGCCTCGGCCACTGCTTCGGCGAAATTGCCGAACAACACGGTCACCAGCAGGATCGCGGTCACCGCCAGGCCGAAGCCCAGCGGCGCATTGCCGGTCAGTGTGACGATGGCGGCGACGATCGTGCCGGCCATCACCACCGCCATCACCGGGCTGCGCACCAGGTGCATCGGCGATAGCTTGCGTACTGCGTCGACCAGCGCACGGCGCAGGCCGGCGCCATCAAGCAGCGCAGGGCGCGGGGCAAGGGAACTACGGGTGGAACTTGCGTGGGTACTCATCGGGGTGTCCTTAGTGCAGTCCCAGGCTGAGGTGGTCGGCGATCGGGCCGAGTACCAGCGCCGGCATGAACTGCAGCACGGTCAGGATGACGATCACCGAGACCAGGGTCAGGGCGAAGGTCGGGGTTTCGATCTGCAGGCTGCCGGCAGACTCCGGCGCCTGGCGCTTGGCGGCCAGTTGCGCGGCCACCACCAGCGGGATGATCAGCAGCGGGAAGCGGCCCAGCAGCAGCACCAGCGAGCAGCTCAGGTTCCACCACAGCGTGGCGTCGCCCAGCCCCTCGAAGCCCGAGCCGTTGTTGGCGTAGGCCGAGACGTACTCGTAGAACACCTGGCTGATGCCATGGAAGCCCGGGTTGGAGGTAGCGGCCAGCCCGGGCACGGCCAGGGTGATCGCGGTGAACACCAGCAGGGTGATCGGCTGCAGCAGCACCAGCAGGGCCAGCAGGCGTACCTGTGGCGTCTCCAGCTTGCGGCCGAACAGTTCCGGCGTACGTCCGGTCATCAACCCGGCCAGGAACACGCCCAGCAGCAGGTACACGATGAACTGCTGCAGGCCACAGCCGATGCCGCCCCAGATCGCGCTGACCAGCATGTTGACCATCGCGATGCCGCCACTCAGCGGCGCCAGCGAGTCATGCATGCCGTTGACCGAGCCGTTGGAGACCTGGGTGGTCACCGCCGCCCACAGCGCCGTGCCGTCGGCGCCGAAGCGCACCTCCTTGCCTTCCATCAGCAGCGGCGTGGCGGCGCTGGCACTGTGCCCTTCGCTCCACACCATCGCGCCGGTGGACAGCAGCGACATGCCCAGCATGCAGCTGAACACCAGGGCGCCGAACCGGCGCCGGCCGGTGAACGCACCGATCATGAAGATCACCGCCATCGGCACCAGCAGGATGCCGACGATCTCCAGCGCGTTCGACAGCGGGGTCGGGTTCTCCAGCGGGAAGCTGCTGTTCGGGCCGTACCAGCCGCCACCGTTGGCGCCCAGCTGCTTGGCCGCGACCATCGCCGCCACCGGGCCCAGCGGCAGCTTCTGTCCGGCCATGCCGGCGCTGGCATCGATCGGCGTGGCCTGCGGGCCACCGGCCATCGTCGACGGCACGCCCTGGCTGGCCAGCAGCAGGGTCCACACCAGGCACAGCGGCAACAGGAAGCGCACGCACAGGCGCACCACGTCCACGTAGTAGTTGCCCACCGCCACCTGGCGGTCATCGCCGGTACTGGTGGCCGCCGCAGCCTGCGGCGCACGCGAGAACAACGCGCGCAGCGTGGCCACCGCCAGCGCCAGGCCCATCATCGGTGTCACCACCTGCAGGCCGGTGATGCCGGTCATCTGCGAGAGGTAGGACAGCTGCGCCTGGCCCGAATAGTGCTGCTGGTTGGTGTTGGTCAGGAACGAGATCATCGTGTGCAGCGCGGTGTCCCAGCGCATGTTCGGGATCTGGTCCGGATTCAGCGGCAGCCAGGCCTGGGTCATGAACACCGCCTGGGTCAGTACGGCGACCACCACGTTGCTCAGGACGAAGGCCAGCACGTAGCCGCGCCAGGACATCGAGCGCGACGGATCGACCCCGAACACCCTGTACAGCGGCTTCTCGATCCAGTGGAACAGCACGTCGACCTTCATTGGCGTGCCACGCATCACGCGGGCCAGGTACAGGCCCAGCGGCCACGCCAGCAGCAGGCTGGCGGCAATAATCACAAGCATCTCAGTCATGGCCGGCTCCGCTCAGAACGACTCGGGCCGCAGCACGACATAAAGGAGATAGGCGGCGGCGACCAGCACCAGCACGCCACACAACAACGACAGCCAGGGGGACATTGCAATAGCGTCCTGGTGGAACCCCTCCACCTCAGGCCGTCATCGTCGTCCTGCCGCCCATAAACGCACTACGCGCCGGACCGTGCCGACGCGTAAAGAGTGCATAAATTCCGTGGGCCAAGCCGTAACCAGGCGCCGCCTACTGTACAGCCGGGCCCATGCTGGGCTGCTCTTTCCCAAGGTCACGCGGAGCCGAGCATGGGCTCGGCTCTACAAGCGAATCACGGCGCCTGGCTCGTCGGTGCCACGCCCTTCAGCTCGCGATAGCGCTGCAGGGTGCTTTCAATTTCCGCCTTCAGCGCCTGCTGCTGCTGCAGGAACCCGGCCTGCAGGCGCTGCTGCGCCTGCAACTGCACGTGCCGCTGACGGATCGCCTCGGCCTGCTTGTCGGCGACCTTGCCACCGGCCAGTTCTCGGTCACCGGCGGCCGACAGCAGCGCCACCAGTGATTCGCGCAGGCTGGTGACGTTGTACTCGGCGGTCTTGAGGTTGTTGTCCAGCACTTCCTGGCGCTCGGCGAACACCCGGCGCAGGTCCTCCTCGCTGCCATAGGTGGACAGCATCGCCTGCTCGGTACGCTGGCGGGTCTGCTCGGCCATCAGGTCCAGCTGCTGCTGCTGCGCCTGGGTGCTGGCCGTGGCGCGCTCTTCGTCGGTCAACGCGCGCTGGACCTGCGCATTGCGCAGGCCGCTCTTCGCGTTGAACTCCTCGCGGGCGTGATTGACCGCATCGGCTGGCAGCGAATCGCTGCAGATCCGCTCCTTGCCCTCGTTCCAGCAATACAGCTTCTTTTCCACTTTGCCGCCGTCGCGCGACTGCGCCGGCACGGTGGACGGCACGGCCAGCAGCAGGCCGGCAAAGAGAACGGCAGGAACTCGGGACATGACCTTTCCCCTGGGTCGGTCAGCGGATCGAACGGACGCCGTACTGGGCCCGGTAGGCTTCCAGCGGCTGGCGGTAACCCACAAGTTCCGGGTTGCCGGAGGCGAAATCAAGCAGATCGGCCAGCGACGCCACGGCGATCACCGGAATCCCGGCCTCTTCGGCCACCGACTGCGCCGCCGAGCGGCGGTCGGTTTCCGAGGCGATCTCCTGGCGGTCCAGGGCTACCACGATGCCGGCCGGGGTGCCGCCGGCAGCGCGGATGATGCCCAGCGCTTCGCGGATCGCGGTACCGGCGGTGATCACGTCGTCGACGATCAGCACGCGCTTGCCATTCATGTCGGCGCCGATCAGCTGGCCACCTTCGCCGTGGTCCTTGGCTTCCTTGCGGTTGAATGACAGCGGCAGGTCGCGGCCGCGCTGGGCGAGCTCGCAGGCCATCGCGGTGGCCAGCGGGATGCCCTTGTAGGCCGGGCCGAACACCACGTCGTACTTGATCCCGCTGGCATCGATGGCATCGGCATAGCAGGCGCCGAGCTGGGACAGCAGCGAACCGGAGTCGAAACGGCCGGCGTTGAAGAAATAGGGGCTCAGCCGGCCGGACTTGAGGGTGAACTGGCCGAAGCGCAGGGCGTCGGCGGTCAGGGCCAGCTGCAGGAAACGGTGGCGGTGGTCGCTCATCAAAACTCGATTCATCTTCATTTGGAGCACAAATCCTAATCCAGCTGGGCGTTTCGCGCTCGTCCGGCCCCGCGTGAACGGTGTCGCGGCGCTGCCTGGCGGACTGCGCAGCCCCACGGGCAACCGGTATGCTTGCCCGGTTTCCCGCCGCAGGTCCCCGCATGCGCATCATCAGTTTCAACGCCAATGGCATCCGTTCCGCCGCGACCAAGGGCTTCCTGGACTGGTTCCGTGCCCAGGACGCCGACGTCCTGTGCATCCAGGAGACCAAGGCCGGGGAAGACCAGCTGACCGACCCGATGTTCCGTCCGGATGGCCATCACTGCTTCTATCGCGACGCCATCACCAAGAAGGGCTACAGCGGCGTGGCGATCTACAGCAGGCGCGAGCCGGACCAGGTCATCACCTCGCTGGGCTGGGCCCCGTTCGACGACGAAGGCCGCTACATCGAGGCGCGCTACGGCAATCTCAGCGTGGTCTCCTTCTATATTCCCTCCGGCAGCTCGGGTGACCTGCGCCAGGGCTTCAAGTTCGAAGTGATGGAATGGCTGCGGCCGATCCTGGAGGAGTGGGCGCGCAGCGGCCGCGACTACGTGCTGTGCGGCGACTGGAACATCGTGCGTTCGGCGCTGGACATCAAGAACTGGAAGTCCAACCAGAAGAATTCCGGCTGCCTGCCGGAGGAACGCGACTGGCTCAACGCCCTCTGCGCCGACCACGGCCAGGCCACCGATGTCGCCGCCGGCCGCGGTTGGGCCGATGCTTACCGCCTGCTCAACCCCGCCGGCGAGGACTACACCTGGTGGAGCAACCGCGGCGCCGCCCGTGCCAACAACGTCGGTTGGCGCATCGACTACCAGTTCATCACGCCGGGCTTGCGCGACAAACTGCGTAGCTGTTCGATCTACCGCGACGAGCGCTTCTCCGACCACGCCCCGTTCACCGTGGACTACGACCTGTGACTGAGGCCGCCAAGCCGCGCCGACCGTGGCAGCAGGTGTTGTCCAACCTGAGCCAGCGCAAGGTGCTGGCGATGCTGCTGCTCGGTTTCAGTTCGGGCCTGCCCATCTATCTGGTGGGCAACACGCTCGGCTTCTGGATGCGCAAGGAAGGCATCGAGCTGAGCACGATCGGTTTCCTGTCATGGGTCGGGCTGGCCTACACCATGAAGTTCCTGTGGGCGCCGATCGTCGACAAGACCGACGTGCCTCTGTTCGGTCGTTTTGGCCGCCGCCGCGGCTGGATGCTGCTGTCGCAGCTGGTCGTAGTGGTGGGCCTTGTCGGCATGGCGCTGGTCCAGCCCAAGGGCGGCCAGATCCAGTTCCTGGGCATCGCCTGGCAGCACATCGTCGTGTTCGGCGTAATGGCCGTGATCGTGGCGTTTGCTTCGGCCACCCAGGACATCGTCATCGATGCCTGGCGCATTGAAAGTGCTGACAACAGCGAGCAGCTTGGCCTGCTGACCTCATCCTCGGCATTGGGCTACCGCACTGCCTTGCTGGTCACCGATGCACTGATCCTGATCATCGCGGCCCGTGTTGGCTGGCAGGTCTCCTACGAGATCATGGCCGTGCTGATGGCGCTTGGCGTGGTAGCCGTGGTCATGGCCCGTGAACCCGCGCGGGAAGTGGCTGCCGTGCAGGCACAGGCGACCTCCCTGTGGACGCCGCGCGGCCTGTTCGACGCCGTGGCGGGGCCGTTCATCGCCTTCGTCCGCGAGCATCGCAGCGGCGCGATCCTGATCCTGGTGGCCATCAGCGTCTATCGCATGGCCGACTTCGTCATGGGGCCGATGGCCAACCCCTTCTATGTCGATCTCGGCCTGGACGAGGACACCGTGGGCGCCGTGCGTGGCTCGGTGGGCCTGGTCGCGACCTTCGTTGGCATTGCTGCGGCGGGCCTGGTCTCGGTTCGCTGGGGGGTGCTGGCGGCGCTGATGGTGGGTGCCGTGCTGGGGCCGGCCTCCAACCTGGCATTTGCCTGGCTGGCCTATTCGGGCCCAGACACGACCCATTTTGCTGTGGCCATGGCCATCGACAATTTCGCCAGCGGTTTCGCCGGTACGGCGCTGATCGCCTATATGTCCAGCCTGACCAGCATCGGATACACCGCAACCCAGTACGCGCTGCTGAGTTCGTTCTACGCGATGCCCGGCAAGGCGCTCAAGGGGCTCTCGGGGTGGTCGGTACAGACGCTCGCACAGGGCCGGACGCTGCTGGAAGGCTACGCGCTGTTCTTCGTCGGTACCGCGCTGGTGGCGATCCCGGTGGTGATCCTCTGCGCCCTGCTGATCCTGCAGCAGCGCCGTCGCCAGGCCTCCAGCTCGACCTGATTGCCTGCCCGTCCAGTCTGCGGGATCATCGCCCCCACGCGCCGAGGGGGCGGTGCCTTGCGAACGGGGAAGTGAGCATGGCCGACGTTGTGCTGCGGGACCTGGACCCGCTGCTGCTGGAACGTATCCGACGTGTCGCGGTCGCCCGCGGCTGGACCCAAGAACAGACCTGCGCCGCGTTGTTGGAGCAGGGCCTGTTCAGCAGTGAACTGGAGGTCCGCTCCGGTTTCGGCGATCCCGAAGTGGACGCCCTCTCCGATGCGATCGCCGCCCTGCAGGCCTTGCCCGCAGGGCAGGGCTTCGATTAGCGGCTTTGTAGAGCCGAGCCCACGCTCGGCTGCCCGGTGAATCCACGTCATGCGTGGATGGCGCCACCTCACGCCAGGTGGATTGCCCCCAGGATCCGCGGCCCCTTGGCTCCGGTCACGCTCGGCAGGTTGCCGGCCAGCCCGTCCATCGTCCGCTGCGCCAGCCAGGCAAAGCCCATCGCCTCCACGTACTCCGGGTCCAGCCCGTGCACCGCGCTGGACTCCACCTGCACCTCCGGCAGCCGCGCCGCCAGGCGCTTCATCAGCTGCCGGTTGCGTACGCCGCCGCCACAGACCAGCAGGCGCCGGGTCTGCGGCTGCTGCGCCAGCAGCGCATCGGCCACGGTTGCCACGGTCAGCTCCAGCAGGGTGGCCTGCACATCGGCAGCGGCATATTCGCCTTCCTCCATGTGGGCCTCGGCCCAGGCCAGATGGAACTGCTCGCGCCCGGTGCTCTTCGGCGGCGGCAGCGCGAACCACGGGTCCGAACGCCAGCCGGCCAGCAGGCCCTCGTCCACCGCGCCACTGGCGGCATACGCGCCATCGGCATCGAAGGTACGGCCGGTGTGGCGCTGGCACCAGGCATCCATCAGCGCGTTGGCCGGGCCGGTATCGAAGCCACGCACCGCGCCTTCGCGCGGGATCAGGGTCAGGTTGGCGATGCCGCCCAGGTTGAGCACCGCGCGGTCTTCATCGGCGGCACCCAGCATGCCCAGGTGGAAAGCCGGCATCAGCGGCGCGCCATGCCCCCCGGCCGCTACGTCGCGACGGCGGAAGTCGGACACCGTGGTGATTCCGGTCAGTTCGGCGATGCGGTTGCCGTCGCCCAGCTGCACGGTGAACGCCGGATCGGCCAGCGGGCGGTGGCGCACGGTCTGGCCGTGCGAGCCGATCGCGCGCACCTGGCTGCGATCCACGCCGGCTTCGGCCAGCAGCTGGTTGGCAGCCTCGGCGAAGTTGATCGCAATCCGCGCGTCCAGTTCGCCCAGCTCCTCCAGCGAATCCAACGGGCCACCTTCGCCCAGCGCCACCAGCCGCGCGCGCAGCACCGGTTCCCAGCGGGCGGTCAGTCCATGCACGAAGCGGCAGCCTCCGCCCGCGGGAAACTGCACCAGCGCGGCATCGATGCCGTCGGCGCTGGTGCCCGACATCAGGCCAAGGTACAGGGGGGCGTCAGCGTCGGCAGTGGTGTTCATGGCGGGCATAAAAAAAGGACGCGGCAAGCTTGGGCTGCCGCGTCCTTGTTCGTCAACGCAGCGCGCTCAGCCGCGCTTGCGGCCGGTCGACTGCTTGTCCTTGGCGCTGGCCACCTCGGTGGCGGCCTCGTCGCGGCTGGTCGGTGCCGGGCTGGCATCGGCGTAGATCAGCTTCTCCATGCCCTGGATGCGGGCCATCGCCGGCGCGGTCTGCGCGCGGAAGGCGACCAGCTCGGCGCCCTTCAGCGGCTCCGGCGGCGGCATGGTCACGGTCAGCGGGTTGCGGTGCTCGCCGTTGACGCGGAATTCGTAGTGCAGGTGCGGGCCTGTGGCCAGGCCGGTCGAGCCGACGTAGCCGATCACCGTGCCCTGGGCCACGCGCTGGCCGGTCTTGATGTTCGCAAAGCGCGACATGTGCCCGTACAGGGTGGTGTGGCCGCGGCCGTGATCGAGGATCACCACGTTGCCATAGCCGCGCTGCACGCCGGCGAACTGCACGCGGGCATCGCCGGCGGCCATGATCGGCGTGCCGGTACGCGCGGCGTAGTCCACGCCCTTGTGCATGCGCATCTTGCCCAGCACCGGGTGCTTGCGTGCGCCGAAGGTCGAGCTCAGCCGCGCGAACGGGATCGGCATGCGGATGAAGCTCTTCTTCAACGAACGGCCGTTGATGTCGTAGTACTCGGACTTGCCGTTGCGGTCGAAGCGGAAGCCGGAATAGGTCTTGCCCCCGGTGGTGAAGGTCGCCGCCAGGATCTTGCTGGTGTCCACCTTCTCGCCTTCGCGCCAGGTCTCGTCCATCACCACGCTGAAGCGGTCGCCCGGCTGCAGGTCCTTGGAGAAGTCGATGTCGTACTTGAAGATGTCGTCGGTCATCGTCGCGATCGCCGACGGCGACAGCCCGGCCCGGCGGGCCGCGGCATACAGCGAACTGGTGATCTCGCCGCTGGTGACCACGGTACGCGTGGAAGTCTCGCGCCGCGTCACCTTCTCCTTGATGTCATCGCCGGTCAGGCTCAGTTCCACCCGGTTGTCGGCGTCGCGATCGAAGCGGATGCTGCGCAGGTCGCCGGACAGCGGCATGTCGAAGGCGATCTCGGCGCCCGGGCGCAGCTTGGTCAGCGCCTCGCGCGCACCGGGGTGCTCCAGCACCCGGTGCAGGGTGCTGGCCGGAATGCCGGCCTTGTCGAACAGGTCGCTCAGGGTCTGGCCGCGCTGGATGCGCAGCACCTGCCAGCTGTCGCCCGGCACCTGCTGCTGGCGGGCCATGGTCAACGGCGGCAGCGGCAGCGCCAGACTGGTGTGGCTGTCCGCGTAAGGCGCATCAATGGTGTGCGAGAAACCGGGGACGATCGTCGCCACCAGGGCGCCGATGGTCGCAAACAGGCTGGCGTGCATCCAATGGCGGCGGGTCCAGCGCTCATTGAAGGCGGCGGGAAGGTGTTGCCTGAGCTTCCGATGCAGGGCGTTGTCGTGCAGGACGTGAAGGCGTTCCTGGAAGCGCTGCTTGCGTGCGCGCCCTTGTTCGGAATTGTGCATCGGCGGTCTTTTCCTGGCGGCCCGGGAGCGCGGGCCTGATCGGCGGTTACCATAGACACCTGAGAAAACCGCGTCAAACCCTTGTGCCCATTGGCTTTTGTGAAGCCAATCGGGTTAACTTTGCTTTAACACCCCACACAAGAATCGGCGTTGCCGGGAGTAGTCACGTGTCCTCGATTGAAGAAGCCCTTGCCCTGATCGGCCGCGGTGCCGACGAGATCCTCAAGCTCGAGGATCTGCGTGCGCGCCTGCAGGAGGGCCGCCCGCTGCGGATCAAGGCCGGCTTCGACCCCACCGCGCCCGACCTGCATCTGGGCCACACGGTGCTGCTGAACAAGATGCGCCAGTTCCAGGACCTTGGCCACCAGGTCATTTTCCTGATCGGCGACTTCACCGGCATGATCGGCGATCCCTCGGGCAAGAGCCTGACCCGCAAGCCGCTGAGCCGCGATGACGTGCTGGCCAACGCCCGTACCTATGAGGAACAGGTGTTCAAGGTGCTGGACCGCAGCCGTACCGAAGTCCGCTTCAACTCGGAGTGGTTCGGCAAGATGGGCGCGGCCGACATGATCCGTCTGGCCGGCCAGCACACCGTGGCGCGCATGCTCGAGCGCGACGACTTCGCCAAGCGTTATGCCGCCCAGCAGTCCATCGCCATCCATGAGTTCCTGTACCCGCTGGTGCAGGGCTACGACTCGGTGGCTCTGGAGGCCGACGTCGAGCTGGGCGGTACCGACCAGAAGTTCAACCTGCTGATGGGCCGTGGCCTGCAGGAACACCATGGCCAGAAGCCGCAGGTGGTGCTGACCATGCCGCTGCTGGAGGGCCTGGACGGCGTCAACAAGATGTCCAAGTCGCTGGGCAACTACATTGGTATCAGCGAGCCGGCCATCGACATCGTCACCAAGACCATGAAGGTGGACGACACCCTGATGTGGCGCTGGATCGAGCTGCTGTCCTTCGACATCAGCCAGGCCGAGGCCGTGCAGCTGCGCGAGCAGGTGGCCAATGGCGGCCTGAACCCGCGCGTGGTCAAGCTGCGCCTGGCGCGTGAGCTGGCGACCCGTTTCCACGACGCCGTGGCGGCAGAGCAGGCGATTGCCGGCTGGGAAGCGGCGGTGACCGGGCAGGGCGATATCACCCAGCTGCCGCTGCAGGATGTGGCGATCCCGGCCGAAGGCCTGCGTATTGCCGCGTTGCTGACGGCGGCCGGCCTGACCCCGAGCAACTCCGAAGCCAACCGCAAGCTCAAGGAGCGCGCGGTCAAGGTGGACGGTGAAGTGGTCGAAGACGGCCAGCAGGTGCTGCAGCCCGGCTTCGAAGGCCTGCTGCAGGTCGGCAAGCGCACCTTCGCCCGCGTGCGCCTGGTTGCTGGCTGAGAAGAAGGAAGGGCCGGCGCCAGCCGGCCCTTCCTTCTGCTCTTGTAGGGCCAAGCCCACGCTCGGCTGCTCTTCACGGGTTCCTGCCGCAGCGCGGCGCATGAACAGATGCAACATCCGGTGAAAAAAATCGCCACACCCCCTTCACAAATGATGGGAATGGGGACATACTTCTCCTCCCCCGTCGCAGGGGTCGCCACCAAGGGGCTTCAGCGACAACAGGGCACCCACCACCGCCGAACGAGATGATCGAACGAAGGTGTTGACGGACTGAAAAAGTCTGGCATAATGGGCGGCTCGCTACGAAGGAAACTTCGCAGCACACGGGAGCGGCGCTGAGGCCACTTCCCCGGATCTTTGAAAGTATGCGCAGGTATCTTGTGAAGGCGCCTGCAGGAAGGATGATTGTCCATCTTGCAGACGTTTGA
>NZ_JBXUHP010000015.1:0-678 GCF_057179845.1 Stenotrophomonas maltophilia group sp. SKK55
GGCGGGTGGGCCAGGTAGTCGATCACTTCCGGCTCGATCCCGGCGAAGCGGATCATCGCCAGAGTGTTGCGCGAGGTGCCGCACTTGGGGTTGTGGTAGATGACCGCGTTCACGCACTTTCCTCCTCGTTAAAAACAGTTTCCACCACCCCTGCAGCGGCCGCCAGCGCCGCCGCCTCGATGGCCCCCTTGCGCTCGCTGTAACGGTCCACCAGGTAGTCGCTGCGCCCACGCACCAGCAGGGTGAACTTGACCAGTTCCTCCATGACGTCCACCACGCGATCGTAGTACGCCGAAGGCTTCATTCGACCTTCGTCGTCGAACTCCTGCCAGGCCTTGGCGACCGAGGACTGGTTGGGGATCGTCACCATCCGCATCCACCGGCCGAGCACACGCAGCGCGTTGACGACGTTGAACGACTGCGAACCGCCGCAGACCTGCATCACGGCCAGCGTGCGGCCTTGGGTGGGGCGCACGCTGCCCTCTTCCAGTGGCAGCCAGTCGATCTGGTTCTTGAATACCGCGGTAAGGGTGCCATGGCGTTCCGGGCTGACCCACACGTGGCCCTCCGACCACAGCGAGGCCTGGCGCAGCTCCTGCACCTTTGGGTGGGTGGCTGGCACCGAGTCAAGCATCGGCAGCTCGTGTGGATCGAACAGGCGGGTTTCCGCCCCGAGCT
>NZ_JBXUHP010000016.1:0-46994 GCF_057179845.1 Stenotrophomonas maltophilia group sp. SKK55
GCGCTGGGCTACCACTCGCCTAACAACTACGCCCGGCAGCTCCGGGCTGCCGCCTGAAACGGCTTCATGGCGTCCGTTTTCAGGGGGCCAGATCAGTCCGCCGCATGGATGCGGCGGCCAAGCCTCCAGGGATGGATTCACGGCGTCTCCCGCGAACCCAACCCGCCCGACCCAGCACGGCTTTTGCTCTGAGCCCCCCGCCACGAGGGGCTCAGCCGTTGGCCGGAATCCTCACAGTGCCGCGCGGATCCGCTCGCGCAGCGCTTCCAGATCCTTGGCAAACGCCTCGATACCGGTTGCCAGCTTCTCGGTGGCCATCGGATCGGCCGCCAGGTCCGCCGCGAACTTGGCCGCATCGATCGGCGTCACCGCCGCGCCATCGGCGGCACCGGCCACCAGCTTGCGCGGCAGCTCGCCGTGGTCGGCGTCCAGCTTCTCCAGCAGGTCCGGCGAAATCGTCAGGCGGTCGCAGCCGGCCAGTGCTTCGATCTGCGCGGTCGAACGGAACGAGGCGCCCATCACCACCGTCAGCGAACCGCGACGCTTGAATTCGGCATACACGCCGCGCACGAACTTCACGCCCGGGTCTTCATCGATGGTGGCCGGGGCCTGGCCGTTGGCCACGTACCAGTCCAGGATGCGGCCGACGAACGGCGAG
Organism: Stenotrophomonas maltophilia group sp. SKK55; assembly: GCF_057179845.1. Taxonomy (NCBI): domain Bacteria; kingdom Pseudomonadati; phylum Pseudomonadota; class Gammaproteobacteria; order Lysobacterales; family Lysobacteraceae; genus Stenotrophomonas; species Stenotrophomonas maltophilia group sp. SKK55. Next base: position 659 of record NZ_JBXUHP010000016.1, read on the forward strand.
ATCAGGAACGCCCCGGCTTCGCTGCAGGCCAGCGCCTGGGTCGGGTTGAAGATCAGCGTCAGGTTGCAGTCGATACCCTCGGTCTGCAGGATGCGCGCGGCTTCCACGCCTTCCCAGGTCGCGGCGATCTTGATCAGGATCTTCTCGCGCGGCACGCCGGCATCGGCGTACATCTGGATGAACTGGCGGGCCTTGGCCACGGTGGCAGCGGTGTCGTGAGCCAGGTCGGCATCCACCTCGGTGGACACCCGGCCCGGCACCAGCGTGCTCAGCAGCGCGCCGACGCCGATGGTCAGGCGGTCGGCCACGGCGTGCACCACGGCTTCGCGGTCGCCCGTCTGCTGGCGGCCCCAGGCCAGTTCGCGTTCGATCAGCTCGGCGTAGACCGGCAGGTCCAGCGCCTTCTTCACCAGGGTCGGGTTGGTGGTGCAGTCTACCGGCTGCAGGCGCTTGATCGCCTCGTAGTCACCGGTATCGGCAACAACCACGGACAGTTCGCGCAGCTGGGACAGTTTGGACGGGGTACTCATTACGGCTCCTGGGACAGGGGGATCGAATCGCGCGCGGTGCGCAGCGGTAATCAGGGGCGGTCGTTGTGGACCGCGGTCACGCGCAGGCGCAGCTTGCGGCCGCCGGGCGCGGTCCAGTCGATGCTCTGGCCGATCGAAAGGCCGAGCAGGGCACTGCCGACCGGGGCCAGCACGGAAACCTTGCCTTCATCGACGTTGGCTTCGCGGGGGAAGACCAGGGTCAGGACGTGCTTTTCGCCCGACACTTCATCTTCGCACTCCACGCGCGAATGCATCATGACGATGCCTTCGGGAATCTGGTCCGGTGCCAGCACGGTGGCCCGGTTGAGTTCTTCAGCAAGCGCGAGCGCGGCAGGCGTCTGGCTCAGCGCGGGAGATTCGAGCATGGCGTCCAGGCGGTCCATGTCGAAGGTAGAAACGGTGATCGACGGCGGCAGGCCGCTGGCGGTGTTCATGGTGACGCTCCTTGGTTGAAAGCCATGCAAAAGGCGGCACCTGCTGGCGCCGCCTGTCTGTATTGTGGGGACAAATGCGGCCGGAATCGACTCCTGCCGATTCCAGGCCGGTACGGCGGGGGCTCAGCCGTTCAGCGCGGGGCCGGGCAGGGCCGGTGCATCGCTGCCGGCGTCGAGCGCCTCCAGCGTGAACAGCGCCTGCGGCAGACGCTTGAACTGGTCGGCCAGGTCCATCAGGAAGTCGTTCATGGCCGAGCTGCGGCGCCAGATCATGGCGATGCGGCGGCTGGGACGGCCCTCGCCGGTGAAGTCGAGCAGGCGGATGTTGTTCGAGCGCGGCACCGGCGGCTGCACCGACAGGCTCGGCAGCAGGGTGATGCCGACGTCGGCGGCGACCATCTGCCGCAGCGTTTCCAGGCTGGTGGCGCGGAATTCGGACTTCTCGTTGGCGCCGAACAGGCGGCAGACTTCCAGCGCCTGGTCGCGCAGGCAATGCCCGTCTTCCAGCAGCAGCAGCTTCTGCGTCGCCAGTTCCTGCACGTCCAGATGTTCGCGACGGGCCAACGGGTGGCGCCCGGAGACAGCCAGCAGGAACGGCTCCTCGAACAGGAATTCGGCATGCAGCTGGTCGTCGATCACCGGCAGCGCCAGCAGTGCGGCGTCGAGCTTGCCTTCGCGCAGGCGGTCCAGCAGCACGTCGCTCTTTTCCTCGACCAGCAGCAGTTCCAGCTCCGGGAAGCGCTCGCGGATGCGCGGGATCACATGCGGCAGCAGGTACGGGCCGAGGGTCGGGAAGATTCCCAGGCGCACCGTGCCGGCTTCCGGATCGCGGCTGCGTCGCGCCGCTTCCTTCAGCTGTTCCACTTCGGACACGATCACCCGCGCCCGTGCTGCTGCTTCCTGGCCCGCCGGGGTCAGCATCACCTTGCGCGGTGCGCGTTCCACCAGGGGCAGGCCGAGCTCTTCCTCCAGCTTGCGGATCTGCGTGGACAACGTCGGCTGGCTGACAAAGCAGGACGCGGCAGCCCGGCCGAAATGCTTGTGGTCGGCCAGGGCTACCAGGTACTTCAGATCACGTAGGTTCATCCTTACACCCCAGGGGTAACGGACCGGCTGACGGCGTGGTTACCCGACAGGCAGACAATGTTCCCGGTGATCTGGGAACGGTGGATCAGGCCGCTTCAGCAACGGCACCGCTGCTGTTGCTCACCGACGAGCGGATCAGGTGGTCGAACGCGCTCAGTGCGGCGGTGGAACCGGCGCCCATGGCGATGATGATCTGCTTGTAGGGCACCGTCGTGCAATCGCCAGCAGCAAACACACCCGGCAGGTTGGTCTGGCCGCGGTCATCGATGACGATCTCGCCACGCGGCGACAGCGCCACCACATCCTTCAGCCACTCGGTGTTGGGCAGCAGGCCGATCTGCACGAAGATGCCTTCCAGCTCGACGCGGTGGGCATCGCCGCCGATGCGGTCCTTGTAGACCAGGCCGGTGACCTTGCTGCCGTCGCCGAGCACTTCGGTGGTCTGTGCGCTGGTCAGCACGGTGACGTTGCCCAGGCTGCGCAGCTTCTTCTGCAGCACTTCGTCGGCACGCAGGCTGGAATCGAACTCCAGCAGGGTTACATGCGACACGATGCCGGCCAGGTCGATGGCCGCTTCCACACCGGAGTTGCCGCCGCCGATCACCGCCACGCGCTTGCCCTTGAACAGTGGACCATCGCAGTGCGGGCAGTAGGCCACGCCCTTGTTGCGGTACTGGTCCTCGCCCGGCACGTTCATCTGCCGCCAGCGCGCGCCGGTGGACAGGATCACCGAACGCGACTTCAGCACCGCGCCGTTCTCCAGCTGCACCTGCACCAGGCCGTCTTCGCCGGCCGGCACCAGCGCACTGGCGCGCTGCAGGTTCATGATGTCCACCTCGTACTCGCGCACGTGCTGTTCCAGCGCCGTGGCCAGCTTCGGGCCTTCGGTCTCCTTCACCGAAATGAAGTTCTCGATCGCCATGGTGTCCAGCACCTGGCCACCGAAACGCTCGGCGGCGATGCCGGTGCGGATGCCCTTGCGTGCGGCGTAGATCGCCGCTGCGGCGCCAGCCGGGCCACCACCGACCACCAGCACGTCGAAAGCATCCTTGGCGGCGATCTTCTCGGCATCGCGCTTGCTGGCATTGGTGTCCAGCTTGGCCACGATCTGCTCCAGGGTCATGCGGCCCTGGTCGAACACTTCACCGTTGAGGTACACGGTCGGCACCGACATGATCTCGCGCTTCTCGACTTCGTCCTGGAACAGGGCGCCATCGATGGCCACGTGCTGGATGCGCGGGTTGAGCACCGCGGCCAGGTTCAGCGCCTGCACCACGTCCGGGCAGTTCTGGCAGGACAGCGAGAAGTAGGTTTCGAACCTGTACTCGCCTTCCAGGTTCTGCACCTGCTCGATCAGCTCGGCGGTGGCCTTGGACGGGTGGCCGCCGACCTGCAGCAGGGCGAGCACCAGCGAGGTGAACTCGTGGCCCATCGGCAGGCCGGCGAAGGTCAGGTGGATGTCCTGGCCCGGCGTGCCCAGGTCGAAGGACGGCACGCGGCCCTGGCCATCGCGCAGGACCTGCAGCGAGATCTTGTCCGACAGGCTTTCCAGGGTCTGCAGCAGTTCCAGCATTTCCTGCGACTTGGCGCCGTCGTCGGCGTGCGCGGTGATCTGGATCGGGCGGGTCACGCGCTCCAGATAGGTCTTCAGCTGCGACTGCAGGTTGGCGTCCAACATCGGGTCATCTCCTGGCTTCAGGCAAACAGGGGGCGTGGCACCGCTGTAGAAGGTAGCGGACCAGCAGGGGGTAGGGGTGAACCCAAGACAGCGACCGTGGAAGGGGCTGGCTGGCCAAAGCTGGCGCGCGTTGGCTGTCTTGGGTTCACCCCCACGCCGGCGGGGGGACCGGCACGGGGATGAAGGCGCGTCGTGGCGTAGGGCCACGGCAGGCCGGTACTGCCTTAGATCTTGCCGACCAGGTCCAGCGACGGGGTCAGGGTCTTCTCGCCTTCCTTCCACTTGGCCGGGCAGACCTGGTTCGGGTTGGCGGCGGTGAACTGGGCAGCCTTCAGCTTGCGCAGGGTCTCGGACACGTCACGGGCGATCTCGTTGGAGTGGATCTCCAGGGTCTTGATCACGCCTTCCGGGTTGATGATGAAGGTGCCGCGCAGGGCCAGGCCTTCTTCCGGAATGTGCACGCCGAAGGCGTTGGTCAGCTGGTGGGTCGGGTCGCCGACCAGCGGGAACTGGGCCTTGCCGACGGCCGGCGAGGTTTCGTGCCACACCTTGTGCGAGAAGTGGGTGTCGGTGGTGACGATGTAGACCTCGGCGCCGGCCTTCTTGAACTCGGCGTAGTGGTCGGCCGCGTCTTCGATCTCGGTCGGGCAGTTGAAGGTGAAGGCGGCCGGCATGAAGATCAGGACGGACCACTGGCCCTTCAGGCTGTTGTCGGAAACCTTGATGAACTCGCCATTGTGGTAAGCGTTGGCTTCGAACGGCTGGATCTGGGTGTTGATGAGGGACATCATTTTTCCTCTGGTGAAGGGGAGTGGGTGAATCGACAGGAGCTAGGTTACCGACTCGCTGGCGATAAGAACAATCCATTGATTGGATCTATTTGATAGATGAAGTCTATCAAAAGGCCATGAGCCAGCACTGAACCATGCCGCTCCCATCCTGCAACTGCTTGTGTGGCAAGGAAAATCGCCCGGGATGTGTGAAGAGGGCTGATAGCCCCTCCTTATACCCTCTGGCGAAACCTGAACGGATTCCAGCTTTTTTGTAGCGTCGAGCCATGCTCGACGGTGGATCTGTAGAGCCGAGCCGATGCTCGGCTGTTCCAGCAGCAGCCGAGCATCGGCTCGGCTCTACAATTGAGACATGTCTTTCCAACCCGAACCCACTCTGCGTCAGGTCGTAGCCGACGCCAGTGCCCGCTTGGGCGGTGTCGACGCCCGCCACGAAGCCGAACTTCTGCTGCTGCATGTACTGGACCGCCCGCGCAGCTGGCTGTTCGCCCATGCCACCGATCCGCTGGCCGCCAATGACCAGGCCGCCTTCGAAGCCTTGCTGGCCCGCCGCGTGGCCGGTGAGCCGGTGGCCTACCTGACCGGCCGTCGCGGATTCTGGACGCTGGACCTGGAGGTCGACCCGGCCACGCTGATCCCGCGTCCGGAAACCGAGCTGCTGGTCGAGCTGGCGCTGGAGCGACTGCCGCCGGACCAGGCGTTGCAGCTGGCCGACCTCGGTACCGGCAGCGGTGCGATCGCCCTGGCACTGGCCAGCGAACGGCCCCGGGCACAGGTGCTGGCCACCGATGCCAGCCCGGGCGCGCTGGCCGTGGCCGCGCGCAATGCCGCCCGCCATGATCTGCGCAACGTCCGCTTCGCCGAAGGCGGGCACGACTGGTATGCGCCGCTGCAGGGCGCGCGTTTTGATCTGATTGCCAGCAATCCACCCTACATCGCCAGCGATGACCCGCACCTGGAACAGGGCGACCTGCGCTTCGAACCGTCTACCGCGCTGGCCTCGGGCATGGACGGCCTGGATGACATCCGCCGCATCGTCGAGGGTGCCCAGGCCCACCTGCGGCCCGGCGGTTGGTTGCTGATCGAGCACGGTTGGGACCAGGGCGCCGCGATCCGGGCACTGTTCGAGGCGACGGGATTTGCCGAGGTGCAGACCGTGCAGGACCTGGAGCAGCGCGATCGCATCACCCTGGGCCGGCGTCCGGCCTAGAATGGAGGTTCTCCTGCCCCGGCAGGGCATCACCCTGGAGCTGCAAGCATGCGTACGCTGTACCCCGCCATCACCCCCTACGACGTCGGCACCCTGAAGGTCGACGACCGCCACACGCTGTACTTCGAACAGTGCGGCAACCCGGAAGGCAAGCCGGTGGTGATGCTGCATGGTGGCCCGGGTGGCGGCTGCAGCGACAAGATGCGCCAGTTCCACGACCCATCCAAGTACCGCATCATCCTGTTCGACCAGCGCGGTGCTGGCCGTTCCACCCCGCACGCGGATCTGGTGGACAACACCACCTGGGACCTCGTCGCCGATATCGAGAAGCTGCGCGAGCACCTGAAGGTTGATCGCTGGCAGGTGTTCGGTGGCAGCTGGGGCTCGACCCTGGCCCTGGCCTATGCCGAAACCCATCCGCAGCGCGTGACCGAACTGGTCCTGCGCGGCATCTTCATGCTGCGTCGCTGGGAGCTGGAGTGGTTCTACCAGGAAGGCGCCAACCGCCTGTTCCCGGATGCGTGGGAGCACTACCTCAAGCCGATTCCGCTGGTGGAGCGTCATGACCTGATCTCGGCCTTCCACCGCCGCCTGACCAGCGACGACGAGACCACCCGCCTTGAAGCGGCCAAGGCGTGGGCGGTGTGGGAAGGGGCGACCAGCTTCCTGCACGTGGACGATGACTTCATCAACAGCCACGAAGACCCGCATTTCGCGCTGGCGTTTGCCCGCATCGAGAACCACTACTTCGTCAACGGCGGTTTCTTCGAGGTGGAAGACCAGCTGCTGCGCGACGCGCACCGCATCGCCGACATCCCGGGCGTGATCGTGCACGGCCGCTACGACGTGGTCTGCCCGCTGGCCAACGCCTGGGACCTGACCAAGGTGTGGCCGAAGGCGAAGCTGGAAATCACCCCGGCCTCGGGCCACTCGGCGTTCGAGGCCGAGAACGTGGATGCGCTGGTGCGCGCCACCGATAGCTTCGCCTGACCAGTAGTGCCGGCCGCTGGCCGGCAACGCCGCACCGGTAGCGCCGGGCATGGCCCGACGCTACCAACCCCCCTCCACGCATGGCGTGGATCTACCGCAGTCCACACGTGAAACGTCTGGATTTGCGCAGGCGCCGGCCAGCGGCCGGCGCTACCAGTCCCCAGCCAGCAACGCGTCGGCCAGTACCTGCAGCTTCGGCGAATGCTGGCGCGACGGTGGGTAGATCAGTGACAGCGCGCGGCTGCGGCCTTCAAACGGCTGCAGCACGCGCAGCAGGCGGCCGTCGGCCAAGGCGTCGGCCACCGCGAAATCCATCACCTGCACGATGCCGATGCCGGCGATCGCCGCTTCCACCAGCGGATCGCCGCTGTCGAACACCATCCGCGTCGGTGGCGTGAAGTCGTGAAGCTGGCCGTCCTGCAGGAACTGCCAGTCCACCAGCCGGCCACTGCGCAGGTTGCGCACCGCCAGGCAGGCATGATCCCGCAAGGCGGCCACATCGTCGGGCGCGCCACAGCGGTCGAGGTAGTCCGGGCTGGCCACCGTCACCCAGCGCAGCGGCCGCAGTGGCCGCGCGACGATGCGCTGGTCGGCGATGACGCCGGTGCGCAGCGCGGCATCGAAGCCTTCCTCGACCAGATCGACCAGGCGGTCGTTGAGCACGGTTTCCACCTGCAGCTGTGGGTGCTGCTGCAGCATCGGCCCCAGCAGCGGTACCAGCACCTTGCGCCCGAACATCGAGGGCGCACTGATCTTCAGGGTGCCCGAGGGCGTGCACGGACGGTCGGCCAACTGGCGTTCGGCGTCTTCGAGACCGCACAGCAGGGGCGCGACCTGATCGACGAACTGGCGACCATCCGGGGTCAGTGCCACGTTGCGGGTGTTTCGCTGCAGCAGCTTCACCCCCAGCGTGGCCTCCAGCCGACTGATCGCGCGCGACAGGCCTGACTGGCTCAGGCCCAGCTGCCCGGCGGCGACGGTGAAACTGCGTGCTTCGGCCACCTGCACCAGCATGCGCACGGCATTGAGGTCCATCGAGGTTCCATTCATGCTGAAAATCATGACAGATATGGCCGGAAAGGGGTTTATTGATAGCTCTGCATCAATGAGACTGCGCTCCCCCACAGCACCGGACCGTCGATGCCTCCCCTCAAGTACCCGCGCTGGGCGCTGGCCCTGCTGGCCACCGCCCAGCTGATCATCGCCCTGGACGCCACCATCATCTTCGTCGCCCTGCATGACATGGGGCGCGCGCTGGAGATCAACGCACAGCAGCTGCAATGGGTGGTCAGTGCCTACACCGTGGCCTTCGGCGGCAGCCTGCTGCTGGGGGGCCGTGCCGCCGACCTGATCGGCCGCCGCCGCTTCTACCGGCTGGGCATGCTGCTGTTCGCACTGGCATCGCTGCTCGGCGCGCTGGCGCCGAACGCCACCCTGCTGATCATCGCGCGTGCGGCGCAGGGCATCGGCGCGGCATTGCTGTTCCCTGCCACGCTGGCGCTGATCAACACGTTGTATGCGGAAGGTCCGGTGCGCAACCGTGCACTTGCGATCTGGAGCATGGCCAGCGCGGTGGGCCTGGCGCTGGGCACGCTGCTCGGTGGCGTGCTGACCCAGGCGTTCGGCTGGCCGGCGGTGCTGGCGGTGATCGTGCCGCTGGCCACCACCTGCGCGGTGGCTGCGGGTGCGTGGTTGCCGGCCGATGGCCCGCGTGCGCAGGGCCGCTCGTTCGATCTGGCCGGCTGCATCACCGTCACTGCCGGCGGCAGCCTGCTGGTCACTACCCTCGTGCAAGGGCCGGAGTGGGGCTGGACTGCGCCGGCCACGCTGGGCTGCCTGCTGCTGTCGGTGCTGCTGCTGGTGGCGTTCGTGCAGATCGAACAGCGCAGCCGCGATCCGCTGATGCAGTTCGCGTTGCTGCGGCTGCCCGGACTGCGCGCGGCACTGGGCCTGACCTTCGCCTTCATGAGCAGCTATGGGGTGCAGTACTACTTCATGGCGCTGTACTTCCAGGACGGCTACGGCTGGAGCCCGCTGCAGGCCGGCCTGGCATTCCTGCCCGCCACTGCGGTGTGCACGGTCGGCATCCAGCTGGCCGTGTGGACGCTGCAGCGCTGGAGCGCGCGCAAGGTGCTGGTGGTCGGGCAGCTGGCCGGCGCCATCGGTATCGCCTGGGTGGCCGCGACGCTGCCGCACGGCGCGAACTTCTGGCCGCTGCTGCCCGGCGTGGTAGTGCTGAGCATCGGCCAGGGCATGACCTGGACCTCGATGTGGATCGTGGCCGGGCAGGGCGTGCCGTCCGCACAGCAGGGTGTTGCATCTGGCATGGCGGCGACCGCGCAGCAGATCGGTGGTGCGCTGGGCCTGGCGGTGCTGGTGATGGTGGCCAATGCCGATGCCGATACAGCCGGTTCGCCGAGTGCACTGGCCGGGCTGGTGCGCGCCGAATACGGTGCCGCCTTGTTTTCATTGTTCGGCGTGGTGATCGCGCTGGGCCTGCGCCCGGCACCGGCCGAATCGGCCGCCACCGTCTGCCCGGCCAACGAGGCATGATTGAAGGGGTTGCCGTGGAAGGATGTGCCGGCCAGCGGCCGGCACTACCGGTTCGGCATGGATGCACGCGCGTTCAACCCCGCGCCAGCAACTCCGGTTGCAGCGCGCTGAAGATCCGCGCCAACCGCTCGGCCCACGCCTGCTGCCCAGCCATATCGGCAATGAGGTCCTGGCGGATCTCCAGTTCCACGTGCACCAGCCCGCGACCTTCGCCATGCACCGGCACCGCGTAGTCGCTGGTACTGCTGACCGAGTACGGTTCGTTGTCCCCCACCACCAGGTCGCCTTCGTCGCGCAATGCCTGCAGCAGTGCATGGGCAAAACGCATGTCCTGGTGGTACAGCACGCCGGCGTGCCAGGGCCGCTGCGTGCCGTTCATCACGGGGGTGAAGCTGTGCATCATCACCAGCAGGGTGGGCTGGCCGGCATCACGGCGCGCATCAAGCTCGGTCTCGATGCGTGCATGGTACGGCGCGTGGATCGCATCGATGCGCTGCTGGCGCTGCGCCGCCGACAGCCCGGCATTGCCCGGCACCACGGTGTGGTCGCTCACCTCCGGGATCAGCGTCGGTGAGGCCAGTGGGCGGTTGCAGTCGATCAGCAGCCGCGAGTACGTCTGTTCAATCGCCCAGGCATCGAGCCGTTCGGCCAGTGCACGGGTGGTGCCGGCGATGCCGATGTCCCAGCCGATATGGCGGTCCAGCTCGGCCTGGGGCAGGCCGAGCCCGGTCAGCGCACGCGGCACCTGCTGGCCGGCGTGGTCGGCCAGCAGGAGGTAGGGCGAGACGCCCTGCGCCCGGTGGATCGTGTAGATCGCCGGGTCGTCGGCGCCGAGCAACGCAGGCAGCCTGTGCAGGTCCGCGTCAGCCACGCGGGCGCCCGTCCAGGTGGTGCTCGATCATCCACAGCCCGGCCCAGAGCTTGGCGTCCAGCTCGTAGCCTTCGCCCATCTTCTGCACCAGCCACGCTGCAGCCTCATTGCGTGGAATCTCGTGCACGGTGATGTCCTCGCTGTCATCACCGCCCCCTTCGCCGATGCGGCGCAGGCCGGTGGCGCGCACAAAGGCGATCTTCTCGCTGCTGGCGCCGGAAGACGTCGGGCCGATCATCAGCACTTCGGCGTGATCGGCGGTCCAACCTGTTTCTTCTTCCAGTTCACGCACCGCCGAGACTTCGATCGATTCGCCGGCGTGGATGTCGCCGACCAGGCCGGCCGGCATTTCGATGGTGGGCGCCTGCAGCGGTATACGGAACTGTTCGACGAACAGCACCTTGTCCTCCGGGGTGACGGCGATGATGATCGCGGCCAGGCCACCGGCATGGGTGCGTTCGCTGTATTCCCAGGTACCGCGCACCAGCATGCGCTGGTACTTGCCTTCGTAGACGACGCGCGGGGCTTCGGTATTGCGCTGGCTCATGCGGGCTCGCTGTGGGAGGGAAGAGGATCGGCCACGCCGGCGGCGTCGAACAGCCGGCGGCGGGTCATCGGGCCGAAGCGCAGGGTCTGGCACAGGCCACCGAGCAGCTCTGGATCGGCCGATTGGCGCAGCAGTCCGGGCTGGCTGCCCTCCAACGGCGCGTCCAGCGCGATGGTGGTCAGCTGGCGCCAGAGCTGGGCGTGCTCGCGCTGCTCGCGCAGCCGCACTGCCATCTGTGCAGCGCCACGCAGGCGCAGGAACGGCACTTCGTCCAGTCGTTCGAACAGCGCATCCATGCTGCCGAAATGGGCCAGCAGCACGGCGGCCGATTTGCTGCCGACGCCACTGATACCGGGAATGTTGTCCACCGCATCGCCACACAGCGCCAGGTAGTCGGCGATCTGGTGCGCGTGCACGCCGTGCCGCGCCTTCACCCCGGCCACGTCCCAGCGCTGGTTGCGGGCGTAGTCCCACTGCTCGTCATGGTCGACCAGCAGCTGCGACAGGTCCTTGTCGGCGGAGATGATCACGCCGCGATGGCTGCTGCGGTGGACGTGCAGGGCACTGCCGATCAGGTCGTCGGCCTCGTAGTCGTGGTGGGCCAGGACCGCAAGGCCCAGCGCCGCGCACAGCGCCTTGCAGTGCACGAACTGGCGTTTGAGCGCCTCCGGTGCCGGCTCGCGGTTGGCCTTGTAGGCCGGATACAGCCGATGGCGGAAACCGCTGTCGAGCGCTTCGTCGAAGGCGATGGCGATGTGCCGCGGGCGCTCGCGCTCGAGCAGGTCCAGCAGGAAGCGGGCGAAGCCGTGCACCGCATTGGTGGGCCAGCCCTGTGCGTCCTGGAACTGGTCTGGCAGTGAATGCCAGGCACGGAACACGTAGATGCTGGCATCAACCAGGTACAGCGACGGCGGGGCGGCCGGCAGGGTCATGCTGGGGGCGTCCAGTCGCGCAGCAGGGCCGCCGGGTCGGGGCGCTCGCGCTCGGGTACGTCGGCCTTGGGCGTACCGATGTGGATGAAGCCGGCGATGCGTTCGCCGTCGACCAGGCCCAGGTGGGCCTGCACGGCCGGATCGAAGGCCATCCAGGCGGTCAGCCACTGCGCGCCGAAACCCAGCGCCTGCGCGGCCTGCAGCAGGGCGAAACAGACGCAGCCGGCGGTCATCAGCTGTTCCTGTTCGGGCACCTTCGGGTCCGGCCGCGGGCTGGCCACCACCACGATCACCAGCGGTGCGTGGCTGAAACGCTGGCGGTCCTTCTCGAACACGGCCTCGCCCGCATGTGGGTCGCGCTGGCGGCTGCGTTCAGCCAGGAAGTCGCCCAGAGTGTGACGTGCATCGCCTGCGATTTTCAGGAAGCGGAACGGCACGCGCTTGCCGTGGTCGGGCACGCGCACCGCCGAGGCCAGCATCCGCTGCAGGGTGGCCGGGTCCGGCCCGGGCTCGCCCAGTTGCCGCGAGGGCACCGAGCGGCGGGCATCCAGGGCGAGCAGGGCGGCAGGGTCGGGCATGGAGGCTGAACCGGTCATCACGGGCGTTTGATTATAGTCGGGGTGGTCAATGACGCCGTTTGTGTCGCGTCCGGCCCTTGAATACCAAACTGTGATGAACATCATGCCACTGGCGGGAAACGGACAGCCGCTTCCCCTCGCCTCGTGGGCCTTGCACGGCTTACGATATCTGTCTTGCCGGGCCGCCGGTCATGAGGTTTGAAGTGAGGACTGTTTCACTGTCCGTGACGGGCTGGCCGGCCTACCATCGACGTTCCGGTACATGGGGTGTGCCGGAAGCCGCGATGTCCATGCTGTCTGTCGTACCAGAGAAGGTGGGGAGCCTTCCCGAATGATGAGCGTGCCCACACCGATGGGATCGCCGGGCCGTGACCCGGCCCAGCTCCAGCGTGCCCGGGACATGGTCCTGCCCGCGCTGTGCCAGGCCTTCGGGGCGGCACTGGCGCGTTTCGACGATGCCCTGTTCGACCGCGCCGGCAATGCCGGCTCGTCGCAGTTGCTGTTCCTGGACGCGATGCGCGAACTGCGCCGGCGCCGTGAGGACATCGCGGCTGCTTTCGCAGGCCACCTGCAGCAGGCCTGGGCCGCATTGGAGGCTGGTGAGCCGCTGTCAGCCGAGGCGACCCTGTCCGGGCCGGCCGAGGATGGGCTCAGCCTGCTGGCCGAGCATGTGCTGGAATCACGGTTGGCGGTGCGCAATTTCGCCACTGTGTTGCTGCGTGACTTCAAGCCGGTGCTGGCGCGGCTGGATCGCCGCCTGGGCCGGTTGATCGGCGGCGCGGAACTGGACGCCGACCACAATCCGATCAGCCCCGAACACCTGGGCGTGGCCATCCACGAAGCCTTTGCCGGCTGTGAACTGGCCCCGGAAGTGCATCTGGTGCTGATCAAGCTGTGCGAGCGCGACCTGCGTGCACCGGTCGGTCGCATCTACGAGAAGCTGGACGAGCAGCTGGCCGCAGCCGGCGTGATGTCGCAGATGGGGGCTCCGCAGCGCCCACAACCGCCGGCACCGGATCCGCGCATGGCCGGCATGCTGGATGACCTGGTCGAGCATCGCCACGGCGCGGGCGTCGATCCGGGGTTCAGCGATGACGAGCAGGCTGCACCGGCCTGGGCGCAGCGCTTTGCCGCCCGCTGGTCCGAGCGCCGCGGGCATATGCAGCAGCACCTGGGCGGCGATGACGGTGCCACCGGCGAGGCCTACGCTGGCCAGCAGGGCATGCTGCTGGAAGCGCTGCACGAACTGCTGCAGCAGACCCGCCACGTGCGTGAGGACGCCACGTCTGCGGCACAGGTGGCGGTTGGCCAGCAGCGCCCGCTCAGCCAGCGCGAAATGATGTCGGTGCTGTCGCTGCTGCAGGCCACGCCCAGCGCTACCCTGCGCGCGGCCATCGGCGAGGACGGCGAATCGCTGGCGCAGCGCCTGAAGAGCGAAGTGCTGTCCAGCGCCACCCAGCTTGGCGTCGATCCGGGCCAGACCCGGCTGGACCCGCAGGATGAGGACGCCATCGACCTGGTCGGCATGCTGTTCGACGTGATGCTGGACGAGCGTGAACTGGAAGGCCGCTCGCGCGAACTGATCGGCCGCCTGGTGGTGCCTTTCGTCAAGGTCGCCATGCTCGACCGCCGCATGTTCGTGCAGAAGACCCACCCGGCGCGCAAGCTGCTCAACTCGCTGGCCGAGGCCTGCGAGGGCAACACCGGCGAGAGCCAGGCCGAGCGCATGCTGATGGCCAAGGTCGAAGAGATCATCGAGCGCCTGGTGGCCGAGTTCAACGAGAACCTGGCGATCTTCCTGACCCTGGAAGAGGAATTCCGCGAATTCCTGGTGCAGCATCGTCGCCGCGTGGAAATCGCCGAGCGCCGTGCCGCAGAAACGCAGCGCGGCCAGGAAAAGCTGGAAATGGCCCGCAGCCGGGCCGGTGCGGAACTGGACCGCCGCATCGGTGACGCCACGCTGCCGCCGGCCATTGCCGAGTTCCTGCGCCAGCCGTGGCAGCATCATCTGACCCTGGCGCTGCTGCGCGAGGGAGAAGAAGGCGCGTCGGTGGCCGAGGCATTGAGCCTTGGCGATGGCCTGCTTGAGGAAGTGGCCGAGGCCCGCCGCCAGATCGTCGGCAAGCCGTGGCTGCAGGCCTGGCAGCCGGTGCTGGCCAAGGTGTTTGCCAGCGTCGGCGTGCACGGCGATGCGGCCACCGCCGCCATTGATGCCCTGCATGACACCCTGCAGGGCATCGCCGAATCGCGGCCGGAACTGCAGCGTGCGCTGCCGGAGCTGCCGCAGGTTGCCTTGCCGGCGCCGCCAGTGGCTGAATCGCCGGCGGTTGAGCTTGGCGGGCAGATTGATGCCGACGATTTCGACAACGCCGATGCCGACCGCTTCCGCCGCATGGAAATCGGCAACTGGCTGGACTTCGTCGACAAGGATGGCAAGGTGCAGGCGGGCAAGCTGTCCTGGGTCAGCCCGATTTCCTCGCGCCTGCTGTTCGTCAACCGTCGCGGCGTGCGCTTCTGCGTGGCCTCGCCGGAAGAGCTGGCGGTGATGATGCGGCTGGGCCGCCTGCGTGCCCACGTTGATGATGGCGCCTTCGACAGCGCCATGCAGGGCGTGATCGATCGCCTCGACCCGGGCAGCGCCACGCTGCACTGAGCGGGGGCTGCCTGCTAGGATCGGGAAACTCACCGATCAGCGGGGACCTGCATGGCCGTGGCGTTGCTGGGTATCAAGGAGACCGCGCCGGGCGAACGGCGCGTGGCACTGACGCCGGAGACCGCGCGCAGGCTCGGGGCCTTGGGCATTGCCGTCTGGTATGAGGCGGGCGCGGGTTTGGCCGCTGGTTTCACCGACGCCGCCTATGACGATGCCGGTGCACGCGTCTTCGACGCGGGCCGCTGGGCCGAGATCGATATCCTGCTGTGCGTGCAGGCCCCCCCTGCGGCGGTGCTGGAACAGCTCAAGCCGGGCGCCAGCGTGGTCGGCCTGCTGGCCCCGGCCAGCGATCCGGCGCTGGCCGCGCTGGCGGCCGATGGTCGCCTGCAGCTGTTCCCGCTGCAGCAGCTGCCGCGCACCACCCGTGCGCAGGCGATGGATGTACTCAGTTCGCAGGCCGGCATGGCCGGCTACAAGGCGGCGCTGATCGCCGCCGAACGCGCGCCGCGCTTCTTCCCGATGCTGACCACTGCGGCCGGCACCGTGCGGCCGGCCAAGGTGCTGGTGATCGGTGCCGGCGTGGCGGGCCTGCAGGCCATCGCCACTGCGCGCCGCCTCGGCGCACAGGTGGAAGGCTTCGACGTGCGCCCGGAAACCCGCGAGCAGATCCAGTCACTGGGTGCACGCTTCCTGGACCTTGGGGTCAGCGCGGCGGGCGAGGGAGGCTATGCGCGGGCGCTGACCGATGACGAGCGCGCCGAGCAGCAGCGTCGGCTGGCCGACCACCTGCGCAGTGTGGACGTGGTGATCTGCACGGCTGCGGTACCCGGCCGCCCGGCGCCGACCATCGTGACCGCTGCGATGGTGGAAGGCATGGCCACCGGCAGCGTCATTGTTGATCTGGCAGCGGAGAGCGGCGGCAACTGCGCACTGACCCTGCCGGGGCAGTGCATCGAACACCAGGGCGTGACCATCGACGGTCCGCTGGGCCTGGCCAGCCGCGGCGCGACCCAGGCCAGCGAAATGTATGCACGGAACCTGCTCAACTTCGTTGCGCTGTTCGTGCGCGAGGGCCAGCTGGCGTTCGACTGGGACGACGAGCTGCTGGCCAAGACCCGCTGGCAGGGGTGAACCTCATGTGGCTCCTGTAGAGCCGAGCCCATGCTCGGCTTGCGCAGGCGCGATAGAGCAGCAGAGCGTGGGCTCGGCTCCACAAAGGGTTGAACGTTGCCTTTACCGCGGCTTCGCCGGCGGCGGGTTCTCCCGCACCCAGTCCTTGCGCTGCTCCGGCGTCATCTGTGACCAGCGTTCGCGCAGCGCGTCGCGCTGCGCGGGCGGCAGATCCCGCATCTGACCGAACAGGGCCCGGGCCTGCTCACGCTGTTCCGGGCTCATGTGCTCGAAGCGGCGCAGGCCGCGGCGGGCCTTGTCGCGTTCCTCCGGGCTCATCGATTGCCAGCGCTGGCCATGCGAGAGCATGCGCTGGCGCTGGCCGGCATCGGCGCTGTTCCAGCGGTCGCGCAGCGGCGCCAGCAGGGACTCACGCTGGGATTCGCTCAGCTGCTCCCACGCAGGCAGCGTGGCGCCCGGCGCAGGGCGTGCAGCAGGCGCGGGCGCTGCGCTCTGCGCCAGTACCGGGAAGACCGGCAGCAGCAACAGGGTCAACAGCAGCGGCAGGGTATGCAGTCGGGACATGGTTCACTCCATCGCCAGGTCGGTATCGCCCAGCCACAGGTACAGATCGGGATTTTCGTCGTACAGCGCGCTGTTGTCTTCCACCGAGGCCAGCACCGGTGCCGGCACGGCGGGCGACAGGGGGCTGTGGCCGCTGAACTGCAGGCCGATCCCCAGCGCCACCACCAGAGAGCAGGCGCTGGCCAGCCACCAGCGCCAGCGCCCGTGACGAGCCGTGCTGGCGCCGTGGCGGGCCTGGCGCAACCGTGCCAGCGTGGCCGGTGACAGCGCCTGCAGCGACTGCGCGTGCAGGTTGCGCAGCATGTCATCGGAGGGCAGGGAGCGGTTCACGGGTGGGTCTCCAGGTAGTCCTGCAGCGCCTGCCGGGCGCGTGCCAGATGGGTTTTTACCGCGCCTTCGCTGCAGCCCATGGCGCGGGCGGTGGTGGCCCCGTCCAGGTCCTGCAGCACGCGCAGGGTGAAGGCCTCGCGCTGGCGTGCGGGCAGGGTACGCAGCGCCTGCACCAGTTGCTGGTACTGCTGGCGCTGTTCGTGCGCCTGCGCCGGGTCCGGGCCGGGGTCGGCCCAGTCGATCCCGCCTCCGTCGGCGTCCTGGTTGTCGCGCCAGAACGGCAGGCGGAAACGGCGCCGGCGCTGCAGGTCGATCACGCGGCGGCGCAGGATGCTCCAGAACAGGGGCGCCCATTCGGCCGCTGGCTTGTCGGCGTAGTCCAGCATGCGCATCAGCGCGTCCTGCACCGCGTCCATGGCGTCTTCGCGCTGGCGCAGGCCGGCCTCGGCGAAACGGAACGCGCGCGGGCCGACGCTGGCCAGGAACGCCTCCAGCGATGCCGGCATGGCATCGGTGTCGGCGCTCGGGGGGACGGGGCTGCTCACCAGCACAGGGTACGGTTCCTCGCTCGGGCTCACCATCGACAACGCGTGAGCGTCGCCGCGGTTGACGCCGGGGGCGCGCCGGGTTCAGCCCGTGGTTATGATGGGCCGACGAAGACAGAGCGGGAGCGTTGCCAGTGAGTGACGGGTTCGTAGCGCTGTACATCTTCATGCTGGCGGCCATCGCCGGCCACGTGATCATTTCGCGGGTGCCGGTGATCCTGCATACCCCGCTGATGTCGGGTTCCAACTTCATCCACGGCATCGTGCTGATCGGCGCGATGGTGGTGCTGGGGCACGCGCAGACGCCGCTGGAAAAGGCGCTGGGCTTCCTTGCCGTGGTGCTCGGTGCCGGCAATGCCGCCGGTGGCTACGTGGTCACTGCGCGCATGCTGGAGATGTTCAAGCCGAGCGCGCCCAAGGGCGGCAGGGACGAACCGAAGGAGCCACAGGCTTGAACATCAGCACCGTCGAACTGCTCGACTGGCTGGTCAAGGCCAGCTACCTCGTCGCCGCCACGCTGTTCCTGCTGGGTCTGCAGCGCATGGCTTCGCCGCTGACCGCGCGCAGCGGCATCCGCTGGGCCGGGCTGGGCATGCTGCTGGCCACGGTGGCGACGTTCTTCCTGCCTGAACTGCACAACGTGCCGCTGATCCTGGTCGCACTGCTGCTGGGCGCGGGCCTGGCCTGGTGGTCGGCCGGCAAGGTGGCCATCACCGACATGCCGCAGATGGTCGCGTTGTACAACGGCATGGGCGGTGGCTCGGCGGCGGCGATCGGTGCGGTGGAACTGCTGCGCTATGCCTTCCTTGCCAACCGCGATACCCGCCATTGGAGCGAGCAGGCGCTGGCCGACCTGGCCGCGCGCCAGCCCTCCGGCATGGTGCTGCTGCTGGCGGTGGTCGGCGCGGCGATCGGTGCGGTCTCGCTGTCCGGTTCGGTGATCGCCTGGGCCAAACTGGACGGACGCCTGGACAAGCGCGTGACCTGGCCCGGCCAGCAGGTGATGAACCTGATGGTGGCACTGGCGGTGGCGGTGCTGGCGATCATCGCGGCCAGCACGCTCAACACCTCGGCAATCGTCGCTTTCTTCGTGCTGGCGCTGGTACTGGGCGTGCTGATGACGTTGCCGATCGGTGGCGCCGACATGCCGGTGGTGATCTCGCTGTACAACGCATTCACCGGCCTGGCGGTGTCCTTCGAAGGTTATGTGCTGGGCAATGAGGCGCTGATCATCGCCGGCATGATGGTCGGCGCGGCCGGCATCCTGCTGACCCGGTTGATGGCCAAGGCGATGAACCGGCCGATCCGCAACGTGCTGTTCTCCAACTTCGGCGGCGGTGCCGGAGGCGAGGCACAGGCGATCACCGGCGCGCAGAAGCCCATCGAAGCGTCGGACGTCGCGGCGATGATGGCCTTTGCCGAGCGGGTGGTGATCGTGCCCGGCTACGGCATGGCGGTGGCGCAGGCCCAGCACAAGATCTGGGAACTGGCGCAGCGGCTGGGCCAGCGTGGCGTGAAAGTGAAGTTCGCGATCCACCCGGTGGCCGGGCGCATGCCCGGGCACATGAACGTGCTGCTGGCCGAGGCCGGCGTGCCCTACGACCTGATCGCCGACATGGACGACATCAACCCCGAATTCGCCAATACCGACGTGGTGCTGGTGATCGGTGCCAACGACGTGGTCAATCCGGTGGCGCGGACCGACCCGGCCAGCCCGATCTACGGCATGCCGGTGCTGGACGTGGTCAACGCGCGCAACGTGGTGGTGATCAAGCGCGGCAAGGGCACCGGTTTTGCCGGCATCGAGAATGCGCTGTTCTACGCCGACAACACCCGCATGCTCTATGGCGACGGCGCCGAAGCGGCGGCCTCGCTGGTGAGCGAGCTGAAGGCGCTCGACGGCGGGCATTGAGGCCGTACCGGTAGCGCCGGGCCATGCCCGGCGGCGTTTCGTGCGGACCGCTGCGCTCGCCGGGCATGGCCCGGCGCTACCCTCATCCACGCGTGACGTGGATCTGCGCGGTCAGCGCGCCAGCCAGGCGCCCACGGCCACGCCCACGGCCAGCCACAGCCATTCCATTGCGCCATTGGCGAGGGTGATCAGGGTCCAGGCCAGGTGCGGGCCCATCCGCATCGTGGCGTCCCACAGATCCAGGCCGATCGAGCCGCCCATCCAGGCGCTGGCGATGGCCCAGTTGGCCACGGCGGCCACCAGCAGGGTGCCGAGCACGACCAGGGCGACGCGCAGCCGGCCTGGGCCCAGCGTGCCCAGGCGCAGCATGAACACCAGTTCCAGGGCGGCCAGCACCGCCATCCAGCCGACCTGCCGGCCGGTCATCAGCGCCAGGACCATCCAGGCGAGGGGAGCGACAAACAGGCCCAGCAACAGCATGAGGGGCCAGAGCCAGGTCACGGTCCTGGCACGCGCGGCATTGGAGGACATCGAAGCTCCCAGAAGATCACCCACAGGATACTGTGGTTTGCCGCAGTGCACCGGCGGTGCGGGGGCGGCTGGGCTAGAATGCCGTCTTGCGTGGCCACGGCCACGGCCCCATATCGGTCCCCATGTATTCCCGTAGCAGCGAACCTGTCCACTTCGAACGCGATTGCGAGGCCGTGATGGTCCCGCAGGGCGACACCGTGACCCTGCCTGCCGGCAGCTATGGGTACATCACCCAGGCGCTGGGCGGCAGTTATTCGGTGTTCGTCGAGGGCAACCTGTTCCGCATCGCCGGCAAGGACGGCGATGCCATCGGCAAGGAGGCACCGGCGCCGCTCGAGCTGCCGGCCGACGCCACCGATGAACAGGTGGAGCAGCTGGTGTGGCAGCAGCTGCGCACCTGCTTCGATCCGGAAATTCCGGTCAACATCGTGGAACTGGGCCTGGTCTATGAAGTCGAGATCAAGCACCTGGATGAGGGCAAGCGCGAGATCGACGTGAAGATGACCCTGACCGCCCCGGGCTGCGGCATGGGCGAGATCCTGGTCGACGACGTGCGCAGCAAGCTTGAAATGATCCCGACAGTGGCCGAGGCCGACGTCGACCTGGTGTTCGACCCGCCGTGGAACCAGCACATGATGTCCGAGGCGGCCCGGCTAGAGACCGGCATGCTTTGACCCAGGGCCCGCAGTGACGCGGGCCCGGCATTACCCGCAACCAGAACAGGAATCCTCCGGTGTCCCAGTCCATCCCCAGCTTCGCCGTCACCCGTTCGGACCACCCGCGCAGCGCTGAAGAGCGCGCCAAGATCCTGGAGAAGCCGGGCTTCGGCCTGCACTTCACCGATCACATGGTGGAAGTGCGCTGGGACAAGGATGCCGGCTGGCACAATGCCAACGTGCGCGCCTACGGCCCGCTGCAGCTGGACCCGGCCGCCGCCGTGCTGCATTACGGCCAGGAAATCTTCGAAGGCATCAAGGCCTACCGTCATGCCGACGGTTCGATCTGGACCTTCCGCCCGGATGCCAACGGCCGTCGCCTGCAGCGTTCGGCGCAGCGCCTGGCGTTGCCGGAACTGCCGGTGGAGATCTTCGTCGAATCGCTGAAGCAGCTGATCGCCGTCGACAGTGACTGGGTGCCTTCGGCCGATGAGTCGAGCCTGTATTTCCGCCCGTTCATGATCGGCGATGAGGCCTTCCTCGGCGTGCGCGGCGCGCACAAGGCCGGCTACTACGTCATCGCCAGCCCGGCCGGCCCGTACTTCGCCAAGGGTGTTGCCCCGGTGTCGATCTGGCTGTCCACCGAGTACGCGCGTGCGGCCAAGGGCGGCACCGGTGCCGCCAAGTGCGGTGGCAACTACGCCGCCTCGCTGCTCCCGCAGCAGAAGGCGCAGGCGCAGGGCTGCTCGCAGGTACTGTTCCTCGACCCGGTCGAAGGCAAGTACCTGGAAGAACTGGGCGGCATGAACGTGTTCCTGGTCTACAAGGACGGCACGCTGGTCACCCCGGAACTGTCGGGCAGCATCCTCGAGGGCATCACCCGCGAGAGCATCCTGCAGCTGGCCCGCGACCGTGGCATGAAGGTCGAAGAGCGCAAGGTCAGCATCGACGAGTGGAAGGACGGCGTCGCCTCCGGTGCGATCAGCGAAGTGTTTGCCTGTGGCACCGCCGCGGTGGTCACTCCGATCGGCCAGCTGAAGGGCGAGGGCTTCTCGGTGGGCGACATCAACGCGCCGGCCGGCGAAGTGACCATGTCGCTGCGCAAGGAACTGACCGATATCCAGTACGGCCGCCTGCCGGACCGCCACAACTGGCTGGTCAAGCTGGGCTGATCGCCCAACGCTGAACTGTAGAGCCGAGCCGACGCTCGGCTGCTCTTCCGGAAAGCCCGTCCCCGTGACGGGTTTTCTGCGTTGTGGGCCCGGGGCCGAGCGCCGATGTCGGCAAAGTCATTCCAGGACACGTGACGACCCAGTCAGGTCTGTGCAGGACACGAGAAAGTTCCTTCACCTTCACAAACCCTTGACCCTAAAAGTCTCAGAACGAACATTTCATCTTGCTGAAAAGACGCTGAAAATCTTGTGGTGTCCGGTTTCGGCCATTAGCGTCATATGTACGGCGGATCGTTAGGGGGATCCGCTGACTCATCGGACTTCGAACCTCGCCAACGCAAGCCAGCCCAGGGTTCGGGCCGGTGCTTCTGCCGATTCCGGCATTCACACCACAAGAAAGGGAAATACTGATGTCCCAGGTAACGCAACCGCGTGTGCGTCGAGTGTGGGTGGTCCTTGGTGCGTCCGTTCTGTCATCGCTGCTGCTGGCCACGCCTGCGCTGGCCGGTGACGTCCAGCTCAGCGGCCTGCAGTCCGCGCCGACGCACCAGCGCTTCATCGTGAAGTACCGCGACGGCAGTGCGCCGGTGGCCAACACCACCGCACTGGCCTCTTCGCTGAAGACTGCCGCCGCCGGCCTGGCCAGCAGCCAGGGCCGCGCGCTGGGCCTGCAGGAGGTCCGCAAGCTGGCCGTTGGCCCGACCCTGATCAGGACCGATCGCCCGCTTGACCAGGCCGAATCCGAGCTGCTGATGCGCAAGCTCGCCGCCGACCCG
Organism: Stenotrophomonas maltophilia group sp. SKK55; assembly: GCF_057179845.1. Classification (NCBI taxonomy): domain Bacteria; kingdom Pseudomonadati; phylum Pseudomonadota; class Gammaproteobacteria; order Lysobacterales; family Lysobacteraceae; genus Stenotrophomonas; species Stenotrophomonas maltophilia group sp. SKK55. Next base: position 23,150 of record NZ_JBXUHP010000016.1, read on the forward strand.
AACGTGGAATACGTCGAAGTCGACCAGATCATGCGTGCGACGCTGACCCCGAATGACACCCGCTTCAGCGAACAGTGGGGCTTCGGTACCTCCAACGCGTCGATCAACGTGCGGCCGGCCTGGGACAAGGCCACCGGCACCGGCGTGGTGGTGGCCGTGATCGATACCGGCATCACCAACCATCCCGATCTCAACGCCAACATCCTGCCTGGCTATGACTTCATCAGCGATGCCGCGATGGCGCGCGATGGCGGTGGCCGCGACAACAACCCGAATGACGAGGGCGACTGGTACGGCGCCAACGAGTGCGGCTCGGGCATCCCGGCCTCCAACTCCAGCTGGCACGGTACCCACGTCGCCGGCACCGTGGCGGCGGTGACCAACAACAGCACCGGCGTGGCCGGTACTGCGTTCAATGCCAAGGTCGTCCCGGTGCGCGTGCTGGGCAAGTGCGGCGGTTACACCTCCGACATCGCCGACGCGATCGTGTGGGCCTCTGGCGGCACCGTCAGTGGCGTGCCGGCCAACGCCAACCCGGCCGAGGTCATCAACATGTCGCTGGGTGGTGGCGGCACCTGCTCGGCCACCTACCAGAACGCCATCAACGGCGCGGTCAGCCGTGGCACCACCGTGGTGGTCGCCGCCGGCAACAGCAACACCAACGTGTCCTCGTCGGTGCCGGCCAACTGCGCGAACGTGATCGCGGTGGCGGCCACGACCTCGGCCGGTGCGCGTGCCAGCTTCTCCAACTACGGTGCCGGCATCGACATTTCCGGCCCGGGCCAGAGCATCCTGTCCACCCTCAACACCGGCACCACCACGCCGGGCAGCGCCACCTATGCGTCCTACAACGGCACCTCGATGGCGGCGCCGCACGTGGCCGGCGTGGTTGCGCTGATGCAGTCGGTGGCGCCGAGCGCACTGAGTCCGGCACAGGTCGAAAGCATCATCAAGAGCACTGCACGCCCGCTGCCGGGCGCCTGCTCGGGTGGCTGCGGCGCCGGCATCGTCGACGCCAACGCGGCCGTGGATGCGGCGATCAACGGCGGTGGCAACCCGAACCCGGGTGGCAACGTGCTGCAGAACAACGTGCCGGTGACCGGCCTGGGCGCCGCGACCGGTGCCGAGCTGAACTACACCGTCGCCGTTCCGGCCGGTAGCAGCCAGCTGCGCGTGACGATCAGTGGCGGCAGCGGCGATGCCGACCTGTACGTGCGCCAGGGCAGTGCCCCGACCGATACCAGCTACACCTGCCGTCCGTACCTGAGTGGCAACAGCGAGACCTGCACCATCAACAGCCCTGCCGCTGGCACGTGGTATGTGCGGGTGAAGGCCTACAGCACCTTCTCGGGCGTGACCCTCAACGCCCAGTACTGAGCCCAAGTCCCTCTCCAAGGGCACGCCCTGGCTTCGGCCGGGGCGTTCTTGCTTCTGTGGGGCCGAGCCCATGCTCGGCTGCTCTGGCTGCGGACCGTTGTGCCGCACTGGCACGCGGTTGCCGAGCATGGCTCGGCACTACAAGGGCAGCGCTCTGGCAGGTGCCGAGCTTGGTCGGCACGCGGTTCCTCAGACCGACTCGAAGCGGTTCGCGGCCACGTTCTTGCGCACGTGCTGCGGGTCGAAGATCCGCCCGTTCATCGCGATGTACACGCCGCTCGGCAACGACTGCACCGCACCGATCGCACAGCCGATGTTGAACTCCGCATCCGAGCCGCGGAAGCGTGCCGGGCTCAGTGCCCCGGTCATCACGATGGTCTTGTCCGGGATTGTCGCCAGCACCTTGCCGGTCTGCACCATCGAGTCGGTGCCGTGGGTCACCAGGACGTGCCGGGTCGGCTGCGCGGCGATGGTGGCGCGGATCAGCTCGCGGTCCTCATCGTTGATGTGCAGCGAATCCTTGCGCAGGATCGGAATCACGTTGAAGCGGAACGTCACGCCCAGCTCGCGCAGGATCATGCCGATCTGCGGATCGCCGATCTGGTAGTCCGACTTGTCGTCGAAGTAGATCTTGTCGATCGTGCCACCGGTGGTGACGACCAGGAGCTCTTCCATCATGTGCATGCGCGAAACCAGGACAGGTACTGCGGCGCGGGGCCAGGAATGCAGATGATACGGCCCAGCGGGCGCAGCGTCAGCGTTGCTTGCCGAAGCGGGCGCGCAGGCCGGGCAGGCTGGCGCTGAAGATCACCAGCAGGGCCAGCGCGATCTCGATCAGCGCCAGCCAGCGCGTTTCCGGGTGGCTCCAGGCGCTCATCACGCCGTGGCTGAACCAGCCCAGCGCCAGGACCGAGGCCCAGAATCCGGCCTTGCGCCAGCCCAGGCGCACGGCGATGGCCAGCGCCAGCGGCGGCGCGGTGAACACCAGTTGGGTCGCCAGCCAGTGCTTGTCATTGATGAACCAGCCGGCGAACAGCGCGGCCAGCCCCATCAGGGCCAGCAGCAGGACCGTGCGCGGCGCGGCGCTCATCGGGCCAACCGCTGCGCGATGCCGGCCACCCGGCGCCCCAGCGCGCGCGCCAGCACGGCTTCGTCGTCGGTCGGCTGCGGGTCGTCGGCGGCACCGGCGACGTGGCTGGCGCCATAGGGTGTGCCGCCACTGGTGGTATGGCTCAGCGCCGGTTCGGTGAACGGAATGCCGACGATCACGCAGCCATGGTGCAGCAGCGGCACCTGCATCGACAGCAGGGTCGATTCCTGCCCGCCATGCATGGATGCGGTGGACGTGAACACGCCGGCCGGCTTGCCGGAAAGGGTGCCATTGACCCATTCGGCGCCCAGCCCATCCAGGAAATGCTTCACCGGCGCGGCCATGTTGCCGAAGCGGGTCGGACTGCCGAGCAGCAGGCCCTGGCATTCGACCAGGTCCTGCACGCTTACATAGGGGGCGCCATCGTCGGGTACCGGCGGCTGCGCGGTCTGGGTCACTGCGGCCACAGGCGGCACCGTGCGCAGGCGCGCGGTCATGCCCGGCACTTCGCCGATGCCCCGCGCGATCTGGCGCGCCAGCCGTGCCACCGAACCGCCCCGGCTGTAATACAGCACCAGAATCTCGCCCATCGTGCCCGCTTCTCCTCGTCGTGTGGCCACCAGTATGGCTATCCTGCGAGCATTCCGCATCGGGTACCCTTCCACCGATGGAACCTTTGGATACGCTCAACCTGTGGATGGAGCGCGCGCGGGATCGCGCACGGGCCATCAGTTTCGGCCGCTTCCTGTGGCATCGCTTCCTCGACGACCGCCTGTTCCAGGCAGCGGCGGCGCTGGCGTACACCACGGTGTTCGCGCTGGTGCCGCTGGCCATCGTGGTGTTCGGCGTGCTCTCGGCCTTCCCCGTTTTCGACCGCTGGAGTGACCAGCTCAGCGACTACGTCTTCTCCAACTTCGTGCCCTCCGCTGCGCGCGCGGCCGAGGGTTACCTGCGGCAGTTTTCGGCCAGTGCCGGCCAGCTGACCGCCGCCGGCTTCATCGCACTGGTCGCTTCACTGCTGATCACGCTCAACAGCGTGGAAGAGACCTTCAACCAGATCTGGCGGGTCGGCTCGAGCCGGCCCAAGCTGACCCGCTTCCTGGTCTACTGGACCGTGCTGACCCTGGGCGCGATGCTGGCCGCCGCGTCGCTGGCAGTATCGGCGCGGGTGTTCGCGATGCCGTTGTTCGGTACCCAGGAGGGCCGTTGGCTGGCCGAACTGGCGCTGCGGCTGGCACCGATCCTGATCGAGTTCGTCTGCATCACGCTGATGTTCCGCGTGGTACCGCACCACACGGTGAAATGGCGGCATGCCGTGCCCGGCGCGATCCTGGCGGCGGTCATCCTTGAACTGGTGAAGTGGGGCATCGGCGCGTATCTGGGCAGCTTCCAGTCCTACCAGAAGCTGTATGGCACGGTCGCCTTCGTGCCGATCCTGCTGCTGTGGATCTACCTGTGCTGGGTGGCGGTGCTGCTGGGTGCGTCGCTGGCCTCCTCGATGGCCGCCTTCCGCTACCAGCCGGTCGAGCTGCGCCTGCCACAGGGGTACGAGTTCTATGGGCTGCTGCGCCTGCTTGGCCGCTTCCAGCATGCACGGGCCAAGGGCAAAGGCCTGGCCGATGACGAGATCCTGCGGCTGGAGCCGATGCTGACCGATTCACTGCTGCAGGACCTGATCTGCAACCTGCAGGAGATCGACCTGCTGCGCCGCGATGAGCGCGGCGAGTGGCTGCTGTCGCGCGACCTGGACCAGGTCAGCCTGGCCGATCTGTACGAATGCACCCAGCTGCGCATCCCGGTAGCCGAGCAGCACCTGCCGTATCGCGACGACAGCCTGGGCCGTGCCGCCTTGGCGGCGCTGGATGACCTGCGACTGCCCCTGCGCGAACGCCTGAAGCGCAAGGTCAGTGATATCTATACCGACTCTGGAGAGACCCCATGACCCGCAACACGTCGTTGCCGCTGCTGCTCCCGTTGACCCTGCTGCTGGCCTTGGCGGCCTGCAAACCGGCCCAGGAGCCGGCACCGGCCAGCAGCCAGCCACCGGCGCAGGCACCGACGCCGAGCACGCCGGCACCGGTCGAGGAAACCCCGGCCGAGCGCACCACCGCCGAGTTCCCGACACTGAAGATGCAGGCGGTGGATGGCAGCGACTACGACCTGGCCGCGCATCGCGGCAAGTGGGTGGTGGTGAACTTCTGGGCCACCTGGTGCGCGCCGTGCCGCAAGGAGATGCCCGAGCTGTCGGCCCTGCATGCGATGCGCAGCAACATCGAAGTGGTCGGCTTGGCTTACGAGGACATCGAAGTGCCGGAGATGCAGTTGTTCCTGGCCAAGCATCCGGTGACCTATCCGATCGTGATCGTGGACCCGTTCGATCCGCCGGCCGACTTCGCCACGCCGCGTGGCCTGCCGCTGACCCATCTGCTGGACCCGCAGGGCAAGCTGGCGCACACGTTCCTTGGCCCGGTGACCGCCGCCGACATCGAAAAGCAGATCGCTGCTGCCAAGTAGTGGGTTGGTCGGCAGGGCCTGCGGCCCTGCACCCGCGGTAGTGCCGGCCGCTGGCCGGCAGCAACGGCAACAGCCGAAGCAACAGCAACAGCGGGCTATCCGTGGGATGGCGGGGCGGTGTCGGAGTGCGGGGACGCCGCAAGTACGTCCATGTAGGCTTGGCAGCCGTATCCATGCGGCTGACACCCCGCACTCCGACACCGCCCCACCTCTGACAGATTCCTCATGTCTGGTAGATCCACGCCATGCGTGGATGATTCTCCAGACAAATCGAATATTTCGAATTGAATTCGAAGAGCATCCACGCATGGTGTGGATCAACGACAGATCGCGGAAATCTGTCGAAGGCGGGGTGGGGCCGGGTGCGGGGGCGTGAGCCGCATGGATGCGGCGACCGAGCTTACATGGACGTACTTGCAGCGCCCCCCCGCACCCGGCCCCGCCCCGCCATCCCTCAGGAAGCCCGCCGTTGCTGTTGCTGTTGCCGTTGCTCTGGCTTCGGCAGGTGCAGGGCCGCAGGCCCTGCCGACCAACCCTATCCCTCGACCGGGAAGTCCTCGATCGGCTTCAGCACATCGTAGTGCTCGCGATGCAGCTTGCCCTTCAGCTTCGGCAGCTCCGGCAACGGTGCATCCACCCGCGTATCGGGCAGCCGGTCCAGCAGGTTGCGCACCAGGGTCAGCCGGCCCAGCCGCTGGTCGTTGAAGTCCACCAGCGTCCACGGCGCCGCCTCGCGATGCGTCGCGCGCAGCATCGCCTCGCGGGCCTCGGTGTACGCGCTGTACTTGCTGCGCGATTTCAGGTCGACCGGTGAGAGCTTCCAGCCCTTCAGCGGATCGAGATGGCGTTCGGCGAAGCGCTTTTCCTGCTGCTCCTGGTCCACGCACAACCAGTACTTGAACAGCAGGATGCCGTCGTCCACCAGCAGCTGTTCGAACACCGGCGCCTGGCGCAGGAACTGCTGGTACTCGGTTTCGCTGCAATAACCCATCACCCGTTCAACACCGGCACGGTTGTACCAGCTGCGGTCCATCAGCACGATCTCGCCGGCGGCGGGAAGATGCGCGGCGTAACGCTGGAAGTACCACTGCGTGGCTTCGCGGTCGGTGGGCTTGGGCAGCGCCACCACCCGGCATTGGCGCGGGTTGAGATGCTGGCTGATGGCCTGGATCGCACCGCCCTTGCCGGCTGTATCGCGGCCTTCGAACAGCACCAGCAGGCGTTGCCCGCTGTACTGAACCCAGCGCGCCATTGCAGTCAGTTCCAGCTGCAGCGGCAGCAGCAGTTCGTCGTAGTCCTTGCGCTTGAGCTTGGCCATCGTTACGTCACGCGGGGAGGAAGCCGGAGCGTAACGCAGCGGTTGCTCACGGGGTGTCGACGCCCTGCCAGCCCTGCTCGCCCGCCAGCGTCTGCAGCAGGGCGGAAAGGTCCTGGGCAAAACCTGCCATGTCGAATACACCACTGTCTTCGCGTGCCTGCGCCAGTTCGGCTCGCAACGCTGCCAGCGCCGCCGGGTTGTTGCCCAGCGCGCTGGCGGTGGCGATGAACGCCGCATCGTCGCCAACGTTCATCCGCGAAAGACCCAGATGATGGTTGAGGCTGCCGGCCACGCGCGCGGCGAAGGTATCGCCCGGGCAGGTCAGTACCGGGCAGCCGGCCCACAGCGCATCGGAGGCGGTGGTGTGCGCGTTGTAGGGATGTGTGTCGAGGAACAGGTCGGCCAGCTGATAGCGGGCCAGGTACTGCGGATGCGGCAGCTTGGTCATGAACACCAGGCGCGCCGGATCCAGGCCGGCGGCCTGCGCGGCCGCACGCAGGCGCGCATCGGCCTTGCCGGGCCCGGACAGCAGCCACAGCACGCTGCCGGGCACGGCCTGAAGCACCGCGAAGGCGCGGCCCATGCTGCGCGGGTTGAGCTTGTAGCTGTTGTTGAAGCAGCAGAACACCACGCCGTGTGCGGGCAGCCCGCACTCGGCGCGGGACGGTGCCGGTTCCAGTACGCGGGTGTTGTCCGAGGGCTGGAAGGCACGTGGCAGGCGCAGGACGCGTTCGCTGAAGTGAGGTTCCAGCGATGCCGGCAGCACGAATTCGTCGGCGACCACGGCATCCAGCCAGCGCGCACCTGATGTGCCGGGGTAGGCCAGCCAGTTCAGCTGCAACGGGGCCGGGCGCATGGCCAGCACTTCGGGCGTGCCGCCGCCCCCCCAGCCGCGCAGGTCGAACAGCAGGTCGATGCCCTGTGCACGGATGCGGGCCGCGATGTCGGCATGCCGCAGTGCGGCCACGTCATGCAGGCGGGCCGCAGCCTGCAGGCGTTCGCGGATGCGGCTGCCATCGGCGCGGTTCAGCGCGAACAGGTGCAGCTGCAGCGCCGGGTCAGGGCGCAGGTGTTCGAGCAGGGCCACGGTCAGCAGCCCGGTGGGATGGGCGCCGAAGCCATTGGAGAGGAAGCCGACGCGCAACGCGCCGTGCTCGCGAACCTTCACTGCAGGAAGGGGGCGCACCGCCGACGCAACGACCGCGGCGCGTGCGCGCGCACAGGCCAACTGCTCCGCAGCGCTGGCGTCTTCGTTGAGGAAGGCGAAGGGTTCCACCGCGCCCTGACCCGCGGCGAGCGCGTTGCGCACCTGCGCAGCCAGCGTGTCCACGTCCTGCCAGTCGCACAGGCGGCGCTGCCAGGCCAGGCGCTGGGCCGCGATGTAGGGTTCGCCCGGCATCAGCGCATGCGCGCGGCGATAGGCCGTCGCCGCCCCTTCGGCGTCATCGGCATCTTCCAGCGCGTGGCCCAGCCACAACGCGATGCCCGGGTGCTGCGGGGCCAATGCCGAGGCCTGGCCGAGCAGCTTCGCCGCGTCGGCGTGCGCGCCGGCCATCCACGCCACGCGCCCCAGCCGCGCCAGCGCTTCGGGGTGGTTGGGGCGCAGCTGCAGGGCACGTCGTGCGGCCTGCTCGCCGGCAGCGATGTCGCCGGCTTCCAGTTCCAGGTCGGCCAGCATCACCCAGGCGACGAAGTCGCCGGGCTGGCGTGCGATCGCCTGCTGCAGGTGCTGCCGCTGCTGCCAGGCCGTCATCGTGCTCAGCCCGCCGACAGCTGGGCCAGGGCGTCGACCTGGTGTTCGTGGCTGAGCCGCTGCAGCAGCGGGTCGAGGTCACCGGCCAGGATGTTGGGCAGGTCGTACAACGTCAGGCCTTCCACGCGGTGGTCGGTGATCCGGCCCTGCGGGAAGTTGTAGGTGCGGATGCGCTGGCTGCGATCGCCGCTGCCGACCTGCAGGCGCCTCGACTCGGCCTGTGCCGCGTCCTGGCGCTGGCGCTCGGCATCGAGCAGCTGCGCCTTCAGGCGCTTCATCGCCTTGTCGCGGTTGGCGTGCTGGCTGCGCTCGGTCTGGCACTCCACCACTACGCCGGTTGGCACGTGGGTGATGCGGATCGCGGACTCGGTCTTGTTGACGTGCTGGCCACCGGCACCGGACGAGCGGAACGTATCCACCTTCAGGTCGGCCGGGTTGATGACGATGTCATCGACTTCGTCGGCCTCGGGAATGATTGCCACGGTCGCGGCCGAGGTATGGATGCGGCCCTGCGATTCGGTGGCCGGCACGCGCTGCACGCGGTGCGTGCCCGATTCGAACTTCAGGCGCGAGAACGCACCACGGCCGACCACACGCGCCACCACTTCCTTGTAGCCGCCATGCTCGCCGGGGTTGTCCGATTCGATCTCGACCTTCCAGCCCTGGCGTTCGGCATAGCGGGCGTACATGCGGAACAGGTCGCCGGCGAAGATCGCGGCTTCGTCGCCGCCGGTGCCGGCGCGCACTTCCAGGAACAGGTTGCCTTCGTCGCGCGGGTCACGCGGCACCAGCAGCAGCGCAAGCTCCTGCTCCAGTTCCTGCAGGCGCGCCTGGGCGGCGGCGATTTCCTCGTCGGCCAGCTCGCGCAGGTCGGGGTCGGCGCGCATGCCTTCGGCGGCGGCCAGGTCGGCCTTGGCACGGGCTTCATCGGCGAGCGCGGCAGCGACCGGCTCCAGTTGGGCGAATTCGCGCGAAAGGTCGCGGAAACGGGTGTTGTCGGCGACCACGTCGGGTTCGGCGAGCAGGCGTTCCAGTTCTTCGCGGCGCTCGGCCAGCGCTTCCAGCTTACGGCGCAGGGTCGGCGTCATCGGGTCTCACGGGTGGGTGGCGGTAGCCCGGCGTGGCCGGGAACAGGCGCGCGGCGGCGCGGGTCAGGTCGGCATCGCCACTCAGCGCGGCGGCGCGCAGTGCGGCGGTCGGCGGATGCAGCAGGCGGTTGGTCAGGCCGTGCGCCAGCAGTTCCAGCACTTCGTCGGCGGGCTTGCCGTTGGCCAGCTGCTGGCGTGCGCGCTCAAGCAACTCGGCGCGGGTGGCCTCGCCGAACGCACGCAGCTGCCGCAAAGGCGCCTGATGGGCACTGGCCTGCTGGGTCTCGACGTAACGCGATACCTGCAGGTCGATGATCGCCTCGGCTTCGGCGGCGGCCTCGCGGCGGCCACGGCGGTTGTCTTCCACCGCGCGTTCCAGGTCATCGACGGTGTAGAGGAAGGCATCGTTGAGCGTGCCGACCTCGGCTTCGATGTCGCGCGGAACGGCCAGGTCGAACAGCAGCATCGGCTTGTGCCGGCGGGCGCGCAGGGCCTTGGCCACCATCTCGCGATGGATCACCGGCTCGCGCGCGGCGGTGGCCGAGAACACCACGTCGGCCTCGCCCAGGTGGCGGTCCAGTTCGGTCAGCGGCAGGGCCACGCCGCCGTGGCGGCTGGCCAGTTCCTGCGCGTGGGCCAGGGTGCGGTTGGCGATCAGCAGCCGCCGCACCTTGCCTTCGCTCAGGTGCCGTGCAGCCAGCTCGATGGTCTCGCCGGCACCGACCAGCAGCACGGTGGAGTCGTCCAGCCGGGCGAACGCGTTCTGCGCCAGGCGCACCGCGGCCGACGCCACCGATACCGGGTTGGCACCGACCTGGGTATCGGTGCGCGCCCGCTTGGCCACCGAGAAGGTCTGCTGGAACAGGCGGTCCAGGCGCTGGCCGAGCAGGCCATGGTCGCGCGCGGTCGACCAGGCGTCCTTCACCTGGCCGAGGATCTGCGGTTCGCCCAGCACCATCGAATCCAGCCCGGTGGCGACCCGGAACAGGTGGCGCACAGCCTCGGCATCGGCATGCTGGTACAGATAACCCTGCAGGTCACCGGCCTGGCTGCGCAGCCACTGGTCCAGCGCCTGTGCCGACTCGGCCACGGCGTACAGCTCGGTGCGGTTGCAGGTGGACAGCAGGACCGCCTCGGCGATCTGCGGGGTATCGCGCAGCGAGCCCAGCGCACGCGGCAACGCCTCACCGGCGAAGGCCGCGCGCTCGCGCAGCTCCACCGGTGCGGTCTGGTGATTCAGTCCGAGCACCCACAGGGTCATTGTTCAGTTGCTTGCGATAAGCTGCTGGCCATTGGACGACATTTTAAGGCCCCGATGCCGACGATGCCCGCATTGATTCGCATCCCCAGTGTTCTGCTGCTGTCCCTGGCCTGCGCCCAGGCCCTGGCGGCGGTGCCGCCCAAGGCCCCCGTGCGGGCCGCGGCCACCGGGGAACTGGCGCTGGAGCCGGTGATGGCCGGTGAGTTCGCCCTGCAGGCCGGCAAGCTGGCCGAGGCCGCGCGCTGGTACCTGCAGGCCGCGCAGCAGACTGACGGCGATGCTGGCCTGGCCGAGCGCGCGACCCGTATCTCCATGCTTGCCAACGATGACGCCAGCGCCGCCAAGGGCCTGGCCCTGTGGCAGCAGCGCGCCCAGCGTTCGTTGACCATGCGCAGCGCCGCCGGTGCGCTGGCCATGCGCCAGGGTGATGTGAAGGCCGCCCGCACTGAATTGCAGGCGCTGCTGGCCGACCCCGACGAGCGCGGCTGGAAGTTCGCCCTGGCCGCGCTGATCGGCGGTGGCCGCGACCCGGCGGTGCCGGCGCAGGTGCTCGGCGAGCTGGTCGATGCCAATGCCATTCCACCGAAGATCGAGGCCTGGCAGGAGTTCGGCCGCCTCGCCCTGCGCATGGACAAGCCCGACCTGGCGCGGCGCATGATCGATGAGGTGGTCAGACGCTTCCCCGAAGAACCGCGCGTAGCCTTGCTGCGTGCCAGCCAGCTGCAGCAGGCGGGCGAGACCGACATGGCCTTGTCGCTGCTGCACGACGTCGAGCCGAAGACCCGGCAGGACCCCGAGCTGCGCAATGCGGTGGCCATCGCCTACGACAGCCTGGGGCAACCGGCTGCGGCCGAGCGCGTACTGGCATTCGGCCCGCAGGATGTGCAGACCTGGGGCATGCGCGCTTCACTGTTGGCCAAGCAGGGCGACAAGGCGGCGCTGTCCAACCTCTACAACGAACTGTCGCGGCAGGCGGCCAAGCCGGACCCCGCGCAGCGCCTGCTGCTGGGCAAGATCGCCGAATACCTGAAGCGTTATCCCGAGGCGGTGCAGTGGTACCACAGCGTGCCCGGTGGCGATGAACTGAGCGAGGCGCGCCTGCGCGCGGCCAATGCCCAGGCCCTGGCCGGGCGCCTGCCGCAGGCATTGGATGAAGTGCACGCGATCCAGTCCGATGCGGTGGTCGACGACGATGTGCGCCGCGATGCCTACCTGCTGGAAGCCGAACTGCGCCAGCGTGCTGACGACAGTGCCGGGGAGCTGGATGCGCTGGCCCGCGGCCTGGCCGCCTACCCGGATGACAACGGCCTGCTGTACGCCCGTGCGCTCACCTGGGAACGCCGCGACGACATCCCGCGCGCCGAGGCCGATCTGCGCAAGATCCTGGTGACCGATCCGGAAAACGTGCCGGCCCTGAACGCGCTGGGCTATACCCTGGCTGACCGCACCGGGCGCCTGCAGGAGGCGCTGGAGCTGATCGACCGCGCCCGCGTCGCCGAGCCGGACAACGCCGCCATCGTCGACAGCTATGGCTGGGTGCTGTATCGCCTGGGCCGCAAGGACGAAGCGCTGGTGCAGCTGCGCCGGGCCTGGACCCTGGCCAAGGACCCGGAGATTGCCGCCCATGTCGGCGAAGTGCTGTGGGTGCTGGGCAAGCATGACGAGGCCCGCCACTTCTTCGACGAAGCGGCCAAGCTCGACCCTGAAAACCGCGCGCTGCTGCGCGCCCGCGAGAAATTCAATCCATGAGTGTTTCCCTGATCCGGCCGCTGCTGTTGGCGGCTGCGACCCTGGCGGTGACCGCCTGTACCAGCGTGGGCACGCAGAAGACCCCGCCACCGGCGGTGGTCGAGACAGTTTCGGCCGAAGCGGCGCAGGCCGAAGCGGCGCGTGTGGCCGCCCTGCATGCACAGCCGGACTGGGCCTTCCAGGGCCGGGTCGCGGTCAGCAAGGGCAAGGACGGCGGCAGCGGTCGCATCGACTGGAAGCAGCAAGGCCGCCGCTACGTGGTGGAGTTGAGCGCGCCGGTGACCCGGCAGAGCTGGAAGCTGACCGGCGATACCCATTCCGAAGCTGGTCGCCTGGAAGGACTGACGGGCGGCCCGCGCGACGGCGAGGACGCCCAGCAGCTGTTGCTGGAGGCGACCGGCTGGGACATTCCGGTCAACCAGTTGCCGGAGTGGATCCGCGGGCTGGTCGCCGGCGACGCCGCCGGCCCCGAGACGGTCGAACGCGACGGTGAAGGCCGGCCGCGTCGCATGCAGCAGATGGGCTGGCAGGTACAGTACCTGGACTGGTACCCGGCCGACGCCGGACGGCCGGCGCTGCCGCGCCGGATCGAGGCCAGCAATGGTGACGCCAAGGTGCGCCTGCTGGTGGACCAGTGGGGGCCGGGCGCCCCATGAGTGCCGGGCGCGACGACGCGGGCTGGTCCTGGTGGCCGGCCCCGGCCAAGCTGAACCTGTTCCTGCACATCACCGGCCGCCGGGCCGACGGCTACCACGAACTGCAGACCGTGTTCCGCCTGCTGGACTGGGGCGATCGCATCGGCCTGCGCCTGCGTGAAGACGGCCAAGTGCGCCGGCACGGCGAGGGCCTGGCCGGCGTGGCCGAGGCCGACGATCTGGCGGTACGTGCCGCGAAGCTGCTGAAAGAGTCGACCAATGTCGCGCAAGGTGCTGACATCATCGTCGAAAAGCACGTTCCTGCCGGTGGCGGCTTCGGTGGCGGCTCGTCCGATGCGGCCACGGTACTGGTGGTGCTGAACCGGCTCTGGCAGGCCGGGCTGGACGAAGAGGCGCTGGCCGCGCTGGGCCTGCGCCTGGGCGCCGACGTGCCGGTGTTCGTGCGCGGTCGCAACGCCTGGGCAGAAGGGGTGGGCGAGCGCCTGCAGCCGATCACGCTGGCGCCGGCCTGGTATGTGGTGGTTGAACCGGGCGTTCATGTTCCCACGCCGGCCCTGTTTGCAGACCCGGATTTGACGCGCGACAGCCCAGTGGCGAAAATAGAGGACTTCGCTTCCGGGACCCTGGTCGGGAACGCGTTCGAACCGGTGCTGCGCCGCCGTGAGCCTGCCGTCGAGGCAGCGCTTGCCGCGTTGAGCGACATCGGCACGGCGCGGCTGACCGGTTCGGGAAGTGGTTGTTTCGTCGAATTCGCGTCGCAGTCTGCTGCAGAGCAGGGACGGTCGAAATTGCCGAAGGAGTTGCGGGCAAGGGTGGCTGCGGGCGTTGCGCGTTCGCCACTGCTGGATGCACTCGAGCAACACTGATTTATCAATGCAGGGGCGTCGCCAAGAGGCCCAAGGCACCAGGTTTTGATCCTGGCATTCGTAGGTTCGAATCCTACCGCCCCTGCCAATAGCGGCTGTGTCCGCGCCTTCCAGCGCATCGCCCGCGCGGGACGTGGAAACAACCGCGGTGTTGTCAGCAGCAAGGGTCCATCCGGGTCCTTGCCGCCCCCGGATCCCCGCCACTCGTCCCCGCCCGAGACAATCATGATGCAAGAGTCCCCGAACCTGCTGGTCTTTTCCGGCAACGCCAACAAACGTCTGGCGCAGAACATCTGCAAGGAACTGGGGGTTCGCCCGGGCAAGGCGCTGGTCTCGCACTTCTCCGATGGCGAAGTGCAGGTGGAGATCGAAGAGAACGTCCGCAAGCAGGACGTGTTCGTGATCCAGCCGACCTGCGCGCCGAGCGCGGAAAACCTGATGGAACTGCTGGTGCTGATCGACGCGCTCAAGCGCGCATCGGTGGCCAGCGTGACCGCGGTGGTGCCGTACTTCGGCTACTCGCGCCAGGATCGCCGCATGCGCTCCTCGCGCGTGCCGATCACCGCCAAGCTGGCGGCGAAGATGTTCAGCACCGCGGGCGCTGATCGCGTGCTGACCGTCGACCTGCACGCCGACCAGATCCAGGGCTTCTTCGATATTCCGGTGGACAACGTGTATGCGTCCCCGCTGCTGCTGGCCGACATCTGGCGCGCCTACGGCACCGAGAACCTGATCGTCGTCTCGCCGGACGTGGGCGGCGTGGTCCGCGCCCGTGCGGTGGCCAAGCGCCTGGATGACGCCGACCTGGCCATCATCGACAAGCGCCGCCCCCGCGCCAACGTCTCCACCGTGATGAACATCATCGGTGACGTCGAAGGCAAGACCTGCGTGATGGTCGATGACATCGTCGATACCGCCGGCACCCTGTGCGCCGCTGCCGCTGCCCTGAAGGCGCGCGGTGCGCTCAAGGTCGCTGCCTACTGCACCCACGCGGTGCTGTCGGGCCCGGCAGTGGACAACATCACCAATTCCCAGCTCGACGAGCTGGTGGTGACCGACACCATCCCGCTGAAGGACGCCGCGCGGGTGTGCAGCAAGATCCGCCAGCTGAGCGTGGCGGAAATGCTGGCCGAAACGATGCGCCGCATCGCCTTCGGCGAGTCGGTCAGCTCGCTGTACGTGGACTGAGTTTTTCGTCCCTGCCGGCAACGGCGGGGGCATACCCGGATGCTTCTGGTCGCGGAAGCATCTTCAACCGCCACGCCGCAGGGCGCGGCAACAACCTGAGTAGTCGAAAATGTCGAAGACCCATGAAATCAAGGTCACCAAGCGTGAACTGCAGCGTAAGGGTGCGAGCCGCCGCCTGCGTCACGCGGGTGTGATCCCGGCCATCGTGTACGGCGGCAACGCCGAGCCGGTCGCCATCAGCCTGGACCACAACGAAATCTGGCTGGCCCAGCAGAACGAGTGGTTCTATGCCTCGATCCTGGACCTGAACCTGGACGGCCAGGTGCAGAAGGTCCTGCTGCGTGACATGCAGCGCCACCCGTACAAGCAGCTGATCATGCACCTGGACTTCCAGCGCGTGAACGAGAACGAAGCCCTGACCGCTTCGGTCCCGCTGCACTTCGTCAACGAAGACACCTCGCCGGCCGGCAAGGCTGCCGACGTCGTGGTCACCCACGAACTGAAGGAAGTGACCATCACCTGCCTGCCGAAGGACCTGCCGGAGTCGATCGAAGTCGACCTGGGCGAGCTGAAGGCCGGTGACGTGGTGTACCTGTCCGACATCAAGCTGCCTAAGGGCGTGGAAATCCCGGCGCTGGCGCTGGGCAAGGACCACGACGACGCCATCGTCACCGCCAAGGCCGGCAAGGCCGACGAGGCTGACGAAGAAGCGGCTGCCGCCGAGTAATACCGTTACGGTGCCTGCCTGCGGGCAGGCACCGTACTGGAAGGAACCATGGCAGGACTGCGACTGATCGTCGGTCTGGGCAATCCCGGATCGGAACACGCCCGGACCCGGCACAATGCCGGGTTTCATTTCGTTGAGGCCCTGGCGGAAAAAGCCGGTGCGCGATGGAATGTGGACAGCAAGCTGTTCGGTGAGACCGCCAAGGTCGAGATCGCCGGGCAGACGGTGTGGCTGCTCAAGCCCGCCACCTTCATGAACCTCAGCGGCAAATCGGTCACCGCCGCGCAGCGGTTCTGGAAGATCGAGCCGGAAGAGACCCTGCTGGCCCATGACGAACTGGATCTGGCGCCCGGTGTGGCGCGGCTGAAGTTCGACGGCGGCCACGGTGGCCAGAACGGCCTGCGCGACACCATCCGCCTGCTCGGCCACGGCAAGTTCCATCGCCTGCGCGTGGGCATCGGCCATCCCGGCCACAAGGACCGCGTGGTGGGCTGGGTGCTCGGTCGCCCATCCAAGGAAGACGACGTGCTGATCGCGCGCGCCATCGACGATGCGATCGACGTGCTGCCGCTGGCGGTGCAGGGCGATTTCAGCGAAGCGATGAAGCGGCTGCACACCCCGAAATAAGCTGTAGGTACCGACCGTTGGTCGGTGTGGAACCATCCAATCCGCTAGGTACCGGCCGTTGGTCGGTACGGAACCAACCAATCCGGTAGGTACCGGCCGTTGGTCGGTACGGAACCAACCAATCCGGTAGGTACCGACCGTTGGTCGGGACGGAACCAACCAATCCGGTAGGTACCGACCGTTGGTCGGTACGGAGAATGATTGGAAAAGCAGCGCCCAGGCCGCTGTTTCCCCAATCACTTTCACCCCAGAGAGCTGTCACCCATGGGTATCAAATGCGGCATCGTCGGCCTGCCCAACGTCGGCAAGTCGACCCTGTTCAATGCGCTGACCAAGGCGGGTATCGCCGCGGCGAACTTCCCGTTCTGCACCATCGAGCCGAACGTCGGCATCGTGCCGGTGCCGGATCCGCGCCTGAACGAGCTGGCGGGCATCATCAACCCGCAGAAGGTCATCCCGACCGCGGTCGAGTTCGTCGACATCGCCGGCCTGGTGGCCGGTGCCGCCAGCGGTGAAGGCCTGGGCAACAAGTTCCTGGCGCACATCCGCGAAGTCGATGCGATCACCCACGTGGTGCGCTGCTTCGAGCACGGCGACATCGTGCACGTGGCCGGCAAGGTCGATCCGATCTCGGACATCGAAACCATCGACACCGAGCTGGCGCTGGCCGACCTGGACAGCGTGGAGAAGGCACTGAACCGTGCCGAGCGTGCGGCCAAGGGCGGCGACAAGGATGCAGCGGCGCGCAAGCCGGTGCTGGCCAAGCTGCAGGCGGCGCTGTCGGAGGGCAAGGCCGGCCGCTCGGCCGGCCTGGACGACGAAGAGAAGGCGCTGGTGCGCGACCTGTTCCTGCTGACCCTGAAGCCGGTGATGTACATCGCCAACGTGCTGGAAGACGGTTTCGAGAACAACCCGCACCTGGACGCCGTGCGCGCGCATGCCGCCGCCGAGGGCGCGCAGGTGGTGCCGGTGTCGGCCGCGATCGAAGAAGAGCTGTCCCAGCTCGACGACGAAGACCGCGATACCTTCCTGGCCGATCTGGGCCTGAGCGAGCCGGGCCTGAACCGCGTGATCAACGCGGCCTACAGCCTGCTCGGCCTGCAGACCTACTTCACCGCAGGCGTGAAGGAAGTCCGTGCGTGGACCGTGCGCAAGGGCGCCACCGCTCCGCAGGCTGCTGCGGTCATCCACACCGACTTCGAGAAGGGCTTCATCCGCGCCGAAACCATCGCGTATGACGACTTCATCAAGTACAAGGGCGAAGCCGGCGCCAAGGAAGCTGGTCGCCTGCGCCTGGAAGGCAAGGAATACCGCGTGCAGGAAGGCGATATCCTGCACTTCCGCTTCAACGTCTGATCCAGCGGCATCGGATCGACCCCGGACGCCCCGCCTTGTGCGGGGCGTTCGCGTTTCCGGCGATGGACAAAAAATCACCACGCTGCGAAACGCTTGCGGCGTGACGTTCGCCGGCACTTGTCCACAGCAAACTCCCATCGCTTTCCACGCCAGGTGTGGAAAACCGACGAACCTGATGTAGAGCCGAGCCCATGCTCGGCTGATGCCAGCCGGAGCCGAGCGTGGGCTCGGCTCTACAAGGGGCTCGCCCGCGTGACCTGGACAAATTTTCACCGCGCTTCGAAACGCCTGCGGTGCAATGCTCGCACCCACTTGTCCACATCAAGTTCCCATCGCTCTCCACGTACCGTGTGGAAAACAATCGGGGGCGTGGACAAAAAATAGCCGCGCCCGGAAACGCCTGCGGCGCAGTGCTCCCGCCCACTTGTCCACACCAAGTTCCCATCGCTTTCCACGTACAGTGTGGAAAACCCCGGATGGCCCGCTCTAGCAGTCGCCCACCAAAAAGGGCATCAACCAGGGCCGCAAACAACAAGGCCCGCCAATGGCGGGCCCTGCTGTCCACATCCTGCAATGCGGCGTGCCCTACAGCGCGCTGCCACCGAACTTGTGGGTGTACTGCAGGTTGATGGTGCGGCCGACGCTGTCGAACCAGGACACGTCGTAATACGGATACGCGGTGTAGGTGGCGTCCTTCGGCGGCATCTTGTTGAAGACGTTCACCACCGACAGCGACAGGCGCGCGTGGTCGTCGAAGCGGTACTGCAGCGACGCGTTGTAGCGGTAGGTCGCCTTGATGTACGGGCTGTCACCGCTGTCCCAGTCGAACACCTGGTCGTAGCTGTCCGAGGTCGGCAGCTTGCCCAGGCGCGAGCCGTACACCGTTGCCGACCACGCATCCTTCTCCCAGCTCACGCTCAGGCTGGTCTTGGTGCGCGGAATGTCGAAGCCACTGTTGACCGCGAACTGGTCCAGGGTCGGATCACCCGGGTAGCGCTGGAAGTCGTGCTTCTTCACCCAGGTGTGCGTGCCGTTGAGGATGAAATCACCGATGCCGGTCTGCAGGCGGTAGCGCAGGCCGACGTCGATGCCGGAGGTGGATTCGCGGGCGACGTTGATCGGGGCGACACGCACGCCGTACAGGCGGCCATCACTGGTGCGGGTGATGCGGTCGAGCGCATCCACGCAGGTCGGCGCGCTGATGTCGGCGCTGCCGAGGCGGCAGTTCGCTTCGCTGGCCAGGATCGTGCGCACGTCCATGTCCTGCACCTGGTTGCGCATGTCGATGTCGAACCAGTCCACCGACAGGTCCAGGCCGATCGCCGGCGACCAGACGAAGCCGGCGCTCCACGAGGTGCTGGTTTCCGGGTCGAGCTGGCGGTTGCCGGTGCGGCTGCGGATCAGGTTGCGCTCGTAATCGGAACAGTCGCTGGCTTCCTCAAGGCGGCAGGTGTACAGGTCCACGGCGCTGGTCTCGTCGTTGCCCGGGCCGGCGAACACGTAGTGCAGATCCGGCGCGCGGAACGCGGTGCCATACGAACCACGTACCAGCAGGGTGTCGATCGGGCGCCATTCCAGGCCGCCGCTCCAGGTCGCCTTGCCGATGGTGTGGCCGGAATAGCGGTACTGGTCGTAGCGGCCGGCCACGCTCAGGTTGACCGTCTCGTGCAGCGGCATGCGCAGCTCGGCCGCCGTGGCCCAGCGGTTGCGCGAACCGTTGCCGTCCGAATCCTTCCAGCTGTAGTAGTAGTACTGGGTCGCCAGCGGATCGGGATTCAGCGAGTACGCCTGCTGGCCCACTTCCACGGTCGCGGCGAAGCCGGCGTCACCGCCCGGCAGGCCGAACAGCGTGGAATTGGTCAGCGTGAACGCGGCCGTCTCGGTCCGCGACTTCGGGGTGTAAGTGGTACGCGCCGCGATCGAGTCGTACTCGGCGCGGGTCAGTGGACGGTACAGCCGTGACGGATCGGCGTTGTAGACCGGGAAACCGTCGTCGTCCACGCCCAGCTGCGGGCCCAGGAACAGGTCATTGGCCTTGGCGGCAATGATCTGTGCCCAGCTGATGCGCGACTGGTACTGCGAATGGCTCAACGCCGCTTCGTAATCCCAGTTGCCAATCAGGTTGCCCTTGAAGCCGGTGGTCACGCTGAAGGTCTTCTGCGTGCTGCGCACCATGGCGTTGCGCAGGCCGCCCATTTCCTCGGGCGAGAACTGGCGCTGCCAGAACTCGATCTCGCCAGTGGCTTCGTTGTTGAAGTAGCCCGACTCATCACCGTTGGCATCCATGCGGCCCCACTGGGTGACGTCGCGCATCAGCGACATCGTGTGGTAGCCCAGCTGCACATCGGCGAACCACTGCTGGCCATTGTCGAAGTCATAGCTCAGCGACGCGTAGCCGTTGGCACCGCGGCGCTTGCTGAGGATGGTGCCGTAGCCGATCGAGCTGTCGCTGCCGCAGTAGTAGCCGTAGCGCGGGCGGTACGCGCGGTAGGTGCTGCCCTGGTTCTGCCCGGCCAGCGCTTCGCAGGTGGCCGTACCCGGATCCAGGTAGTCGTCGTTGTAGTCCGTGCGCAGGTAAGCGCGGCGGGCGATGCGCGAGCCCTCGGTGGGGCCGTCCTGGGTCGAATCCTGGATGTCGCGCTCGTACGCCCACAGCGGGGCCTGCGACTGCAGCTCGACGCTGTACACCGCGTTGAAATTGCCGCGGCTGAAACCGCTGGCCAGGCTCATGTCGAACGAGTCGCCACCGCCTTCGCTGGTGGTGCCCATGCGCATGTCGATCGTGGTGCCGTCGGCCTTCTTCTTCAGGATGAAGTTGACCACGCCGGCGATCGCGTCCGAGCCGTAGATGGCCGAGGCGCTGCCGGTCAGCACTTCGATGCGCTCGATCATGCCCAGCGGGATGTTGGAGACATCGGTGAAGTTGCTGCGGCCCTTGAACGGCATCGGGAAATCGGCAATGCGCCGGCCATTGACCAGCACCAGCGTGTGGTTCGGGCCCAGGCCGCGCAGGTCCACCTGCTGGGCGCCCGGCGAGAAGTCGGCGCCACTGGAAGACTGCTGGCTCTGCGTCTCACCGCCGTTCTGGGTCATTGCACGCAGTACGTCCGGCACGCTGGTGAAGCCACTGGAGCGGATCTGCTCGGCATTGATCACCGTGATCGGAGCGGGGCCTTCCACCTGGGCGCGCGGAATGCGCGAGCCGGTGACCTGCACCGCGTCCAGTTGTTGCACCGAAGAGGAAGCCGGTGCCTGGGCCGCCGCGGAAGCAGCCACGCCCATCAACGCCAGCTGGATCGACCACGCCATCGCCTGTCTACGCATGAAGAATTCTCGGAAATGAAGCCGGCCCGCAGAGGAGGGGCCCTGTCCCCCATTCAGACTTCCGGAATGGGCGCGCGCATTTAACGCCTTTTTCATGTCCTTGACTACTGGGCCCCTATCTGGCAAAGAGTGAAAACGCTTGCAACTCGATTTTGTTCAGGGAGATCAAGATGCTACGCCTCGACCGGACCCTGCCTGGCCCCTTCGCCTGGCTGGCGCTGCTGGTGCTGGGCTGGTCACTGGCCGCGCCCGCGCAGGACCTGCAGGGCCCCGGCTTCGCCTATTACGAAGTCGGCGATCTGGAATCCCCGCGTCCCGGTCCGCGCGCGCCCGCCATGATGCTGATGGGCGGTGGCGAGTGGGTGCCGGAGGCCTTCCAGTGGTGGCTGAAGCAGGCCGGCAATGGCCGTGTGCTGATTCTGCGCGCCTCCGGTGGCGACGAACTGCAGGACCGCCTGTACCGCGAGATCGGCGGCACCACCGCAGTGCAGACCCTGGTCTTCGACAGCCGCCGCGGTGCCGATGATCCGGCGGTGCTGCGCGTGGTCGCCGCGGCCGATGCCATCTTCATTGCCGGCGGCGACCAGTCCCGCTATATCCGCTTCTGGAAGGGCACCGCACTCAACCGTGCACTCAACGCCCATGTGCGCGCCGGCAAGCCGATTGCCGGTACCAGCGCTGGTCTGGCCATCCTCGGCGGCTATGCCTATGGCGCCATGGATGGCGGCAGCATCACCTCGGCCGGTGCGCTGGCCGACCCGATGGGCAGTGCCGTGACCCTGGACAGCGGCTTCCTGCAGATGCCCTACCTGCAGCGCGTGGTCACCGACACCCATTTCGACAAGCGGGACCGGCTCGGCCGCCTGATCGTGTTCGTGGCACGTGCCGCCCAGGACAGCGGCGACCCTGACATCGTCGGCATCGGCGTCGATGAGGACACCGCCCTGTGCGTTGAGCCCGATGGCCGGGCCCAGGTCTACAGCGCAGATGGCGAAGGCAAGGTGTGGGTGGTCAGCCCCGGCCGCGACGCCGATCGCCTGGTGGAGGGGGAACCGCTGCGCTTCCATGCGGTGCCGGTGACGGTGGTCGCCAGCGGCAGCCGCATGCGGCTGGATGATTTCCAGGCCGAGGCCGATTACCAGGCCGTGGCCGACGTCAGCGATGGCGAGATCGAAGTCATCCGCCAGTGACCCGGCGATCCTGTGGCCACGCATGGGATGCTGTAGAGCCGAGCCCGCGCTCGGCTGCTCTTCAATCGAGGCATCAGCCGAGCATGGGCTCGGCTCTACGATGATGCCTCCCTTGCCCACCTGCTGGAGACGTATCCGATGAAACTGCGCCTGGCGCTGTCTATGCTGCTGTCCCTGCCCATGCTTGCCCAGGCCGCCCCGGCCGCCTCGCCGTTGCTGGTCATCCACGGCGGTGCCGGTGTCGAGCGCAAGGACCTGTCGCCGGCTGAAGAGAAGGCTGCGCGCGGCGCGTTGCGCGCGGCGCTGCTGAAGGGCCATGCCGAACTGGCGGCCGGTCGCCCGGCGCTTGCAGCCGTCACTGCGGCAATCACCGTGCTGGAGGACGATCCGACCTTCAACGCCGGCAAGGGCGCGGTGTTCACCCATGACGGCCACAACGAACTGGATGCCGCAGTGATGGATGGCGCCACCCAGGCTGCAGGTGCGGTGGCCGGCGTGCAGCGGGTGCGCAACCCGATCCTGCTGGCCCAGACCGTGATGCAGAAGTCCAGGCACGTGATGATGGTCGGGCAGGGGGCCGAGGCGTTCGCGGTGGAGCAGGGCATCAGCCTGGTCGATCCATCCTATTTCCGTACCGACAAGCGCTGGCAGCAACTGCAGCGCGCATTGAAGGAAGAGGCCCGTGGCCAGGCGCACGCCGACCTGGAGACCGCAAGGCACTTCGGCACGGTGGGCGCGGTTGCGCTGGATGCGCAGGGGCAGCTTGCTGCCGGCACCTCCACCGGTGGCATGACCAACAAGCGCTATGGCCGTGTGGGCGATTCGCCGATCATCGGCGCCGGTACCTGGGCCGACGCGGGCTGCGCGGTATCGGGCACCGGGTGGGGCGAGTACTACATCCGGACTGCGGCCGCGCACGAGATCTGTGCACGCATGCGCTACCAGCGGCAGACGCCGGAGCAGGCCGGCAGGGGCGTGATCAACGAGATGATTCCGAAGATGGGCGGCGACGGCGGCGCGATCGTGCTTGCCGCAGACGGAAAAATGGCCATGCCGTTCAACACCCAGGGCATGTATCGGGGCTGGATTGGCGCCGATGGCGTCCCCCATGTCGCAATTTTCGCCAGCGAGACCCTGCCGGTCCCTGGGCAATAACCTTGCGTATCAATGGGTTTGCGACAACGTGTGAAAAAGATGGAAAAAAGCGTTGACAGCCCCCCGCCTGATCAGCAGAATAAGCGGCTCACCACCACACACCGCAACGCTTCGGCGGCAACGGGTTGGGGTGGTAAGGAGGGATACCCAAGCGGCCAACGGGGGCAGACTGTAAATCTGCTGGCTTACGCCTTCGGTGGTTCGAATCCACCTCCCTCCACCAGTTTCACGTTGTGACATTCCCGGCGCGGGAGTAGTTCAATGGTAGAACCTCAGCCTTCCAAGCTGATGGTGCGGGTTCGATTCCCGTCTCCCGCTCCATTGAATGAACTTTGAATATTATCGAGTTCATGTCATAATGCAAAACTCGGCTCACGTAGCTCAGTCGGTAGAGCACTTCCTTGGTAAGGAAGAGGTCGAAGGTTCGATTCCTTTCGTGAGCACCATCTCAAGCATCACCTCTCAGACGAATTCGAGATAAGCAGCCATGGCCAAGGGTAAGTTCGAGCGCACCAAGCCGCACGTCAACGTCGGCACCATCGGTCACGTCGACCACGGCAAGACCACGCTGACCGCCGCACTGACCAAGATCGGTGCCGAGCGCTT
>NZ_JBXUHP010000017.1:0-461 GCF_057179845.1 Stenotrophomonas maltophilia group sp. SKK55
GAACGTATCCGCGCTTACAGTGCGGGCAGTCATCCCAAGGGCGTAGTTCATCCGGTGGCCCTGCAGGTGCTCTCGGAGATTGGCTTCGACGTTGCCGGGCTGTCGAGCAAGCCGTGGGATGCATTCGCAGGTCCGGAAGCACCGCAGATGGATCTCATCGTAACGGTGTGCGATCGTGCCGCGGGTGAAGCGTGTCCCGTGTGGCCAGGCCACCCGGCTACCGCCCACTGGGGCATCCCCGACCCGGCCGCAGTGCAGGGCAGTGCTGATCAGGTCCATAAGGCGTTCCTGAGCACGCTTCACCAGCTCCAGCACCGTCTCGGATTGCTGTTGGCGCTTAAGCCTGAAGCGCTGGACCGCATGGCCCTGCAATCGCAGGTGCGGGCGCTGGGCAATGGCGCCGAGGCTCACGCGCCAGATAACACCGGAGAAGCCTCCCCGATGTAGTCGCTGATCTGCCT
>NZ_JBXUHP010000018.1:0-251557 GCF_057179845.1 Stenotrophomonas maltophilia group sp. SKK55
GGCGCTGGGCTACCACTCGCCTAACAACTACGCCCGGCAGCTCCGGGCTGCCGCCTGAAACGGCTTCATGGCGTCCGTTTTCAGGGGGCCAGATCAGAACGCCCAGCCGCCAGCGGCTGGGCCGGACCCCGGAGGGGGGTTTACGGCGTGTCCTGCCTGCCCACCCCGGCCCAGCCACTTACTGACAATCCAGCGCCGACCAGCCGCTGTTGCTGTTGCTGTTGCTTCAAAACCAGCCTGCCGCAGGCAGCGCCGCAGCCGCCGCTGCAGGAAAAACCTGAATACGTTCCGACACCGCACCTCAATCCCCCGCCTCCGCGGCCGATAACGGGGTTGTCACAGTCTGTCTGCCGTGACCGGCTCGGCGCCGCCCGCCTGCTTCAACCGGGTCCTGCTCGATGAATCTCCTGCATCGCTGGCAACACTACTTCCGCAATCTTTCCGTCCGGCGCAAGCTCAACCTGCTGACGCTGCTCATCGCGCTCGGCGTGATCGCGCTCTCGGTGATCGCCGCCCGCATGCAGTACCTGGATCTCACCGAGACCCGCAAGACCGCACTGAAGACCCAGGTCGAACTGAGCTACGGCATCCTCCAGCACTACCACCGCCTGGCCGGTACCGGCGAACTCAGCGAAGAGGCTGCCAAGCGCGCCGCGCTGCAGGCACTGGAAGTGATGCGTGCAGAGAACGATACCTACTATTTCAACGTCTACGACACCGGCTACCGGCTGCTGATGCACCCGTTCCGCAAGGACCTGGTCGGCAAGGACATGAAGGACTTCCGCACCGACGATGGTGTGCGCATCTACTACGACCAGGTCGAAGCGGCCAAGGCCGGTGGCGGCTTCGTCAGCTACCGCTGGGCCAAGCCGGGCAGCAATGGCGAGGTCGAGAAGGTCGCCTACGCCGGCCTGTTCGCGCCGTGGAACTGGGTGGTCAGCAGTGGCGTCTACATGGACGACGTGCAGAAGCAGGCGCTGGTGTTCACCGCCATCATGGCAGTCTCCGGCGGCGTCCTGGTGCTGATCGTACTGGCCCTGAGCTGGGTCATCGGCAACCGCATCGCGGTACCGCTGAAGCAGGCCACAGCCGTCGCCGAAGGCATCGCCGCCGGCAAGCTCGACAGCCACATCGGCCCGCAGCCGCACGATGAAACCGGCCGCCTGCTGGACGCCATGGCCGGCATGCAGCAGCAGTTGCATGCGGTCATCACCGGCCAGCGCGAAATGGCCCGCCGCCACGACGGTGGCGAACTCAGCTACCGCATCGACGCCAGCGCCTTCCCCGGCGAATACGGGCTGATGGTGCAGGAAACCAACGCCCTGGTGGGTAGCCACGTGCAGACCCTGCACGATGTGCTGGACGTGGTGCAGCAGTACGCGGTCGGTGACCTGAGCCGCGACATCGCCCGCTACCCGGGCGAAAAGGCGGCGATGACCACCACCGTCGACACCGTCAAGGCCAACCTCGGCCGCATCAACGCCGAGATCAAGCAGTTGGCCAGCGCCGCTGCTGCCGGCGACTTCAGCCGCCGAGGCGATGCGCAGTGCTTCGACCACGATTTCCGCCTGATGCTGGAAAACCTCAACGCGATGATGGCGGTCAGCGATGACAACCTCGGCAAGCTCTCGCAGCTGCTGTCGGCCATCGCCGAAGGTGACTTGACCGCGCGCATGCACGGCGACTACCAGGGCGTGTTCGCCCGCATGCGCGACGATGCCAACGCCACGGTCGCGCAGCTGACCCAGATCGTCGGCCAGATCCAGGCCAGCGCCTCCAGCATCACCCTGGCCGCCGGCGAGATCGCCTCCGGCAACAGCGACCTGTCGCGCCGGACCGAACAGCAGGCCGCCAACCTGGAAGAAACCGCGGCCTCGATGGAGGAACTGACCTCCACCGTGCGCCAGAACGCCGAGCACGCCCGCCAGGCCAACCAGCTCGCCATCGGCGCCCATGGCGTCGCCTCGCAGGGTGGCGAGGTCGTCGGCCAGGTGGTCACCACCATGTCCGCCATCGAAGCCTCGTCGAAGAAGATCGCCGAGATCATCTCGGTGATCGACGGCATCGCGTTCCAGACCAACATCCTGGCGCTGAACGCCGCCGTGGAAGCCGCGCGTGCCGGTGAACAGGGCCGCGGCTTCGCCGTGGTCGCCAGCGAAGTGCGCACCCTCGCCCAGCGCTCGGCCGCTGCCGCCAAGGAAATCAAGGGCCTGATCGACGACTCGGTCGGCAAGGTTGCCGAGGGCTCCAGCCTGGTCCACCAGGCCGGCAGCACCATGGGCGAGATCGTCGCCTCGGTGCAGCGTGTGACCGACATCATGGCCGAGATCTCTGCGGCCTCGCAGGAACAGAGCGCGGGCATCGAGCAGGTCAACCAGACCGTGGTGCAGATGGACGAAACCACCCAGCAGAACGCTGCGCTGGTAGAGGAAGCCACCGCCGCCGCACGCGCGATGGAAGACCAGGCGGCGCAGCTGGCCGATGCCGTGGCGATCTTCCGGCTCGACAACCAGGTCTCCGCCGCAGTGAAGGCTGTCGCCGAACGCGTGGAACCGGCGCGCATCACCACCGTGGCACGTCCGCAGCCGACCAGCACCCCCGCGCCGGTACGTCGCAGCAGCAACGCCGGCACCTTCGTCGCCAGCGACAGCGACTGGCAGGAATTCTGAGACCCACCCGTGGCGGCTTCGGCCGCCGCCCCCGCCGATGGACACGTCCCCCGTGCAAAGTCCTACTCCCATCGTTACCGGTCCACGCGAATTCGAGTTCGCCGACCGTGATTTCCGCCGCGTCTGCGACCTGATCTACCAGCGCGTGGGCATTGCGCTTGCGCCGGCAAAGCGCGACATGGTCTATGGCCGCCTGTCGCGCCGCCTGCGCACGCTGGGCATGCGCAGCTTCCAGCAGTACCTGGACCATCTGGAACAGGAAGATGGTGACGAGTGGCAGGCGTTCACCAACGCCCTGACCACCAACCTGACCTCGTTCTTCCGCGAACCGCACCACTTCGACAAGCTGCGCGAAGAACTGCAGCAGCGCTCCAGCCGCACGCCGTTGCTGCTGTGGTCGTGCGCGGCGTCCACGGGTGAAGAGCCCTACTCGATGGCGATCACCGCGTGCGAGGCCTTTGGCACCCTGAAGCCGCCGGTGCGCATCATTGCCACCGACGTCGATACCCAGGTGCTGGCCACCGCCGGCCGCGGCGTCTACAACATCGATCGCGTCGCCAGCCTCGATCCGGACCTGCGCCGCCGCTACTTCCAGCGTGGCAGCGGCCCCAACGAGGGCCAGTGCCGCGTGCTGCCTGCGCTGCGCGAGCTGATCGAATTCCGCCCGTTGAACCTGCTCGCCCCGCGCTACGACGTCGGTGGCCCGTTCGACGCACTGTTCTGCCGCAACGTAATGATCTACTTCGACAAGCCGACCCAGCGCGCGATCCTCGGCCGCCTGGTGCAGCACCTGGCCGATGACGGCCTGCTCTACACCGGCCATTCGGAGAACTATCTGCACGCCGCCGACCTGATCCAGCCCTGCGGCCGCACCCTGTACCGCCGTGCGGCGAAGGCCGGCGCATGAATGCTTCGCTGCGTACCGACGATGTGATGCGCTACCAGGATGCGCGCTTCCAGACCATCGCCGCCAAGCTGCTGCCCACCCAGTACCTGGTGGTCGATGACACCACCGCGCTGACCACCACGCTGGGCTCGTGCGTCGCCGCCTGCCTGCGCGACCCGGTGCTGAAGATCGGCGGCATGAACCACTTCCTGCTGCCCGAGGGCAACGCCGGTGACGGCGCGCCCGCGCGCTACGGCAGCTACGCGATGGAACTGCTGATCAACGACATGCTCAAGCGTGGTGCCCACCGCAAGCGCATCGAGGCCAAGGTGTTCGGTGGCGCCAACGTGCTGAAGGGCTTCACCAGCAACCCGGTTGGCACCCGCAACGCCGAGTTTGTCCGCCAGTACCTTCAGGCCGAGCACATTCCGATCATTGCCGAGGACCTGTGCGGCATCCATCCGCGCAAGATCTGGTTCTTCGCCGATACCGGCCGCGTGGTGGTGCAGCGCCTGCCGCATGCGCATGAGGCCGAGGTGGCCGCCACCGAATCGGCGGTGCGTGCGCGCCTGTCCAAGGCGCCGGTCACCGGTGGCGTGGAGCTGTTCGAATGACCTTCACCGGCAACGCCCCCTGCCGAGTCCTGATCGTCGACGACTCCGCCGTCGTGCGGCAGATGCTCACGGAAATCCTGTCCAGCGACCCGGCCATCGACGTGGTCGGCACCGCGGCTGACCCGCTGTTGGCGCGCGAGAAGATCAAGCGCCTGCTCCCGGACGTGATCACCCTGGACGTGGAAATGCCGCGCATGGACGGGCTGGCGTTCCTGGAAAACCTGATGCGCCTGCATCCGCTGCCGGTGGTGATGATTTCCTCGCTGACCGAGCGAGGCGCCGACACCACCCTGCAGGCACTGGCGCTGGGCGCCGTGGATTTCGTCTCCAAGCCCAAGCTGGACGTGGCCCGTGGCCTGCAGGGCTATGCCGAGGAGATCATCGCCAAGGTCAAGATGGCGGCGCGCTCGCGCGTGCGCCCGCTGGTGCGTGCCAGCGCCCCCAAGCTCACGCTGGACGCAACGCCGGCGATGCGTGCTGCCTCGCCGCAGTTCCGCACCACCGACCGCCTGATCGCGATCGGCTCGTCAGCCGGTGGCACCGAAGCGCTGCGCGTGGTGCTGGAAGGCATGCCTGCCGATGCACCCGCCGTGGTGATGACCCAGCACCTGCCGGCCAGCTTCAGCAGCGCCTTCGCCGAGCGACTGGACCGCCACTCGGCCATGGCCGTGCGCGAGGCCAGCGACGGCGAAGCAGTACTGCCCGGCCACGCCTACCTGCCACCCGGCGGCAAGCACCTGCGCATCATCCGCGATGGTGCGCGCTGGCGCTGCCGCGTCGATGACGGCCCGGCAGTGAACCGGCACAAGCCCGCGGTGGACGTGCTGTTCCGCTCGGTCGCGCAGAGCGCCGGTGGCAATGCCATCGGTGCCATCCTCACCGGCATGGGTGACGACGGCGCGCGCGGCCTGCTGGAGATGCGCCAGGCCGGCGCGCCCACACTGGTGCAGGACGAGGCCACCAGCGTGGTCTGGGGCATGCCCGGCGCCGCGTTCAAGCTGGGCGCTGCCGAGGAACAGGTGCCGCTGGAGCGGGTCGCCGAGCGGTTGCTCGCCCTCGCCCGCGGCTGACAGGCCCCTGTAGAGCCGAGCCCACGCTCGGCTCCGCTCCCTGCTGGACACCTCCAAGAGACGTCAGGCTCGATTGCCGATCCGCCGCTAGCACTTTCGACCATTGATGTTTCAACGGCGCTGATCGAGGCTTGATCCTGCCGCACGCCATGCGCGGTGACCGGGAGCCCGCAGGACACCGACTTGGAGCGCGGCTGGAGCGGGTCGTATAGTCAGGTATCGCACTGCAATGGAACGCCGATGAACGTTACCCCGCAAGGCCGCGCTGCCCGGGTACGCAGGGAGGGAGGTCCGGGTAACGGGCAATACCCACTGCGCAACCTGTCGCATTTGCCCAGATATGGCGCCGTCGTCCGTGATGAGTCCGCGTGTTCCAAGGATCAAGGACAATCCTGCAGCGACATGGACCGCTCATGCTGAAATCCGCCCCCAGCCTTGCTCATGTTGCGATGATCGCTTTGATCACACTGGCCGCTGCGGGCTGCAGCAAGGAACGCTCGTTCCCGGTCTATCGCGAGAATCCTGCGCCCAAGGATGCGCTGCCGATTGTGATTCGGGTCCACGATGCACCCGTGGATGTCCCCGTTCCTTCGGTCTTCGTCACGTATGAGATAGACCCACTCTGTCTCCCTCCGGTCAACAATTGGGAGGGGGTGCAGTACGAGCCGAACCAGCACAAGGTTGAGGTTCAGGCACAGCGCCTCAGTGCAACTGAATTCAGCAGTGCTGTTTTCAACGACGGCATGGAAGTTGCCGATTACTACGGTCGTGGCCCGTGCACTTGGACACCCGTGCTCGTGGAAGCTTCATTCCCCTTCATCATCGATGATCGCCGTATCCAAGCAACCGCATGGACTTCATTCACAAAGCTTGAAACCGAGAAACTCTCTACTACTTACGTACATCGCGCCTTACGCCCCATGACTTCAGGGGGATCGCCAGAGTGGACGCCTACCGAGCCTTCGACTTGGTACGAGAAGATGTCTCAAGATAAGCGAAAGGATTACTTCCCAATCGAAATCTCCACACGGACTGAAGGAACAGCCCAATGAATCCTCGAGCAAATGCAGCCCTCGCAGATCATGTCTACAAGGATCCGCTCCCTGCACCCAAGGCCATTGTTACCATTGCCGGGACGGAATATCGTGTATTGGCCAGCCTAAACTCCGCCACCGGCTACCAAGGCGTCATTTACCATAATCTCGAATCCAAAGAAGTAATCGTCACCCATCGCGGTACCGAGTTTGATCGCCAGCCTCTGATTGACGGCGGCATCGATGCGGCGATGGTCACCGCCAGAATCAACGCGCAGATTGATGATGCCCTCGCGCTCACCAAGCAGGCAATCGAGCTGGCTGACGCAAATGGATATGGCCTGGTACACGTCACCGGCCACTCCCTCGGCGGCACGCTCGCGCAGATCACTGCACACCACTACAACCTCCCCGGCGACGCGTTCAATCCCTACGGTGCCGCCGGGCTGGCACATCGCCTTCCTGAAGGCCAGCCAGCCAACGCGGCACCCTTCACCAACCATGTGATGGCAGGCGACCTGGTCAGTGCCGGCGGTCCCCATTACGGCAAGGTCGAGATGTATGCGCTGCCCAGGGAACTGGAGATCCTGCGCAACGCCGAGCACGGCCAGCGCATCGCCTCGATCGGAACACCCGGGATGAAGAGCGGCCATGTCATGTCCGCCGCGGTGGCGGTCCAGTTGGGCGATTCCCATCGATTGGTTCATTTCCTTGATCGCATGACCGACAAGGGTCCGGTGCAATCTGTACTGGACAACCCACAGGCGCGGGTCACGGATCCTGAGGACCTGCGCCGGATTGCCGACTACCGCAGTGATGTTCATCAACTGCGTGCGGGTGCGACCGTGCTTGTCGGCGGCGGGCCCGGTCTGCTGCGCGACGGTATCAATTTCCTGCGCGGTGTCGAGGAAGCCGGTGCATACGCCCGCCGCGAGGCTGAAGCGGAGCAGCGGGCCCAGAATGCGCTCAAGCCGGGGGAGCAGCTGATCCAGGATGCAACCGGCAAGGGCTCGCCCTCTCTCGGCAATCCCGGCTTCTCTCCCAGGAGTCCATTGCAGGAGAGCATTGAATCAACCTTGGACAAGGCAGGCCTGGATCCCAGGAAGGAAGGCCATCCAGACCATGCGCTCTACCGGCAGATTCGCGATGGTGTATCCGCCGTGGATGCCAGGCACGGGCGCAGCTTCGATGAAACCAGTGAGCGCGTGACGGCCGGCCTGCTTGCGGCAGCCAAGGGCAGCGGCCTGGAACGCGTCGATCATGTTGTACTGGGCAATTCACCCAGCGATGGCTCAGCCTCTCGCATGTTCGTTGTGCAGGGAGCGCTCGACAATCCAGCACACCTGCGGGCGTCGGTTCCAATCAGTGAGGCCGTCAATACGCCCGTAGAACAGTCGCTCGCCAAGGCCGAGCAGATTTCGCAGGCACAGCAGGTCGCCCAGCAGGACCTCGCCCAGGAGCAGGCCCTCACTGCGAGGCGGATGGGCTAGGCCACCTGGCCGGGCACAATGAAAAACCCGGCTCTCACCGGGGGTTTTTCATTTCAACGGGATGCCGGCCAGCGGCCGGCACTACCATGCGTCGTCCGCTCACAAAAAACCCCCGGCGCGAGCCGGGGGTTTTCCGTTACCGCATCAGGCAGCGACCGTGCTGGCCACGTCCTGGTATTCCTCGATCTGGTCGAAGTTCATGTAGCGGTAGATCTCCGCACCATTGGCGTTGATCACGCCGATGTCCGCCATGTACTCCTCCTTGGTCGGGATGCGGCCCAGACGCGAGCAGATCGCCGCCAGTTCCGCCGAACCCAGGTACACGTTGGTGTTGCGGCCCAGACGGTTCGGGAAGTTGCGGGTCGAGGTCGACATCGCGGTGGAACCTTCGCGGATCTGCGCCTGGTTGCCCATGCACAGCGAGCAGCCCGGCATTTCCATACGAGCGCCGGTAGCACCGAAGGTGCCGTACACGCCTTCCTTGGTCAGTTCCGAGGCGTCCATCTTGGTCGGCGGGGCCACCCACAGGCGGGTCGGCAGGTCACGCTTGCCTTCCAGCAGCTTGGCAGCGGCGCGGAAGTGGCCGATGTTGGTCATGCACGAACCGATGAACACCTCGTCGATCTTGGCACCGGCCACTTCGGACAGGGTCTTCACGTCGTCCGGGTCGTTCGGGCAGGCCACGATCGGCTCGTGGATGTCGGCCAGGTCGATCTCGATGACGGCGGCGTACTCGGCGTCCGCGTCCGGCTCCAGCAGCTGCGGGTTGGCCAGCCACGCTTCCATCTTCTCGATGCGACGCTGCAGCGAGCGCGGATCCTGGTAACCCTCGGCAATCATCCACTTCAGCAGGGTGATGTTGCTGGTCAGGTACTCGATGATCGGCTCCTTGTTCAGGCGCACCGAGCAACCGGCCGCCGAACGCTCGGCCGAGGCGTCGGACAGTTCGAACGCCTGTTCGACCTTCAGATCCGGCAGGCCTTCGATTTCCAGGATACGGCCGGAGAAGATGTTCTTCTTGCCCGCCTTGGCCACGGTCAGCAGGCCCGACTTGATCGCGTACAGCGGGATCGCATTGACCAGGTCACGCAGGGTCACGCCCGGCTGCATCTTGCCCTTGAAGCGCACCAGCACCGACTCCGGCATGTCCAGCGGCATCACGCCGGTGGCGGCAGCGAAGGCGACCAGGCCCGAGCCGGCCGGGAACGAAATACCCACCGGGAAACGGGTGTGCGAATCACCACCGGTACCGACGGTGTCCGGCAGCAGCATGCGGTTGAGCCAGCTGTGGATCACGCCGTCGCCCGGGCGCAGCGAAACGCCGCCACGGGTGGAGATGAACTCCGGCAGGGTGTGGTGCGTCTTCACGTCCACCGGCTTCGGGTAAGCGGCGGTATGGCAGAACGACTGCATCACCAGGTCGGCCGAGAAGCCCAGGCAGGCCAGGTCCTTCAGCTCGTCACGGGTCATCGGGCCGGTGGTGTCCTGCGAGCCGACCGAGGTCATCTTCGGCTCGCAGTAGGTGCCCGGGCGCATGCCCTGGCCTTCCGGCAGGCCACAGGCACGGCCGACCATCTTCTGTGCCAGCGAGAAGCCCTTGCCGGTATCGGCCGGCTGCACCGGCAGGCGGAACAGGTCGGTCGGGGCCAGGCCCAGCGCTTCGCGCGCCTTGCCGGTCAGGCCACGACCGATGATCAGCGGGATGCGGCCACCGGCACGCACTTCGTCGAACAGCACGTCGGACTTGACCTGGAACTCGGCGATCACTTCGCCGTTCTTCAGCGCCTTGCCTTCGTACGGACGCAGCTCGATGACATCGCCGTGCTCCATCTTCGACACGTCCAGCTCGATCGGCAGCGCACCGGCATCTTCCATGGTGTTGTAGAAGATCGGGGCGATCTTGCCGCCCAGGCACACGCCACCGGCGCGCTTGTTCGGGATGTACGGAATGTCATCGCCGGTCCACCACAGCACGCTGTTGGTGGCCGACTTGCGCGAGGAGCCGGTGCCGACCACGTCGCCGACGTAGGCGACCAGGTGGCCCTTGTCCTTCAGCGACAGGATCTGCTGGATCGGGCCGCGCTTGCCGTCTTCTTCCGGGGTGAACGGCGCGTCGTCGCGCTTGTTCTTCAGCATCGCCAGGGCGTGCATCGGAATGTCCGGGCGGGTGGTCGCGTCCGGTGCCGGCGACAGGTCGTCGGTGTTGGTTTCGCCCGGCACCTTGAACACGGTGATGGTCAGGCTCTGCGGCACTTCCGGCTTGCTGGTGAACCACTCGGCCTCGGCCCAGCTCTGCAGCACGGCCTGGGCGTTGGCGTTGCCGGCCTTCGCCTTCTCCTGCACGTCATGGAACGCATCGAACACCAGCAGGGTGTTCTTCAGGCCATTGGCAGCGATAGCGCCAACGCTGGCGTCGTCCAGCAGCTGGATCAGCGGCGCAACGTTGTAGCCGCCGAGCATGGTGCCCAGCAGTTCGGTGGCGCGCTCGCGGCTGATCAGCGGGTTCTGCTCGCTGCCCAGGGCGATCGCCGCCAGGTACGACGCCTTGACCTTGGCTGCGTCATCGACGCCGGCCGGCACGCGGTGGGTCAGCAGGTCGAGCAGGAACTCGGCCTCGCCCTGCGGCGGGTTCTTCAGCAGTTCGATGACATCGGCCGTCTGCTGCGCGCTCAGCGGCAGCGGCGGGATGCCAAGCGCAGCGCGCTCGGCGACGTGGTGGCGGTAGGCTTCCAACATGACAACTCCCGGGTAATGCGTAGGTTGAAAAATCAAAAGTGGGCTCAGGCGTGCGGCACGATCAGCTTCAGGCCCTTGAAGTAGTCGCGGTAAAACGTGTCGTTCCAGGTGATCAGGCCATCGCACTGCAGCAGTGCGTGCGCACCGACCATGAATTCGTCCAGGCTGCGACGGCTGCCGCCGCGCTGACGGTGACGGCGGTGCATCTCGCCGGCGCGCAGCGCCGACTTGGCCTCCATCGGGTTGAAGTGCACGCCCATCTCTTCCAGTGCTTCGAGCACTTCGGCACCACCGCGCAGCGATGCGCAGACTTCGGCCAGAGTCGCGCCGCAGACCACCACGCGGCCACCGACCAGGCTCTGCCGGAGGATGGCTTCCACGGCATCGGCCTGCGGGCCGTTGCTGAGCAGTTCAACCAGTACCGGTGAATCGACGGCGATCATCACGGCTTATTCCTCGTCGCGCACCGCGCGTACTGCCGCATCGGACGACTCGAAGCCGTCCAGCGCGAACTTGCCGCGCGCCCGTGAAATGGCATCGTCAACACTCTTGCGCAGGATGATGCGGCTGCCGTCCAGCTCGACCTTCAGCAGCGTGCCCTTGGTCAGGCCGAGGGCATCGCGCACCGCCTTGGGCAGGGTGATCTGTCCGCGTTCTGCAACGGTGGCTTCCATGGGTAGGCCTCAAAAAGTATGTATGAATTATACATACCTGACGTAAACACCTCAAATCCGGCGAACTGTGACCTTGAACCAGAATCAGTCGCATTCGACCGCTAGACTGGCCGGGCATCTCTCGCTGTACCGGGCCGGGACACTCCGGCACCGCACGCCCCCTCCCTCATAAAAGGACGTTCAATGCGCGCATTCATTCTGGCCCTGGCTCTGGCCACCCCCCTGGCCCTGGCCGCAGGCCCGGCCCACGCCAATCCGTTCGCGGCCCACACCACCGGCACTGAGATCACCCAGAAGCAACTGGACGAGCTGGAGGTGGGCAAGGCGACCCAGGACCAGGTCCGCGAGAAGTTTGGAGCGCCGACGCGTCGTGAGCAGCTTGGCGACACCCAGGTCTGGTACTACGACTACGCCAAGATCAAGCACTTCGGAAAGAACGTGCAGGAATCGACCGTCTTTGAGTTCGGCAAGGACAACGTACTCAAGGTGAAATCCAAGGGCGCGGCTCCCGCCAAGACCGGCAATCCGTTCCTGGGTGGCTGATCGCCACTGACTGGCGCGCTGCCCGTCGGCGGCGCGCCCCGTGCCCGGTCAAGAACGACTCGACCGCCACGATGACCATCGCTCAGCACGGCTCCGCCCCCAGCGCCTGCAGCACCCCCATGCTGCCGTCCACCTGTCCCCCGGCGCCATACGGCACTGCCTCGAGCCTGTCAGCCCGCACTAAGTCCGGCGGCGCCATGACACGAAAACTACATACGAATTTATAACCTTGCGTTCTGAGCCCGCAGTTCTGCGGCCCCGACGGCATCGGCGATACTGGCCTTCTGCCCGGCGGCACGGACTGCCGGCCACCGCAAGAAGGCCTGCCCATGCGCGGGCCACTGCAAGCCATCCGCAAGAAGGAGTTAACCCGCATGAGCGATTCGTTCTCCACCCGCAGCCAGCTGAACGTCGGTGGCAAGACCTACGACTACTTCAGCCTGCCCACGCTGGGCCAGCGCTTCGATATCTCCCACCTGCCCTACTCGATGAAGATCCTGCTGGAGAACCTGCTCCGGCACGAGGACGGCGGCATCACTGTCGGCAAGGACCACATCGAAGCCGTGGCCCGCTGGAACCCGGCGGCCGAGCCGGACACCGAGATCGCCTTCATGCCGGCGCGCGTGGTCCTGCAGGACTTCACTGGCGTGCCCTGCGTGGTCGACCTGGCCGCGATGCGCGATGCGGTGGTCAAGCTCGGCGGCAAGCCGGAGCAGATCAACCCGCAGATTCCCTCCGAACTGGTCATCGACCACTCGGTGCAGGTCGATGTGTTCGGCAAGCCCGACGCGCTGGACCTCAACGGCAAGATCGAATTCCAGCGCAACCAGGAACGCTACGGCTTCCTGCGCTGGGGACAGAAGGCCTTCGACAACTTCAAGGTGGTGCCGCCCAACACCGGCATCGTCCATCAGGTGAACCTGGAGAACCTGGCCCGCGTGGTGATGACCGCGCAGAAGGATGGCAAGGACATTGCCTACCCCGACACCGTGTTCGGTACCGACAGCCATACCACCATGATCAACGGCATCGGCGTGCTCGGCTGGGGCGTGGGTGGCATCGAAGCCGAGGCCGCCATGCTCGGCCAGCCATCGTCGATGCTGATTCCGCAGGTCGTCGGCTTCAAGCTGACCGGCAAGCTGCCCGAAGGCGCCACCGCCACCGACCTGGTGCTGACCGTCACCCAGATGCTGCGCAAGCTGGGCGTGGTGGGCAAGTTCGTCGAGTTCTACGGTGACGGCCTGCAGCACCTGCCACTGGCCGACCGCGCCACCATCGGCAACATGGCCCCGGAATACGGCGCCACCTGCGGCATCTTCCCGATCGACGCCGAATCGCTGAACTACCTGCGCCTGTCCGGTCGCAGCGAAGAGCAGATCGATCTGGTCGAGGCCTACGCCAAGGCGCAGGGCCTTTGGCACGAACCGGGCAGCCCGCACGCCCAGTACAGCACCACGCTGGAACTGGACATGGGCACGGTGAAGCCGTCGCTGGCCGGCCCGAAGCGCCCGCAGGACCGCGTGCTGTTGGAAGACGTGCAGAAGAACTACCGCGAAGCGCTGGTCGGCATGACCGCCAACCGTGACAAGCGCAGCGAGGACGTTGCCACCTTCGTCAACGAAGGCGGCGGCGCCGCGGTCGGCAACGAGCAGCTGGCCAAGGGCTTCGCCGACATCGAGATCGAAGGCCGCAAGGTGCGGCTGAAGGATGGCGCAGTGGTCATCGCCGCCATCACCTCGTGCACCAACACCTCCAACCCGGCGGTGATGATCGGTGCCGGCCTGCTGGCCCGCAACGCGGCCGCCAAGGGCCTGAACCGTCAGCCGTGGGTCAAGACCTCGCTCGGCCCGGGCTCGCGCGTGGTCACCGACTACCTGGAAAAGGCCGGTGTGCTGAAGGAGCTGGAGAAGATCGGCTTCTACGTGGTCGGCTACGGCTGCACCACCTGCATCGGCAACTCCGGCCCGCTGCCGACCGAAGTCAGCGCCGGCATCGCCGCCGGTGATCTGGTGGTGACCTCGGTGCTGTCGGGCAACCGCAACTTCGAGGGCCGCGTGCACCCCGAAGTGAAGATGAACTACCTGGCCAGCCCGCCGCTGGTGGTGGCCTATGCCATTGCCGGCACCACCGACATCGACCTGACCACCCAGCCGCTCGGCACCGGCAGCGACGGCCAGCCGGTGTTCCTGCGCGACATCTGGCCGAGCAACAAGGAAATCGGCGACGTCATCGCCGCCACCATTGGCCCGGAGATGTTCAAGCAGAACTACGCCGATGTGTTCAAGGGCGATACCCGCTGGAACACCATCGCCTCGCCGGACGGCAACCTGTACGCGTGGAGCGACGCCTCCACCTACATCAAGAACCCGCCCTACTTCGATGGCATGACCATGCAGACCGGCAGCATCGACGACGTGCACGGCGCACGCGTGATGGGCCTGTTCGGCGACTCGATCACCACCGACCACATTTCCCCGGCCGGCAACATCAAGAAGGACTCGCCGGCGGGCCGCTTCCTGCAGGAGCGCGGCGTGCAGCCGGCCGACTTCAACAGCTACGGCAGCCGTCGCGGCAACGATGACGTGATGGTCCGCGGCACCTTCGCCAACATCCGCATCAAGAACCTGATGTTCGGTGGCGAGGAAGGTGGCAACACCCTGTACTACCCGGCTGGTGGTGGCCAGCCGGAAAAGCTGGCGATCTACGATGCGGCCATGAAGTACAAGGCCGACAAGGTGCCGCTGGTGGTGCTGGCCGGCAAGGAATACGGCACCGGCTCGTCGCGTGACTGGGCGGCCAAGGGCACCCTGCTGCTGGGGGTGAAGGCGGTCATCGCCGAGAGCTTCGAGCGCATCCACCGTTCCAACCTGGTCGGCATGGGCGTGCTGCCGCTGCAGTTCCGCAACGGCGAGAACGCGCAGAGCCTGGGCCTGGACGGTTCGGAGGTGATCGACATCACCGGCCTGCAGGACGGTGCCAGCAAGCGCGCCACGGTCACCGCCACCAGGGCCGATGGCACGAAGAAGACCTTTGAGGTCTCGGTGATGCTGCTGACCCCGAAGGAAGTCGAGTACTTCCGCCACGGCGGCCTGCTGCAGTACGTGCTGCGCCAGCTGGCCAGCAAGTAACGACAAAGGGCCGGATCCGCGCGGATCCGGCCCTTTGCGTTTGCGATGCCCTTGTAGAGCCGAGCCTGCGCTCGGCTGCTTCTGCGCCAACAGCAGCCGAGCATGGGCTCGGCTCTACAGAAGCGCTCAGCGGCGCGGCGCATCCGGGTCGGTGCGCAGGGCCTTCAACAGGCCCCACATGTAGAACGCCAGGGTGAACGAGAACGGCAGGCCGCACAGCACCACCGCGGTCTGCATCGCGCTGAAATTGCCAGCCAGCAGCAGGCCGACGCTGGCCACAGTGATGCCGGCGGCCCAGAACACGCGCAGCCAGATCGGCGCGTCATGGCCATCTTCCACGCCATCGTCAACGCGACGCGTGCACAGGTTGGCGATCATCAGCGTGCCCGAGTCGACCGGGGTCAGGAACAGCACGAAGCCGATCACCACCGCAGCACCGGCCACGTACGGCGCCGCAGGCAGGTATTCCAGCAGCTTGAACAAGGTCATCGCTGCATCGTGCTGGGCCACGTCACCCAGGATCGCCTGGCCATGGTTGAGCACCAGGTCAATGGCGGTGTTGCCGAAGATCGACAGCCAGGCCAGGGTGAAGCCGAGAGGGATCAGCAGCACGCCCAAGATCACTTCGCGGATGG
Source organism: Stenotrophomonas maltophilia group sp. SKK55 (assembly GCF_057179845.1). Taxonomy (NCBI): domain Bacteria; kingdom Pseudomonadati; phylum Pseudomonadota; class Gammaproteobacteria; order Lysobacterales; family Lysobacteraceae; genus Stenotrophomonas; species Stenotrophomonas maltophilia group sp. SKK55. The sequence continues at coordinate 15,480 of NZ_JBXUHP010000018.1, forward strand.
TGCGGCCACGCGAGATGCGCGCCACGAAAAGGCCGACGAACGGCGCCCAGGCGATCCACCACGCCCAGTAGAACAGCGTCCACGACCCCATCCACTCACGGCCCTTGGGGTCGTTGAGGTACATGTCGAAGCTCTTGCGCACGAACGCGCCGAGGTAGTCGCCGGTGTTCTGGATCAGGCCGTCGAACAGGTGCAGGGTCGGGCCGGTGACCAGCACGAACAGCAGCAGGCCGCACAGCAGGCGCACGTTGAGGTTGGACAGCCAGGCAATGCCTTTTTCCACGCCAGCGACCACGCCAATGGTGGCCACGACCATCATCACCAGCACGATCGCCACCAGCACCTGCGGCGTATCCGGGATGTGGAACAGGTAGACCAGGCCGGACTGTACCACCAGCGCGCCGATGCCGAGGTTGGTCACCATCGAGATCAGCGTGGCCAGGATGCCGAAGCCATCGACCATGTCGCCGATGCGGCCATGAATGCGCTCACCGAAGACCGGGTACAACGCAGAGCGCAGCGCCAGCGGCAGGTCCCGGCGATAGGCGAAATAGCCCAGTGCCACGCCGACCAGCGCATACAGCGCCCAGCCATGCAGGCCCCAGTGCAGGAAGGTCAGCACCATCGCCTCGCGGCCGGCGGCCACGGTGCCGCCGGGCTGCCCGGGCGGATTGAGGAAATGATCCAGCGGCTCGTAGGCGCCGTAGTACAGCAGCGCGATGCCGATGCCGGCCGAGAACAGCATCGAGACCCAGGCAACGTAGCCAAAGGCCGGTGATTCCTCGTTGTGGCCCAGGCGGATGCGGCCGTACGGCGAGAACGCCAGCCACAGCACGAAGCCCAGGCACAGCACGATCAGCAGCATGTACCACCAGCCGAACGCGGCCGAGACCTCGGCCTGCGCCCATTGCAGCCAGTGCTCGCTGCCTTCGGGATAGAGCACGGTGAGCAGCCCGAGGATGCCGATCGACACCGAGGAGCTGAGGAAGACAAAACGGTTCAAGCGCAGGGGCGAACGCTTGGGATGAGCCAGGGAAGACATGGGGTCGTCTCATCAAGTCCGAGGGAGCACATGGGCGGGGCCGGACCGGTAAACCGGGCCCATGGCGTGGGGCGCGAGCGCATCCTAGGGTTTATTGATTGAACGTTCAATCAATAAAAAGCATAATGGCGGGCAGCCCGATCCTTCGGGTCGCAAACCGTGGAGAGACAATGCCGAAGAAAGGCGTGGAACCGGTACGGCGCGAACAGCTGATCCGGGCCACTTTCCAGACCATCGACGAGATCGGCATGGCCGATGCGACCGTCGCCACCATCGCGAAGAAGGCGGGGTTGTCCAGCGGCATCGTCGCCCACTACTTCGGCGACAAGGACGGCCTGCTCAATGCTGCAATGCGGCAGATCCTGCGCGAACTGAAGGACGCCGTCGCCCGCTACCGCGCAGACGCCAGCGACAGCCCGCGCGAGCAGCTGCGCGCCATCGTCGATGGCAACTTCGACGACAGCCAGATCAACGGCACCGCCATGCGCGTCTGGCTCACCTTCTGGGCCGCCAGCATGCACCAGCCGGAACTGGCCCGGCTGCAGCGCGCCAACGACCAGCGCCTGTTCTCGAACCTGTGCCACCAGTTCAACCGCCTGCTGCCCCACCCGCAGGCCCGCCTGGCCGCCCGCGGCCTGGCCGCGATGATCGATGGCCTGTGGCTGCGCGGCAGCCTGGTCGGCGGCCAGTTCAACGCCGAGAAGTCCCGGCGCATCGCTTACGGCTACATCGACTTCCAGTTGCAGGCTGTCGCGCTATAAGCGCTTCAGCACCCGCCCCCTTCCAAGGAGTACGCCCCATGACCACCCTGCCCGTCCAACAGCTCTACATCCACGGCCAGCGCGTCGATGCCACCAGCGGCAAGACCTTCAAGACCATCAACCCGGCCACCGGTGAGGTGATCGCTGAGGTGCAGGTCGCCAGCCAGGCCGACGTCGAGCGTGCCGTGCAGAGCGCAGCCGAAGGCCAGAAGGTGTGGGCCGCGATGACCGCCATGGAGCGCTCGCGCATCCTGCGCCGCGCCGTCGAGCTCCTGCGCGAGCGCAACGACGAACTGGCCCACCTGGAAACCCTGGACACCGGCAAGGCGCTGGCCGAGACCACCACCGTGGACATCGTCACCGGTGCCGACGTGGTCGAGTACTACGCGGGACTGGCTACCGCCATCGAAGGCATCCAGTTGCCGCTGCGCGAATCGAGCTTCTTCTACACCCGTCGTGAGCCGCTGGGCGTGGTCGCCGGCATCGGTGCCTGGAACTACCCGATCCAGATCGCCATGTGGAAGTCGGCACCGGCGCTGGCCGCGGGCAACGCGATGGTGTTCAAGCCGTCGGAAGTGACCCCGCTGACCGCGATCCGGCTGGCCGAGATCTACACCGAAGCCGGCGTGCCGGCCGGCGTGTTCAACGTGGTGCAGGGCCCGGGCCGCGAGATCGGCCAGTGGCTGACCGAGCACCCGGTGATCGAGAAGATCTCCTTCACCGGCGGCGTCGCCACCGGCAAGAAGGTCATGGCCAGCGCCGCGTCCTCGTCGCTGAAGGAAGTGACCATGGAACTGGGCGGCAAGTCGCCGCTGGTGATCTGCGATGACGCCGACCTCGACCGCGCCGCCGACATCGCGGTGATGGCCAACTTCTTCAGCTCCGGCCAGGTCTGCACCAACGGCACCCGCGTGTTCGTGCCGCGCAGCATGCTGGCCGCATTCGAGGCGGCCGTCGTCGAGCGCGTCAAGCGCATCCGCATCGGCGACCCGATGGCTGCCGAGACCAACTTCGGCCCGCTGACCAGCTTCCCGCACATGGAAAACGTGCTGCGCTACATCGAAAGCGGCAAGGCCGAAGGCGCCCGCCTGCTGACCGGCGGCGGCCGCGCCACCGAAGGCGCGCTGGCCAATGGCGCCTACGTGCTGCCGACCGTGTTCTCCGACTGCCGCGATGACATGACCATCGTCAAGGAAGAGATCTTCGGGCCGGTGATGAGCATCCTCGCCTATGACGACGAAGACGAAGTGGTGCGTCGCGCCAACGACACCACCTTCGGCCTCGCCGCCGGCGTGGTCAGCAAGGACATCAGCCGCGCCCACCGCATCATCCATCGCCTGGAAGCCGGCATCTGCTGGATCAACACCTGGGGTGAATCGCCGGCCGAAATGCCGGTCGGTGGCTACAAGGAATCCGGCGTCGGCCGCGAGAACGGTATCTCCACCCTCGGCCACTACACCCGCATCAAGTCGGTGCAGGTCGAGCTGGGCGACTACGCCAGCGTGTTCTGACCGGCGCGCCCCGAGCACGCCCCATCGTCCGGCCGCCGCGCCGATCCGACATTCCGCCGGGACGCCTGCATGCAGCGCGCCCCGGCCTGCAGGAGACACCCATGAGCACCCATAACGAGTACGACTACATCATCATCGGCGCCGGTTCAGCCGGCAACGTGCTGGCGACCCGCCTCACCGAAGATGCCGATGTCAGCGTGCTGCTGCTGGAAGCCGGTGGCCCGGACTACCGGCTCGACTTCCGTACCCAGATGCCGGCGGCGCTGGCCTTCCCGCTGCAGGGCAAGCGCTACAACTGGGCGTACAAGACCGATCCGGAGCCCTTCATGAACAACCGGCGCATGGACTGCGGCCGCGGCAAGGGCCTGGGTGGCTCGTCGCTGATCAACGGCATGTGCTACATCCGCGGCAACGCGATGGACTACGACAACTGGGCCAGCATGCCGGGCCTGGAAGACTGGACCTACCTGGACTGCCTGCCCTACTTCCGCAAGGCCGAAACCCGCGACATCGGCCCCAACGACTACCACGGCGGTGACGGCCCGCTGCGCGTGACCACGCCCAAGGCCGGCAACAACGAACTGTTCGCTGCGATGGTCGAGGCCGGCGTGCAGGCCGGCTACCCGCGCACCGACGACCTCAACGGCTACCAGCAGGAAGGCTTCGGCCCGATGGACCGCACGGTGACCCCGAAGGGCCGTCGTTCCAGCACCGCCCGCGGCTACCTGGACCTGGCCAAGCCACGCCCGAACCTGACCATCGTCACCCACGCGCTGACCGACCGCATCCTGTTCTCGGGCAAGCGCGCGGTGGGCGTGCAGTGGCTGCACCACGACCAGCCGCAGCGTGCCACCGCCCGCCGCGAGGTGCTGCTGTGCGGCGGCGCCATCGCCTCGCCGCAGATCCTGCAGCGCTCCGGTGTCGGCCCGGCCGACCTGCTGCGCAGCCTCGACATCGACCTGGTGCACCACCTGCCGGGCGTCGGCGCCAACCTGCAGGATCACCTGGAGATGTACCTGCAGTACGAATGCAAGAAGCCGGTGTCGCTGGCGCCGGCGCTGAAGCTGTACAACCAGCCGGCGATCGGTGCCGAGTGGCTGTTCCTGGGCACCGGCATCGGCGCCAGCAACCAGTTCGAGGCCGGCGGCTTCATCCGCAGCGACGCCGAGTTCGACTGGCCGAACCTGCAGTACCACTTCCTGCCGGTGGCGATCAACTACAACGGCTCCAACCCGATCAAGGCGCACAGCTTCCAGATGCACGTCGGCTCGATGCGCTCGCCCAGCCGTGGCCGCATCCATGTGCGCTCGAAGGACCCGCGCGAACATCCGAGCATCCTGTTCAACTACATGTCGCACGAGCAGGACTGGCGCGAATTCCGCGCGGCGATCCGCATCACCCGCGAGATCTTCGCGCAGCCGGCGCTGGCCCCGTACAGCGGCCGCGAGATCTCGCCGGGCAGTGCACTGCAGACCGATGCACAGATCGATGCGTTCGTGCGCGAGCATGCCGAGACCGCCTATCACCCGTCGTGCTCGAACAAGATGGGCCATGCCGACGACCCGATGGCGGTGGTCGATGGCCAGGGTCGCGTGCACGGCCTGGAAGGCCTGCGCATCGTCGATGCGTCGATCATGCCGCAGGTGGTGACCGGCAACCTCAACGCGCCGACCATCATGATGGCCGAGAAGCTGGCCGATGTGATCCGTGGCCGCACCCCGCTGGCCCGCAGCACCGCGCCGTACTACAAGGCCAACGGCGCACCGGTGCGCAAGCAGGGCTGACGCAAGCGGCCCGCCTGTGGGGCGCGGTAGTGCCGGCCGCTGGCCGGCATCCGCCGGATCGCCTGTCCAGCGCAGATGCCGGCCGGCGGCCGGCACGACCCAGCAAAGAGGCCCTTCGGGGCCTCTTCGCGTTTTCCCTACGGCGGGGTATGCTGCAATGACCGGCCATTGTCGATACGCTCAGGGCCGGAACCTAATACATCACGATTCCTGGAGGGGGAATATGAGTCTGGATCGTCCCTGGCTGCAGAGCTATCCGAAAGGTGTTCCCGCCGAGATCGACGTCAACGAGTTCCATTCGGTAGCTTCGGTCTTCGACGCTTCCGTCGCGAAATTCCGCGACCGTCCCGCCTACTCCAGCTTCGGCAAGGTCCTCACCTATGGCGAGACCGACGCGCTGGTCAATCAGTTCGCGGCCTACCTGCTGGGAGAGCTCAAGCTCAAGAAGGGTGACCGCGTCGCCCTGATGATGCCCAACTGCCTGCAGTACCCGGTGGCCACCTTCGGCGTGCTGCGCGCCGGCCTGACCGTGGTCAATGTCAATCCGTTGTACACCGCGCGCGAGCTCAAGCACCAGCTGATCGATGCCGGCGTGACCGCACTGGTGGTGGTCGACAACTTCGGCGACACCGTCGAGCAGGTCATCGCCGATACGCCGGTCAAGCACGTGATCACCACCGGCCTGGGCGACCTGCTTGGCGCCAAGGGCGTGATCGTCAACTTCGTGCTGAAGTACATCAAGAAGATGGTGCCCAACTACCATCTCAAGGGCGCGGTGCGCTTCCGCCAGGCGCTGAAGATCGGCAGCCGCCACAGCCTGCCCCAGGTCGAGATCGACCACGACGACATTGCGTTCCTGCAGTACACCGGCGGCACCACCGGCGTGGCCAAGGGCGCGATGCTGACCAACCGCAACCTGATCGCCAACATGCAGCAGGCCTCGGCCTGGATCAGTGCGTCGGGCATCGAGATGGGCAAGGAGTGGATCATCACCGCCCTGCCGCTGTACCACATCTTCGCACTGACCGCGAACGGGCTGGTCTTCATGAAGTTCGGTGGCTGCAACCACCTGATCACCAATCCGCGTGACATGAAGGGCTTCGTCAAGGAGCTCAAGTCGGTGCGCTTCACCGCCATCACCGGCGTCAACACGCTGTTCAATGGCCTGCTCAACACCCCCGGCTTCGACACCGTCGACTTTTCCTCGCTGAAGGTCACCCTGGGCGGCGGCATGGCGGTGCAACGCGCCGTGGCCGAGCGTTGGAAGAAGGTCACCGGGGTGACCCTGGTGGAGGCGTATGGCCTGACCGAGACCTCGCCGGCGGCCTGCATCAACCCGCTCACCCTGACCGAATACAACGGCTCGATCGGCTTGCCGATCCCGTCCACCGATGCCTGCATCAAGGACGACAACAGCGCCATCCTGCCGCTGGGCGAGGTCGGCGAGCTCTGCATCAAGGGCCCGCAGGTGATGAAGGGCTACTGGCAGCGCCCGGAGGAAACCGCCAAGGCGATCGATGCCGACGGCTGGTTGCATACCGGCGACATGGCGAAGATGGACGAACACGGCTTCTTCTACATCGTCGACCGCAAGAAGGACATGATCCTGGTGTCCGGCTTCAACGTGTACCCGAATGAAGTCGAGGACGTGATCGCGATGATGCCGGGCGTGCTGGAAGTGGCCGCGGTCGGCGTCCCGGACGACAAGTCCGGCGAGGTGGTGAAGGTGGTCATCGTGAAGAAGGATCCGAACCTGACCGCCGAAATGGTCAAGGAGCATGCCCGGGCCAACCTGACCGGCTACAAGCACCCCAAAATCGTTGAATTCCGAAAGGAGCTGCCGAAGACCAATGTCGGCAAGATCCTCCGTCGCGAACTCCGCGATACGCCCGCCCAGTAAGGGTTTGCGGCAATTTGAACGATGCAGGGCCCGGGGCGGAAACGTCCCGGGCCCTTTCGCATGCGACGCCCCTGGGGCGGTGTAGCATCGCCGCGTGTGTGGACCGTTCGGCCCGCCGGCCACCCACCTGACACTGCGGGCCGCATGCCGAGGACCCTTCCATGAGTACCATCGAAAAGCTGCCTTCAAGCGGCTCACCGTTCGCCACCATCCGTACCGAAGACAGCGCCGACGGCGCTGCCCACTGGCTGTTCATGCACGCCGACGCCGCCACCGGGATCCGCCCCTGCTGCCGCAAGGACATGCTTGACGAAATGTGGAGCTACATGGCGGCCATCACCCGCAGCCCTGCCGAACGCCACAGCGGAACATTGCGGCATTTCGTGCTGGCCTCCGATGCCGTCGCCTACAACCTGGGCGGCGACCTGGACCTGTTCACCCGCCTGATCCGTGAAGGCAACCGCGACCTCCTGCTGAACTACGCCCAGCGCTGCGTGGAGGGCGTGCACCACCTGCACACCGGGTTCGGCGGCGACGTCCGTTCGATCGCGCTGATCCAGGGTGACGCCCTCGGCGGCGGCCTGGAAATGGCCCTGGCCTGCCACACCATCGTCGCCGAGGAAGGCAGCGGACTGGGCCTGCCGGAGGTGCTGTTCGGCCTGTTCCCGGGCATGGGTGCGTACTCCTTCCTGTGCCGGCGCGTGTCCCCCCACCTGGCCGAGAAGATCATCCTCGACGGCCGGGTCTACAGCGCCGAGGAGATGCACGCGATGGGCGTGGTCGACGTGCTGGTGAAGAAGGGCGAAGGCCGGGCGGCGGTGGAAGAACTGATCCGCCAGCAGCAGCGCACGCCGCAGTCCTATCTGGCGATGAACGCCGCACGCGCCATCGCCCAGCCGGTCAGCTACGACGAACTGCTGGAGATCACCAAGGTATGGGTCGATTCCGCCCTCGCACTCGGCGACCGTTCGCTGCGTACCATGGACCGCCTGATCAAGGCCCAGACCCGTCGCGCCAGTCTCGACGCGGCCTGATTCATCCCTCCCCCAGGATGGGTTCAAGCCCGGTTGGCCACCGGGCTTTTTTTATGCACCCTGCCGTGGTTCAACGCGCCTCGCCATCGTCGGCAGCGCCGCGCAGCCGGCGTTCGGCCCGTGCCTCCAGCGCGCGCCGGCCTTCCTTGATCGCCTCCTGCAGGATGCCCAGGCGCTGGCGCCATTCGGTCTTCAGCTGCCAGTCGGCCATCCGCATCAGCTCGCCGGCACGGTTGGACGCGCGCATCAGGCCGAGGTTGCTGGCCACGCCCTTGATCGCGTGGGACTGTTCGCGGAACACATCCCACTGCGTGGCCTCACCGGCCTGCTCGGCCTTGCCCATGCAGCCCGCCACGTCCTCCAGGCATTGGCGGATGAACTCACGTTCGAAGCCCTCGCCCATGCCCAGCGAGGCCAGCTCGTCCAGCACGCTGCTGTCGAGCACCCCGTCCTGCAGCGCCATCGGTCGCACCACCGGTGCGGCCATGGTCTTCAGCTGGGCGTTGCTGGCGATCTCGGCCAGGGTATCGAGCAGGCGCACCGCCACCACGGGCTTGGCCAGGAACGCATGCGCCCCAGCCTGGGTACAGCGCTGGATCGCCTCGGGCGTGACATCGGCGCTGAGCACCAGCACCGGCGTGCGCGGACCGCCGCCGGCCTGCATCACCCGCAACTCCTTCAGCATGTCCAGCCCGCTCATGCCCGGCATGTGCAGGTCGACAATGACCGCGTCGAATTCACTGTCGGCCAGCGCATCCAGCACCGCCTCACTGCCATCCACGCACAGCACGCGATGCCCGGCCTTCTGCAGCAGGCGCTGCAGGACCATGCGGTTGGCCTCGTGGTCGTCGGCCACCAGGATCTGCATGCTGCGCACGCGGGCGCGATGGCGCAGGAACGGGTCGGCAAATGCGATCACGTTGCCGCCCGGCCCCACGTCGTCGTCGCCGGTCAGGCTCGGCACCGCACCCGGCACCTGCGGCTGCGGCGGCGCGAACGGCAGCTCGACCCAGAAGTGGCTGCCGCGCGGCGGGTTTTCCAGATAGCCGATGTCACCGTCCATCGCCTCGACCAGGCCCTTGGCGATGGTTGTGCCCAGCCCGGTGCCCTCGTGGCGTCGCGCCATGCTGACGTCAGCCTGCTCGAAGGCATCGAACAGCCGCGCACGCATGGCCGGGGCCACGCCGATGCCGGTGTCGAGGATGTCGAAGCGCAGCCGCACCGCGCCACTGGTATCGGCCTGCACCACGCTGACACGGATTTCGACCCGGCCGTGATCGGTGAACTTGACCGCGTTGCCGGCCAGGTTCAGCAGGATCTGCCGCAGGTGCCCGACGTCTCCGCGCACGCGTGGCGGCACACCATCGGCGACCTTCACCCGGTAATCCAGGCGCTTGGCCTTGGCCTGCGGCAACAGGATCAGCCCGATTGCCTGGATCACGTCGGCCACGGCGAAGTCTTCGGCCACCACGCGCAGCTTGCCGGCCTCGATGGCCGAGATGTCCAGCACTTCCTCCACCAGCGCCAGCAGGCTGCGCGACGACGCCTGGATGGTGTTGAGGCACTCGCGCTGCTCATCGTCCAGGCGCGTGGTCGCCAGCACTTCGGTCATGCCGTTGAGGCCGTTCAACGGCGTGCGGAACTCGTGGCTCATGTTGGCCAGGAAACGGCTCTTGGCCTCGCTGGCACGGCGCGCCTCGGCCATCGCTTCGGTCAGCTGCCGCAGCAGCGTCGAGAAGTACAGCGGCACCGCCGCCAGGCCGAGCCAGAGGCCGATGGCCAGACGGAAATTCTGTTGCCAGTAAGGCGTCAGCAGCACCGTGCAACCGAAGCTCACCATCGCCATCGCCACCGCCACGTACAGGTAGTGGTTGCCGAAGCGCATGCCATTGCCGACCGTCACCCACATCACCACGATGTAGACCCAGGCCAGGGGCTCGCCCATCTGCACCATGCCGGCAGCGATCAGGCCATAGTCGGCGAGCATGCCCAGCACGCGGCGGGGATCGGAACGCGCCGGCCGCCACAGCAGCCAGCCGAACAACAGCAGCGACAGGCTCAGGCCGGTCAATACGATCGCCAGCACGCCCACGTACTGCGTGTGCGGCAGGTCGTGGCGCGGCGCCGGCAAGAGCACGTAGACCAGGATCAGGCTGATCAGGACAATACGGACGATCTGCTGGCCGTGTTCGCTGTCCTGGCGCTGGGACAGGCGCAGCCGCAGCTGCGACAACAGCCGTTTCACGCGCCAAGCCCCGGGCGCGCGGACGCCATCGAATGCTCGGCGCAGATCTGGTCCAGCTGTTCGCGGCCGCGCAGCAGCGCGTCCACGCATCGGGGATCGAACAGCCGGCCACGCTGGGCGTAGAGATAAGCCAGGGTGGCTTCCATGGTCCATGCTTCCTTGTACGGACGGGGCGAAATCAGGGCGTCGAAGACATCGGCGACAGCCACGATGCGCGCTTCCAGCGGAATCGCATCGCCGACCAGCCCATCGGGATAGCCGCTGCCGTCGTAGCGCTCATGATGACGCAGTGCGATCAACGCGCCAACCTGGATGAAACGATTCTGGCTGCCGCTCAGCAGTTCATGGCCAATCCGCGGGTGCCGGCGCATGATCGCCAGCTCCTCCTCGTTGAGCTTGCCCTGCTTGAGCAACACCGCATCGGGAATGGCGATCTTGCCCATGTCATGCAGCGGTGCAGCCATTTCGATCAGGCGCACCTCCTCCTCGGGCAGCCCGAGCTGTTCGGCAATCAGGCCGGCCACGCGTGCCATGCGCTCCAGGTAGGCGCTGGTGCCGGCATCACGGAACTCGATCGCGCGCGCCAGTCTTGACAGCGTTTCGCGCTCCCGCTCTTCGACCTCATGCATGCTGGCCAGCAGGCGCTGCTCCAGCGACAGCGCCCGTTGCTTCACGTTCTCGGTCTGCTGGCGCAGCTGCAGCAGGTTGTAGCAGCGAGCACGCAGTTCGCGCGGGCGGATCGGCTTGACCAGGAAGTCGATGACGCCGGCTTCCAGTGCCGCCTGGCGGATCGGCTCGTCACCGACCACGGTGATCAGGATCACCGGAATGTCGCGGTGCTTGGGCAGGCGACGGAAACGACGGGCGAACTCCAGGCCATCCATCTCCGGCATGCGGTAATCGAGCAGCAACAGGTCGACCGGATGGGCTTCGCACCAGGCCAATGCGGTCAGCGGATCGCCGAAGTCATACACGCTCAGTTCCGGCGCGATGTCTTCGATGACGTGACGCAGCATCGTCCGGGCGGAAGTCTGGTCATCAACGATGACGATATTCAACGCGTACTCTGCCTGGTTTTTCGACCACGCTGGATCATCAGCAGGCGAGGATACTCTGCCGCTGCGAACGCTCGCACCCTGCATCGGCCTGACTCCCGTGTCATGCGTCCCGATTCATGATCGTCATCACAATGTGAAGCGGACTCCCCACACCGTGCCCTCCCCCAACGCCGATCAAGCCATAACAGGCGTCAAGGTAGTGCAATTACGATACGCCGAGTGCGGGATGCGTCAATCGCGCCGTCTCGTTTCGGGACGGCGCGCACAATCGGGAGTCAAAAACGCGACTTACTGCTCCGGACGCATGTACGGGAACAGCAGCACATCGCGGATCGAGCTGCTGCCGGTCAGCAGCATCACCAGACGATCGACGCCGATGCCGAGGCCGCCGGTCGGGGCCATGCCGTACTCCAGCGCACGGATGTAGTCGGCGTCGTAGTGCATGGCCTCATCGTCGCCACCTTCCTTCGCGGCCACCTGGGCCTGGAAGCGCTGGGCCTGGTCTTCCGGGTCGTTCAACTCGGAGAAGCCATTGGCCAGCTCCTTGCCGTTGACGAACAGCTCGAAGCGGTCGGTGTAGCCCGGATCATTGTCGTTGGCACGGGCCAGCGGCGAGACTTCCACCGGATGGTCGGTGATGAAGGTCGGCTGGATCAGGGTGTGCTCGACGGTGGCCTCGAAGATCTCAAGCAGCAGCTTGCCCCAGCCGTAGGACGGCTTGACGCGGATGTTCAAACGCTCGCAATGGCGCAGCAGCGCGTCACGGTCGGTGCAGTCGGCAACCGAGATTTCCGGGTTGTGGTGGCGCACGGCTTCGTCCATGCGCCAGCGGCGGAACGCCGGGCCCAGGTCGATCTTCGCGCCGTCCCACTCGACCTCGGTGCTGCCGTTGACCGTCCTGGCCACGTCACGGATCACGCCTTCGGTCAGGTCCATGATCTCGTTGTACGTGGCATAGGCCTCGTACAGCTCCATCATGGTGAATTCCGGATTGTGGCGGGTGCTGACGCCTTCGTTGCGGAAGTTGCGGTTGATCTCGTACACGCGCTCCAGGCCGCCCACGGTCAGTCGCTTGAGGTACAGCTCCGGCGCCACGCGCAGGTACAGGTCCAGGTCCAGCGCGTTGTGGTGGGTGGTGAACGGCTTGGCCGCCGCGCCGCCGGGGATGTAATGCATCATCGGCGTCTCGACTTCCAGGAAGTCGCGGTTGTCCAGCCACGCACGCATGGCGCGGATGATCTTCGAGCGCTTGATGAAGACCGCGCGCGATTCCGGGGTCACGATCAGATCGACGTAACGCTGGCGGTAGCGCTGCTCGACGTCGGCCAGGCCGTGCCACTTGTCCGGCAACGGACGCAGCGACTTGGTCAGCAGGCGGATCGACTCGGCCTTGACCGACAGCTCGCCGGTCCTGGTCCGGGTCAGGCCGCCTTCGACGGCGATGATGTCGCCCACGTCCCAGCCCTTGAACGCGGTGTAGGCGTCGCCCAGCACGGCCCCCTGCAGGAACAGCTGGATGCGGCCGGACTCGTCCTGGATCTGCGCGAAGCTCGCCTTGCCCATGATGCGCTTGGCCATCAGGCGGCCGGCCATCTTCACCTGGCGGCCGTTGCCTTCCAGCGCCTCGGCGGTCCACTGTTCGGCATCGGCGAATTCGTCCTGCAGGCGGCCGGCGAAGTCCTCACGACGGAAATCGTTCGGGTACGCGATGCCCTGCCCACGCAGCGCTTTGAGTTTCTCACGGCGCTCGGCGATCAACTTGTTCTCGTCGACGGGGGGGGTATCGGTAGCTTCGCTCATGGATCTGCGGGAATCGTGTAGTGAGGGGGATCTTGCGCCCGGCGCGGCCGGCTCCACAGCATACCAAAACCGCCCTGCCCCGGCCTGGAGAGGGGTCAGATCCCTTTGCGCAGCAAAGGGATCTGACCCCATCAGCGGATCGGCGCCTACGCGTTCCCGGGGAACGCCTGCCGCAGCTCGTCCACCAGCACCCGCTGGTTCTCCGAGTAATCGACCGGTACCGACACCAGGTGCACCCCGCCCTCGTTGAACGCCGCCTGCAGGGTCGGGATGAACTGCTCGATGGCGGTCACCTCATGCCCCTTGCAGCCATAGGCCTCGGCGTACTTCACGAAATCCGGGTTGCTGAAGGTCATGCCGTAGTCGGTGAAGCCATCCACCGCCTGCTTCCAGCGGATCATGCCGTAGGCGCCGTCGTTGAGGATCAGCACCACCAGGTTGAGCCCCAGCCGGCGCGCTGTCTCCAGCTCCTGGCTGTTCATCATGAAACCACCATCGCCACACACCGCCAGCACCCGCCGCTGTGGATACAGGATCGAGGCCATGATCGCCGATGGCAGGCCCGCGCCCATGGTCGCCAGCGCGTTGTCCAGCAGCAATGTGTTGGCGACCTGGGTACGGTAGTTGCGAGCGAACCAGATCTTGTACATGCCGTTGTCCAGCGCCACGATGCCGTCCGGCGGCATCACCTGGCGCACGTCGTGCACCAGCCGCTGCGGGGTGAAACGGGCCTCCTCGGCACGGTCGGCCAGATGCTCGAGGATGGTCGCGCGCAGCGGCAGCAGCGCGGCGGCATTCGGCACCGCGCCTTCGATGCGGTCGGCCAGCTGGGTCAGCGAACGGCCGATGTCGCCGATCACCTCCACCTGCGGGAAGTACACCTGTTCCACCGCCGCCTGCGAGTAGCCGATATGGATCACGGTCGGCCCGCCCGGGCGCATCACGAACGGCGGCTTCTCGGTGACCTCGTGGCCGATGGTCACGATCACGTCGGCCTGGTCGATCGCCATGTGCACGTAATCACGCTCGGTCAGCGCTGCGGTACCCATGTACAGGCCCGAGCCGCCGGCCACCGCGCCCTTGCCCATCTGCGTGGTGAAGAACGGAATGCCGGCGCGCAGCACGAACGCCGACAGCGCCTCGCTGGACTGCGGCCGCGACGCCGCCGAAGCGATCATCAGCAACGGTCGCTTGGCACTGCGGATGGTCTCTGCCGCCCGATCCAACGCTTCCGGGCTGGCGATGGGACGATCCACCGCGTGCGGCGGCACCAGCGCCACGCCCTCCACCTCATCGGCCGCGATGTCTTCGGGCAGCTCCAGCAGCACTGGGCCCGGGCGCTCTTCCTGGGCGACACGGAACGCCTCGCGGACGATGGTCGGGATCGTGCGCGCCGAGACGATCTGCCGTGCCTGCTTGGTCAGCGGCTTCATCGTGCCGACGATGTCGACGATCTGGAAGCGCGCCTGCTTGCTGGCGACGATGCCCTTCTGGCCAGTGATCATGATCACCGGCCACGCACCGAGCAGCGCATAGGCGGCGCCGGTGGTGAAGTTGAGCGCGCCCGGACCGAGCGTGGCCAGGCACACGCCGGGCTTGCCGGTCAGGCGGCCATAGGTGGCGGCCATGAACACCGCTGCCTGCTCGTGGCGGGTGATGACCAGCTCGATGCTGGAATGACGAAGCGACTCGACCACGTCGAGGTTTTCCTCGCCGGGGATACCGAAAATGCGCTCGACGCCTTCGTTCTCAAGTGCGGCGACAAGCAGATCTGAACCCTTGGACATTGGAATGCCGTCCTTTTCGCTGGACTGATGGTGGATCGTTGCAGGAAGGAGGGAAGCTGCGCGTCAACGCTTGTCGAACCACACCGTCTGCGCGTTGACGAATTCGCGGATGCCGAAGTGCGAGAGCTCACGACCGAAGCCACTCTTTTTCACGCCGCCGATCGGCACGCGCGGGTCTGAAGCGGAGAAGCCGTTGACGAACACGCCGCCGGTCTGCAGCCGGCGCGCCAGCTGCATGGCCCGCGCGCGGTCGCCGGTCCACAGGTTGCCGCTCAGGCCGAATTCGCTCTGGTTGGCCAGTTCCACCGCATGGTCGGCGTCGCGGGCGCGACTGATCGAGGCCACCGGCCCGAAGGTCTCGGTATCGAAGGCCTGCATGCCCGGCTCCACGTCCGCCAACACGGTGGGCGCATAGAACGCGCCCGGGCGATCGAGCTGATGGCCACCGACGAGCAGCATCGCGCCTGCCTCCACCGAGGCGCGCACCTGCGCGTCCAACTGTTCCAGCAGGTCCTGGCGTGCCATCGGCCCGATGCGGTTGCCTGCCTCGCGGCCATCGCCGATGGTCAGTGCCTGCACCTTCTCGCAGAACTGCGCCACGAAACGGTCGTAGACCGCGTCTTCGACGATGATGCGCTTTCCGGCGATGCAGACCTGCCCGGTGTTCTGGAAGCGCGAGGCTACCGCCGCATCAACGGCGGCGTCCAGATCGGCGTCGGCCAGTACGATGAACGGATCCGAGCCCCCCAGCTCCAGCACCACCTTCTTCAGCGCCTGCCCGGCCTGGGCGGCGATGCTGCGGCCTGCGGCCACGCTGCCGGTCAGGGTCACTGCAGCGATGCGATCATCGGCGATCGCGCGGCTGGTGCCCTCGCGGCTGATGTTGGCGGCGATGAAGGTGCCTTCCGGCAGGCCGGCATCGCGCCAGGCCGCGTCGAGCAGCTGCGCGGTACCGACGATGTTCTCGGCCGGCTTCAGCAGGAAACCGTTGCCGCCCATCAGGATCGGCACCGCC
Source organism: Stenotrophomonas maltophilia group sp. SKK55 (assembly GCF_057179845.1). Classification (NCBI taxonomy): domain Bacteria; kingdom Pseudomonadati; phylum Pseudomonadota; class Gammaproteobacteria; order Lysobacterales; family Lysobacteraceae; genus Stenotrophomonas; species Stenotrophomonas maltophilia group sp. SKK55. The sequence goes on from NZ_JBXUHP010000018.1 coordinate 31,417, forward strand.
GCACGCATCACCTGCCAGTACGGGAAGTTCCACGGCATGATGCCCAGCACCACGCCCAGCGGCAGGTAGGACACGTAGGCCTTGTCGTCGGGCACCTGGGTCGGTTCGTCGCGCAGGAACTGCGCGCCATGGTCGGCGTACCAGTCGCACAGCACGGCACACTTCTCGATCTCGGCCAGCGATTCGGCCTGTACCTTGCCCATCTCGGCGGTAGCCAGCGCGGCCAGCTTTTCGCGGTCACGCCGCAGTACGGCGGCCATCGCACGCAGTACGTCTGCGCGCTGTTCGAGGCTCTTGACGCTCCAGGCCGCAAAGCCGACCTGGCCGCGATCGAGGATTGTTTCCAGCTCGGCATCGGTGGCGAAGGGATGGCTGGCGATCTGCTGGCCGGTGGCCGGATCGCGGGAAATGGCGGTGGTGGGGGCAGCGGACATGCAGGGCTCCTGTTGTCTCGGCAACGGGCAGCGGCCCGTCTTCTGCCCAGAAATGTGGACCCGATTGGCGGAGGCAACAAGGCGTCTGCTTATCCTGTGACCTGCACTTACCTGTGTGAATGGGGTTATCGGCAGGGCTGCGCCCTGCACCCGCAGAGGCTTCAAGCCAAGCCAAGCCAAGGCAACGGCAACGGCAACGGCAGAAGCTGGCATTCCGTGGGTTGGCGGGGCGGGTCCGGTTGAGGGGGACGCTGCAAGTACCCCTCCGGGGCCCGGCCCAGCCGCTGGCGGCTGTGCGTTCGGGCGCTTGCGAAGCAGTGCTTCGCAAGCAAAGCGCCCTTACCCATGTAAGCTCGGTCGCCGCTTGCTCGTGTGCGCTGTCCTGCGCACACGAGCAAGCGGCTGCCAAGCCTACACGGACGTACTTGCGGCGTCCCCGCACTCCGACACCGCCCCGCCAAACCACGGAACCTAGCTCTGGCTCTGGCTCTGGCTCTGGCTTTGGCCGTTGCATTGAGCAGGTGCAGGGCTGCAAGCCCTGCCGATCAACCTACTTCCGCGGCAGGTAGGTCACCAGGGAAAGGTCGTGCCGGCTCTCCGGCACCAGCGCCACGTACTGCAGGTCCAGCAACCCCCGCGTGGGATGGTTGAGCTTCTTCGCACCTTCATCGAACCGACGCACGTCGTGCTCCGGCCACCATTGGCGAAACTCTTCGCTGTGCGCGGCGATGTCTTCCACCAGCGCCAGGAACGGGGCCTTGTCCGGGGCCTGCGCCATCGCCGCGCGGAAGCCCGCCAGCAGCCCGCGGGTCATTTCTTCCCAGTTGAGGATCAGCGTGCGATACGGCGGGTACAGGAACATCAGCCGCAGCGTGTTGCGCTCATGCGGCGCCAGCTGGCTGTAGTCCACGAAAAGATCGGCGATGGCCGGGTTCCAGGCCAGGATGTCGAAGCGGGTATTGCGTACGTAGGCCGGGATCGGCTGCATCGCCTCCACCAGCTGGCGTAGGCCATCGGTCACGCTCTCGTCCGGTGATTCAAGCGGCACGCCGTAGCCGGACAGCGCGAACGCGTAGGCGCGCTCGTCGTCGCTCATGCGCAGCACCTGCGCCAGGCGCTCCAGCACTTCGGGCGAGGCGCGCACTTCACGCCCCTGCTCGATCCAGGTGTACCAGCTGACGCTGACCCCGATCGCCAGCGCGACTTCCTCGCGCTTCAGGCCCGGGGTGCGCCGGCGCCCGGCCGGGAGGCCGAGCGTGGCGGGGTCGACACGGGCGCGGCAGGCCTTGAGGAAGCCACCGAGTTCCTTGCGTTCACTTTCGCTGCGCATCATCGGCCCGTCCTACCCTTTGTAGCGTTGAGCCATGCTCGACGCGTCTGCTACTGCGCCAACAGCAGCCGAGCATGGGCTCGGCTCTACCGGAAGCGTGATCAGCCACCCTCGGCGTTGCGCACAAGGGTGACGAAATCCGCGCAGGCGCGTCGATCAGGCATCGGCGCGCTTGGAGCCCACGGCCAAACCGGCCTTCAGGCTGGCCTCGACGAACTCGTCCAGGTCGCCGTCCAGCACCTTCTGCGTATCTGAACGCTCGATGCCGGTACGCAGGTCCTTGATACGGCTCTGGTCCAGCACGTAGTTGCGGATCTGGCTGCCCCAGCCGATGTCGGACTTGGTGGCTTCCACCGCATCCTTCTCGGCGTTGCGCTTCTGGATCTCCAGTTCATACAGCTTGGCGGCCAGCATCTTCATCGCGTTGTCGCGGTTCTGGTGCTGGCTGCGGCCGGTCTGGCAAGCCACAACGATGTTGGTCGGAATGTGGGTGATACGCACTGCCGACTCGGTCTTGTTCACGTGCTGGCCACCGGCACCGGACGAACGGTACACGTCGGTACGCAGGTCGGCCGGGTTGATGGTGATGTCGATGTTGTCATCGATTTCCGGCGACACGAACACCGAGGTGAAGCTGGTGTGGCGGCGGTTGTCCGAGTCGAACGGCGACTTGCGCACCAGGCGGTGCACGCCGGTCTCGGTCTTCAGCCAGCCGTAGGCGTAATCGCCTTCCACGCGCAGCGTGGCCGACTTGATGCCGGCGACGTCGCCACCGGAGACTTCCATCAGTTCGGTCTTCCAGCCGCGCGACTCGCACCAGCGCAGGTACATGCGCAGCAGGATCTCGGCCCAGTCCTGGGCTTCGGTGCCACCGGCACCGGCCTGGATGTCGACGAACGCGGCCGCATTGTCCATCTCGCCGGAGAACATGCGCTGGAACTCCAGCTTCTCCACGTGCGCCTGGTGCTTGTCGAGGTCGGCGACCACCGCCAGTGCGGTCTCCTCGTCCTGCTCGGACTCGGCCAACTCCAGCAGTTCAGTGGCGTCGTTCAGGCCATCGAGCACCGAGGCGATGCCGCCCACGGTCTTTTCCAGGCTGGAACGCTCGCGGCCCAGGTTCTGGGCGTACTCGGCGTTGTTCCAGACGTCGGGGCTTTCCAGCTCCCGCGTTACTTCTTCAAGACGCTCTTTCTTGGCGTCGTAGTCAAAGATACCCCCGAAGCGACAGCACGCGATCGGTCAGATCGGTGATGCGCTGGCGGACAGGATTCAGTTCGATCATGTCGGCGGTTATGCATTCAAAAGATGACTGGTAATGATACCGCAGGCCGGGGATGCCCGGAATGAGGGCCTGGACCTGCGCCGGGGCTCCAGCATGATGCACTGGCGCTGCATTCAGGCGGGCGATGTCCGCCTTGGCGCGGGGAGCCGGCCGGGCTGCGGCCGACCCCACACAGGGCCTCCTTGCCCCAGAGCGGCGTCGACGAGGGTCTTCCTTGCCCCCCCTCGGACGGCCACTTGGGGCAGTTGACTATTTAACCTCGAACTCGCCCACCAGCACGGTCTCGGCACGGTCCTTCAGTCGCATCGTCACCATCTGATCCTTCTGCTTCGGCGTGCCCCAGTGGGTGGTCAGCCGCAGCATCAGGGTTGTCGCACCGGTCACCAGCTGCTGGCGGCTGCCAAAGTAGTTCGCCTCCACCTTGTACTTGCCCGGCTTGGCGTTGCGCAGCGAGAACTGCTCGGGGCCATAGCCGCCGGTAAAGTCCTGCGACATCTGCCCGCCCTGGTAGGTCAGCCGATTACCGTAGTAAGCGCGCTCGCCGTTCGGGTCGGTTACCCACAGGTCCATGTCGCTGTTGTCGGCGTCCCACGACAGCACCACGCGGAGGTCCAGCGGCATCGCCTGCAACAGGCGCGGGTCGATGCCGGTGGTATCCAGCCGGGGCGTGCTGCCGGCCACCAGGTTGGTCAGCTCATCCAGTGCGATCAGGGCGATGCCATCGAAGCGGCTGTCCCACGGCCGCACCACCACCTGGTACAGCGGCGCCAGCGCCTGCTGTGGCTTGCCGGCCGCTGCCAGCGCCAGGCCCAGGTCGCGGAAGCTCTGCGGTTCTTCCTGGCCCATCGCCAGCACCTGCTCGAACACCGGCACCGCCAGTGCGGGAGCATCGGCCTGCATCAGTCGGTAACCGAGCACGCGCAGCAGGTGGCGGTTGTCCAGATCCATTTCGGCCAGGTTCGACAGCACCCGCAGTGCCAGCTCGCGCTGGCCCTGCTCCAGCAGCAGGTCGGCCACATCGAGGAAGAACGCGCTGCTGTCGGCGTGGGCATCGCGCTCGGCCAGATAGCGGTCATAGAGCTGCGACGGCGGCCCCTGGCGCAGGCGCCGGGCGATGGCCGAGTCCGGCTGCCAGGCCGCCAGCTGGATGCCGAGCTGGCCGTCGTTGGCGGCAGCGGGCGCAGTGACACGGCCACCAGTGACCGTGATTGAATCCAGGGCCTTGTTCGATGCAGGCGCTGAGCGACGTGCACGCGCGCTGCTGGCTTCCATGCGTTGCTCGGTCGCCGCCATCGGCGTGGGGGCGGGCGGAGCGGCGGGGGCAGGCGCGGCGAGCATCGCCATCGGGGCCGATTCCATCGCGTAGTCCGCCGAGGCCACTTCCAGTGCCCCGCCCTTCGCCTGCGGCGGCGCATCCTTCGGCCAGCTGCGGTTCCACCACTGCTGGCGCTCCTTCCAGCGGGCGGCCACTTCATCCAGGCGCTGGCGATCAGCAGCGGCGCGATCCCTGACCTGCACTGCAAACTTGGCGTCGTACTCCGCGCGCAGCGTGCCCGAAGGGCGGATCGCATAGCGCAGGTAGTCCTCCAGCGTCTCCAGCACGATCAGCGAGGTATCCGGCCCCACCAGGCCAAACTGTTGTGACAGGCGTTGCATCGCCTCGCGGTTGCCATGACGGTAGGCGGCCAGCTGCTGCAGACGCGCCTGCGCCCACAAACCGGCCAGCAGTTCACCGTCCTTGCTCTTCTGCGTGGCGGGCAACGCCTGCCATTCGCCGCCACCCACGCGCACCCGCATCGGCACGCCTTCGGCCGCCAGTCGTGCATGCAGCCACAACCAGCCCTGGGCTTCACTGCGACGATCGATCACCACGTCCTGCACGCCGCGCCCTGCATCGACCTGCACATCCAGCGGCGACGACAGCAGCTCACGGGCGGCCAATTCGACATCCTTCCCCAGCGCGACGAAGCGACCACCATGCGCTTCGCTCCAGCCACGCAGTCGCACGGCATCGGTGCGCGCACCGGCGCTGCTGACCGCAAACAGGCGTTGGTCCGGCGCCATCGCCGGCAGCTGTTCCGGCCCGTAGGTCAGCAGGCCATCGCTGACCAACAGGTATTCCTTCACCCTCTGCTCTGGTTGCCACTGCGCCAGCGCGCTGGCACCGTCCGGGCGTACGGCCTGCAGTGCCGCACGCAGCTCACTCCAGTTACCGGCGCGGATGCGGAAGCGACGCACCGGCTCGGCGCGATCGCGCAGCACGGTCAAGGCCACGGTGCCGTCACCCAGCGCGGCGAAATAGCGATCCAGCAGGGCGAACTCGCGCGTGCGTTCGCGCTGTCCCGCCGAACCGGAGCCGTCCCACAGCAGGCCGATTTCGCTCGGCAGTCTGCGCGGCGTGCTGCTGGCCGCCACCGGCAGCTGCGCCAGCAGGTAATGGCCGTCCTGCCAGGGCGCCACCTGCACCTGTGCCTGGCGTGCTGCCGGCAGGCTCCAGTGCAGCTGCTTCGGCAACTGCGCGCCCTTGCCCTGCCACTGCAGCTGGCCCGCGCTGATGCGGAATGGCGCCGTACCTACGGTGGTCGTGCCAGGTGCCTGCAGTTTCAGTTCAACCGAGGCTGCACCGGCAGCAAACTGCAGCGGCAGCGTCCACTGCCAGCCTTGGCCGGCGAAGGCCAACGGCTCGCGAATCACCAGCTGCACGCGTCGGCTGCCGCCGGCCGGCAGCGGGTAGATGCGCAGCCGGAACTGGTTGCCGGCGGTCTGTTCCAGCAGCCCCGGGTCGACGCCACGACGGGCGATCTCCTCGAACACCTGGCGGCCGCGGTCCTTGGGCACCGGCACCGCGTCACGCATCTCGCCGTTGATATCCAGCGCGAAGCCGCTGATCTGCTGGCCATCGGCCAGCGGGAACTGCAGCTCGCCCTCCAGTACCCGCCGGTTGGGGTTGTGGAATTCCAGCGTGATCCGGGTCTGGGCGATGCCGGCCTGGATCTCGCCCTCGATGCGGGCGTGTCGCAGTTGGACCGCCTGCTCAGCCGCCGGTGCGATCAGCAGCGGGGTGGCGGCCTGCGGCCGGGAGATCGGCGGCGACTGCGCGCCAGCGGGCCAGGCCGCAAGGGCCAGCAACAACACAATGCAGCAACGGGCGAAGACCATGACCGGACTCCAGTGGGATCGTGGATCGTTGAACGCACCAGCAGCCGTAACGGGGTTGGGAGACCAAAAAAGGGGACGGAGGGGATTAAGTCGCAACTGGCAAACAAGGCACAAGCGACTTAATCCCCTCCGTCCCCTTTTTCTCAGGCGGGCAGGCAGTGCTCGACGATCAGCTGGATGGCGCTGCCGCCGCGATAGTCGTCGCAGGCGAGCCGATAGGCGAGATGCACGTGGCGACTCGGCGCGTTGCCGTGCCAGCCGCCGAAATGGATGGCGTTGATGGTGCCGGGTACGCCGGGCAGGCGCAGTTCCAGCTTCAGGTGACGCTCCTTCAGCACGCGCCAGTTGGCCACTTCGAAGCGGCCATCGAACAGTGGCTCGGGGAAACCCTGGCCCCACGGCCCGGCCAGGCGCAACGCATCGGCGTGGCGATGGTCCAGCTCGTCCGCGGCCAGCTCGCCGTCACTGAGCACCTGCTGCTGCAGTGCCGCCGGATCGAGCATCTCCAGCACCACCGCGACGAAGGCGGCCTTGAAGTCATCAACGTGGTCACGCCGCAGGCTGAGGCCGGCCGCCATGGCGTGGCCACCGAAGCGTTCGATCAGGCCCGGGTGGCGCGCATCGACCAGCGCCAGGGCGTCACGGATGTGCAGGCCGGGAATGGAGCGCGCCGAGCCTCGCAGGGTGTCGGCGCCGGGTTCGGCCGGGGCGAAGGCGATCACCGGGCGATGCAGGCGATCCTTCATCTTCGACGCAACCAGGCCGACCACGCCCGGATGCCAGTCGGCATCGAACAGGCAGGCCGCCACCGGTCGCTGCCCCGACATGTCGAGCACCACGCGGGTCAACGCCTGCTCGGCGTCATCGGTCATCGCCTGCTGCACCGCGCGGCGTTCTGAGTTGATCTGCTCCAGCGTCTGCGCGATCTCACGTGCCTGGCGCGGGTCTTCGGTCAGCAACAGCGCGATGCCCAGCGCCATGTCTTCCAGCCGGCCTGCGGCATTCAGGCGCGGGCCGAGCGCGAATCCGATGTCGGTGGCCGTCAGCCGCGCAGCATCACGGCCGCTGGCTTCGATCAGCGCACGCAGGCCGACACAGCCCTGCCCCGCGCGCAGACGGCGCAGGCCTGCGCTGACCAGCGCACGGTTGTTCGGGTCCAGCGCTACCAGGTCCGCAACGGTGCCCACCGCCACCAAGTCCAGCAGCGTGGTCAGGTCCGGTCCCTTGCCATCGGCAAAGACACCGGCCTCGCGCATCTGCCGGCGCAGCGCCATCAGCACATAGAAGATCACACCAACACCGGCCAGTGACTTACTGGGGAAGGCATCGCCATCCAGGTTGGGATCGACGATCACGTCGGCCGGCGGCAACTGCGGCCCCGGCAGATGGTGGTCGGTGACCAGCACCTGCCAGCCGCGCGCCTTGGCCGCGGTCACGCCCGCATGGCAGGCAATGCCGTGGTCGACGGTCACCAGCAGATCCGGCTGCAGCGCAGCCAGCTCTTCCACCAGCGACGGTGACAGGCCATAGCCGTGCACCATGCGGTTCGGCACCGCGTGGAAGACGTGTTGCGCGCCGAGCATCCGCAGGCCACGCACGCCGACCGCACAGGCGGTGGCGCCATCGCAATCGAAATCGCCGACCACCAGAATGCGCTTGTCGTTGGCGATGGCTTCGATCAGCAGGCCCACTGCATCATCGATACCGGTCAGCAGCTCGGGCGCGTGGAGGCTGCCCAGTTTCGGCAGCGCCAGCTCTGGCGTTCCCGCACCGCGGCTGGCATAGAGTCGCGCCAGCAATGGCAGCGTGCCCTCTGGCCAGCTGCCGGGCACGACCGCATCGCGGCGGCGGATCAGCGGTGTATCAGAGGGCGGCTGCGCAGCATCGGCGGCAAGGGACATCGGCATCGCCGGTTACGAAAGACCTGCACATCATAACGTGCACCACTCTCCCAGTCGGCTGCCGCTGCTGACGAGGCCCCTTGGCTCTTCGGCCAGCAGCATTTGGATTTCACGACCGCATCTTCCATGCTTGCCTGCCCTGGAACGGACTTCCATCCATGACCCGCACCCTGCTGACCGCGCTGATGGCACTCGCCGTGGCCTCGGCCGCCCACTCCGCGACGCCTGAGCCCAGGCCCGGGGTCGAATTCGAACACAACGACTGGTCGCTGGCCTGTGACAACACCCGCACCTGCCGCGCCGCCGGCTACAGTCCGGAACAACCCGGCAATCTGCTCAGCCTGATGCTGGAACGCGCGGGCGGCCCGGGTACGAAGGTGCTCGCGCGGCTGCGCAATGGCGACGATGGCGAAAGCCCGACGCCGACCGGGGCGCTGCGCCTGCACCTGAACGGCAAGGACCTGGGCCCGGTGCGCGACACCGGCGACGGGGACAAAGTGTTGTTGCAGCAGGCACAGACCGATGCACTGGTCGCCGCACTGCCGCGCCAGGCACGCATCGAGATCATCGACGGCGAGGGCAAGGCGTGGCCGATCTCCGACCGCGGTGCAGCGGCCGTACTACTGAAGATGGACGAGGCCCAAGGCCGGCTGGACACGCCGGGGGCGCTGGTGCGGCGTGGCGACAAGCCCGAAACGAGCGTACCTGCGGCGTTGCCGGTGCCAGTGATCATGCGCGGCACACTGGTGGCACCGCGCGCCTCGGACGCGGCACTGGCGAACGCACCGGGCCTGCGCAAGGCACTGATCGCCAGCCTGCCGAAGCCGGATGAGTGCGCCCGCCTGAGCGATGGCGGGACAGATGAAATCGAGATCCAGCGACTGGACGCCCAGCATGTGCTGGCAAGCACCAGCTGCTTCGTGGGTGCCTACAACTTCAGCAGCGGCTACTGGGTAGTGCAGGACAAGGCGCCGTACCAGGCGAAGTTCGTGGCCTCCAACGCGGAGGACTTTGATCGCGATGACGCGACGCTGCGCGGGCGCTTCCGTGGACGCGGCATCGGTGACTGCTTCTCCGGCCACGACTGGGCCTGGGATGGCGCGCGATTCGTGAAGAGCGGCGAGTTCACCACCGGGCAGTGCCGCGGCGTGGCGGGTGGTCATTGGCAGCTGCCGACGGTGGTCAGCGAGGTCCGTTGAGGCGCCGCTACCTGCGATAGTGCCGCCCGCTGGCCGGCAACCCCGGCAAACATCGGGGTCAACGCCGTTTTCCGATGGAAAACGGATCCGACCCCGCTCGGCAGAGGCCCCGATCAGTCGTGCAGCTGGCGCGGCTTCTTCCAGAACTGCCAGCGCTGGCCACGGTCCAGCTGGAACTGCAGGCCGTCCTCGAAATCCAGCACCAGCCGCTGCAGTTCGCCACGCTTGAGCGCGGCCAGCAGCGGCCGGATCGCATCATTGCCGAGCTGCTGCAAAGAGCGCAGCTGGCGCAGGTCAACCAGTGCATCCACGGCCTGCTCGCCGTCCACGGCCACACCAGCCGCCAGGGCCAGGCCCTGCAGCAGCGCGTCGCGGCTGCGCACCTGCGCGTGCGGGGTGCTGACCGACACCGGCATCACGCCACCGCCCCAGAACCACAGCGAGTTGATCGGCTGCTGTCCCTGCGCGGCACGCTGCTGGTTCCAGGAATGGTTGTGCAGCAGCACCTGTGCCTCGGTCATCAGCGCCCGCCATCGACGGCCGCCCTGCCCTTCCGGCAGGTGCGAGAACAGGTCATCACCCAGCACCTCGTCGGGGCTGTCGAAGTCCGGCAGCTCGCTGTCGATCGGCAGCCGCAGGTACCAGCGCGAAGGATCGGGTGCGTCAAGCACAAAGCCGGCGTCGGCGAACAACGGCTGCAACACCGGCAGCAACGCCAGGCAATCGGCCAGCGTCGGCCGCAGCGTTTCGCCGTAGGCCATCATCCGCGCGCCGTGCATGTCCGGCACCATGCAGGCTGGATCGGCACGCAGCCAGCTGGCGCCGGCAGCATCGCCGACGTCGCGCTGGCGGGTCAGCGCGGCCACCGGCCAGTGCGGCGCGGCAACCGAGAAATGGCGTGTCAGCTGCGCGCGTTCGCCCGGCGCGACCTGCACCGTGGTGGCACGGCCGAGCGCACGTGCCACATCGTCCGGCAGCGCAGCCGCGGCAAAGCGGCTGCGCGCCGGCAACAGCAGGGTCGCCGTCGCCACGTGGTCAGTCCACGTAGCTGACGCTGACGATCTCGTACTCGCGTTGGCCGGCCGGGGCGTCGATCACGATCGAATCACCTTCCAGCTTGCCGATCATCGCACGCGCCACCGGCGAGGAAATCGCGATCAGGCCCTGCTTGATGTCCGCCTCCAGGTCACCGACGATCTGGTACTTCTTCTCTTCGTCGGTTTCCACGTCGGCCAGCGTCACGCTGGCGCCGAACACCACCTTGGAGCCGGCATTGAGCTTGCTCACGTCGATGATTTCGGCGTGCGACAGCTCGCCTTCCAGCTGCTTGATGCGGCCTTCGATGAAGCCCTGCTCCTCGCGCGCGGCGTGGTACTCGGCATTCTCCTTCAGGTCACCGTGCTCACGCGCTTCGGCGATGGCCGCAATGACCTTCGGGCGCTTGACCGACTTCAGGTGATCCAGTTCGTCGCGCAGCTTCTGCGCGCCCTTCATCGTGATCGGGGCTCTCATGCATTCAACTCCTTGTGCAGCTCCTGCAGCGACCAGACGGGGCCGGTGCCGCGGAATTCCAGTGAATCCACCAGCGCCTTGGCGCCGGCAATGGTGGTCGAGTAGGTGACGCGATGCTGCAGCGCCTCGCGACGGATCGAGAACGAGTCGTTGATCGCCGAACGACCTTCGGTCGTGTTGACGATGTAGACGATCTCGCCGTTCTTGATCGAGTCGACGATGTGCGGACGGCCTTCCACCACCTTGTTGATGATCTCGCAGTCCATGCCGTGCTGCTGCAGCCACGCAGCGGTGCCACGGGTGGCAACCAGGCTGTAGCCACGCGCCAGCAGTGCCTTGGCCACCGGCAGCACGCGCTTCTTGTCCGGATCGCGCACCGAAACGAAGGCCTTGCCGACCGGCGGTGCCTTGATGCCACCGGCTTCCTGCGCACGCGCAAAGGCGGCGTTGAAGGTGCGGCCGACGCCCATCACCTCGCCGGTGGAGCGCATCTCCGGCCCGAGGATCGGATCGACACCCTGGAACTTGGCGAACGGGAAGATCGCTTCCTTCACCGAGTAGTAGTCCGGCACGATTTCCTTGGTCGCGCCCTGCTCGGCCAGGCTCTTGCCCGCCATGCAACGGGCAGCGATCTTCGCCAGCGGCATGCCGGTGGCCTTGGACACGAACGGCACGGTGCGCGAGGCACGCGGGTTCACTTCCAGCAGATAGATGGTGTCGGCACCTTCGTCGCTGGTCTGGATCGCGAACTGGGTGTTCATCAGGCCGACCACGTTCAGGGCCTTGGCCAGCTCCACCACCTGGCGGCGCAGTTCGGCCTGGGTTTCAGCCGACAGCGAGTACGGCGGCAGCGAGCACGAGGAATCGCCCGAGTGCACGCCGGCTTCTTCGATGTGCTCCATCACGCCACCGATCAGGACGTTGCCATCCTTGTCGGCGATGATGTCGACGTCGCACTCGACGGCGTTGTCGAGGAAGCGGTCCAGCAGCACCGGCGAATCGTTGGACACCTTCACCGCGTCGCGCACGTAGCGGGCCAGGTCGGCTTCGCCGTAGACGATTTCCATGGCACGGCCGCCCAGCACGTAGCTCGGGCGCACCACCAGCGGGTAGCCGATCTCGCGGGCCAGCAGCAGGGCTTCCTGATCATTGCGGGCGATGCGGTTCGGCGGCTGCTTCAGCCCCAGCCTGTCGACCAGCTGCTGGAAGCGCTCGCGGTCTTCGGCCAGGTCGATCGAGTCCGGGCTGGTGCCGATCACCGGCACGCCGTTGGCTTCCAGCGCGCGCGCCAGCTTCAGCGGGGTCTGGCCGCCGTACTGCACGATCACGCCCTTCGGCTGTTCCAGTTCGACGATCTCCAGCACGTCTTCCAGGGTCAGCGGCTCGAAGTACAGGCGGTCGGAGGTGTCGTAGTCGGTCGACACGGTTTCCGGGTTGCAGTTGACCATGATGGTTTCATAGCCATCCTCGCGCAGCGCCAGCGCCGCGTGCACGCAGCAGTAGTCGAACTCGATGCCCTGGCCGATGCGGTTCGGGCCACCGCCCAGGATCATGATCTTGTCGCGGTTGCTCGGCGCGGCCTCGCACTCGTCCTCGTAGGTCGAGTACAGGTAGGCGGTACCGGTGGAGAATTCACCGGCACAGGAGTCCACGCGCTTGTAGACCGGGCGCACCTTGTGCGCACGACGCAGCGCGCGGATGGCGGCTTCGTTGGTGCCGGTCAGCTGCGCCAGGCGCGCGTCGGAGAAGCCAGCGCGCTTCAGCTTGCGCAGGCGTGCGGCATCCAGCGCATCGATGCCACCGGCGGCGACTTCGCCTTCCGCCGCGATGATTTCCTCGATCTGGTCCAGGAACCAATGATCGATGAATGACAGTGCGTAGATCTCTTCCACGCTCATGCCGGCGCGGAACGCATCGGCCACATAGAACAGGCGCTCCGGGCCCGGCGCCTTCAGCTCGCGACGCAGGGTCTGCAGGTCGTCTTCGTTGCCCAGGTCCTGGCCGGTCGGGTCGAAGCCGACCTTGCCGGTTTCCAGGCCACGCAGGGCCTTCTGCACCGACTCCTGGAAGGTACGGCCCATCGCCATCACCTCGCCCACCGACTTCATCTGGGTGGTCAGGCGGGCATCGGCGGCCGGGAACTTCTCGAAGGCGAAGCGCGGGATCTTGGTGACGACGTAGTCGATGGACGGCTCGAACGAGGCCGGGGTCAGGCCGCCGGTGATTTCGTTCTTCAGTTCGTCCAGGGTGTAGCCCACGGCCAGCTTGGCGGCGACCTTGGCGATCGGGAAGCCGGTGGCCTTGGAAGCCAGCGCCGACGAACGCGACACGCGCGGGTTCATCTCGATGACGACCACGCGGCCGGTCTTCGGGTTGATGCCGAACTGCACGTTCGAGCCACCGGTATCGACGCCGATCTTGCGCAGCACGGCGATGGAGGCATCGCGCAGGCGCTGGTACTCCTTGTCGGTCAGGGTCTGCGCCGGCGCCACGGTGATCGAGTCACCGGTGTGCACGCCCATCGGGTCCAGGTTCTCGATCGAGCAGACGATGATGCAGTTGTCCGCGGTATCGCGGACCACTTCCATCTCGAATTCCTTCCAGCCCAGCACCGACTCTTCCACCAGCACTTCGGTGGTCGGCGACAGCTCCAGGCCGCGGCTGACGATCTCGACCAGCTCTTCGCGGTTGTAGGCGATGCCGCCACCGCTGCCGCCCAGGGTGAAGCTGGGGCGGATGATGGTCGGATAGCCGACGCGGGTCTGGATTTCCAGCGCTTCGTCCAGGGTGTGGGCGACGGCGGCGGTCGGGCACTCCAGGCCGATCTCACCCATGGCCACGCGGAACAGCTCGCGGTCTTCGGCCATGCGGATCGCTTCGCGCTTGGCACCGATCAGCTCGACGTTGTACTTCTCCAGCACGCCGTGGTCGGCCAGGTCCAGCGCGCAGTTCAGCGCGGTCTGGCCACCCATGGTCGGCAGCAGCGCATCGGGCTTTTCCTTGGCGATGATCTTCTCGACCGTCTGCCAGTTGATCGGCTCGATGTAGACGGCGTCGGCCATCTCCGGGTCGGTCATGATCGTGGCCGGGTTGCTGTTGACCAGCACCACGCGGTAACCCTCGTCACGCAGGGCCTTGCAGGCCTGGGCACCGGAGTAGTCGAACTCGCAGGCCTGGCCGATGACGATCGGGCCAGCACCGATGATGAGGATGGTCTTGAGGTCAGTGCGCTTGGGCATTTTCTTCTCTAAGTCAGTACAGCGTGACAAGGGGGAGTGATCGCACGCTGTCGATCAGGAATCTTGATCCGCAGCGCCGCGCCAGTGGCAGCAGCGATGCGGGGTTTACGGTCCATCGCGACGCCACCGGGGGGCCGGCGGCGTACTGATCACGCCTTGGCCTGCTCCATCAGCGCCACGAAACGGTCGAACAGCGGACCGACGTCGTGCGGGCCCGGCGATGCTTCCGGGTGGCCCTGGAACGAGAACGCCGGCACGTCGGTGCGGGCGACGCCCTGGTTGGTGCCGTCGAACAGCGAACGGTGGGTCACGCGCAGGGTCGGCGGCAGGGTTGCTTCGTCGATCGCGAAACCGTGGTTCTGCGAGGTGATCATCACCCGGCCGCTGTCCAGGTCCTGCACCGGGTGGTTGGCACCGTGGTGGCCGTGGCCCATCTTCATGGTCTGCGCGCCCGAGGCCAGGCCGAGCAGCTGGTGGCCCAGACAGATGCCGAAGGTCGGGATCTTCACGTCGATGAAGGTCCTGATCGCTTCGATGGCGTAGTCGCACGGTTCCGGGTCACCCGGGCCGTTGGACAGGAACACGCCGTCCGGCTTCAGCGCCAGCACTTCGGCGGCCGGGGTCTGCGCCGGCACCACGGTCACTTCGCAACCGCGCTCGGCCAGCATGCGCAGGATGTTGGTCTTCACGCCGAAGTCGTAGGCCACGACCTTGAACCGGGCCGGCACGCTGACGAAGGCGTTGGCATCCAGGTCCAGCTGGCCCTCGGTCCAGGTGTAGGTCTTCTCGGTAGTGACGACCTTGGCCAGATCCATGCCCTTCAGCCCCGGGAACTTGCGGGCGGCTTCCAGTGCCTTTTCCACGTCGATGTCGCCGGCCATCAGCGCACCGTTCTGCGCGCCCTTCTCGCGCAGGATGCGGGTCAGCTTGCGGGTGTCGATGCCGGCGATGGCGACCACGCCACGCTGGATCAGCCAGTCCTGCAGCGACACCTGGCTGCGCCAGTTGCTGGGACGGCGCGGAACGTCGCGCACGATCAGGCCGGCCGACCACACCTTGGACGCTTCATCGTCCTGGTCGGTCATGCCGGTGTTGCCGATATGCGGATAGGTCAGCGTGACCATCTGCCGGGCGTAGGACGGGTCGGTCAACACTTCCTGATAGCCGGTCATGGCGGTGTTGAACACCACTTCACCGACGGACAGGCCGGGCGCGCCTACGGATTCGCCCTCGAATACGGTGCCGTCTTCGAGGACGAGGATTGCGGCTTGGGTCACGGGAATCTCACTTTGGCTACCGAGGGGGCTGCCGAAGTCACGCCTGCGCTTCACGGAAATCCGGTTGCAAAAAAGCGCGGACGTACGGTCTGGGACCGGTCCGGCTTTCGTGATTCGGCGAGTGCGAATTGTAGCGCTGCCGGGGCGCTCGCGCCAGCGGTTATCGCGCTTCATGAACAGGCGATTGCGCATTCATTTCGATCCGGCCGGGTATGCGGCACCCGCTGGTAGCGCCGGGCCATGCCCGGCGGAACCGACACCGACGCCGGGCACGGCCCGGCGCTACCGGTTAACGCGGCCCGTCCAGCAGATCGCGCACCCGGTAGCTGCCCGGGGCACGGCCCTGCAGCTGGCGGGCGGCGAACAGGGCGCCGCGGGCGAAGATGTCGCGGTTGGTGGCCCGGTGTACCAGCTCGATGCGCTCGCCCAGCCCGGTGAACTGCACCAGGTGCTCGCCGACGATGTCGCCGGCGCGCAGGCTGGCGTAATGCGGCTCCGCCCCGCCCCGCTGCGCGGCCGCGCCCAGGGTCAGTGCAGTGCCCGATGGCGCGTCCTTCTTCTGGGTGTGGTGCGATTCGACGATGTCGCAGTCCCAGCCGGCCAGCGCCTGCGCCGCGCGCTCCACCAGTTCGTCCAGTACCGCCACGCCCAGGCTGAAGTTCGAGGCCCATACCAGCGGGATCTTCGCCGCTGCCGCATCCAGCGCCTGGCGCTGCGTGCTGGAAATGCCGGTGGTACCCGACACCAGCCCTGCCCCGCGATCCACGCACAGCGCCAGCAGCGGGTCGAAGCCCTCCGGCAGGCTGAAGTCAATGGCCACATCGAACACCGGCGCACCGGGCAGTTCGCTGGCCGCGAAGAACGGCACGCCGTCGATTACGCGCTGGGCCGGCGCGCGACCGGTCACGGCGGCCACGATCTGCAGGGTTTCGGGATGTTCGGCGGCCAGCCGCAGCAGGGCCTGGCCCATGCGCCCGGAGGCGCCGTGAATGAGCAATCGCAGGGGAGTCTGGTTCATGCCTGCAGGCTAGCGGCAGCACGCCTGCTCCGGCAAGCGCCATCGCTGCGATGCTGCATGCCCCTGCGGTGACGGGTTTGCCACTGGACGCGGCAACGCTCCCCTTCAAGTCTGTGGCCCTTCCCTCAGCCCGGGCAAAACCCATGAAATCCTCGACCGTCTTCAGCAAATGCGCCAGGAAGACCGGTTATGCCGGGACGTCGACCACGCGCTACCGCTTGCTGGATGCCGCCCTGCTTGTCGTTAATCACCAGCGCGCCAGCGAAAGCCGGGGCTTCTATGTGAATGCTGGACTCTACTTTCCAGAGCTGCTCGCGTATCCCCTCGCGCCTGACGATCTTGAAACGGCTTTCCGGTACCGCTCCAGCATTCCCACGCCCCATGTCGACTGGCGGATCGAAGAAACGCCAGGCCTGCGCCGGACCTTCATCCAGCAGGACCTTGAAGATCTGCTGGAGGCCGGCAACCGCGACGCGTTGAAGGCCCTGCTGCTCGATGCCCTGGCCGACGTGGCGGGTTTCGCAGCAGCCCATGGAAACCGCGAATCGGTGCGGCGATTGAATCAGGACGGGAACTTCCGCGCGATCATCCGCAGAGAGGTCTGAACCCTGGAAAGCGTGCGGGTCGAAAGTTCGCACCCTCCGGACAGCCGCGGTCCAGCATGGCTGGACGCTACTTCTTGGTCGGCCCGCAGCTGTCGCACCCCCCACAGGCACCGTTACCACCGCTGGCCGGCGGCGCGATCTTCCGCCCCAGCGCCTGCAGCCAGGCCGCGCGACCCGGCTTCAGCAGGGCCAGCGCCAAGGCCCCGCGCAGCGTGCGCACGGTACCCGGGAACTGCTTCTTCAGTACCACCCAGGCACTGACCAGCACGGCCACCGCGATGATCAGGTACTGGATCAGCAGCGCGGTATCCATCAGCCGCCTCCCAGCGCCTTGGTCACCTGATAGGTGATCAGCGCGGCCACGTAAGCCGCGGCAAACAGGTAGAACGCGGCAAAGCCCATCTGCTTCCAGGAGTTGGTCTCGCGCTTGATGGTCGCCAGCGTCGAGATGCACATCGGGGCGTAGATGTACCAGACCAGCAGCGACAGGGCCGTGGCCAGCGACCAGCCATCGCTGATCAGCGGGGTCAGCGCCTGGCTGGCGGCATCGTCATCGGCGGCCGACAGCGCATACACGGTGGCCAGCGACGACACCGCCACCTCACGCGCGGCCAGGCCCGGAATCAGCGCGATGCAGATCTGCCAGTTGAAGCCCAGCGGTGCGAAGAACACCGCCATCGCATGGCCGATCCGGCCGGCGTAGCTGTAGTCGATGGCCGGCATCGTGGCATCCACTGGTGCCGCCGGGAACGACAGCAGCACCCACAGCAGGATGGTCAGCGCCAGGATGATGCCACCGACACGCTTGAGGAAGATCATGCCGCGCTCATACAGGCCCACCGCCAGGTCACGCACATGTGGCAGGCGGTACGACGGCAGCTCCAGCATCAGCGGATGCTCGCTCTTGTCGCGGCGCCACTTCTTCATGATCCACGACATCGCCAGCGCACTGAGGATGCCGGCGGTGTACAGGCCGAACAGGACCAGGCCCTGCTGGTTGAATACCCCCCACACCGTCTTCTGCGGAATGAACGCACCGATCAGCAGGGCGTACACCGGCAGGCGCGCCGAGCAGGTCATCAGCGGTGCGACCAGGATGGTGGCCAGGCGGTCACGCGGGTCCTGGATGCTGCGCGTGGACATGATGCCCGGCACCGCGCAGGCGAAGCTGGACAGCAGCGGGATGAACGAGCGGCCGGACAGGCCGGCGGCGGCCATCATGCGGTCGAGCAGGAACGCCGCACGCGGCAGGTAGCCGGATTCCTCCAGCACCAGGATGAAGAAGAACAGGATCAGGATCTGCGGCAGGAACACCACCACGCCACCGACGCCGGCGATGATGCCGTCGGTCAGCAGGCTGGCCAGCGGCCCCTCCGGCAACACGCTGCCAACGAGAGCACCGAGCCAGGCGAAGCCAGCCTCGATGCCATCCATCAACGGCGTCGCCCAGGCATACACCGCCTGGAAGATCAGGAACATCACCACCGCAAGGCTGATCAGCCCGAACACCGGGTGCAGCAGCCAGCGGTCCAGCGCGTCGTCGATCTTCGCGGTCCGCGCCGGCATCCGCACGGCGACCGACAGGATCTCGCGCACCTTGGCGTGGTAGTCGATGCCACCTTCCGGGCCCGGCACCGGCGCATCCAGGTGCGGCACCATCGCATCGAGGCGCTCGACCAGGGCCTTGGCACCCTGCTTGCGCACCGCCACGGTCTCCACCACCGGTACGCCCAGCTCGCGCTCCAGCGCGGCCACGTCCACCTGGATGCCACGGCGCTGGGCCGCATCGACCATGTTCAGGGCGACCACCATCGGCTTGCCCAGCTCACGCAGCTCCAGCGCGAAGCGCAGGTGCAGGCGCAGGTTGGTGGCGTCGATCACGCACAGCAGCACGTCCGGCGCAGCTTCGCCCGGGTAGAAGCCCCGGCACAGGTCACGGGTGATCGCCTCGTCCAGGCTGGCCGGATGCAGGCTGTAGGCGCCCGGCAGGTCGAGCACGGCGAATTCGCGGCCGGACGGCGCACGCAGGCGGCCTTCCTTGCGCTCGACGGTGACGCCGGTGTAGTTGGCGACCTTCTGCCGGCTGCCGGTCAGCTGGTTGAACAGCGCGGTCTTGCCGCTGTTGGGGTTGCCGACCAGCGCGATGCGCAGCGGTGAGGCGGAGACGGTGGCGGTCATGCGCGTCGTTCCTGACTGACGGCGTCGACTACGACGCGCTTGGCTTCACTGATCCGCAGCGCGAACCGGGTGAACCCGACCTGCACCAGCAGCGGCTCGCCCCCCACCGGGCCCTTGGCCACCAGGCGTACTTCCTCGCCATTCACGAAACCCAGCTCGCGCAGGCGGCGGGCAATGGCATCGTTGGCATGCAGGTCCTGCACGGACTCGACCACGGCCGAGGTGTGCAGCGGCAGTTCGGACAGCGTCATCTAGCGTGTTCTCTGCTGGATGTAAATGGTTCTCGATTCTAACATTCCCGCGTCGCGTCATGGCCCATGACCAATGGCCCGCTATGATCCATACAGGTATGGAGTGACCCTGGAATCCCATGAACGATGCTTTGCAGATCGAGCGCCGTGGCGCTGTCCTCACCCTCTGGCTGAACCGGCCGGAGCTGCACAACGCCTTTGACGCCAGCCTGATCGCCCGGCTGACTGCCGCACTGGAAGCCGCCGGCGGCGATGATTCGGTCCGGGCCGTGGTGGTCGCCGGTCACGGCGCTTCCTTCTCGGCCGGTGCCGACATGCAGTGGATGCGCGGCATGGCCGCCGCCAGCGAGGCCGACAACCGCGAGGACTCGCTTGCCCTGGCGCGGCTGATGCGCACCCTGGACGAGCTGCCCAAGCCGACCCTGGCCCGGGTCCACGGCGCGGCCTTCGGTGGCGGCGTCGGCCTGGTTGCCTGCTGCGACATTGCCATCGCCAGCACTGCGGCCCGCTTCGGCCTGACCGAAAGCCGCCTGGGCCTGCTGCCCGCCGTCATCTCGCCCTACGTGATCGAGGCCATCGGCCCGCGCCAGGCCCGTCGCTGGTTCGCCACCGGCGAGCACTTCGATGCCGACACCGCGCTGCGCATCGGCCTGGTCCATCAACTGGTCGAACCCGAGCGCCTGGACGAGGCGCTGGAACGCCAGCTGGCCCTGCTCGACAAGGCCGGCCCGATCGCCTCGTCCACCGCCAAGCAGCTGGTGCGGCAGGTCCGCGACAGCCATGACCGCGACGCACTGGATCGCGATAATGCGGCCCTGATCGCGCGCCTGCGGGTCTCGGCCGAAGGCCAGGAAGGCCTGGGCGCCTTCCTCGACAAGCGCGCCCCCCACTGGGTCACGGAAGCCTGAACATGCTCGATCATCTTGGTTTGACCAGCGCCGACCTGGCGCGCAGCAGGACCTTCTTCCTGCAGGCACTGGCTCCGCTGCAGATCGGCGTGGTGATGGAAGTGAGCGCCGAACAGACCGGCGACCACGACCACGTCGGCTTCGGCAGCGACGGCAAGCCGTTCTTCTGGCTCGGCAATGGCGGCACCGCCAGTCACGGCGTACACGTGGCCTTCGCCTGCGCCAGCCGTGCGCAGGTGGATGCCTTCCATGCCGCCGCGCTCGCCGCCGGCGGCCGCGACAACGGCGCGCCGGGCCTGCGCCCGTGGTATCACCCGGATTACTACGCGGCCTTCGTGCTCGACCCGGACGGCAACAACATCGAAGCGGTCTGCCACCGCCCCGCCGATGGGGCAGCCGCATGAGCGATTACGTCCGCATCGTCGAGGTCGGTCCGCGTGACGGCCTGCAGAACGAAAAGCAGTCGGTGTCCACCGCCGACAAGATCGAACTGATCAACCGCCTGTCGGCCACCGGCCTGCGCAGCATCGAGGCGACCAGCTTCGTCAGCCCGAAGTGGATCCCGCAACTGGCCGACGCCGCCGAGGTCTATGCCGGCATCCAGCGCAGGCCGGGTGTCCACTACCCGGTGCTGGTACCGAACGAACAGGGCTACGACCGCGCCCGTGCGGTCGGCGTCGAGGAGGTGGCGGTGTTCACTGCCGCGTCCGAGGCGTTCAACCGCACCAATACCAATGCCGGCATCGACGAGTCGCTGGCCCGGTTCGAGCCGATCCTGCGCCGCGCCGCCGCCGATGGCGTGCGCGTGCGCGGCTACGTCTCCACCGTGCTCGGCTGCCCCTACCAGGGCGAGGTGCCGCTGGCCGACGTGGTGCGGGTAGCGCGCGCGCTGCACCAGATGGGCTGTTACGAAATCTCGCTGGGCGACACCATCGGCGTCGGCACCCCGCGCAAGGCACGGGCGATGCTGCAGGCGGTGGCGGCCGAGATTCCGATGGACGCATTGGCCGTGCACTTCCACGACACCTACGGCCAGGCCATCGCCAACATCGCCACCTGCCTGGAAGAAGGCGTGCGCGTGGTCGACAGTGCTGTCTCCGGCGCCGGTGGCTGCCCGTATGCGAAGGGCGCCAGCGGCAATGTGGCCAGCGAAGACGTGGTCTACCTGCTGCAGGGCCTGGGCCTGGACAGCGGCGTGGACCTGCCGGCACTGGCCGAGACCGGCCGCTGGCTGGCAGGCCTGCTCGGTCGCGCCACCGCCAGCCGCACCGGGCAGGCGCTGGCCGCCGCAGGTTGACCGCCGCACTGCGCCGCCCTGCTGCGGCGGCGCAGTGCACAACAGCGACGGTCGCAGCTTCCGTTAGAATCGGCGGTTCTCGAACCTGCAGGACCGTTCAATGCAGCTGTCTTCCGTACGTGCCGTGATCACTGGTGGCGTCTCCGGCCTCGGCCTGGCCGTGGCCCAGCACCTCGTCGCCCAGGGCGGCAAGGTGGCCCTGTTCGATCTCAACGACGACAAGGGTGCGACCGCCGTTGCCGGGCTGGGTGCCGACAAGGCCCGCTATTTCAACGTCAACGTCAGCGATGAGGCCGCCGTGGCTGCGGCCATCGACCAGGCCCACGATTTCCTCGGCGGCCTGAACGTGGCGATGAACTGTGCCGGCATCCTCGGCGCCGGCCGCGTGCTGGGCAAGGACGGCCCGATGCCGCTGGCCGGCTTCCAGGGCACGGTGATGGTCAATCTGGTCGGCAGCTTCAATGTCGCCAAGGCCGCGGCCAACCGCATGCAGCACAACGAGGCCGGCATCGATGGCGAGCGCGGCGTGATCATCAACACCGCCAGCATCGCCGCCTATGAAGGCCAGATCGGCCAGGCCGCCTATGCCGCCAGCAAGGGCGGCGTGGTGTCGATGACGCTGCCGATGGCACGCGAACTGTCGCGCTTCGGCATCCGCGTCAATACGATTGCTCCCGGCGTGTTCTGGACGCCGATGGTGGACGGCATGCCCGAAGCCGTGCAGCAGTCGCTGGCCGCCTCGATTCCGTTCCCGTCGCGCCTGGGCAAGCCGGAAGACTTCGCCAGCCTGGTCGGCTTCATCCTCGGCAACACCTACCTCAACGGCGAGACCATCCGCCTGGACGGCGCTACCCGCCTCGCTCCGAAGTGATTCCCCACGGGCGCCGGGACGGCGCCCTCCCCCAACGACCTAGATCACCATGAAAGCCAACGACATCAAGAAGGGCAACGTCGTCGAGTACAACAACGGCGTGTACCAGATCCGCGACATCGAGCGCAGCTCGCCGCAGGGTCGCGGCGGCAACGTCCGCTTCCGCTTCATCATGTACAGCGTGCCGGGCGGCAACAAGCTCGACGCCAGCTTCGATGCCGACGACAACCTGGTCGAGGTCGAACTGCTGCGCCGCCAGTCCACCTATTCGTACAAGGACGGCGATGCCTTCGTGTTCCTGGATGACGAGGACTACACCCCATACACCCTGGACGCGGACGTGATCGGCGATGACGCCGGTTACATCACCGACGGCCTGACCGGCATCTACGTGCAGGTGATCGACGAGCAGCCGGTGGCGATCCAGCTGCCGGCCTCCGTGGTGCTGGAAGTGATCGAGACGCCGCCGGAACTGAAGGGTGGCACCGCCACCAAGCGCCCGAAGCCGGCCAAGCTCAACACCGGCATCGAGATCATGGTGCCGGAGTACATCGTCAACGGCGAGCGCGTGCTGGTGAACACCGCCACCGGCGAATTCGCCGGCCGTGCCGACTAAGCACCCTGCGCCGATCGCCTGCCGATCACTGCCTGCGGCAAGTTCGCCGCAGGCAGCAAGCAGCGCATCGTTGACAGCAGTTGTGTAGAGCCGAGCCCGCGCTCGGCTGCTGTGCCTGTGCAGAGCACAACGCAGCCGAGCGTGGGCTCGGCTCTACAGAGGGCTTACGGCCGCTTCGCGCCGAAATTGCCGCAGCCGTGGTACTGGCGGGTACCGACGGTCAACATCACTTTCGCCTCGAACGCCTCCCCACTCATGTCGTCCTGGCAGGTAGTGCGCTGGAAGCTGAGCTTGACGTCGGTGCCGTCGGACGCCTTCCCGCTCCATCCATCAGCGCCCTGGGTGGGCTTGGCCACGTCAAAGCGGCGCTCGCCATAGTCAACTTCCACCTGCAGGCCCGGCATATCGCCATCGACGACTGCAAGCCATCCAGGTTCATTGCCGGTGGCACGGAACGCGGCATTGCCGGCGCTGCCATCGCCTTCGGTGGCTTCCACCGCATGGCACTCGCGATCCGGCTCGCCCTTCAGGCTAAGCAGGCCATCATCGCTGCCCTTGGTCCAGAAGCTGTTGCCAAGGCCATCGCTGTACTTGGCGCCGGATGCCGCGCGCTCGGAGGTCATGGCGAAGCGACGCTCGCCGATCACCAGCGTGGCAGCATCCTCGCCATTGAAGGTCGCGCCCACACTCAGATCACCACACTGGTAGGCGGTCTCGCTGCCGCCTTCCGTGTTGGCGCTCGGCTGCGGCGTGGCGGGCGAGGCGTCATTGCTGCCCGCCGCGGGTGCCTGGGCCGGCTGGCACGCGGCCAGGACCAACCCCAGGGAGGCTGCCAACAGACTGGGTACTACACGCATGGCTCGACTCCTTGTCGACACTACAGGAATGCTCGACCCTACCACCTCGGGGTGAGCGGGGCCTGAAAACGGCCTGACCGCACTCATGCGGCCAGCACCGCCATCGACAGCAGCTGCGCGCCACTGCCGCCGGAACTGCAGGTCCAGACCCGCAACAGGCGCAGCTTCAGTTCGCGCTCCCGGCCCTGCCGCCACACCGACATCCGCACGTCGCTGGACAGCAACGCCAGACGGCCACACAGCAGCGTTTCCACCGCGTGCAGCTGCAGGCTTCGTACCTGCAGGTCTCCTGCCAACCAATCACCCAGCCACGGCAGATCGAGCATGCGGCCACCGTGGCCGTCCATCAGGAACAGGGCCGGCGATACCAGCGCGTTCAACGCATCGTGATTGTTCTCCAGCAGCGCTGCGCACAGGCGCTGTTCCAGCGCCAGCAACTGCTGCTCATGCAGATCTTCAACGATGTTCCGTTCCATCCACGGTTCCTCCCGGCATCGGCCGGCGCCTGCGCAGGCGCTGCGCGATCCACTGCCGCGCGCCCTGCACCACTACATAGAAGACCGGCACGAAGAGCACCGCCAGCACGGTCGCACTGACCATGCCGCCGAACACACCGGTTCCAATCGCCTGCTGGGTTTCCTTCGACGCGCCCTGCGCCAGCATCAGCGGCACCACGCCCAGCGCGAACGCCAGCGAGGTCATCACGATCGGGCGCAGGCGCAGCCGCGCCGCCTCCAGCGCTGCTTCAACCAGACCGCGCCCCTGCTGCTGCAGCTGGCGCGCGAATTCGACGATGAGGATCGCGTTCTTCGCCGACAGCCCGATCACGGTGATCATGCCGACCTTGAAGAACACGTCGTTGGGCATGCCGCGCAACAGCACCGCGGCGACCGCGCCAAGCAGGCCCAGTGGCACCACCAGCAGTACCGCCAACGGAATCGACCAGCTCTCGTACAGCGCGGCAAGCACCAGGAACACCACCAGCATCGACAACAACAGCAGCCACGGCGCCTGCGCCCCCGACTCACGCTCCTGCAGCGACTGGCTGGTCCACTGCAGGGCGAAGCCGGGCGGGAGTTTTTCGGCCAGCCGCTCCATCTCCGCCATGGCCTGACCGGTCGACACGCCGGAGGCCGGGGCGCCGGACAGGTTCAGCGCCGGGAAGCCAAGATAGCGTTGCAGCTGCAACGGCGCTTCGGTCCAGTGCGGGGTGACCAGCTCGGACAACGCCACCATGCCGCCCTCGCTGTTGCGCACGTACAGCTTCAGCACGTCTTCCAGCTCCATCCGGTGCGGCGCATCGGCCTGCAGGATCACCTGCTGCAGCCGTCCCTTGTTGGGGAAGTCGTTGACGTACTGCGAGCCCATGGCTGCCGACAGCGTGCTGCTGATCTGCTCGAAGCCCACGCCCATTGCCTCGGCCTTGGCCCGGTCGATGTCCAGCCGCACGCTGGTGCCGGCCGGCAGGCCATCGGCATGCACCTCCGACAGCAGCGGGCTGGCTTCGGCCAGCTTCAGCAGCTGCTGCAGGGCCGCGCGCAGTTCGGCCTGGCCCTGCCCGGTGCGCGCCTGCAGCGCCAGCGAGAAGCCGGACGAACGTCCCAGGCTGTCGATCGCAGGCGGCATCACGCTCATCACCTCACCCTCGGCAATCGTGGCCATCGCCTGCTGCGCGGCCTCCACCTCACCGGCCGCGGTTGCGCCTGCGCGCTCACCCCAGTCCTTCAGCATGGTGTAGGTCAGCGCCGCACTCGGGCCGGAACCGGAAAAGCTGTAGCCGAGGATCGACTGGTTGGAGCCGATGCCCGGACGCGAGGCCACGTGCCGTTCGTAGGCTTCGACCACGGCCAGCGTACGCTCGGCCGTCGCCTCGGCCGGCAGCTGGATCGAGGTCATGAAATAGCCCTGGTCTTCTTCCGGCAGGAAGGCGCCCGGCAGCCAGTGCAGGCCCAGCAGCAACGCCGCCACCAGTGCGGCGAACACGCCCATCACCCGCCCGCTCCGCTGCAGCACCGTCGCCACACCACGCTGGTAACGCCCGGTCATCCGCTCGAAGCCCCGGTTGAAGGCGCCGAACAGCCCGCCGCGACCGTGATGGCCGTGGTTGGCCTGGCGCAGCAGGGTCGCGCACAGCGCCGGCGTCAGGCTCAGGGCCAGCAGCGCCGAGAACAGGATCGACACCGCCATCGCCACGGTGAACTGGCGGTAGATCGCGCCCACCGAACCGCTGGCGAACGCCATCGGGATGAACACCGCGGTCAGCACCAGGGTAATGCCGATCACTGCGCCGGTCAGTTCACGCATCGCCTTGATGGTGGCCTCGCGCGGCGGCAGGCCCTCCTCGGCCATGATCCGTTCCACGCCCTCGACCACCACGATCGCGTCGTCGACAATGATGCCGATGGCCAGCACCATGCCGAACATGGTCAGCACGTTGATCGAGAAGCCCAGCGCCAGCATCACCGCGAACGTACCCAGCAGCGCGATCGGTGCGACCAGCGCCGGGATCAGCGTGTAACGCCAGTTCTGCAGGAACAGGTACATCACCGCGAACACCAGCAGCATCGCCTCCAGCAGGGTCTGCACTACCTTCTGGATCGAGATCTTCACGAACGGCGCGGTGTCGAACGGGATGCTCGCTTCCACCCCGCGTGGCAGCAGCGGCGCCAGCTCAGCCATGCGCTCACGCACCGCCGCGGCGGTACGCACCGCGTTCGCGCCCGGGCGCAGCTGCACGCCGGCGGCGGTGGCTGGATGGCCGTCCTCGCGGGTGCCCCAGGCATAGCTCTGCGCGCCCAGCTCAACGCGGGCGACATCACCCAGCACCACCCGTGAACCGTCGGCGCCGGCACGCAGTACGATCGCCGCGAACTGTTCCGGCGTGGACAACTGGCCGTCGGCACTGAGCGGCACGGTGATGCGCTGGCCTGGAACACCCGGCGAATCACCAATGCGTCCTGGCGAAATCTCCAGGTTCTGCTGCTCGATGGCGGCGGCCACATCGCCCATGGTCAAGCCGTAGCCGGTCAACCGGGTCGGGTCCAGCCACACGCGCATCGCCTGCTCGGCACCGAACAACTGCACGCGGCCGACGCCATCGATACGGCGCAGCTCTTCGATGATGTTGCGCGCCATGAAATCGCCCAGCGCGGCCTCGCTGACGCTGGCATCGGGCGAACGCAGGCCGACCAGCATCAGGAAGCCGGAATCAGCGGCCTCCACGGCCAGGCCGTTCTGGCGCACGCTGCGCGGCAGCCGCGGTTCGATCGCCTTGATCCGGTTCTGCACGTCCACCTGCGCCAGCTCCGGATTGGTGCCGGGCTTGAAGGTGGCAGTGATTGACGCTTCGCCGGACGTGTCCACCGACGACTCGAAGTACAGCAGGTGCTTGACGCTGGACAGCTCGCGCTCGATCAGGCCAACCACGGCGTCATTCAGCGTCTGCGGGCTGGCACCCGGGTAGCTGGCATAGATGCTGACGCTGGGCGGGGCGACTGCTGGATAGCGCTCCACCGCCAGCCGCGGGATCGCCAGCACGCCGGCCAGGATGATGAAGATCGCCAGCACCCAGGCGAACACCGGGCGATCGATGAAGAAACGTGCCATGTTGGATTTCCCTGGAGGGACCGGCCCCGGAAAGGCTCAGCCCTTGCTGCCGGCCTGCACTGCACCGGCGCTGGCGACCGGCAGCTGCCAGTCGCGCGCATCGACCACCACGCCTTCCTGCAGGCGCTCCTGGCCTTCGACCACCACCTTCTCGCCGGCCTTCAGGCCCGTGCGCACCAGCCACTGGTGATCGACACTGCCGTCCACTTCCAGCGTGCGGATCACCGCCTTGCCGTCGGCGCCGATCACCCAGGCATAGGCCTGGCCACCGGCGCTGCGCAGCACCGCCTGCTGTGGCACGGTCAATGCACTGGCGGGCGCGCCACGTGGCACCCTCGCGCGCACGTACATGCCGGGCAGCAGCTGCCGCTGCGGGTTGTCGACCAGGATGCGCAGGATCACATCACCGGTACGCGCATCGACATTGATGCCGGAGAACAGCAGCTGGCCACGCTCGGACAGCGGCTTGCCGGCCGCAACGATGATCGTCACCGGCAGCTCGCCGCCACCGGCAGCACTGCGCTGCAGCGACTCCAGCTGCGCCGCCGGTTGGCGCACATCGACATAGACCTGGTCGATCTGCTGCACCACCGCCATCGGCTCGGCATCGGCCACGCCGACCAGCGCACCTTCGGTCACCAGCGCCTGGTCGATACGGCCGGCAATCGGCGCACTGACCGTCGCATAGCGCAGGTCGAGCTGGCGACGGGCCAGGATCGCGCGCGCCTCGTTCACCGCGGCACGGGCCTGTTCGTACTCGGCACTGGCGTCGTCGCGATGCTGTTGGCTGACCGCCTGCACGGCGGCCAGCGCATGCAGGCGCTGCGACTGCACCCGGCTGCGACCAAGCGCGGCCTCACTGCGCTGCAGGGCAGCCAGTGCCGAATCGACATCGGCCCGGAACGCGGCCGGGTCGATCTGGAACAGGGCCTGGCCGGCGCTCACTTCGGCCCCCTGGTCGAACAGCCGGCGCTGCACGATGCCGCCCACCTGCGCACGGATCTGCGCGGTGCGCACGGCGGCCACGCGGCCGGGCAGTTCGTCGTCACGCTGCACCACCTGCGGGCCGACGGTGACCACGCTGACACGCGGTGCGGCTTCGGGAGTGGCTTCGGGGGTGGAGCAGGCCGTCATGGCCAGGGCGAGGGCCGCGATCAACGCGACCGGTGTCCTGAAGGTTCTCATTGCTGTGCACAATGCCGCGCAGGCGGCGGATAGGTTCTGAAGCGCGCAGTGTGCGTGGCAATGATGGGGTTTCGATGGAGGAACTGTGGAGATACGATGGAGGCAAGCACCTTACGGCCCCGCCCCTGCATGCATGCCTCCCCCGCCCTCGCCGCCCTCGTCCTGATCGTCGAGGATGAGGCCGAGATCGCCGATATTCTCAGCGCCTACCTGGAACGCGAAGGACTGCGCACGCTGCGCGCGGCCGATGGCCATAGCGCACTGGACCTGCATCGCAGCGCCCGCCCCGACCTGGTCCTGCTCGATGTACAGCTGCCACGCCTGGATGGCTGGAGCGTGCTGACCCAGCTGCGCCAGCGTGGTGAGACGCCGGTGATCATGCTGACCGCGCTGGACCAGGACCTCGACAAGCTGACCGCGCTGCGCATGGGTGCCGACGACTACGTGGTCAAGCCGTTCAACCCGGCCGAGGTGGCGGCGCGCGTGCGCGCGGTGCTGCGGCGTACGCTGCGCGCCTCGCGCGTGGACGCGCCCACTGCGCTGCGCGTCGGCCCGCTGCTGATCGACTCGGCCACCCACGCCGTGCACGTGGAGGGCGAAGGCTATAGTCACGAAGTGCTGCTCACGCTCACCGAGTTCAAGCTGCTGCACTGCATGGCGCTGGCACCGACCCGCATCTTCAGCCGCAGCGAGCTGATGCACGAATGCCTGCCGGAAAGCGAAGCGCTGGAGCGCACTGTCGACAGCCATGTCAGCAAGCTGCGCCGCAAGCTGGACGAAGTGGGCATGGTCAATGTTCCGGCCAGTGTGCGCGGCGTCGGCTACCGGTTGATGGCTGACCGCTGATGGCCCGACTGCGCCGTTCCGGGCTCAGCCGCCACATCATCGTCTCGATGTCGCTGATGGTGATCGGCGTCATCGTGATGATGATCCTGTCGTCGTGGCTGCTGTACGCGGTGCTGGTCGAGTTCTTCCCCGGAAGTACCGAAGAGCCGGAAAGCTGGCTGCCGACCGGGCCGGAGCTGGCATGGATGGTGGGCGTGATCCTGACCGGCCTGGCGCTGGCCATCGCCGCCTCGTTCCGCCTCGCCCACCGCATCCTGTCGCCGTTGAATTCGCTGGTGGACAGCGTGCGTGCTCTCGCCAGCGGTGACCTTGGGGCGCGCGCCAGCGTCGAGGAGAATTCGCCGGGCGAAGTGGCAACGCTGGTTGAGGACTTCAACGCGATGGCGCGCCGCCTGCAGCACATGGAGAGCGAGCGCGCGATGTGGCATGCGGCCATCGCACATGAGCTGCGTACTCCGGTGACGATCCTGCGCGGCCGCCTGCAGGGACTGGCTGAGGGCGTGTTCCAGCCGGACGAGTCGCAGTTCCGCAGCCTGCTCGCCCAGGTCGAAGGGCTGTCGCGACTGATCGAAGATCTGCGCGTGCTGAGCCTGTCCGACAATGCGCGGCTGGACGTGCGTCGCGCACGCACCGACGTGGTGGCCGAGGTGCATTCGGTGATGACGCTGGTCGACCCGCAGTTCCGCGCTGCGGGCTTCGTGCTGGAACTGGAAACCAGCCGCGAGGAACACAACGCGCACTGTGATCCCACGCGCCTGCGCCAGGCGCTGCTGGCGCTGCTGGAAAACGCGCGTCGCTATGCCAGCCCAGGCAAGGTGCGGATCGCCGTGCATGACACGCCGGGCCATGTGCAGGTGGCCATCGAGGATGAAGGCCCGGGCATCGATCCCGGACTGCATGCCGACATCTTCACTCCGTTCATGCGCGCCGACGGCTCACGTTCGCGCCAGGGCGGTGGCAGCGGGCTTGGCCTGGCGGTGGTCAAGGCCATCGCCGATGCACATGGTGGCCGTGCCTGCTGCACGGCCGGCAGCTGCGGCGGCAGCCGTTTCGTCATCGAACTGCCGCGCCAGTAGCCGGACCAGCGGCCTGCGTGCGCAGGTGTGCTCCCAGCGCGGCCAGATTGGCGTCGATCGCATCCATTTCCTTACGCTGCTGCGCCGGCAACTGCTGGCGAAGCTGCACACGCAATGCCTGCCATGCCGGTACCGCCTGCGCACTGGCAGTGGCCACGGCCGCAGACAGCAGTACCTGCTCGTCGCCCAGCGGCAACCCATAGCCGCCGTCCTGCAGCAGCGTCCCCGGGCGCAACCACTGCCCACTCTGCGCCAGCAGGCCGCGCAGGCTGCGGGTTTCCGCGCTGTTGGCAGCAGCCAGCAGCTGCCGCTTGAGCACATCGCGTGCCCGCAGCTCGGCACGCCGCTGCGCGGCCTGTTCCAGCAACAGCAGGCCGGCACTGGCGCGCAGGTCGCCCTTCAGCAGCCACGGTGCCCGTTGTTCTGCCGGCAGCTTCAACCAGCCGCGCACATCGCGCGCGGGCAAGCTC
Organism: Stenotrophomonas maltophilia group sp. SKK55; assembly: GCF_057179845.1. Taxonomy (NCBI): domain Bacteria; kingdom Pseudomonadati; phylum Pseudomonadota; class Gammaproteobacteria; order Lysobacterales; family Lysobacteraceae; genus Stenotrophomonas; species Stenotrophomonas maltophilia group sp. SKK55. The sequence continues at coordinate 62,534 of NZ_JBXUHP010000018.1, forward strand.
AGCTGGGTCGCCGCCACTGTGAACAACTGCTGGTAGTGCTCGCGCGCGGAAGCGAAGTAATAGCCCTGTGACTGCGCGGCGTTGCGGTCCGTGAGTACCCGCTCGTCGAGCATGCCCAGCCGCGCCAGCCGGCGCTTGAGGCCGCGCGGGCTCAGCTGGGCCAGCCCGGCCTCGCCCAGCCGCGGCACTCCGGCCTGCAGCAGCTTGGCGGTCTCCACCGCACAGTTGTTGCTGACGAAGTAATAGCGCCCGTCATAGCTCCAGTGCACCTGGGCGGTGCGCTCGAGCAGGCTGGCGATCTCATCGCGCTGCAGCCGCAATGGCAGCGACTGCAGGCCGCGCAGTTCGACCTTGGTGTACTCGTCCACCACCTGCTGCAGCGGCAGCACGAACAGCCGCGACGGGTAGCCGCCGGTCAAGCCGCGCCAGTTGGATATCTGTACGTCGCCCACGAACGCGCGGAAGGACAGCACGCGATGGTATTCAAGATCCAGCCGGCAGTCCGGTCCCGGCGCGCGCCCGGGCCTGCAGATCACCAATCGCAGCATGCTGTGGCCCCAGCGGCTCATCGGCTGTGCGCTGCCTTCGGCGAACAGGTAATCCACGGCGTAGACACGCGCGGGGTCGAGCTGCAGCAGCGATGCCGCCCCCTCTTCCGATTCGGCCTGCAGCAAGGGCAACGCGGTCGCGCAGTGCGACTGCGGCAGCGATGGCGGCGTTCCGAAATGGGCCTGGTACCACTGCGCCAGTGCCGGGCGCCGGCAGGCGAACTCGCTGTCGAGCACGAAATGCTCGGCGTTCACTGCCAGGTACTCGGCCGGGTCCTTCAGTTCATACGCATCGGGACTGCGGTCACGGAAGTCGTTGTCGCCACGGCCGAGATGCCAGGGCTTGCGCTGCCATCCCGCCAGGTCGCGCCAGCGCGCACTGCGTGACCAGTTCGCCCCCGTACGGTCAGCAACATGGGTCAGTTCGTGTACCAGCGCGCTGCGGCGTGCGCGACGTGCGCCCGGCGCACTGTCGCCCAGCAGACTCCGGCGCAACGCGATACGGCCAGCGAAGGTGCGGCCATGCACATCGGCCGGCAGGTCATCCGTCCAGCGCACCCGTACCTGCGCCGGCAACGCAGCCAGCAGGCCGTTCGGCAATAGTGACTGCACGTCGGCCAGGGTCTGCGTCGCCACCTGCTGCTGTGCAGGGCTTAACCCTGCCGGGTCCAGCTGCAGGCGATCAGCTGCGTGCGCGACGTGGGCGACCAGCAGTAGAGCCACGCCATGCGTGGCTGCGTTCCACCGACCAAGCCTCTGTAGAGCCGAGCCATGCTCGGCTACTGTTGCGATCCGCATGCGCCAGGCATTCAGCCGAGCATGGCTCGGCTCTACAGAACGCGATGTCGCCGGGGTCATGCAGTCCGGATCAACGCGCCAGCAGCGCGCGGGCCAGTTCCAGGTCGCTCTGCTGCTGTGCGGCGGCACTCTGCTCACGCAGGTGGACCAGCGCGGCCTGCAGGCGGGCGCCACGGATCTGGCCGTCGCTGGCGACGAACGCAGCGGCATCGTCGCGCGCCGCCAGTACCACCTTGTCATCACCCGAGCTGCTGCCCGAGGAGCCGGAGGAAGCACCGGTGGCCGAACCGGCCGAGGTGCCGGCAAAGCTGGAAGCGAAGCCGGCCAGCGGCAGGGACAGCAGGGCGAGCAGCAGAAGCGGACGGGTCATCGTTCGAAGCCGGTTGTAAGGATGCGTGGAGCGTAACGGGTGCGTGAAGGATTTGCCCGGCTCAGGCGTCGAACAGCTTGCCGGGATTCAGCCGCGCTTGGGGATCGAACGCGCGTTTGACCGCCTTCATCAGCGCGATTTCGGCCGGGCCGCGGGTGCTGTCCAGATAGCCCTTCTTGACCAGGCCGATGCCATGCTCGGCCGAGATGCTGCCATCGAAACGCGCCAGCACCTGCGCCAGCAGCTTGGTGACGTGCTCGCACTGCGCCACGAAATCGGCGTCACTGGTGTCGTCGGGCTTGAGCACGTTGATGTGCAGGTTGCCGTCGCCGATATGGCCGAACCAGACCACGTCGAAGTGCGGGTAGGCTTGCCCGATCAGCGCCTGGGTCTCGGCCAGGAACGCCGGCATCGCCGAGATCCGTACCGAGACGTCGTTCTTGTAGGGTTTGTAGCGCGCCAGCGATTCGGTGATGCCTTCGCGCAGGCGCCACAGCTGGGCGGCCTGGGCGTCGCTGGCACTGATCACACCGTCGCTGACCCAACCGTTGCCCATGCAGTCTTCGAAGGCCGCCATCGCTGCCGCTTCCTGCGCCTCGTCGTTGGCGGCGAACTCGGTGACCACGTAGTACGGGTGCACCTCGTCGAACGGCGCCTGCGCACCGTGCGCCAGCACATGTTCCAGCGCGCGGTCGGTGAAGAACTCGAAGGCCTGCAGTTGCAGGCGCGCGCGGAACGCGGCGAACACCTGCATCAGCACTTCGAAGCTGGGTACGGCCAGCAGCATCACGTTGCTGGCCGGCGGCGGATCGGTCAGCTTCACCGTCGCCTCGACGATCACCCCCAACGTACCTTCCGAACCAATCAGCAGCTGGCGGAAGTCATAGCCGCTGGAGTTCTTGATCAGGCCCTTGTTGAGCTCGAGCAGTTCGCCACTGGCGGTGACCACCTTCAGCCCGGCGATCCACTCGCGGGTGTTGCCGTAGCGGATCACACGGATGCCGCCGGCATTGGTGGCGATGTTGCCGCCGATCGTGCACGACCCGCGTGCAGCGAAATCCACCGGATAGATCAGGCCGTGGTCCAGCGCGGCGTTGTGCACGGCCTCCAGCGGCATGCCGGCCTGCACCACCAGGGTGCGATCGACCGCGTCGTAGTCCAGCGCCTTGTTCATCCTCTCCAGGCTGAGCACCAGCTCGCCGTTGGCCGCCACCGCGCCACCCGAGAGGCCGGTGCGGCCGCCCGACGGCACCACCGCTACGCCCTCGGCGGCACTCCAGCGCATCACCGCCTGTACCTCCTCGACCGTGGCCGGCAGTGCGATCGCCAGCGGCGCCGGCGTCCAGCGCCGGGTCCAGTCGCGCCCGTAATGCTCCAGGTCGGCCGGGTCGGTCTTCAGCTTCAGGCCGGGACAGGCCTGCTGCAGCGAGGCAATGCGGGAATCGGTCATGACGGTCCAGCGCGGGGCGTGAAGAACGGGCAAGCGTGCCAGCGGTACGCGCCAGCGTCCAGCCCCGCAGCCGGGCCGATAGCTACGGATGCAACCAATTGCGCACTGCACCATGAGCGCCGCGATCTGGCATAGTGGTTGGCCCCTGTCCCACTGGCCGTGTTGCCCCATGTCGCCGAAGAAGACCTCGTTCCCGAAGCAGGATATCCGCGTGCTGTTGCTGGAGGGGGTCAGCCAGACCGCCGTGGAGGTGTTCAGCGCCGCCGGCTACAGCCAGATCGAAGCGCACACCAAGGCGCTGCCCGAGGACGAATTGAAGGCGCGCATCGCCGAGGCACATATTGTCGGCATCCGTTCGCGCACCCAGCTCAGCGCCGAGGTGCTGGCCGAGGCCAAGCGTCTGATCGCGGTGGGCTGCTTCTGCATCGGCACCAACCAGGTCGACCTGGATGCGGCCGAACTGGCCGGCATCCCGGTGTTCAATGCGCCCTATTCCAACACCCGCAGCGTGGCCGAGCTGGTGATCGCCGAGGCGATCATGCTGACCCGCGGCATCCCGCAGAAGAACGCCGAATGCCATCGCGGCGGCTGGTCGAAGTCGGCCAGCGGCAGCCATGAAGTGCGCGGCAAGACGCTGGGCATCATCGGTTATGGCCACATCGGTACCCAGGTCGGCGTGCTGGCCGAATCGCTGGGCATGCAGGTGATCTTCCACGACGTGGAAACCAAGCTGGCACTGGGTAATGCCCGCGCTGCCGCCAGCCTGGACGACCTGCTGGCACGCGCCGACATCGTCACCCTGCACGTGCCGGAGACGCCGGCCACGCAGTGGATGATCGGCAGCACCGAGCTGGCGAAGATGCGCAAGGGTGCGCACCTGATCAATGCCGCACGCGGCACCGTGGTCGACATCGATGCACTGGACGCGGCGCTGGCCAGCGGCCACGTCGGTGGTGCCGCGCTGGACGTGTTCCCGGTCGAGCCGAAGGGCAACGGCGATATCTTCGAATCGCCGCTGACCCGCCACGACAACGTGATCCTGACCCCGCACGTGGGCGGCAGCACGCTGGAAGCACAGGACAACATTGGCGTGGAAGTGGCGGCCAAGCTGGTGCGCTACAGCGACAACGGCAGCACCCTGTCGGCGGTCAACTTCCCGGAAGTGACCCTGCCCGAACACGAAGACAGCCTGCGCCTGCTGCACATCCACCAGAACGTGCCGGGCGTGCTGTCCAAGGTCAACGAGATCTTCTCGCGCCACAACGTCAACATCGACGGCCAGTTCCTGCGCACCGACCCGAAGGTGGGCTACGTGGTGATCGACATCACCGCCAGCGAGGCACAGGCCGCCGCCGTGCGCGACGAACTGGCCGCCATTCCAGGGACGTTGCGTACGCGCATCCTGTATTGAGCAAGGCGTCGCCGGGCATGCCCCGGCGGAGTGCTTCCGGCATCGCGCCATCCACGCATGGCGTGGATCTACTGGCGTTTCGCGCGATCCCGCAGTAGATCCACGCCATGCGTGGATGGGACACCTCAGAACCTTACGGCGTGGAGGTTCTTGTAAAAGTCCCAATGGATCAGAACCCTGTCTTCCATCGACAGGAACAGCGTATCGACGAAATCCAGCTCTTCGGCATGAATCAGCCAGTCCTGCAAGCGGCTGCCCAGCGAAGGTACCGCCCCATCCACCTGGACAACCGTCAACGCAGCCTCGCTTGGCAAGCCAACAGCATCTGCAATGGCGCTCAACTCCTGCGCCAGCCGCTCCCGCCCCACCCCGGGGACCTCCAGGCGTGATGGCACGCGTTCCCAGTCGATGGATGTGATGACTGGCAATGCAGCCTTGATCATCGCAAGGGCAGCATCCTGCTTCGCCTCGCCACACGCATGAGCCGCAACAAACGCGGCACAGCCGTCCGAGAGCATCAACGTGCCAGCCAGCGGCGCGCCATGCGCTGCATGGATTCATCCGATTCGGGGTCGGCCGCGACTTCGGTCACCGGCCGCCAGGCCAGGTCCAGCGATTCCTCGCTGAGCACGAAGACCTCGCCCCCCAGCGCCCGGATCACGAAACGCACGTCGTAGTGCCAGTGCCCCGGCACGTCCTTGCGCTCCGGAATCCAATGCTTGTCGATGTCGAAGATGGCCGGGTCTTCCAGCACCAGGCCGCTCAGGCCGGACTCCTCCTCGGCTTCCTTCAGCGCCACCTGCGCCAGGTCGCGGTCGCCGTCGGCGTGACCGCCCAGCTGCAGCCAGCGTTGCAGCTTTCGGTGATGGGTGAGCAGCAGGCGCTGGCCGTCGGCACTGACCAGCCAGCAGCTGGCGGTGAAATGCCCGGCCAGCCGTTCGCGACGGAACGGATTTTCTGGATCGTCCAGCAATGTGCCGAATTCGGCAGCCAGTGCGTCGTGGGAGGGCTCGCGGCGGGCATAGTCCCGCAACAGGCCGCGCAGGCGATCGTCAAGCACGGCAAGGGTTTCGGCGGTCTGGCGCATGAATGGGGGCAGTTCGGAAAAACACTGCTCATTATCGCCGTTCATTGTTGCGATTGCGCTTGTGCGTTGGCTTCAGCTTTGGCTAAGGTACAGCGGGCCGTTCGCACGGCCTTCACCATTCAAGGTTGCCGGCAACGTATCGGCGGCCCACCCCATCCGATCACTAGGAAGTACTGCATGCTGAAAGCTCTGTTGAGGGTCAAGCCGGTCCAGCCGGCCGGGCACGTCGATGCCGGCGAACCCATCGAAGGCAGCCTGGAAGGCGAAGCCACGCTGAAACGGACCCTCACGGCTAAACACCTCATCCTGCTTGGCGTGGGTGCGGTGATCGGCGCTGGTATCTTCGTGCTGACCGGCCAGGCCGCGGCCAACCACGCCGGCCCGGCGGTGATGCTGTCGTTCGTGCTGGCCGGTTTCGCCTGTGCCCTGGCGGGCCTGTGCTACGCCGAGTTCGCGGCGATGATGCCGGTCTCCGGCAGTGCCTACTCCTATTCGTATGCCACCCTCGGCGAAGGCATGGCCTGGTTCATCGGCTGGTGCCTGGTGCTGGAGTACCTGTTCGCCTCGGCGTCGGTCGCGGTGGGCTGGTCGGCCTACCTGATCAGTTTCATCACCACCACGCTGCACATGCCCTTCCCGGACCTGCTCAGCGCCGCACCCATCGCCTGGACCGGCAGCGAGTTCGTCTCTTCCGGCAAACTGTTCAACCTGCCGGCGGTGCTGATCGTGGCGGCGGTGTCCGGCCTGCTGTACGTGGGCGTGACCCAGTCGGCGTTCGTCAACGCCATCATCGTGGCGATCAAGGTCACCGTCATCTGCCTGTTCATCGGCATCGGCGCGGCCCACATCGATCCGGCCAACTGGCAGCCCTTCATTCCGGAAAACACCGGCGTGCCGGGTGAGTTCGGCTGGAGCGGCATCTTCCGCGCGGCCACCATCGTGTTCTTCGCCTACATTGGTTTCGATGCGGTCTCCACCGCCGCCGGCGAAACCAAGGACCCGCAGCGCAACATGCCGATCGGCCTGCTCGGCTCGCTGGCCGTGTGCACCATCGTCTATATCATCGTCTGCGCGGTGCTGACCGGCATGATGCCGTACCACCTGCTGGGCACCGACAAGCCGGTGGCGACCGCGCTGGAGCCCTACCCGACCCTGTCCTGGCTGAAGACCCTGGTCGAGATCGGCGCCATCGCCGGCCTGTCCTCGGTGGTGCTGGTGATGATGATGGGCCAGACCCGCATCGCCTACACCATTTCCCGCGACGGCCTGCTGCCGAAGTTCTTCGGCAAGGTCCACGCTCGTTTCCGCACCCCCTATTGGGCCACGATCGTGGTCGGGGTGATCGCCGCCGCACTGGCCGGCCTGGTGCCGCTGAACGTGCTGGGCGAACTGGTGTCGATGGGCACCCTGTTGGCCTTCGCCACGGTCTGCATCGGCGTGCTGGTGCTGCGCTATACCAAGCCGGAGATCCACCGCCCGTTCCGCGTGCCAGCGGTGTGGATCATCTGCCCGCTTGGCGCTGCGGCCTGCCTGTTCCTGTTCTGGCAGGCGTTCGTGGTGCACTGGCACCTGTTCGTCGGCTGGACCGTGCTGGGCATGCTGATCTATCTCGGCTATGGCATGCGCAACAGCAAGCTGGCCAAGTCACCCTGATCCGCCTACGGGCCGGCCCTGTGCCGGCCCGTCCGTTTTCCCCGCGCCAGACATGGCGCGCTTCGACAAGACCACCAGACATGTTCAAGCAACTGTGGGCCACCAAGCACCCGCATGCCGCCCATGAAGACGCCAACGGCCTGAGCCTGCGCCGCCACCTCGGCCCCTGGGGCCTGACCGCCCTCGGCATCGGTGCCGTGATCGGCGGCGGCATCTTCGTCATCACCGGCCAGGCCGCCGCCAACCACGCCGGCCCCGCGATCATGCTGTCGTTCGTGCTGGCCGCCATCTGCTGCGCCTTCTGCGCGCTGGCCTACGCCGAGTTCGCCTCGATGGTGCCGGTCTCCGGCAGCGCCTATACCTATACCTATGCCACCTTCGGCGAACTGTCGGCCTGGTTCATCGGCTGGATGCTGGTGCTCGAATACGGCGTCTCTGCGTCGGCGGTGGCGGTCAGCTGGACCGGCTATTTCCTCAGCCTGCTCAGCCAGTTCGACATCCATCTACCGGCGGCGCTGGTCAGTGCGCCACTCGATGCACAGCTGCGCCCCACCGGTGCGATCGCCAACCTGCCGGCCGCTGCGCTGGTACTGCTGCTGACCTGGCTGTGCTACGTCGGCATCAGCAAGTCATCGGCGATGAACATGGCGATGGTCGTGCTGAAGACCGGCCTGATCCTGCTGGTCATCGTGGTCGGCTGGAAGTATGTGGACACCAGCAACTGGACCCCGTTCATTCCCGCCAACGAAGGCCCCGGCAAGTACGGCATGGAAGGCGTGCTGCGTGGCGCGGCCATGGTGTTCTTCGCCTACATCGGCTTCGAGGCGGTGTCGGTGGCGGCGCAGGAATCGAAGAATCCGCAGCGCGACATGCCGATCGGCATGATGCTGTCGCTGGTGGTCTGCACCGTGCTCTACATCGCGATGGCGGCGGTGATGACCGGCCTGGTGCCATTCCAGCTGCTGGGCACCGACGAGCCGGTGGTGACCGCGGTCGCGGCGCATCCGCAGCTGGGCTGGCTGCGCTGGGTGGTCGAGGTCGGCGCGCTGGTCGGCCTGTCCTCGGTGGTACTGGTGATGATCATCGGCCAGCCGCGCATCTTCATGATCATGGGCCGCGACGGCCTGCTGCCGCCGGTTTTCACCAGGATCCACCCCAAATACCGCACCCCGCACATCAACACGGTGATCACCGGCATCGGCATCGCGCTGCTGGCGGCGCTGTTCCCGCTGGACATCCTTGGCGAGCTGACCTCGATGGGCACGCTGATCGCGTTCGCGGCGGTGTGTGCCGGCGTGCTGATCCTGCGCCGCACCCAGCCGGACCTGCCGCGCCCGTTCCGCATGCCGATGGCGTGGCTGATCTGCAGCCTGGGCGTGCTGAGCTGCCTGGCGCTGCTGTCGGCGATGACGATGCACAACTGGATGCTGATGGGCGTCTGGACCTTCGTCGGTTTCGTGATCTATTTCTGCTACGGCTTCAGGCACAGCCGTCTGCGGGGTAAGTAAGGTTTTGCATTGCAGGGCCTGCGGCCCTGCACCCGCCTTTGAAGCCGGAGCAACGGCAACGGCAACAGCTGGGCTGAGGGCCTGGCGGGGAGGCATGGGTTCGCGGGGGACGCCGTGAATCCATCCCTGGAGGCTTGGCCGCGGCATCCATGCCGCGGACACCCCCGCGAACCCATGCCTCCCCGCCCCTGACAGTATCCCGGTGCGTCCGGTGGATCCACGCCATGCGTGGATGAAACGTTCTCATGAACGAATGTTCCGGAATGAATGATTCTGTAGAGCGGAGCCATGCTCCGCTCCGAGCAAGCGCAGCGAAGCGACCCGCTTTCGCTTTTCCTTCTTCACTCCGTGGCCGGCCGCACGCCGGAACCTGTCCGAGGCGGGGCGGGTGGGCCGTGCAGGGGCGTGAGCCGCACGGATGCGGCGACCGAGCTTACAGGGAGGTACTTGCAACGTCCCCTGCACGGCCCACCCGCCCCCCCACCCATGAACCGCTCTACACGACCCGCCACGAGGGGCTCAGCCGTTGGCCGAATCCAGTAAAATCGTCGGCATGAACGCCCCCACCTTCCCCTACGACACCGCGCGCCTGAGCGAACTGGCCCAGCTGCTGATCGACAACGTCCGCGAACTGGCCCACGCCGGCTGGACCCCGGCCACCAGCAGCAACTTCTCCCACCGCCTGGACGATCGCCACGCGGCGATCACGGTGTCCGGCAAGGACAAGGGCCGCCTGATCGAGGACGACATCATGGTGGTGGACTTCGACGGCCAGGCCGTCGGCCGTCCGCTGCGCCCGTCCGCCGAGACCCTGCTGCACACCCAGTTGTACCGCCGCTTCCCGGAGGTCGGCTGCGTGCTGCATACGCACTCTCCGGTACAGACCATCGCCTCGCGCCTGTACGCGCCGCAGGGTCATATCCGCCTGGAAGGCTACGAGCTGTTGAAGGCCTTCGCCGGCAACAGTACCCACGAAATGGCCATCGATGTGCCGGTGTTCGCCAACACCCAGGACATGAACGTGCTGTCGAAGCAGGTCGATGACCTGCTCGACCGGCAGAACCTGTGGGGCTATCTGATCGATGGCCACGGCCTGTACGCCTGGGGCCGCGACATGGCCGAGGCACGCCGCCACCTGGAAGCGTTCGAGTTCCTGTTCCACTGCGAACTGGAGCTGCGCAGGCTGCGCGGCTGAACCGGCGCGCAGGTGCAGATGCCGATCCGGAATCTGCGCCCTACACCCACCCTGCTACCCTGTCTTCCCCCCGAGACGTTCAAGCTGCCGCCATGAGCCGACTGCGCATCTACGACGACACCCGCCCCGATTCGCCGCTGCTGGACACCCAGGACGGCGCGGTCATCACTGCCGAGCTGCAGAAGATCGGCGTCACCTTCGAGCGCTGGCAGGCCACCGCGCCGGTCGCACCGGGCGCCAGCCAAGAGGAAGTATTCGCCGCCTACCGCGCTGACATCGACCGCCTGGTCGCCGAGCGCGGCTTCAAGAGCGTGGACGTAGCCTCGATCGCCCCGGACAACCCGAATCGCGCCGAGCTGCGCAAGAAGTTCCTCGACGAGCACTTCCACAAGGAAGACGAAGTGCGCTTCTTCGTCGCCGGCTCCGGCCTGTTCACCCTGCACGTGGGTGACAAGGTCTATGAGATCGAGTGCGTGAAGGACGACCTGATCGCCGTGCCCGATGGCACCACCCACTGGTTCGACATGGGCGAGGAACCCAGCTTCGTGGCGATCCGCTTCTTCACCGAGCCGGACGGCTGGGTCGGTCACTTCACCGGCACCGACATCGCGCAGAAGTTCCCTCGTTACGTACCCACCCAGGCGTCCTGATCCATGCAAGCCCGCGTCATCCTGACCGACATCGAAGGCACCACCAGCAGCATCTCGTTCGTCAAGAACGTGCTGTTCCCCTATGCGCGCAAGGCGTTGCCCGCCTTTGTCGCCGAGCATGGCCAGCAGCCGGACGTCCGCCGCTGGCTGGATGCGGTGGCAACCGAGATCGGCGGTGCCTGCCAGGACAGCCTCGTGGCCGAGACGCTGCAGGGCTGGATCGACCAGGACCGCAAGCACACCGCACTGAAAGCGCTGCAGGGGCTGATCTGGGACGAAGGCTACCGCCGTGGCGACTACACCGCGCACTTCTACCCGGAAGTAGCGCCGGTGCTGAAGGGCTGGCACGCCGCCGGGCTGCCGCTGTACGTGTACTCCTCCGGTTCGGTGCCGGCGCAGAAGCTGTTCTTCGGCTTCAGCGACGCCGGCGACCTCAGCCCGCTGGTGTCGGGCTGGTTCGACACCGAAGTCGGCGGCAAGCGCGAGGCCGACAGCTACCGGCGCATCGTGCAGGCCATCGGCGTACCGGCCGGCGAGATCCTGTTCCTGTCCGATGTGGTGGAAGAACTGGATGCCGCCCGCGAAGCCGGGCTGCAGACCCGCCTGATCGATCGCCTGGATGATTACCCGATGCCGCGTACCGGGCAGGCCGCCAACGGCCACGAACGGGTCGAGAATTTCCAGCAGATCCAGCTGTAAAAAAGAAAGGTGTGCGGACCAGCGGTCCGCACCTACCCGGCTCCGCTTCTGGTAGATGCCAACCTTGGTTGGCATGTTCCGGGGGTGCCGACCAAGGTTGGCACCTACCAAAGCGGGATACCCCTCAACGGTCGTTGAGGGTCTTCACCTGCAGCGCTTCGCGCAGGGTAACCAGATCCACCGGGCCGCGCACCGCGATATCGCGGGTTTCACCCGGCAGCAGGTCCAGCAGGTTGTCTTCGACCTGCACATCCAGCGCGCCGAAGTCGATCCACGCCGCGCGCACATACGCCGCGCTTTCCAGCCGCAGACGATAGTGGTCCCCTTCGATGGACAACGTGGCCTTGAGTTTCTGCCGCGGCAACACCTGGTCCTTGGCTTCAACGAAACCGACCACCTGCCGCGCACTCACGTTGCCGTCCTGCAGCAACTCGAACACCGCCACCGTACGCATCGGGTCGGCACCGGCCAGCAGCTCCGCATCGCTGAAATCGCCCATCGGGGTGACACCCGCCGCCGCCAACGTCACCGTTTCCTCGCGACGACGCAGCACCTTCCCCTCCACGTCCATCACCCGCAGACGCCAGCGCGCATCCAGTGCGGCACCGTCGTTGATCAGGCGCACCCGCGTGCTGCCCTCGTCGCGCAGCGCTGCCACCGTCACTGGCGCGAAGAAACGCCGCGCGGCGAAGTGCAGCGCCTTCCAGCGGCCGAAATAGTCCACGCTGGACCACGAGGCGCCGGGCCAGACATCGTTGAGCTGCCAGTACAGCGAACCCATCGTGTATGGCCGCGAGGCGCGATGATGCAGCGCCGCCAGTGCGATGCCATCGGCCTGCATCACTTGGCTGAGATAGACGAAGTCCTCGAAGTCCTTCGGCGTGCCGTAACCCAGTTCGATGTAGTGCAGCAGGCGGCTGTTGCCCTCGCCGGCCATGAATTTCTGGTGCGCGCGGATCACCGGGCTGTCGATGCGCTGTTCGGCGCGGGTGGCGATCTGGTCCACTGTCGCCACCGACGGCCACGCCTGCAGCCCGTACTCGGACATGAAGCGCGGCGTCTCGCGCAGGTAGGCCTGCACCGGCAACGCCGGATTACCCCAGACCTGCCAGTAGTGCTTGTCGCCACGCGTTGAATCGTTGGCCTTCTCGTCAAGGTCGTTGCTCGGTGAGCTGGACCAGTACGGCACGCCCAGCCCCTCCTCGCCCACTACCTGGCGCAGGTCGTTGCCGAACAGGTCGACGTAGCCCTGCCAGACCTTCGCCGCAAATGCCGGGTTGGCCGCCTTCAGGTCGCGGCCGTGGCCCCAGTCCTTCCAGGCGGTTTCTTCCTCGTTGTTGCCACACCACAGCACGATGCTGGGGTGATGGCGCAGACGGCGCACGTTGTCGCGTGCTTCGGCCACCACGTTGGCACGAAACGCCGGATCGTAGCCCGGCTGCATGCCGCCGCCGAACATGAAGTCCTGCCACACCAGCAGGCCCAGTTCGTCGGCGATGTCGAAGAACGCGTCCTCCTCGTAGTAGCCGCCGCCCCAGTTGCGCAGCATGTTCATGTTGGCGTCGCGCGCGGCCGTCAGCACCTGGCGCAGGCGTGCGGTATCGACGCGCGCGGGGAAGGCATCGAACGGAATGACGTTCGCGCCCTTGGCGAAGATCTCCACGCCGTTGATGACGAAGGCAAAGCCCTGCCCGCCCTTGCGGTCTTCCTCGCGGCGCAGTTCGACCGTGCGCAGGCCGATGCGCTGCTCGCGCGCCAGCTCCGGCGTGCCACCTTGGTCCAGGCGGGCCTGCACCGTGTAGCGGTCCTGCGCGCCGTGGCCGACTGGCCACCAGCGCCTTGGATCGGCCAGTTCAACCGGAACCTCGATGCTGTTCTGGCCGGGCTTCAGCAGCACCGTGCGCTGCACCTGGGCCACGTTGCGGCCCTGCGGATCGCGCACATCCACGGTCACCACGGCCGAGCCCGCCGCCGCGCCCTGCTCCACCTGCAGCAGCACGGCCAGCTTCGCCTGCTCCGCGCTCAATGCATCCGTGCGCACCGCAAGATCGGTCAGGCGGTGCGCATCCCAAGCCTGCAGATCGATTCCGCGCCAGACGCCGGCGGTGACATAGCGCGGACCCCAGTCCCAGCCGAAGTGGTAGGCCGGCTTGCGCGCGAAGTTGCCGACCATCGCGTCCTTCGGCTCATCGCCATACGGCGACGGGTAGTTGCCAGCGATCTTGTGCGGCATTGCCTGCACGCCCGGCAGCAGGGTGCGGATCGGCGAACGGAACACGATCTGCAGTTCATTGTCCCTGGCCCGCAGGCGCCCATTCACGCGCGCGCGCCAGGTCCGGTGCGCGTTGTCCGCACGCAGCAGTGGCTTGCCGTTGAGGCTGACGTCGGCGTAGGTATCCAGACCGTCGAAGCGCAGCTCGGCATTGGGCTTGGCCAGCGTCGCCGCATCCACGTCGAAGCGGGCGCGGTACTCCCAGGCGGCCAGGCCAATCCATTGCAGTTCGGCCTCTGGTGCGCCGACATACGGATCACGGATCAGTTCGTGAGCGAGCAGGTCGGTGTGCACGCTGCCCGGCACCGTCGCCGCCCGCCATTGCCGCAGACCTGGGTGAGCGGCGCCCTGCGCGTCGCCGGGCAGCATACGGAACTCCCACTGTGCCTGCAGCGGCGTGGCAGCGACCGGGAAGGCGGACGCCGCGATCAGCAGCAGGAGCAGGCGGACAACGAGGGGAAGGCGATGCACGGGATGCTCCTGTTTTTTCTGCCGGGCATGGCCCGGCGCTACCAATTCAACACGCCACGGTAGCGCCGGACCACGTCCGGCGAGCGCGCAGCGCGGCAGACCTCAACGCACCACGTTCAACACTTCGTAGCACGCACCCATGGTGTGGTAATCCACCTTGCCGGCCGGGCTCTTCTCGTCGCTGTACTTGCGATTGTCGGCATCGAGGATGCGGAACCAGGCGCCGTACCGGTGATCGACGAAGTGTTCCCACGAATACGCCCAGATACGCTCATACCACTGCCAATAGCGGTCGTCGCCGGTACGCTTGGCCATCAGTGCGGCGGTCGCCAGCGTCTCAGCCTGCACCCAGAAATACTTGTCATCGTCGCAGACGAAACTGTCGCCACCGATCGGGGCGCCATCCATGCCCGGCTGCCGGCGCGACTCCGGCGCGAAACCGTAGTACAGGCCACCCCGCGCCTCGTCCCAGCTGCGCGCCACGGCCACGTCGAACAGGTGCTGCGCGGTCGGCACCAGCCAATCGGCCTGCACATGGCGGTCCAGGATCAACAGCAGCTTGGCCCATTCGGTCTGGTGGCCCGGCTGGAAGCCCCACGGGCGGAACAGGTGCTTGGGGTCATCCAGGTTGTAATCCCAGTCGATCTCCCAGTTGGAATCGTAGTGCTCCCACACCAGGCCACCGGCCTTGGCGGCCTGGCGGCGGGTCATGTTGTCGGCCAGCTGCAGCGCGCGCTCCACATAGCGCTGTTCGCCGCTGGCCTCGAAGGCGGCCAGCATCGCCTCGCACATGTGCATGTTGGCGTTCTGGCCACGGTAGCCGGTGAAATTCCACTGCCCATCGGCTTCGTCCTTGTAGAGGCCGTGCTGCGGCTCCCAGAAGCGCGCTTCCAGCAGCTGCCAGGTCTCGTCCATCCATGCGCGGGCCTGTTCGAGACCGGCCTTCAGTGCGCAGCTGTAGGCCAACAGCACGAACGCCACGCCGTAGCAGTGGTTCATGTCGTCCTCGACCTTGCCATCGCGCAGGGTCCAGGCGTAACCGCCGGTGGCCGGGTTGCGGTGCACCTCGCGCAGGTAGCGCACGCCGTGCTCGACTGCCTCACGGTATTCGACGTTGCCGAATTCGCGGTAGGCCATCGCATAGTTGAAGACGAAACGCGTGCTGCTCACCAGATGGCGATGGTTGGCGTCGTAGATGCTGCCGTCGTCACGGAAGTAGTGGAAGAAGCCACCGTTCGGGTCGATGCAGCGCGGGTGGTAGAACGCCATCGTGTCGGCGATATGCGCGCGCAGGAACGCGGGCGAACGGAAGTCGGGGGAGGTGCTCATGCGGTAATGTCCTGGGCCTGCAGCAGGTGCTGCACTTCATCGAGCGAGGGCATCGCGGCGAACGCGCCCTTGCGGGTAACAGCCAGCGCGCCGACCGCGGCGCCGAAGCGCAGCGTGGCGGTGATCGCCTCCGGGTCCTGGCAGAAGGCGGCAAAACCGGCACCGGCGCCGCCGCGCTCCAGCAAGCCGACCAGCACGCCACCGACGAAGGCATCACCGGCCGCAGTGGTATCGACGGCAGCCACGCGGAAGCTGGTGACCGTGCCGTGGTTGTCGCGCGTGTACCAGTGCAGCGTGGCCGCACCGTCGGTGACGATCACCCAGCGCGCGCGCGCAGCGAGCAGGCGCCGCAGTACCGCTGCCTCGCCATCGGCACCCAGCGGCGCGGCCAGGTAGTCCAGCTCCTCGCGCGACAGCTTGACCAGGTCGGCGCGTTCCAGCGCCTGCCACAGGCGCGGTGTCGGGTCCTCGTTCGCCGGCCACAGCGCAGGACGCAGATTGAGGTCGAGGCTGACCGTCGCACCGGCGGCGCGAGCACGGGCCATGCCGGCGAAGGTGGCCTCGGCGATGGCCGGCTCGGTCAGGCTGTTGGAGCAGACGTGGAAGCACTGCGCGCTGTCGAAGCACGCGGCCTGGAAGTCGCTGTCACGGAACAGCAGGTCGGCTGCCGGCGGACGATAGAAGCTGAAGCTGCGTTCGCCGCTGGCATCCAGTGCGACGAAGGCCAGTGCGGTCTTGGCCGCATCGGTACGCACGATGTAATCGGTACCCACGCCGTGCTCGACCAGGCTGTCGGCCAGGAAGTCGCCGAACATGTCGCGGCCCAGCATGCCCACGAACTGGGTCTTAGCGCCCAGCCGTGCAGCCGCCACGGCAACGTTTGCCGGTGCACCACCGGCGTACTGCAGGAAGGCGCGCGGGGTGTCGGCCGAGGCCGGCGGCTGCGCTAGTAGATCGATCAAAATTTCGCCGAAGCAAACGATGGCACCCATTCCGGACTCAGCCTCCCTGCGTTGCGGAGGCCGGCGTACGCGCGCCGACCAGTCCGTAGAAAATGATGTAGCCGTAGCACAGCAGCGGCAGGATGAAGCTGGCCTGCACACCGATGTGGTCGGCCAGGACGCCCTGCAGGTACGGCACCACGGCACCGCCGACGATGGCCATGATCAGCAGGCTGGAGCCCTTGTTGGTCAGCGGCCCCAGGCGCTCGATGCTCAGCGCGAAGATGGTCGGGAACATGATCGAGTTGAACAGGCCGATCGCCACCACCGAGTACAGCGCGATGTTGCCGGAGCTCAGCATGGTCGTGACCAGCAGCGCCACGTTGACCAGCGCGAAGATCGCCAGCAGGCGGCTGGGCGAGAAGCGCGCCAGCAGCGCGGAGCCCGCGAAGCGGCCGATCATCGCCATCGTCCAGTAGGCCGACACGTAGTGCGTGGCTTCCTGTTCGCTGAAGCCACCGATGTTGGGCATCGACAGGTAGTTGACCAGGAAGCTGCCAATCGACACCTCAGCGCCGACGTAGAAGAAGATGCCCAGCACGCCCAGCAGCAGGTGGCGCTTGCGCAGCGCGTCCAGGTAGCTGTGATGGTGGCCCTGGTCGGCCTGCTCGGTGGCGTCGCTCAGCGCCGGCAGGCGGAACAGGAACACGAACAGCGCCAGCAGCACCAGCGCCACGGCCAGGCCCACGTACGGGCCCTGCACGGCCTGCGCCTCGGCGGCACGGTAGGCCAGCTGCTCGGCGGCCGGCAGCGCCGCGATGTCATCGGCACTCTTGACCGTGTTGGACAGGATCAGCATGCCGCCGAAGATCGGCGCGATGGCCGTGCCCAGCGAGTTCAGCGCCTGCGCCAGGGTCAGGCGGCTGGAACTGGTCTGTTCCGGGCCCAGCAACGCAACGTACGGGTTGGCGGCGACCTGCAGCACGGTAATGCCCGTGGCCAGCACGAACAACGCACCGAGGAAGGCGCCGTAAACGCGCAGCTCGGCCGCCGGCCAGAAGCCCAGCGCGCCAATGCCGGCGATCACCAGGCCAGCCACGATGCCCTTCTTGTAGCCCAGCGCCGCCACCAGGCGGCCCGCCGGAAGCGACATCAGGAAGTAAGTACCGAAGAAGGTGAACTGCACCAGCATCGCCTTGGCGTAGTTCAGTTCGAACACCGCCTTCAGGTGCGGGATCAGGATGTCATTGAGGCAGGTCAGGAAGCCCCACATGAAGAAGATCGTGGTGACGACAGCCAACGCCTTGCCGTTGGTGACGGCGGGTGCGTTGCCCGAAGAACCCGATGGACGGGGCGTTGCGGAGATCGGCATGCGGTACGCGCCTCGATGCGCGGAAGGTCGTTGTTGCGTGGAAGGGGTATATGGAAGAAATCAGTTCGGTCGTGCGGCGCTGCTTTCGCGGATGCGCAACTGCACCGGCGCGACCGTGCGCCGTGGCGGCGCGTCCGGTTCGTCCAGCCGCTGCAGCAGCAGCGCGGCAGCCTGGCGGCCACGCTCGCGCGGGTCGGCGGTGAGCGTGGTCAACGGCGGCACCGCGACCGACGCCTCGGAAATATCGTCGAAGCCGGTCACGGCAAAATCACCGCCCGGACGGATACCGCGCGAGTTCAAGCCCAGCATCAGGCCCAGCGCGACGGTGTCGTTGTAGCAGACCGCCGCACTTGGGCGATGGCCATCGGCGAACAGCTCATCGGTGCGCGCAGCGGCTTCCAGCCGGTTCGGCGCCGATTCGATCATCCAGCCCGGCGGCAGCGACAGGCCGGCCTCGGCCAGCGCCTGCTGGAAACCCGCACGGCGCTGGTGGCAGGAACTGGATGCGGCGTGGCCGCCGAAGAAGGCGATCTGGCGGTGGCCGCGCTCGATCAGGTGGCGCGTGGCCAGATAGGCGCCGTGCTGGTTGTCCAGGGTCAGGAAGTCCCAGTCGGCCCCGGCCAGTTCGCGGTTGAACAGCAGCACGTTGGCATTGGCACCCAGTGCCTGCCGCAGCTGTGCGGTATCGCTGCCCTCGGCCGGCGACAGGATCAGGCCGGCCGGGGTGTGCTCCATCAGCGTGGACAGCACCGCCTGCTGCCGCTCCGGCGATTCACCCGTGCTGCCGAGCAGGGTCACGTAGCCACGCCCGCCCAACGCCTCGTCCACGCCCGATGCGAACTCGGCGAAGAACGGGTTCGAAAGATCGTTGATCACCAGCGCGATGCTCGACGAGGTCCGCCGACGCAGGTTGGCCGCCGCGCGGTTGTAGACGTAGCGCTGGCGGCGCAGTTCGGCCTCGACCTTGGCCCGGGTATCGACATTGACCAGCGGGCTGCCACGCAGCACCAGCGACACGGTTGCCCGTGACACGCCGATCGCGCGCGCGATGTCGGTCACCGTCACCGCCTTGCCGGCGCGCTTGCTGGGACTGTTGCCGTTGTAGTTCATCGTCTTCCCGGACTCCGCTGGAGGCTCAAGCCTAATGGATCAGGGCCGTGTCGTGCCGTGCCGTTCGCTGGGTCAGCGCGAACGGCACAGTCCGGCTCAGCGCAGCTGGCTGCCCGGTGCCGCGCACCAGGACACCGGCAGGTCCTTCACCGCCGTGCCCCAGCCCTGCTCCGGCGCCTTCGCGTCGAGTGCGAACTGCAGGCGCGGGCCCTGCTGCAGGCGGTCCCAGTCCAGCCACACCGGTGCATGCGGCTGGCCGTCGACCCGCACACCCTGCACGTACTGCAGGCGGCGGCCATCGGCAGCCGGCGCGTCGATGCGCAGGGTCCGGCCATTGCCCATGTCCACTTCGACCTTGCTGAAGCGCGGCGTGTGCAGCAGGAACTGGCCGCTGCCCGGCACCGCCGGGTACACGCCGATGGCGCTGAACAGGTACCAGGCCGACATCGTGCCGAGGTCATCGTTGCCGGTCACGCCATTGGGGGCATTGGTGAACAACTGCTGCGCGGCACGCACCACGGCGGCGGTCTTCCACGGCTGGCCGATCAGCGTGTACAGCCACGGCGAGTGCAGGTCCGGCTCGTTGTTGGGGTTGTAGCGGAACTGGTTGTAGTAGCTGTACGGCCCGACCACCCACGCCTTGCGGGCGGCATTGAGCGGATCGGCCTGCAGTGCGTCCATCGCGAAGAACGCATCGAGGCGGCGGCCCGCCTGTTCGCGGCCATCCATCGCTTCGACCAGGCCCGGCACGTCCTGCTGCGCCAGCCACTGGTACTGCCACGCCGTGCCCTCATGGAATCCGTGGTGCGAACGCGGGCTGTAATGGCCGTCGGACGGGGTGTACCACTGGCCATCCTCGGTGCGCGGGCGCGGGAACCCGGTGAAGCCGGTCTCGGCATCGCGCACCTGCGGGTCCCACACCTTGCGCCAGTTGCGGCCGCGCTCACGCAGCGTCGCCGCATCCTGGGCGTGGCCCAGGCCATCGGCCATCTGCGAGAGCGCGCAGTCGGCCAGCGCGTACTCCAGCGTGGCCGAACCACCGTGGTGCGGATCGACGTCCATGCCCTTGGACGGGAATGCACGGTCATAGGCCACGTAACCCTTGTCCAGATAGGTCGGGTTGCCGGAGCGACCGGCCATGCGCGAGTTCAGCGGCGGCGTGCCGAAGGCATTGCGGCGCAGTGCATCCCAGGCTTGCGATTCACGGCCCTTGAGCGCGCCGAAGCGCCACAGGTCGACCATGAACGGGGTGACCGGATCGCCGGTCATGATGTTGGTCTCGAAGTTGGCATAGCCCCAACGCGGCAGCCAACCGACCTGCTCATTGATCGCCAGCAGGGTACGACCGATATCGCGCGCCACGTCCGGGCGGGTCAGTGCCAGCCACTGGTTCTGCGCGCGGTAGGTATCCCAGAGCGAGAAGTACTCGTAGTAGGTCCAGCCATCGGCACGGTGGATGCCATCGTCATAGCCGCGGTAGCGGCCATCGGCGTCGTTGCCGGTCATCGGCTGCAGCAGCGCGTGGTAGACCGCGCTGTAGAACACGGTGCGGTCATCGGCGGTGCCTCCCTGCACGCGCACCCGGCCCAACTGCTCACGCCAGGCCTGCTGGGACAGCGCGCGCATGCGGTCGAAGCCGAGCAGCGCCCCATTCTGCATGCCTTCTGCGCGCAGGTTGGTGCGCGCGCCTTCGGCGTCCACATGCGAGATCGCGCTGACCGCCGTCACCGACTGGCCCTTGGCCAGGTCGAAACTGAGCCAGGCGCCGTTGGGCTTCTGCTCGCCTTCCATGCTGTGGCGCGCGCCCGGCAGGCCACCGCCCTCCCCCCAGGTGCCATGCGCCTTGAAGGGACGGTCGAACTCGATGCGGAACCAGGTGGTGTACTGGTGGCCACCACAGAAGCTCTTGGTGACCAGCTTGCCTTCCACCACACGATCGCCGACCACATCGACCACGCTGCCGATCACCGAATGGCGCTCGTTGGCTTGGCCGACATTGACGAGGACGTGGCCATCGCCGCTGCGCTGGCTGAAGGTGTAGCGCTCGGCCGCGGCACGGGTACGTGCGGTCGCCTCGGCATCGATGCCGCCGTAGCTGGTCAGGCGCACCTTGTAGTAGCCGGCCTGGCCGACCTCGCCATCGTGGGTGTAAGCCGAGGCATAGGCCTTGTGGTCGAACTGCTTGGCGTTGCCGGTATCGAAATCACCGCCCGGACCGATCGAGCCGGTCACCGGCAGCACCGACACCTGCCCGCCCTGTTCCCAGCAACCTGCGCCGGACAGGAAGGAGTGGCCGAACCCGCGAATCTTCTCGTCGTCATAGCGCCAGCCCGAGTAGTGGCTGCCGATCGGACTGACCTGGATCAGGCCGAACGGTGCCGACGCACCTGGGAACGTGTTGCCGTCGTCCTTGCTGCCGATGAAGGTGTTGACCTCGCGCTCCAGCGCTGCCGGGGCAGCCTGCAGCAGCACCGGCACTGACGACAGCGCGAGCAGGCAGGCCAGGCGCACCAGCGGGCGCGAGGACAATGGGACGGCGGGAGCGGACGGCACTGGGCGCATGTCGGGTTCCTGTAGTCGATGACGCGGAGGCAGACGGCCGGGGGCGTTCGGCACCGTTCCGCTGAGCCCTGCCCTGACCTGCAGAGAGCTCCCCCTGGAATGACGCCCGACCCACCAGACCGTGAATTTAGATCGATTCAAGTAGAGCATGCAGGTTCGGCCGAATGCATTCTGCGGCGCAGCATGAGAGGGGTGTTCGGCAGGGCTGCGCCCTGCACCTGCTTCGAGCTGGAGCAACAGCAACAGCAAAAGCCGGCTGTCCGTGGGATGGCGGGGTGGGTCCGGTTGCGGGGGACGCTGCAAGTACGTCCATGTAAGCTCGGTCGCCGCATCCATGCGGCTCACGCCCCCGCAACCGGACCCACCCCGCCTTCGACAGAGTCCCGCGATCTGTAGATCCACGCCATGCGTGGATGAATCTCTGTCGGATAACGAAATCGATTGGAGTCAGATCCGTTTTCCGTTGGAAAACGGATCTGACTCCATGACCCCACGCAATTCCAGGCCCCATCCAACCGTCACCGGGAAACTGTCAAAGGCGGGGCGGTGTGGGCTGGCAGGACCGTTGGCGCCATGGATGGCGCCATCGAGCCCCCAGGGGTGAGGGCGCTTTGCTTGCGAAGCACTGCTTCGTAAGCGCCCGAACGCCCAGCCGCTAGCGGCTGGGCCGGCCTGGGGGTTTACGGCGTCCCCGCAATCCGACACCGTCCCGCCAAACCAGCAGAAAACCAGAGCCGCTTTGGCTTTGGCTTTGGCTTTGGCTTTAGCTTTGGCCGTTGCCCTGGCTTCAAGCAGGTGCAGGGCGCAGCCCTGCCGGCCCCCCTCCCCTGCGCACGAAAACGATTTCACTGTTTTCAGCAAACCGTCATCCCTTCGCCACGCCAGTACCATATTGCGGAGCAGCATGCGCCCAAGGGCGACCCATGCTAAAAATCGCCCGCCCATCGCTTAGATCGATCCAAGAACGACACTGCGATGGCCGGGAGTTGGGGGAGCAGCAACAGGACGTACCAGGCCACCACGCGCGGTGCTCTGCCACCCACATGGCGACACCCGTAATGTCACTTCAAATTAGATCGATTCAAGTTGTCCGAGCCACGTCACCGGATCAATCCAGGAGAGAGGGAGAGATGGGAATGAAGCATTCAACACGTACGCACGGCCAGGACGCATTGTCGCTGGCCATCGCGCTGGCCTTGGCCGCCGCCGTCATTCCGGCTGGCGCCGCCGCGCAACAGACCACGTCCACCGGCGCGCAGGACGCCACCACCCTGGACAGCGTCCAGGTCACCGGCTACCGCTACGCCATTGAAAAGAGCCTCGAGCAGAAGCGCGACGCCAACGCGGTGGTCGAGGTGATCACCGCCGAGGACGTCGGCAAGTTCCCCGACAAGAACGTGGCCGACGCACTGCAGCGCGTGCCCGGCGTGGTCATCACCCGCAGCGGTGGCGAAGGCAAGAGTGTCAGTGTGCGCGGCCTTGCGCCGGACCTGACCCTGACCCAGTTGAACGGCAACTTCGTCGCCTCGTCAGAGACCAACAACGAAGCGACGCGCTCCTTCAACTACACCCTGCTGCCATCGAACATGCTGTCCAGCGCGGAGCTGTTCAAGTCGCCGGAAGCACGCATCGACGAAGGCGGCATCGGCGGCACGGTCATCCTGCATACCCGTCGCCCGCTGGACATGGAATCCAACTCCGGCTACGTGAACCTGGAGGGCACCACCTCCGATACCAGCCACGATGTCGATCCGCAGGCGTCCGCGCTGTACTCGTGGCACAGCAAGGATGAGCGCTTCGGCGTCCTCGTCGGCGTGACCCAGCAGAAGCGCACCACCCGCACCATGGAAGCCAGCACCGAGGACTACCAGTGGTACGGCAATGGCACCACGGCCCGCGATGCCAACGGCAACCTGCTGGAGCAGGATGGCATCCACTACTGGTGGGGCCAGTCCGGCTTCAACAACCAGGCTGGCAAGAACTACAGCGAATTCTTCATGCCGACCTCGGTGAACTTCGCGGTGAAGGAAGAGAAGCGCGAGCGCAAGGGCGGCCAGCTGACCTTCCAGTTCAAGCCGGTCGACAACGTCACGATGACCGCGAACTACTTCCGCTTCGAGCTGCAGGGTGACTACACCCAGAACATGCTGAAGGTGCCGGAGTGGAACCTGGCCCGCTACAACCAGGACGGCAACTGGGCCGGCGGCCGCCTGCTCAACGGCCTGGATTTCGACCCGAGTGGCAGCATCGTCACCGGTGCGCAGTACCAGAAGCTGGCCGGAAAGACCTATTACTGCAGTGAGGAAGAAGCAGCGGCAGCCGGCCTGGAACCCGGTGGCTGGGGCCCGGACGACTGCACCATCCCCACTCCGCAGCTCACCGGTGGATACAGCAAGGAAAAGGCACTGTCGCAGACCGCCGACCTGACCATCGACTGGGATATCAGCCCGCTGTGGAAGGCCTCGTTCACCGGCGGCCGCACCTGGTCCGAAGGTGGTCCGTCGATGAATTTCCGCATGTCGGCCAAGCCGCGCCGCAAGGTGGGCAACCAGTGGCAGTCCGGCAACCAGTACACCGCCTGGGACCTGACCGGCACGCCGTCGGTGCAGTTCTCGCCGGACCTGCAGCAGCAGTTGATGGCGGGCGTGGCCGAAGTCGATACCGGCTCGACCGATTCGTCGTGGATGCAGACCGAGGTCAAGCAGAACTACTTCCAGGCCGACGTCACCAAGCTGTTCGAGGCCGGCTGGCTGGATTCGATCCAGTTCGGCGCCAAGTACCGCGATGGCAAGGTCCACCGCAACACCGGCAACACCTATTGGGTGTGCCCGGGCCTGGATCCGTCCGACTATGACAACAATCGCTACCAGGCCGGTTGCGATCCGACCGCAGGCGATGCGCAACCGGGCTTCTTCCTGTCCAACCCGATCAGCAACATCACCGGCGCGTTCAACGCCAACGTGTTCCCGGGCATCAACTACCCGGCCTACATCGACTACCTGAACAAGACCTACGGTGGCTCGCACAACCGCACCGAAGAAGACTTCGTCTACGACGTCAACGAGAAGATCCATTCCGGCTACTTCCAGGCCAACTTCCGCACTGAGCGGGTACGCGGCAACATCGGCGTGCGCGTGGTGCGGACCAAGCAGTTCGCCCAGTCCAGCGATTCGGTCGAGCGCTTCAACGACTATTTCGTCGACAACGCCAGCGGCGCGCCGATGAGCTGCGATGATCCGGCCGCCGACCCGAACCTGCGCTGCCAGGGTGGCTTCGTCCGCCTGCCCGACCCGCAGGTGCGCGACAAGGTGTATGCCCTGTCGTCGCTGGAAAAGACCTATACCGACGTGCTGCCCAGCTTCAACATTGCCTGGGACATCACCGACAACCTGGTGCTGCGTGGCGCGGCATCGAAGGTGGTCGCGCGCCCGAGCTACACCAGCATCGCCTATCCCGGTGGCCTGCGTTACATCAGCGAAGAGTACGCCAACGACCGCCGCGTCACCGGCGGCACCGACACGCCCGGCTGGTACGGCTCGGGCAGCAACAAGGCGCTGGAACCGTTCAAGGCGGTGCAGTTCGACCTGGGCCTGGAGTGGTACTTCAAGCCGGGCGCGGTCGCAGGTGTTTCGCTGTTCCGCAAGAACGTGGACAACTTCACCGTGCCGGTGGTGCGCGACCAGCAGATGAACGTCGGCGGGCAGTCGGTCACCGTGCAGAAGTACGAGACTCAGGCCAACGGCCGCGATGGCGTGTCGCAGGGCGTGGAACTGTATGGCCAGTACACGTTCGACTTCGGACTGGGCGTGCAGGCCAACTACACCTACAACGACACCAACCTGGCCTCGATCGTGCTGGATGGCGAGGAAATCGGCTCCTCGCCGCTGGTCGGCAGTGCCAAGAACCAGGCCAACGTTACGGTGTTCTACGAGAACGACAAGTTCCTGGCGCGCGCCTCGTACAACCGTCGTGGTGAAGTGGTCGGCGGCCTGAACAATGGCATGACCACCTACACCAAGCCATACAGCCAGCTTGACCTGAACGTGGCCTACAACCTCACTCCGGACTGGACGGTGACCGCCGCCGTACTGAACGCCACCAAGTCCGAGCTGCGCAGCTACATCGGCAACGACAGCCAGGCCCGCCTGCTGTCCAACCTGTACGCCGGCCGCCAGCTGTACTTCGGCGTGAACTGGAAGTTCTGAGGCAGCGCCGGGCCTGGCCCGGCGCCGTCTTGCCCGCCCCGGCGGGAATGGTCCTCCACGGCAGCCGCGCTGGTACAGGCGGCTGCCGTTTTCATGGGTGCCTGCGCCGCCGTTCAGCCACCTGCTTGACCCTGCCATCGTTGGAAGGTGCACACTGGTTTCACCTCACGAGCACCGAAGGAGCTACAGATGGAATTCCATGTTGACGGCATGACCTGCGGCGGCTGCGCGCGCAGCGTGACCCGCGCGATCCAACAGATCGATCCGAACGCCAGTGTGGTGGCCGATCCGCCGACCGGCCTGGTCAAGGTGCAGACCACCGCATCACAGGAGCAGGTGCTCGCCGCGCTGAACGATGCGGGTTTCCCGCCGCGCACTGCCTGATCCCCTGCCTTCTGCCACCGCGGAGCCCGCCCCGTGCACACTGTCACCGAGCGGGCTTTTTTGCATGCGACATGGAAACTCAGCGCTTGCGCGCGCGCCGCCGCACCGCGCCGGTCTTCGCTGCATCGACCGGCAGCGGGGCCTCATCGTCTTCACCCAACCGCTCCAGGATCGGGCACGCCGGGCGCTCGTCGCCCGCACAGCAACGGATCAGCGATTTCAACGTGTCGGCCATCTGCCGCATGCTCTCGATGCGTTGTTCCAGGTCGGCAATGTGCTGCTCGGCCAGGTGCTTGACGTCGGCACTGTGCCGCGCGGTGTCGTTCCAAAGGCCCAGCAGGTCACTGATTTCGGCCACCTGGAAGCCGAGATCGCGCGCGCGGCGGATGAAGCGCAGGCGATGGATGTCCGCCTGCGAATACGCCCGGTAGCCCGATTCGGTGCGATCGGCCGCGGGGATCAGGCCGATCTGTTCGTAGTAGCGGATCATCTTCGCCGACACGCTGGAGGCCTTGGCGGCGTCACCGATGTTCATGCGGATCTCCTTCAGTGGGCGGCAGCGGCGGCATCGGCCATCGGCGGCTGGAAGCGGCGCAGGCGCAGCGCGTTGCCCAGCACGAACACACTGGACAGCGCCATCGCACCGGCCGCGAACACCGGCGACAGCAGCACGCCCCAAGCCGGGTACAGCACGCCGGCAGCGACGGGAATCAATGCGGTGTTGTAGGCGAACGCCCAGAACAGGTTCTGCCGGATGTTGCCCAGCGTCGCCTTGGACAGCGCAATGGCATTGGGCACGCCCTGCAGGTTACCCGACATCAGCACCACGTCGGCCGACTCCACCGCGATGTCGGTGCCGGTACCAATGGCCAGGCCGACATCGGCTTCAGCCAACGCAGGGGCATCGTTGATGCCGTCGCCGACGAAGGCGAGGTGCCCATGCGTGGCCTTCAGCCGGCGCACTGCCTCGACCTTGCCTTCCGGCAGCACCTCGGCCACCACTTCATCGATGCCGAGCTGGCGCGCGATCGCCTGTGCGGTCCCGGCGTTGTCGCCGGTGATCATCGCCACCTTCAGGCCCAACCGATGCAGTGCCGCGATCGCTGCCGGGGTGCTCGGCTTGATCGGATCGGATACCGCGATGATCGCGGCCAGGCGTCCATCGATGGCCACGTACATCGGTGACTTGCCCTGCGTGCCGAGTTCCGCCGCCAATGCTGCGAATTCAGTGATGTCCACGCCCAGGTCGCGCATGAAGCGATCGGCACCGACCTCCACGCGTGCACCCTCGACACTGGCCCGCACGCCCATGCCGGTGACCGATTCGAAGCCGACCATGCCCGGCAACGTGATGCCCTGCCCGGTCGCGGCATCAACAATCGCGCGGGCGATGGGATGCTCCGAGCGCGACTCCACCGCGGCCACTGCCGCCAGAACCCTGTTGCGATCGAAGCCAGCGGCAATCTCCAGATCGGTCAGGCGCGGGCGGCCTTCGGTCAGCGTGCCGGTCTTGTCCACCGCCACCACCTGCGCGTCCTTCAGCAGCTGCAGGGCCTCGCCCTTGCGGAACAGCACGCCCATTTCGGCGCCACGACCGGTTCCGACCATGATCGAGGTCGGCGTGGCCAGGCCCATCGCGCACGGGCAGGCAATGATCAGCACCGCCACCGCATTGACCAGTGCGAAGCTCAGTGCCGGCGATGGACCGAAGATCAGCCAGACTGCGAAGGTCGCCAGCGCGGCCAGCATCACCGCCGGCACAAACCACAACGTGACCTTGTCGACCACCGCCTGGATCGGCAGCTTCGAGCCCTGCGCCTGTTCGACCATGCGGATGATCTGCGCCAGCAGGGTCTGCGCGCCCACGGCCGTGGCCCGCACCGTCAGTGCGCCCTTCTGGTTGACCGTGCCACCCACCACGCTGCTGCCCGGCAGCTTCTCGACCGGAATCGGCTCGCCGCTGATCATCGATTCATCGATGTAGCTGCGGCCTCCAACCACCTCGCCATCCACCGGCACGCGCTCGCCCGGGCGCACTTCCACCAGGTCGCCGCTCTGCACTTCATTGACCGGCATGTCGACCGCGCGGCCGTCACGGACCACATGGGCCACCTTGGCCTGCAGGTTGACCAGGCGCTTGATCGCTTCGGAGGTGCGGCCCTTGGCCCGGGCCTCCAGGAAGCGACCGAGCAGGATCAGCGCGACGATCACCGCCGCCGCTTCGTAGTAGACGTTCACCGTGCCCGGCGGCAGCAGCCGCGGTGCAAAGGTCGCTACCATCGAATAGCCGAACGCCGCGGCGGTGCCCACCGCCACCAGCGAATTCATGTCCGGCGCACGGCGCAGCAATGCGGGGACGCCCTTCTGATAGAAGCGGCGCCCGGGGATGGCCAGCACCAGGAGCGTCAGCACGAACTGCAGGTACCCGCTGGCCTGCATGCCGAGGGTGGACATCACCCATGCGTGCATGCCGGGAATCAGGTGCGAGCCCATTTCCAGTACGAACACCGGCAGTGCCAGCGCGGTGGCCACGATCAGGTCGCGCTTCAGCCCGGCGCGCTCGGCATCCTTCTTTTCCGCAGCCTGATCATCGGACTGCACACCCGCCTCGATCACACGTGCGTCATAGCCGGCCTTGTCGATCGCGGCGACCAGCGCAGCCACGTCCGCCATGCCACGCACCGTGGCGCGCTCGGTGGCCAGGTTGACGCTGGCCTGGCTGACGCCGGGCACGGCCAACAGCGCGCGTTCGACACGGCCCACGCAGGAAGCGCAGGTCATGCCTTCGACCGCCAGCTCGGTGGTCGCCGCGGGCACGTCATAGCCCACCCGCTCCACTGCCTGGACAAGCGCCGCGCGATCCACCGGGCCCGACGGACGAATGTCCGCCCGCTCGGTGGCCAGGTTCACCGAGACACTGCCCACGCCCTCGACCTTGGACAGTGCTGCCTCGACCCGGCCCACGCAGCTGGCGCAGGTCATGCCCTCGATGGGCAGGCTGATGGTGGAGGGGCTGGCGGGGGCGGCAGCGGCGCGCGGCGTGCTCATGATCGGATTCCCGGGTTTCCTTCTGGATGCGGACAGGCTAAACCTTGCCATCGTGGGAAGGTCAAATCCAGCCTGTCCGCATGCCTGAAGGGAGCGCCGCCCCCGGCGTCCCGTTTCCGCATCCACGCATGGCGTGGATCTACCGGCGGAGGTCGGTCTCCTCAGAAGGTGAACACATACTCCAATGCGAACTCGCGGCCGACCGCGCTCAGCAACCGGGTCGGGGCGAAGTCGTAGTCCAGCTTGTACGGGTCCTTGTGGTTCCAGCTGGCCGAATTGAACACGTTGTTGACGTAGACATTGACCTTGGCGTGCTCGGTCACCTGGTAACCCACGTTGACGTTCCAGGTGATGAACGGCCCGACCCGGCCGAAGTAGCGCGAGGTCTGCTGGCCCGCGTTGGGGTTCGGGTTCACCGAGCCATCCGGCAACTGTGCCGGTTCCAGGCAGTTCAGCGACGGGCTGTCACTGGGCACGTAGCCGTCGGCGAACGGCAGGCAGCCGCCGGGGTTGTCCAGGCGATCGGTGCCCCAGTGATAGCGCACGCCCGGCACCGAGCCCACGCGGTCGGCATAGACGTTGGCGTTCCAGTTGCCGCGCTGCCAGGCCAGGCTCGCGCGCAGCTTGCTGCGCAGGTCTCGGTCGCGCCGTTCCGGGTTCGGGTCGTTGGCGTAGCGCTGTTCTTTGGTCGAGATCTGGTTGGTGTAGTTCAGGCCCAGCTGGAAGCTGCCCCACTGCGCGGTTTCCAGGCGATAGCGTGCAGTCAGGTCGATGCCGCGCACTTCCCGGCTGGCCAGGTTGAACGGGCCGCGCTCGATCGATACCAGGCGGCCGCTGCTGTCGCGGTTCACGCGGGCCAGGATGCCGGCGCAATAGTCGCCACCGGCCGGATTGGCCCACGGCGTGCCATCGATGTTCTTGCCGGTCAGGCAGCCGGCCTCGCTGGCCAGCACCTCGTCGGCGCCGACGTCGACGATCATGTCTTCCAGCTTGATCGCCCAGTAGTCGGCGCTGACCGACAGGTTGGGCATCACGTCCCAGACGAAGCCGACCGTCCACGAATCGCCGGTCTCCGAACGCAGCAGCGGCGTGCCACGCCGGTTCACGTCGAAGGTGTACCAGACATCGGTGTTGCCCACGCCACAGTTGTTGACCAGGTAGGCACCGCTCTGGATGCAGCGCAGGCGGTCATAGGTCTGCACTTCGGAACTGCTCGGCTGGCCCAGGAGGTAGTGCATGTCCGGCGCGTGGAAACTGGTGGCGTACGAGCCACGCACCAGCAGCGATTCGACCGGGCGCCATTCCAGGCCGACGTTCCAGGTGGTCTCCTTCTGACTGCCGATATCCAGCGCTTCACTGCTGTCATCGGCCTTGTAGTTGCCATAGCGGTCGTAGCGGGCGGCGGCGGTGGCCGTCACGCTCTCCAGCAGCGGGATCTTGAACTCGACGCCGGCCGAGTAACGGGTGCGCTCACCGCCACCGCGATCGACGTTCTGCAGATCGAAGTCGATGCCGGCGCGCGGGTCCGGGCTGAGGTGATAGCCCTGCTGCGCGACTTCGGCCACGGCGGCGAACGAGATCGGGCCGGCCCAGCCCTGGAACAGCTCGCCGGTGATGTCCGCCGAGGCCTGGTTGACCCACGATGACGCGCGGTTCCTGGCCACCGTGCCCATCTGCCAGTACTGGTCAGGCGTCAGCGGGTTCCACCAGCGCGATTCGTTCAGTGCGTAGATCGCCTCGCCATCGGCGGTGGTACCCAGCTTCGGACCCAGGAAGTAGTCGTACGACTTCTGCTTGTCGACCACGTTCTGCCGTTCTTCCACCCGGTAATACGAGCGCCCCACCGTAGCACTCCAGTCGAAGCGGTCGGCGAGGCGGCCACGCAGGCCGGCGCTCCAGTCCCAGGACAGTTCGCGGTTGGTGTTGCGCAGCGTATCCAGGCCGCCGACTTCGTTCGGGGTGAACTGGCGCACGCCCAGGATCGGGCGGTTGCGGTTGGCATCCCAGTAATAGCCGTTGTCGTCGTCGATCAGCGAGACGCTGGGCGGGTTGGTGCCCCAGATCGCTTCGGAGCGGTACACCGCCAGGTTGGTCCAGGCCTGCAGGTCGCTGCTGAAATCGAAGGTGGCATACAGGTTGCCGGACACGTTCTCGGCACCACCGGTCAGCAGCCAGTTGGCGTAGTCGGCGCTCATGCCGCACAGGCGGCCGGTGTTGGTGATGCGGTTGGCGGCGTAGTTGTAGACCAGTCGATCGGCCGTGTAGTACTCGCCGTCGAACTTCTCGCAGGTGCCCGTGGGTGGCGCCAAGCGCTGGCCCGTCGTCGGATCGATCAACGCCAGGCCCGAGGTGGGGCGGAAGCCGACCTTGCGCTGCTCCATGTTCCAGGACGCATACGGCGCATCATCGGCATCGTCCATCTGCGGGCGGTCGCGGCCGAACAACGGATCGCGCTTGGTGTACTGCAGCGCATAGGTCACGCTCCAGTTGTCACCCGTCTTGCCGCCGGCCCATGACAGGTCCCAGGTATCGCGCCCGCCTTCGGTGGAAGTACCGCCGCGCACGCGCACTTCGTCGCCGTCGTAGTTGGTCTTGAGGATGACATTGACCACGCCGGCGATCGCATCCGAACCGTAGATGGCCGAGGCGCCGCCGGTCAGTACTTCGATGCGCTCGACCGCTGCGGCCGGAATGTTGCCGTAGTTGGAGAAATTGGTTTCACCGCCATACGGCAGAGGGTAATCGGCCACGCGACGGCCGTTCACCAGCAGCAGCGAGCGGTTCGGGCCCATCCCGCGCAGGTTCAGCCCGCTGGCATTGGGCGTGTGCGAACCCCATTGCGAGGCGGCTTCGACGGTACCGGTTGCTTCGGTGAGCGTCTTCAGCGCGTCATACACGCTGACGAAGCCCTCTTTCTGGATCTGCTGCGCGGTGATCACGTTGACCGGGGCCGGGCCTTCGACCGCGGCGCGCTTGATGCGCGAACCGGTAACGGTGACCGCATCCAAGTCCTTGGTGGACGAACTGGCCGCTTCCTGTGCACCCGCGGCCAGGGGCAACAGGGCCAGGACCAGTGCCTGGGACAGCAGGTGACGACGCTTGCGAACGGACTGAGCCATGGGTGGTTGCTCTTGGAAAGTGTGGACGCGCGGACAGGTGGTGGCGTAGCACGACGGCTGATCCGGGTGCCGGGATCGGTTCACGACCGTCCCAGCCCCCTCCCCTGTGGATCGATCCAAACTAAAGCACAGCTGAACCGCGCCGGGCATGCGGCGATGCAGCAACACCCTACGCAATGCCGCTATCAGCCGCAGGTATCAAGAACAATCAAAGGGTTGCGAAACATCGCTGAGAGAACAGCGCACACGTCAATGACACGATCGCGACAACCGCGCGCGGAACGGTTTTGTCCGCGTCGTCGCGTGCGACTGTAGAGCCGAGCCCGTGCTCGGCTGATGTCGTTTGCCGCAAAGCGCAGCCGAGCGTTGGCTCGGCTCTACAGCAGAAGCGGGCTACCTTGCGCCGTCCAGCGCCTGCCGCAGCGCGGCCACGGTCGCGGTGGCGGTCTGGCTCCAGTCCGGGTCCAGGCCGCGCAGGGCCGGGTTCTGGAACTGCATCGCCGAGCGGCGCAGGCCCTTGGCCGAGGCGTGCAGTTCGGTGCAGCCGGTCCGTCGCGCAACGGCGGCGATGTTGGCCGGGCCCAGCCCGGCGCCGGCCATCACCGTGATACGTCCCGCCGCCTGGGTGACCAGACCCGCCAGCACATCGGCGCCGGCCTCGGCGCTGACCTGGCCGCCCGAGGTCAGCACGCGCTGGCAACCCAGTCCGATCACCTGCTCCAGCGCCGCCGACAGGTCGCGGGCCGCGTCGAAGGCACGATGGAAAGTCACCTGCAGCGGCCCGGCGGCCTGCACCAGTTCACGGCACAACGCCAGGTCGATACCGCCCTGCACATCCAGCGCACCGATCACCACGCCATCGCAGCCCAGCGCGCGGCACTGCGCGATGTCACGCAGCATCAGTTCGGTTTCCAATGCGTCGTAGTGGAAGTCGCCCGGGCGCGGGCGCACCAGCACGAACAGCGGAATCGACAGGCGTTCGCGGGCGATCGCGATGGTGGCAAACGACGGCGTGGTGCCACCCTCGGCCAGGTTCTCGAACAGTTCGATGCGGTCGGCACCGCCGGCCTGCGCGGCCAGCGCCGAGGCCAGCGAGTTGCTGGCGATCTCCAGGGTCAGCCGCGTGCTCACGCCTGAGTGCTCGCATAGATCGACGGCGAATCGCGCAGGTCATCATGGCGCTGCGCATCGCACACGGCGTAGACGAAGCCGCGATGCAACGCGTAGGCGCCCACCTCGCCCTGCTTGTTCATGGCCAGGAAGCACACCTGCAGGGTCTTGCTCGCCTCCGGCCGCTTGCGCACCACACGGTCGATTGCCTCGCGGCAGGCCTGGGCCGGCGAGCGCCCCTGGCGCATCAGCTCGACCACCAGGAACGAGGCCGCATTGCGGATCATCTCCTCGCCCACGCCCGACGCGGTGGCCGCACCCACTTCGTTGTCGACATACAGGCCGGCACCGATGATCGGGCTGTCGCCGACCCGGCCGTGCAGCTTCCAGGCCATGCCGCTGGTGGTGCAGGCACCTGCAAGATGGCCCTTGGCATCCAACGCCAGCATGCCGATGGTGTCGTGGTTGTCGCTGTTGCCGGGAATACCACGGCGCTCGGCATTGATCTGCGGCTGATACTTCTCGGTCTTCAGCCACTCGCGCCAGGCCGCTTCGGCCTGCGGCGTGAGCAGGTGCCTGCGCTCGAAACCCTGCTGCACCGCGAACTGCTGCGCGCCCTCGCCCACCAGCAGCACGTGCGGGCTGTTTTCCATCACTTTGCGGGCCACCGACACCGGATGCAGGATGTCGACCAGCGCGGCCACCGCGCCACAACGGCCATCGCCATCCATGATGCTGGCGTCCAGGCTGAGCACGCCGTCGCGATCCGGGTTGCCGCAATGGCCGACGGTGGGGTTGCACAGCTCGCTCTCGGCCCAGCGTGCACCGGCTTCAACTGCATCCAGTGCGCTGCCACCCTGCGCCAGCACCTTCCACGCGGCCTGGTTGGCCGGCACGCCGAAGTCCCAGGTCGAAACCACCCTGGCCCCACCCTGCGTGCGCGCCTGCACGCCCGGCAAGGCCACCATGCCTGCGGCCAGTGCGCCGGCCTGCAGGAACTGCCTGCGATCCACCATCTTCCCCTCCCAGTCTGCAATGCACGGCCGGCCCGATGCCGGCCACGCCGATCAGTCGTGCGTGGGCTGCCGTGCGGCGTACCAGACCGCTGCGCCGAGAACGCCCAGCTGGCCATGCTCCACGCGCCATACCGGCACCTGGCGCAGCACCTCGGTCAGCACGCCCTTGTTGAGGAAGCGCTCACGGAAGCGACCATCGGCCAGGAAATCCTGCACATGCGCAGAAATGCCCCCGGCCAGGTACACCGAACGCGCACCCACCGCGATCGCTGCGTCGCCGGCCAGGCTGCCCAGCCAGGCACAGAACACCTGCAGCGTTTCCACCGCCAGCGCATCCTCACCGCTGCGTGCGGCACCGATCAGTGCCTCGGTACTGCTCCACACCGGAGTGACGCCACGCAGTTCGCACAGGCACGGATACAGGTTCATCAGGCCACTGCCGGACAGCACGCGCTCGTTGTCCACGTGCGGCCAGCGCTGCAGCAGCTTGTCCAGCACCTGCAGCTCCAGCGCGTTGCCGGCGCCGAGCGCGGCATGGCCGATCTCGCTGGCCAGCACCGGACGCTCGCCGTCGGCAAAGCGCAATGCTGCACCCAGGCCGGTACCGGCGCCCAGCACCAGCGCCGGGAACGCCTGCGCCGGGTCAGCATCGCCATTGAGCGGCACCAGGGTGTCAGGCTGCAGGTAGGGAATGGCCAACGCCACCGCTTCAAAATCATTGATCAGCTGCAACTCATGCAGCCCGGACTGCAGCCGCGTGGCCGACAGCGAGACCGTCCACGGCAGGTTGGAATTGATCAACACATCGCCATCGAGCAGGCCGGCGATGGCGACCACCGCGGCCTGTACCGGCTGGCCGAGGCCAGCGGTGAAATCGGCCAGGATCGCGGCCAGGCTGGGATGCTCGGCGCAGGCATAGGTGCGATGGCTGCCCAGCAGTGGTGCCTGGCCGGGTTGCGTTTCAGCCAGCGCCAAACGGGCGAAAGTGCCGCCGACATCGGCGACAACGAGACTGCGCGGAAGACCGCCGCGGGCGGAGTCGGTGGAAACCGGGGACGCTGCTGCGATGGTCACGCTGGCCTGCTTGGATCGATTGAATCGCCCCGATTCTCAGGCATCGGGACGGCTTTGCCTAGCGCGCCGGCGGTTCAGGTTGGCCTACATGCCTTCCTGTTCGGCCACCTGCACGCCATCCACCAGCACGCGCAGGCGCTGCGGGCGGAAGCCGGCGAACAACAGCGGCCGGGTGCGCTCGACCAGCACCTCATGGCCGGCGATGTGGCGCAGCCACGACTGTACCAGCGAGAACGAGAAGTGGGTGCCCGGATGCAGCGGATGCTGCACCCAGACCTTCTCGGTGGCGCTCTGCAGCAGCATCGCACCGGTGAACCAGTGGCGGCTGAGGGTGACTGGCGTGGTGCCGGCCATGAAGCGGATATCCATGCGGGGTCCTTTCGCTGGAGCGGAGATGCGGGGGATCAGGGCTGGGCCGTCTGCAGGCTGTAGCGGGTGGTGGCGGTGAACACTGCACCATCAGGCTGGGTAGAGCGTACTTCGACCTTGTGGCTGCCCACGGCCAGGTCGGTCGGCAGCGCGCCACGCCACAGGTGCGGCGACGCGGTGGCCTCCGGCGAACGGTCGTAGCCGCGCAGGCTGCTGGCCAGATCATCGGCCACGTTCTCCACCATCAGGCGCGGATCGGGCTGGCTGACCTGCTTCATCGGCTGCCAGGCACCGCCATCGACGCGGTACTCGACCACGCTGGCGTCCTCGCCCATGTAGACGTTGGCGTAGACACCCCACGCCGGATAGGCCCCCTGGCGCAGCACCTTCGGCGCATGCAGGCCGATCTGCTCGCTGGCCGGCTTGCCCGCAGCGCGGTACTGCAGCTTGTAACTGCCATTGGCGGCGACGTCCAGCAACGCGTAGCCCTTTGGCGTGCCATCACTCATGGTGCTGTCCGGCACTCCGGCGGCGTCCTTCACCCCCGACCAGAACGCGCCGCAGTTGGCACCGACGTTGTATTCGTGCAGCGGCTTGTCACCGTTCCAGCCGTCGGCCTTGCCGTGGTAGACGTGCTGCTGGGTGTGGCTGTGGCCACTGAGCACCAGCACGTTGCGGAAGTCCTTCAGCAGGTCGAACAGGCGCTGGCGGTCAGCATGACGGAAGGTCTCGCGCCCCGGCGCGGCGTCGAACAGCGGGATGTGCATGCCCAGCACCAGCAGGCGGTCCTTGTGCAGGCCCTTCAGGTAGCTGGCAAGGAAAGCGAACTGGTCTTCGCGCAGGCCACCGACATACTTCGGCCTTGCGTTGGGGTCATACACCACGTCGTCGAGGAACACGAAACTGGCACCGCCCTCTTCCACCGCGTAGGTGTCCGGGCCGTAGATGTTGCGCCAGCTGTCCAGCGAATGCTCGTCGCTGGCTGCATCGAAATCGAGGTCGTGATTGCCCGGCACATGGAACCACGGCACGCCCAGCGACGTAGTGACCTTGTTGATTGCCGGATACAGGGTCAGATCGTCGTTGACGATGTCACCCAGGGTGGTGCCCATGCGCGCCTTGGTCTGGCCGACCAGCGGCGACACGATCGACTGCTGGTAGTAGCCGATGTCCTTCAGGCTGGCGGTCTGGGAGTCGGTGAAGACCAGCATCTGGAAGCCGCGACGGCTGTCACGGCGATCCGGCTGCAGCGCGAAATCCCAGTTGCGGGTGACATCGCTGGTGGCGGCGATGCCGCCGTACTTCAGCGCCGGCGAGCCGTTCGGGCGGAAATGGCGCCAGAACGAAGGCAGGCCGTCTGCCGCCTTCGGGAACGAATACGCATCGGGCTTGATCACGAACACGGTCTGGCCATCACGCACCGGCAGGCTGTAGCTGCCGTCGGCGGCGGTCTTGACGATGGCCTCGCCGTTGGAGACCTGCACCCCGGCCAGGCCCGGATCGGTCGCACCGCGGCCCGGCTTGCCGTCACGCTCCAGATAGACCTTGCCGGTGACCACGGTGTCCGCAGCCCAGGCCGGCGAGGTCAGCAACAGGCAGCACAGCCAGGCGGCAGGCAGTTTCATGGGAGGCATCCGGCAGAAAGAGACGCGGTATTGTAGAGCCGAACCATGCCCGGCTGCATTCAAGAAAAACAGCCGAGCATGGCTCGGCTCTACAGGTAGGTGCGGAGCGCTGCTCCGCACGCCTTCTTCAACGATGGCGTTTTTCCAGCACCGCCCGCGCATCGTCCAGCGACAGACCGCGCGCGCGCAGCAATACCAGCAGGTGGTACAGCAGGTCCGAAGCCTCACCGAGCAGTGCCTCGTCATCCTGCGCAACCGCCGCCAGCGCGGTCTCCACCCCCTCCTCACCCACCTTCTGTGCGATGCGGCGGATGCCGCCCTCGAACAGGCGGGTCGTATAGCTGCCCGGCGGGCGCTGCGCCTCACGCATCGCGACCAACTGGCCCAGCCCGCCCAGGAAGTCCTTCGGCGCCTGGTCGAAACAGCTCTCCGCACCCGTGTGGCAGGTCGGCCCCGCCGGGCGTGCCATCACCAGCAGCGTGTCGGCGTCACAGTCGACGCTGATCGATTGCACCACCAGCACGTTGCCGGACTGCTCGCCCTTGGTCCACAACCGCTGCTTGCTGCGGCTGAAGAAAGTCATGTGGCCGATGGCCACCGTGGCCGCCAGCGATTCTGCGCTGACATAACCCAGCATCAGCACCTGCAGGGTATCGGCATCCTGCACCACGGCCGGCAGCAAGCCGTCACCCTTGCCCCAGTCCAGTGCCTGCAATGCGTCCAACGAAGGCCTGACTTCAATAGACATCCCGCACCTCGATCTGCTGTCCGCGCAGGTAGCGCTTCAATTCTGGAATGGCGATGGCGCCGCTGTGGAACACGCTCGCCGCCAGCGCACCATCGACGTCGGCCTGGTCAAAGGCTTCGGCGAAGTGCTCCATCGCACCGGCACCACCGGAGGCGATCAGTGGCACCTGGCACAGTGCCCGCGCCTGCTGCAACTGTGCGACATCGTAGCCGCGGCGCACGCCATCGCTGTCCATGCAGTTCAGCACGATCTCACCGGCGCCCCGACGTTGCACCTCGACAATCCAGTCCAGGGTGCGCAGTGGCACCGCCTGGGTCTTGTCCGGGTCTCCGCTGAAGCGGCGCACCCGCCATTGGCCATCCGCTTCGCGCACCGAATCGACACCGACCACCACGCATTGCACGCCGAACTCGTCGGCCAGTTCAGTGATCAGTTCCGGGCGGCCCAGCGCGGGGGAGTTGATCGACACCTTGTCGGCACCGGCGAACAACACGCGACGCGCGGTTTCCACGCTGTCGATGCCCCCGGCCACGCAGAACGGAATGTCGATCAGCCGCGCGATGCGCTCGATCCAGGCAACGTCGACCGAACGCGCCTCGGGGCTGGCGCCGATGTCATAGAACACCAGCTCGTCCGCCCCTTGGTCGCGATAGCGCTGCGCCAGCTCGGCGATATCGCCCATGTCGACATGGTCGCGGAAACGCACGCCCTTGACCACGCGGCCATCGCGCACGTCCAGGCACGGAATGATGCGCCGGCTCAACATGCCAGTGCCTCCGCCAGGTCCATGCGCTGTTCCAGCAGCGCCTTGCCGAGGATCGCACCGCCGCAGCCAGCGGCACGCGCCTCGGCCACATCGGCCACGTCACGGATGCCGCCGGACGCCTGCACCGCCACCCCTGGCAGCAATGCCGACAGGTGCTGGTAGAGGCCGATATTGGGCCCGGCCAGCATGCCGTCGCGGGCGATGTCGGTGCACAAGAGGTGGCGCATGCCAGCGCGCGCGTAGCGCTGGGCCAGGTCATCCAGGGTCACCCCGGCGTTCTCGGTCCAGCCGTGCACCGGCAGCTGCCACTGCCCCTGTGCGTCCTGGCGCGCGTCCAGCGCAATCGTGATGCGCTCGGCGCCAAATTCCTCCAGCCAGCCCACCACTTCATCGGGGCGGCGCACCGCCAGCGAACCGACCACCACGCGGCCGGCGCCGGCATCGAGGATGCGCGCCACGTCGTCGCGGCCGCGCACGCCACCGCCGGTCTGCACCTGCAGCGGCGTGTGCGCGCGGATCGCCGCCAGCAGCGGCGCCAGCGTATAGCCACCGGCGCGTGCAGCATCCAGGTCGACCAGATGCATCCACTGCGCCCCCTGCGCGGCGAACGCCTGCGCGCGCGGCAGCGGATCGTCGCCGTAGGAGGTTTCCTGCGCGTAGTCGCCCTGGCGCAGCCGCACCACGCGGCCATCGCGGATATCCAGCGCGGGGTAGACGATGAAACTCATGCAGCAGTGCCCTCGAGGAAATTGCGCAGCATCAGCGAGCCGGTTTCGCCGGAACGCTCGGGGTGGAACTGTGCGCCGTAGTAACGCCCCTGCTCCACCACGGCAGTGAACAGGCCGCCGTGGTCGCAGGCAGCGACGGTGTGGGTATTGAGCGGCGCCGCATAGCTGTGCACGAAGTAGGCGCTGGCACGCTCCGGCACGCCTCGCAGCAGCAGCGATTCGCGCAGTGGCAGCAGCCGGTTCCAGCCCATGTGTGGCACGCGGATGCCGCAGGCCGGCACCAGCTTGCGCACCACGCCGGGAATCAGCCCCAGTGTCTCCACACCCGCTTCCTCGGAGCGCTCGAACAGCAATTGCATGCCGAGGCAGATGCCCATCAGCGGTACCTCCAGTCGCTGCAGCGGTTCCACCAGGCCCTGCGCGTGCAGGCGCTGCATGCCGGGACCGGCGGCGCCGACACCGGGCAGGATCACCCGCTGCGCGCCGATCAGGCCGTCCGCGTCGTGCACCAGCCGCACCGTCGCGCCCAGGCGCTCCAGTGCGTAGCGCACCGAGCCCAGGTTGGCACCTCCGGCATCGATCAGCGCGACGTCGCTCACAATGCCCCCTTGGTGCTCGGCAGTGCCGTGCCCTGCCGGGCCAGCGCCGGGCGCAGTGCGCGCGCCAGCGCCTTGAAGCAGGCCTCCACCTTGTGGTGATCGTTGTCGCCGCGCACCTGCAGGTTGAGGTTCAGGCCGCTGGCATCGCACAGCGAGCGGAAGAAATGCGGCACCAGCTCGGTCGGCATGTCGCCCACCCGCTCGCGCTTGAACTCGCCCTCGAACACGAAGTACGGGCGGCCGCTGAAGTCCAGCGCGGCGCTGGCCAGGGTCTCGTCCATCGGCAGGGTGAAGCCGTAGCGGCCGATGCCGCGCTTGTCGCCCAGCGCCTCGCGCAGGGCCTGGCCCAGGGCCAGCCCGGTGTCCTCGATGGTGTGGTGCTCGTCGATGTGCAGGTCACCCTCGGCCTGGATGTCGAGGGCGAAGCCGCCGTGCTTGCCGATCTGTTCGAGCATGTGGTCGAAGAACGGCAGGCCGGTGGCGATGCGCGCATCACCGGCGCGATCCAGGTCCAGCTCAACGCGGATTTTCGTTTCTTTGGTGTTGCGCTGGACCACGGCGGTGCGCGGCGCGTCGGCCAGCGCGTGCGCGATGCCCGGCCAGTCCCACTCGCCACCGAACTGTTCGGTACGCAACTGGAAGCCCCGGATGTTGAGGTTGTCGGCGAACTGCAGGTCGGTGATGCGGTCGCCAACCATGGCCGAGCGTGCCCAGTCGATGCTGCGGTCCTGCAGGTAGCCAGTCATCAGGCCGATGCCCGGCTTGCGGGTCGGCGCATTGTCCTGCGGCCAGCTGCAGTCGATCAGCACGTCACGGAAGGCGATGCCCTGGCTCTCGAAGATCTGCAGCATCAGGTCGTTCGGGCCATCGAAGCTGGCGCGCGGGTAGCTGTCGCTGCCCAGGCCGTCCTGGTTGGTGACAATCACGAACTGGTAGCCGGCATCACGCAGCTTCAGCAGCGCCGGGATCACCTGCGGCACGAAGCGCAGCTTCTCGTAGGCATCGATCTGGAAATCGGACGGCTCCTCGATGAGGGTGCCGTCGCGGTCGATGAACAGGATCGGGGTCATGCTGCGGCCCTCCGCGCCGACAGGGTCGCAAGCACGCGGTCATTCTCTTCGGGGCTGCCGATGCTGATGCGCAGCGCATCACCCAACTGCGGCGCGGCGCGCTGGTCACGCACCACCACGCCCGCAGCCAGCAGCGTATCGAACGCGGCCTGGGCATCGGCGAAGCGGACCAGCAGGTAGTTGCCGGATGAGCCGTAGACGCGACGCACGCCGGGCAGGCCCAGCAGCGCCACGCGCAGGCGTTCGCGCTCGGCAATCACCGTGGCTACGCGTTCAGCGGTCCGGGCCAGCGCGGTGGGTTGCAACGCCTGTACTGCCAGTTCCGCGCACGGCGTCGGCACCGGGTACGGCGCCTGGCAGCGGCGCAGCACAGCAATCAGTTCCGGGGCGGCGATCAGGGTTCCAATGCGCGCGGCAGCAAGAGCGTGCGCCTTCGACAGCGTGCGCAGCACCGCCAGATTCGGGTTCGCGGCCAGCAGCGTGGTCGCCGACGGG
The DNA here is from genome assembly GCF_057179845.1 of Stenotrophomonas maltophilia group sp. SKK55. Taxonomy (NCBI): domain Bacteria; kingdom Pseudomonadati; phylum Pseudomonadota; class Gammaproteobacteria; order Lysobacterales; family Lysobacteraceae; genus Stenotrophomonas; species Stenotrophomonas maltophilia group sp. SKK55. The sequence goes on from NZ_JBXUHP010000018.1 coordinate 104,316, forward strand.
CGCTGCGCGTACTCCACATAGGCCTCGTCCACCACCACCAGCGCCTGCCCGCGCAGCGCAACCGCCACACGCTCGACCTCTTCCAAGGCGATGTCACTGCCGGCCGGGTTCGACGGTGCGCACAGGAACACCAGCTTGGCACCCTGCGCCTTGGCCGCATCGATCACCGCATCCAGATCGGCGCGCAGGCCATCCTCGCTGTCCACCAGCGGCACTTCAATCAATGCGGCACCCTGCAGGCGCGCGCAGACGGCGTACATGCCGAACACCGGCGGCGTGACCAGCACGCCATCGCGACCCGGCACGCACAGCGCGCGTACCAGCAGATCAATGGCCTCGTCGCTGCCGCGGCCGACCAGCAGCTGCTGCGGCGTCACGCCGTACAGCGCCGCCAAGCCTTCGCGCAACGCCAACGGTTGCGGCTCCGGATAGCGCCGGCTGCTGCCAGCCGCATCGGCCGGATTGGCCCAGGCCGACTCGTTGGCATTCAACCAGACCTCGCCCTGCACCACCGCACTGCGCGCCGAGCTGTAGCCGGCGAAGGCCTGCAGATCCGGGCGCACCAGTGCCAGCACGTCATCAATGGCGGCGCTCATGCGGCGGACTCCATGCGCAATGCAACCGCACGCTCGTGGGCATCCAGGCCTTCGGCGCTGGCGATGATGCGCGCGCAGCCGCCGATCGCGGCCAGGCCGGCGGCACTGGCGCTCTGCACGCTGATCAGGTTCTGGAAGCTGGCAACACTCACGCCGCTGTAGGCACGTGCGGCACCGGCGGTGGGCAGTACGTGGTTGGTGCCGCTGCAGTAGTCGCCCAGTGCTTCGGGGGTGAAGTCCCCCAGGAACACCGAGCCGGCCGCCTGCACCTGGTCCAGCCAGTCGCGCGGCTGGCGCAGCGCCAGGATCAAGTGCTCGGGCGCATAGCGGTTGCTGATCGCGAAGGCTTCCTCCAGCGAATCGACCTGGATCAGGCGCGAGGCCGACAGCGCCTGGCGCGCGATCTGCTCGCGCGGCAGCAGGGCCACCTGCCGCTCCACTTCGGCCTCGACCGCCGCCAGCATCGCGGCATCGTCGGTCAGCAGCAGCACCTGCGAATCCGGGCCATGCTCGGCCTGCGACAGCAGATCGGCAGCCACGAACGCCGGATTGGCACCCGCATCGGCGATCACCAGCACTTCCGACGGGCCGGCCGGCATGTCGATGGCGGCGGCGCCCTCCTGTGCGACCTGCTGCTTCGCTTCGGTCACGAAGCTGTTGCCCGGCCCGAACAGCTTGTCGCAGGCGGGAATGCTTGCGGTGCCATAGGCCATGGCAGCGATCGCCTGCGCGCCGCCCAGCTTGAACACGCGCTGCACGCCGGTCAGCCGCGCCGCCACCAGTACGGCCGGGTCTGCGCTGCCATCGGCGCGCGGCGGCGTGCACAGCACCACCTGCGGGCAGCCGGCCAGCTGTGCCGGAACGCCCAGCATCAGCGCGGTAGACGGCAGCGGCGCGCTGCCGGCCGGCACGTACAGGCCCACCCGACCGATCGGGCGCAGCATGCGTTCGCAGACTACGCCCGGCGCAGTTTCAACCGCGTAACCCTTGCCCATGCCGGCGGCGTGGAAGCGGGCGATGCGCTCGGCGGCGTCCACCATGGCCTGGCGCAGTTCGGCGGGGACAGCGGCCTCGGCCGCCGCGAACTCGGCTTCGCTCACTTCAAAGGACGACAGTTCGACACCATCGAAGCGTGCGGTGATCGCACGCAGCGCGTCGTCGCCCTGCGTGCGTACCTGTGCGATCAGCGTCGCCACCGCGTCGCGGGTCTGCTGCGCCACGGTCTGCACCGGGCGGGTCAATGCCGCGCTGCGCGCGGCCTCATCAAGTCGGGACCAGATCAGACGGTTCATGCCAGCGACCGCTCCACGCTCAGTACCATCAGGCCCTGCGCACCCGCGCGCTCGAGTTCCTCCATGCGCTGCCAGCTCAGCGGGCCAGGGCACATGGTCTGCAGGCGCAGCGCACCGCCATCGGCCGGCAACCGCACCAGCGGCTCGGCATCGGCCAGCAACTGCGCCAGCGCGTCGACGCGGTCCTCGCTGGCGCGGAACATCAGCAGCTTGCGGTCCTGGCGCTGCACCACGCCATCGAGGCGGCGCAGCAGCATCGCGCGCAGCGAAGCCCGTGCATCATCCGGCACCCTTACTGCACCGGCCAGCACCGCCTCGCTGTCGAGCAGGTTGTGTACCGGGGTCAACTGGTTGGCGCGCAGCGTGGCACCGCTGGAGACCAGATCACAGATCAGGTCGGCAGTGCCCAGGCGTGGGGCGATTTCCACCGAACCGGACAATTCGACCACCTGCGCGTCCACGCCCTGCTCCGCCAGCCACTGCGTGAGGATGGCCGGGTAGCTGGTGGCGATGCGGGTACCGGCCAGCTGCGCCGGACCCTGCCACTGCCATTCCTCCGGCACCGCCAGCATCAGCCGGCACTGGCCGAAGCCCAGCCCGCGCAGCGCCTGATAGGCGTCAGGCAGGCCGATCTGGCGGCGTGCCGCGGCCTGCTCGTCCAGTTCATTGCGGCCGACGATGCCGAGGTCGCAGACGCCGTCAGCGATCAGGCCGGGGATGTCGTCGTCGCGCACCAGCAGCAGGTCTACCGGCAGCGATTCACCGTAGCAGAACAACTTGTCACGGCTTTCGCGCCAGCTCAGGCCACAGGCGCTGAGCAGGTTGCGGGCGGGCTCGGCCAGCCGGCCACTCTTCTGGATGGCGATACGCAGCCGGTCTCTTGCCGGCGCTGCCTGGGTTGCACTCATGGGGGAGGTCTCGAAGTTCGGAACGGGGCGCGGATCAGCGCGAAGCAAGGCGGTCGATGGCAGCGGCATAGCCTCGATGGCCATGCTCGAGCGTGCGCGCCACCCGTCCGGTGGTGGTCACGCTCACGCCGGTGCGCTCGTGGATCTCGCGATACGGCACGCCCTGCTGCAGCAACGGCACCACTTTCCAGCGGTCGGCCATGGCTTCCAGTTCGGCCGGCGTGCACAGATCGCGCAGGAAGGCTTCCACCTGCTCCGGCTCGCGCAGGGCGGCAAAGGCCAGGGCCAAGGCTTCCAGGTCGGCCTTCGGGTCTTTGGCGGCAATCTCGGGGCGGGCTTTCACGGGGCTGTTTCCATGCATCAATGTAATAACGCGTTAGTACATTAGCGCATTCTTGCGCAGTGCGTCAAATCGTCAGTTGGGGTACGGCAGGGCTGCTGCCCTGCACCCGCAGAGGCAAGAGCCAGAGCAACAGCAAAGCTGGTTTCCGAGGGTTGGCGGGATGGATCCGCTTGAGGGGGGCGCTGCAAGTACCCCTCCGGGGCCCGGCCCAGCCGCTGGCGGCTGTGCGTTCGGGCGCTTGCGAAGCAGTGCTTCGCAAGCAAAGCGCCCTCACCCATGTAAGCTCGGTCGCCGCATTTATGCGGCTCACGCCCCCTCAACCGGACCCACCCCGCCTTCGACAGTTGGCCGCGAGCTGTCGGGACGGCCGGGGCCCGGAAACGAAAACGCCCACCGGTTGGTGGGCGTTTCCTTGAAGCGTTGCATGCTGCCAGTGGCCGTTACATCACCTTGGACTGCTCCAGCTCCACCTGCAGGGTGCTGGCCAGTTCATCGCGCGACACTTCGAACTGCTGCTCGCGCACCAGGTCCTTCACCGCCACCACGCCGCGCGCCAGCTCGTCCTCACCGGCCAGCACCACGAAGCGGATGCCCGCCTTGGCGGCGTACTGGAACTGCTTGCCGATCTTCTTCGGCTCCATCTGCACTTCGGTATTGATGCCACCGGCGCGCAGCCGACGCGCGATGTCCAGCGACTGCGGCATGCCCTGCTCGTCCATCAGCGCCACCAGCGCCTGCACGCTGCTGGCCTCGATGCCATCGATCAAGCCGGCCTCGCGCAGCTGCCAGAACAGGCGCGACAGGCCGATGGAAATGCCCACGCCCGGCAACTTGGACTTGCTGTAGTGGCTGGCCAGGTCTTCGTAGCGGCCGCCCGAGCAGATCGAGCCGATCTGCGGGTGGTCGGTCAACGTTGTCTCGTAGACGGTGCCGGTGTAGTAGTCCAGGCCGCGCGCAATGGAGAAGTTCAGGCAGTACGCGGTTTCCGGCACGCCCAGCGCCTGCACCAGCTGCAGCACTTCGCGCAGTTCGGCCACGCCGGTACGCAGGATCTCCGAAGAACCGGCGTCGGCTTCAAGCGTTGCCAGCTGCGCCAGCGCATCGGCATGGCCCTGCGAACGCACGGCCACGAATGCCAGGATCTTCTCGACCTGCTCGGCCGGGATGTTGAAGCCCTCGCCCACCAGCGTCTCGCGCACGTAATCGGCGCCGCGCTTGTCCAGCTTGTCCACTTCACGCAGCACCGCCAGCTGGCGCTCGCCTTCGGCCACGCCGAGGCTCTCGAAGAAGCCGCGCATGAGCTTGCGGTTGTTCAGCTGGATGCTGAAGTCACCGATGCGCAGTTCCGAGAACACGGCGTGGATGACCGCCAGCACTTCGGCATCATAGCGAACGCTCAGGCTGTCCTTGCCGATCACGTCGATGTCGCACTGGTAGAACTCGCGGAAACGGCCGCGCTGGGCACGCTCGCCGCGGTACACGCGCTGCATCTGGTAGCGACGGAACGGGAAGGTGAGTTCGTGTTCGTGCTCGGCCACGTAGCGTGCCAGCGGCACGGTCAGGTCGAAGCGCAGCGCCATCTCCGGCAGCGAACGGTCGCCCGATTCGGCCGCATTGGCCAGCGCACCGGTGGACTGCACGAAGTACACCTGGCGCTCGGTCTCGCCGCCGGACTTGGTCAGCAGCACGTCGGACAGCTCGAACACCGGCGTCTCCACCGGCAGGAACCCGAAGCGCTCGTAGTTGCGGCGGATCACGTCCAGCATGCGCTGGAACGCAATCTGCTCGCGCGGCAGCAGTTCAAGGGTGCCGGGCGGGGTACGGGGCTTGATCACGGGCGGAACTCCTGCTGGAACGGGACGTGGGAGGGGGCGACATTCTAGCGCCCCCGCCTCGGGCAGGGTCGAACGGCCGCTTGAAGTATCATAAGGCCCTCCCCGCCCGCGATACGCCCCCGCAACATGTCACGGCCTTCCGGCGCTCCGCCCGCCACCAACGATCCCGCCTCGCCGTCCTGCACCACGCTGGACTGCCTGCACTGCTCGGTTCGCCACCTTGCGGTGTGCTCGGCGCTGTCGCCCGATGAAGTGCAGGCGCTGGAACAGGTCACCGTTTCGCAGCAGGTCAGCATGGGCAGCACGCTGGCCCGCACGGGTGAAGAACGCGACCATGTCTATACATTGACTGCCGGCGCACTGCGCCTGGTACGCACCCTGGCCGACGGCCGCCGCCAGATCAACGGCTTCGTGCTGCCCGGCGACTACCTGGGCCTGAGCGGCAGCGACCATCACCGTTACGACATCGAAGCCATCGCCGACAGCCGTGTCTGCCGCGTCGCGCTGCCACAGATGAAGGCGCTCCGCAGCCGCTTCCCGCACTTGGAGCGCAAGCTGCTGCAGCGTGCCTGCCAGGAACTGGATGCCGCGCAGGACGCTGCACTGGCGCTGGCACGCCTGCAGCCGGCCGAGAAGCTGGCTGATTTCCTGCTGCGCCTGGCCGCGCGTGAAGCCAGGCTGGGCGGCGACGGCCTGCGCGTGTCGCTGCCGATGGGCCGAGGCGACATCGCCGACCATCTGGGCCTGACCATGGAAACGGTCAGCCGCACCTTCACCAAGCTGCGCCAGCAAGGGCTGATTGCCCTGCCCCACCTGAACGTAGTGGAGATCCTCGACGAGGACGGGCTGCGCACACTGGCCGGTGAAGGATTGATCTGACCGCACTGCGGTTGCTGGGATTGCCGGCCAGCGGCCGGCAACCACATCCATCTCCGATCAACGCAACAACACCTGGCGCAACGCCGCGTAATCGGCGGCCAACGGTTCGGCGTGCGCCGGCCGTTGCAACAACGCATCCAATGCCGGCGGCACGGCCACAGGTTCGCCGATCAACGGCTCGACCACGGCCTCGAACTTGGCCGGATGCGCGGTGGCCACCACCGCCCAGTCGCCCTTGGCACCACGGGCGCGCAGGTCCTGCAGCACCTTCACCGCCGTAGCCGTATGCGGGCAGAACAGCTCGCCCCTGCTGGCATGCGCGGCGGCAATGGTGGCCCGGATGGTCACGTCATCCACCGCAAACGCCCGGAAGGCAGCACGCAGTTCGGCATCGTCGCCCTGGTAGAGCCAGCGCAGGCGCTCGAAGTTGCTGGGCGCCCCCACATCCATGGCATTGGCCACGGTCGCCACGCTGGCCTGCGGGTAGTACTCGCCACCGTTGAAGTACGCCGGCAATACGGCGTTGGCATTGGTGCCCAGCACGATCTGTCCGATCGGCACGCCCAGCGCGCGGGCCAGCACTGCGGCCATTGCGTTGCCCAGGTTGCCGGTCGGCACCACCAGGTTGAGCCGGCGACGATGCAAGGCGTAGTGGCTCAGTGCCGTATGTGCGTAGTAACTCATCTGCGGCAGCAGGCGACCGAGGCTGATGCTGTTGGCCGAGCTCAGCGGCACCTGTGCCTGCAGTTCGCGGTCGGCCAGCGCCTGCTTGACCATGGCCTGGCAGTCGTCGAAGGCACCGGCCACGCGCAGCGCCTGGATGTTGTCACCGAAGCAGCCGAGCTGGTGCGCCTGGCGCGGTGACACGCGGCCATCGGGATACAGCACCACCACGCGCACGCCCGGCTGGCGATGGAACGCCGCAGCAACGGCGGCGCCGGTATCGCCAGACGTGGCGACAACAATGGTCAGGTCGCGGTCCTTGCCGGCCTGGAGCCGCGACAGCGTACCGGCCAGGAAACGCGCACCAATGTCCTTGAACGCCGCCGTCGGTCCATGGAACAGTTCCAGCACGTGGTCACCGTCGCCGAGCGCGCGCAGCGGCACCGGGAAGTCGAACGCCTCGCGGCAGATCGACGGTAATCCGGCCTCCAGCGCATCCCCGGCGAAGAACGGTGCCAGTAGATCTGCGGCGGTATCGGCCAGGGTCGCACCGGCTTCCAGCTCACGTGGCGCCGGCAGTGCCTGGGGCACGTACAGGCCACCATCGGGTGCCAAGCCTGCAGCAATGGCCGCGCTGAGGCCAACGGCCGGGGACCGGCCGCGGGTCGAAACGAATTGCATGGGTTCAGTATCCAAAGAGGGAGAAGGATTCAGCACAGCCGGGCTCCCGGCGTATCCAGAGGCGACACCCAGGCATCGCTGTCAAAGCCGGCAGCAGCGAATGCGGCCTGCACCGGCGCCGCGGCAGCGTGGGCCTGGTCGGCATCTTCGAACCAGGCGAACACGCTGGGGCCGGCACCGGAGATGCCTGCGCCCATTGCGCGGGCTGACAACGCCGCATCGCGAGCCGCCTCGAAGCCGCCGATCAGTCCCGCCCGTCGCGGCTCCACCAGCACATCGCGCAGGCCAGCGCGCACCAGCGCCGCGTCGCTGCGATGGCAGCCGCTGAGCACCAGCGCAAGATTCGCACTCTGCGCCACGAATTCACCCAGCGCATAGCTGCCTTGCAGCGCCTGGCGTGCCAGACGGGTTTCCAGCACCGCGTGCGGGTGCACCAGCAGGCTGTGCCAACTGGCTGGCACAGGGATCGGCAGCAGGCGGTCAGCCGTGCACAACGCCAGCCCGCCGAGCAGCAGCGGCCCCACGTTGTCACCATGGCGGCCCCCACTGGCCACGGCCTCGCCATCCAGCGCAAACGGGTACAGCGCCTCGCGCGAGAGCGGCGCATCCAGCAATGCATTGGCAGCAACCAGCGCAGCGACGCACGAGGCTGCCGAGCCCCCCATGCCGGAGCCGAATGGAATGCCCTTGTCGATCTCCACCGCGAAGCCGAAGTGCAGGCCCAGCCCTGCGCGCAGCGACATCAACGCCGCACCTGCCGTGTTTCCGGCCGCCTCCAGTGGAAGTTCGACCGCACTGCCACGGATGGCCTCGATGCGCACCACCGGCTCATCGATACGCCGCACGCTCACCGTATCGCCAACGCCTGCAATGGCATGCCCCAGTATGTCGAAGCCCACCGCCACATTGGCCACCGAGGCGGGCGCAAATGCACGTGCGATCACAGGCGTGCTCCCTCGCCAGCGGCTACCCGCAGCAGGTCGGCGAACACGCCCGCCGCCGTCACTTCCGGTCCAGCGCCCGGTCCCTGCACCACCAGCGGGTTGTCGCAGTAGCGGCGGGTACGGAACTGCACCACGTTGTCGGTCAGCCGCAGGTTGGCGAAGGCATGGTCGGCCGGCAGTTCCTGCAGGCCCACCGAGGCACCGTCGGTGCCCAGCCGTGCCACGTAGCGCAGCACCGCGCCACGCGCCCGCGCATCCTGCAGGCGCTGCAGCAGGCTGGCGTCGGACTCGCCCAGCCGCGCCATGAAGTCATCCACGCTGCCGTCGCGCAGCAGTGCCGGCACCAGGCTTTCCACCTGTACCTGTTCCAGGCTGAGCGCGTGGCCGGCCTCGCGTGCAAGGATCACCAGCTTGCGTGCCACGTCCACACCGGACAGATCATCGCGCGGGTCCGGCTCGGTATAGCCCATCGACCGCGCCTGCGCGACCAGCTGCGAGAACGGCTGGCTGCCATCGAAGCGGTTGAACAGCCAGGCCAGCGTGCCGGAGAAGATGCCCTCGATGGCCAGCACCTCGTCACCGGTATCGACCAGGTCGCGCAGCGTGGTGATCACCGGCAGGCCCGCGCCCACCGTGGCCTCGTAGCGGAAGCGCGCACCACTGGCCGCTGCGGCGGCGCGGATGCGCTGGTAGCGCGGCAGCGGCCCGGCACCCGCCTGTTTGTTCGGGGTGACCACATGGATGCCCGCCGCCAACCAGCCCTCGTAGCGCTCGGCCACCTCGGCACTGCCACTGCAGTCGATCACCACCGCATGCGGCAGGTGCGCAGCCAGCAGGTGCTCGGTGAAACGATCAAGGTCGCTGGATTCACCCGCGTCCCGCAGGGCCTCACGCCAGTCCGCATGCAGGCCGTCCACTTCCAGGCGCATGCGCGAACGCGAGGCCAGCGCACGCAGGCGAAGATCCACATTGGCCTTGGCCAGCAGCTGCGGGCGCGCGGCCAGCAACTGATCCAGCAGTGCGGCGCCAACGTTGCCGGGCCCGATCACACCGACCGCGAAGGTCTGCGGCGACAGCCAGAAGCCTGCATGCGCCGCGCGCAACGCACGGGTGGCATCGGCACTATCCACGGCGACCGAGATGTTGCGCTCGGACGAGCCCTGCGCGATCGCCAGGATGTTCACCTGCGCACGCCCCAGTGCCTCGAACAGGCGCGCCGCCACACCTGGCTGCCCGGCCATGCCGTCACCGACCGCAGCCAGTACGCTGACGCCCTCACTGACCTGCACGCGCTGCACCTGTCCCGCTGACAACTCGTGCGCAAAGGCGTGCAGCAGTGCATCACGGCCACGGCCGGCTTCGGCAGCACGCACCACGCAGCAGATTGAATGTTCCGAGGAACCCTGCGAGATCATCACCACCGACACCTGCGCCTGGCGCAGGGCGGCAAACACGCGCTCGGCGGTACCCGGCACGCCGATCAGGCCGGTGCCTTCCAGGTTCAGCAGGGCCAGGCCGGGACTCAGGGTCAGGCCCTTCACCGGCCCGCGCGGCGAGCGCTCGGCGCTGATCCGCGTACCCGGATGCGCCGGCTGGAACGTATTGCGGATGAAAATCGGCAGGCCGAGGCGGATCGCCGGCGACATGGTCTGCGGATGCACCACCTTGGCGCCGAAGTACGCCAGTTCGCAGGCCTCGTCGTAGCTCAGCGCTTCCAGCTGCACCGCCTCGGGCACCAGCCGTGGGTCCGCCGACAGCACGCCATCGACATCGGTCCAGATGTGCAGCTCGTCAGCGTTGAACAGCGCGGCAAAGATCGCACCGGAATAGTCGCTGCCGTTGCGGCCGAGGGTGGTGATGCGGTCATCGCGATCGCGTGCGACGAATCCGGTGGCAACCAGGCGCGGCTGCGGATGCTGCAGGCGCCACTTGGCCAGGCGGTCGGCACTGGCTTCCCAGTCGACATCCACGCCGAGTTCGCCATGCCCGACCACAAGCACATCGCGCGCGTCGAGTACCGCGCAGTCTTCGCCCAGCGCGCGCAGGTGGGTACCAAGCAGCTGTGCGGAAAACACTTCGCCCAAGCCCTGCACACGGTCCAGCACCTCGCGCGGCAGCTCGCCGATCACTGCCAGCGCGGCCAGCACTTCGGCCAACTGATCGAAGCGGGCGTCGATCCATTCAACCGTCTCGCCCACCTGCTCGCCCAGCAGCGCCACGGCAGCGCCGCGATGGCGTGCGCGCAGGGCATGCCAGGCCTCACGCCAGCCTTGATCGCCCTTGGCCGCCAGCTGGGCCAGTTCGATCAGCGCGTCGGTGACGCCCTTCATCGCCGAGACAACAGTGACCTGCAGCGATTCGGGGCGGGCCAGCAGCAGGCCGCCCACATGGCGATAGCGTTCGGCATCGGCCACCGAGGTGCCGCCGAACTTGTGCACGACGGTGGACGGTGCAGCCAGGTCGGCCGGGGCAACGGAATGAGCGGGAGCGTGGGAAGACATGCAGACCTCGGTAGGAGGCCCCGTCGCATGCAGGTGTCGAGTTTCCCCGCCACCTGTAGGTGCGGGGCCGTGGTTTTCGGGAGTTACACGAAGACGACGGGCCGCACCAGGGCAGTGGTGACGGTGGTGGTGGTAATGGTGGTGATGGTCGCGACCGGCGCAGTCGAACGGCCCGCAATGGCGGGGGCGATCAGGCTGGCGTGGGCGGCATCAAGGACCATGGCGCACAGAAAACACCGTGCGCCCGGCCGCTGTCAAGTGCTGCGATGCAGAAAATCGATGCAGCGATCATCGGCCAACGTGCCGGCATTTGGTTGCATCTGAGACCAAGCCGGCATCAGCACGCTTGACGACCGCATTCAGCCGGCATGTTCGGCGATCGCCCGTGGTGTGCGGTGGGCATGCGCGCACAGCATCACACCGGCCACCAGGAACACGATTGCCAGGGCTTCCAGCAGCGAGGGCCAGCGCTGCTGCCATGCAAAGGCGTACAGCAGCGCGAACAGGGTCTCGAACACGATCATCTGGCCGGTCAGGGTCAGTGGCAGCAGACGGCTGGCACGGTTCCAGAATGCGTTGCCGAGGATCGAGGCCACCACTGCCACGCCGGCGCTGATCGCCCAGAACCCGCTCCATTGCGCCGCCGTATGGCTGCCGGTGTGCCCGATGAAGGCCATCGGCACCAGCAGCAGGGCCAGGCCGCCGGTGGTGACGCCGGTCAGCAGCGACCAGTCGTGGCTGGACAGATCCGGTCGGCGCGCCAGCCAGCGGCTGTTGCCGATCGAATACAGCGCCCACGAGAACAGCGCACCGAACGCGCACAGCAGCCCGATCAGGCGCTGCCGCCACGGGGTGGCCAGGTGCTCGGACATCAGCGCTTCCCAACCCACCAGGGCGACCCCCAGCACGCACAGCCCCAGTGCCGGCAGCAGCTGTTTCAGTGGTACAGCGCCCTGCTCGCGCACGCCAACCAGGGTGACCACCACCGGTATCAGGCCGACGATCAGCGATGCCGCAGCGCCACCGGCCCACTGCACGGCGGTCGCCAGCAGCAGGAAATACACCAGGTTGCCTGCCAGGCTCAGCCACAGCAGGCCGATCCATTCGGCACGGCCCAGCCGCGGTGCCAGCCGCTTCCATCGCGGCAGCAGCAGGGCGACTGCCATCAGGCCATAGACCAGGTAGCGGCCGGCGGACAGTTGCAGCGCATTGAACGACTGAAGCACGGCAGGCGCGAGGAAAACCACGCCCCACAGCGCGCCAGCGGCCACGCCATTGGCGATGCCCACGGCCATCGGGTTGTTGCGCATTCGGGTTGTCCGGGGGGATGGAACGGGCCGCGCAGTGTAAGCGCTGGCCGGTGGGCACTCTTGACCGAGGCTACTGCCTTGTCACCTCTGTAGAGCCGAACCCATGCTCGGCTGCGATTCGCCGTTGTGCAGACAAGGGCAGCCGAGCATCGGCTCGGCTCTACAACTCAGCCGGCACCCTTGCGCCACGCAGCGGGGGTCTGGCCACATTCGCGGCGCAGCGCACGGGTCAGTGCGCTCTGCTCGGAATAACCTGCAGCCAGTGCGATATCGCTGATCGGCGCGGCAGTGGTGCGCAGCTGATGCTTGGCCCAACGCAAGCGGCACGCACTGAGCCAGGCCTGCGGGCTCAGCCCGAACTCACGCTGGAACAATGCGTGCAACCGGCCCTCGCTGACACCGACAAATCCGGCCATCCGGGCAACCGGCCAGGCCCGGCCGGGATCGGCCTGCACCGCCGCGCACAGGCCCTGCATGCGCGCCCCACTGCCCGCCGGTGCAAATACCTGCAGCAACTGCGGCAGCAGCGCCGGCATCGGCTGCCCTGCCTGCACGTCGGCCAGACGCTGACGCAATGCCAGCGGCAGATGCAGCCAGCGCTGGCGGCACAGATGCTCCTGCGTGCCGTCATCAAGCACGCCTGGAGGACAATCAACGATCACGAAACCATTGGGGCCGTCCGCCATCTGATCATGTGCTTCGCCGGCGGCGACAAATGCCCCCTGCAGCAGGTCCAGCCGGCCGCCGCGCCCTTCCATCTCGAACTGCAGTTCGCCCTGCAGCGGCAGCACCCACTGCGCGTAGTCATGGCGGTCCAGGCCGGTGGCCTGCCCGTAGTGCCGCAGATGGAAGATGGCGCCCATCCGGGCAGTGTGCGCGTGTAACAACGGCCGTGCAAACCGCTGCTATAGTCGATCCGTCATCCAACGCAGGGAGTGCAGGTCATGACCCATCAGCGGCTGTCCCTGGTGCTTGCCATCAGCCTCGGCCTGGCGCTCACCGCCTCGGCCTCCGCGCAGGAACGTACGCCACCGGCCCCGCACTGCATGGACGCGGTCGGCGTCCAGGAAGTGGAGCAGGCGTCATCGCGTTCAATCGCCCTGCGAGCCGCCTCCGGCCAGGCCTATCGGATCGACTTCAGCGAAGAGTGTCCCGGCGTCTGCAGTGCTACCACGCTGAAACTTGAAGCACCCGCCGGCTGGGCCTGCGGTCGCCCCAGCGAGCGTGTGGTGGTCGATGGCCGCAACTGCGCGATCAGCGCGGTGACCCCCGTGCAGGATAGCGACTACGCCAGCGTGGCCCGCGACAGCGACCGCCTGCGCATGGCCACCCTGCCCGCCCTGACCATCCGCGAGCGCAGGGACATCCGCCGCAGTTTCGGTGGTTCGCCGTCGTACTGCTTTGCCACGCGCAACGTGCGCGCGTGGTCGTCCGACCCGCAGGGCATGCTGGTGGAGACCAATCCGCATCGCAATGGGGGTCACCGCTACTATCGCGTGGAGCTTGGCAGCCACTGCCGCCAGCTCGACCGTGCGCCACAGCTGAGCTTCCACTCCGGCATGCAGAACGGCCTGATCTGTGGCAATCCGGGCGATCGCATCCTCACCGCCGGATTCGAGAATGGTGACCTGCGCAACGACGCGCTGGCGCCGCTGCCGCAGTACACCCGCGGCGGCTGCACGATCCAGGCGGTCTATCCGGCGTCCAGCCAGGCGTCGAACTAACCGTCGACGCCGAGGAACGCAAACGGTGCGCTGGGCACGAAGTGGCCCAGCGCGTCGCCGGAAAAGGTATTGCGCTGGTCCGGACCGAGATCGAGCTTGAGCACCTTGCCGCCGAAATCGACCTTGTTCAGGTCGACCCAGAAGGTGTTCGGTGTCAGTGCCGATTCGAAGAAGTACAACCGCCGCTTGTGGTCGGCCACGGTGCGCCAGCGCGTGGATGAAATATTCGGTTCGCCCGGGGTGGTGATGCCATACGGTACCGAGGCGTTGCGGATCACGCTGAACACACTGGCCAGCGCCACCACCGGGTCTTCCGCCTTGGGAATGGCGTTGATGTAGAACGAGGCGCGAGCGAAACGGTCGGCTGAGCGGTTGGTGCCTGGCAGCATCACCGTGCCGCCGATCTGCTGCCAATAGCTGTTGAGTGCCAGCTGCTGCTCGAAGATCGGTGAGTTGGTCATCACCTGGTAGCGCCGGTCATGGTGGATCACCTGGCGACCGCCGATGTATTCGACGATGGCGCTGTCGCCACTGGCATCTGACAGCGACAGATGCAGCGTGGCCTGGCGGTCTTCGCCCGGCACCTTGTCGGTGACGATCGAGTACGGCTCGCGCTGCAGCGCCGCGACCGCCTCGTCTACGGTGGCGAAGTTGTCCAGCACATACTGCGCCCATAGTGAGATGGCCAGGCCCGGCTTGTTGCCGCGCTGCTTGGGATACTCCGATTCGACCAGCCACAGCAGGTTGGCCACCAGGCCTTTCTCGTTCATGCCATCGGTGGTCGATACGTCATAACCGGTGGCCACCACCGAGCCGTAGCGCGCCGTCCAGGCCAGCGACTTCGGCCCGGCCTGGCCGGTGCGCGCGATGCCGCGCGGCAGCACGTAGAGGTTGGTCGCCACATCGACCTTCCAGTCCATGGAGCGAGCGGTGATCACATCACCGTTGTCGCCCAGGTAGACCGCGCGCGTGCAGGCCAGCGCCGGTGCCACTGCGGCAGCCAGCGCGACCGCCAGCAGTGCCCTTTCCTTCCACTTCATCCGTGCCATGTTGTTGCCCTCCTTTCCCCGTGATCCGTGGATATGACGCGATTCAGGGTGATACAGCGGTGAAGCCCCGGCGAACCAGGCGATCGTGCAGCGAGAAACCTGCAAGCATCGCCGGCACGAACCAAAGCGCTTCGCGCGATCCCACCGCCAGCCCGGCGATGGCAGGGCCCGGGCAATAGCCTGCCCAGCCCCAACCCATTCCGAACAATGCCGCGCCCAGCACCAGGCGCACATCGACAGCGCGCGCGGCGGGCAATTGGAAGCGCGTTGCGCATGACGGCCGCGGGCGCCGCAGCACCCAGCGCTGGCCAACCGCGCTGACCAGCAATGCAGAGGCCAGCACCCAGGCCAGGGTGGGATCGAAATCGCCAGCGATATCGAGGAAACCGAGGATGCGGCGCGGATCGGTCATGCCGGCCAACGCCAGGCCTGCGCCGAAAAGCGCGCCTGCCGCACCGGCGGCCACCATCGCGCGGCTCATGCGCCCCCCCCGCCATGACGGATCAGGAATGTGGTCAACATTGCGCAGGCCATGAACACCACCACCGCCAGCAGTGACCGCATTGAGCCGCGGGCCACGCCGCACACCCCATGACCACTGGTGCAGCCGTTGCCCAACCGCGTACCGAATCCGACCAGCAGGCCGGCGCCAACCAGCTGCCACGCCGGCAAGGCGTCACGCAACAGGTCGCGGGGCGCTTGGCCTGGCACGGCCTGCCAGTACAGCACACCCCCGGCAGCGGTAAGCAGGCCGAGCAGGAATGCCCAGCGCCAGCCGCGATCGCCCGGCGTTGCGCGCACGCTGCCAGCGGCAATGCCGCTGATGCCGGCTACCCGGCCCGTGGTTGCCAGCAACACCACCGCCGCCGCACCGATCAACGCGCCCCCCGCGACGGCGGCCCACGGCACGGTCATGACCTGCCTCCAGTTGTCCCGTTCATTCGCTTGCCTTTTGAATTAGCTTTTTCTAAATTAGCGTCTTCTAAATCAAAAGGTCAACCATGGCCCGCATCGAGTTCGACAGTGCCGCGATGGCCGGGCATGCCGCCCAGGCCGCTGCGCTGCTCAAAAGCCTGGCCCATCCTGCACGGCTGCGCGTGCTGTGCCGGCTGGTCGAAGGCGAGGCGCCAGTACCGGAACTGCAGGCACTGACCGGGCTCAGCGCATCAGCGCTGTCCCAACATCTGGCGGTGCTGCGCGGACTTGGCATCGTCGCGACCCGGCGCGAAGCGCAGGCGATCCACTACCGGGTGGTGGAAGGGCCGGCGCTGGGCGTATTGCAGGCGTTGCACGCCGCCTACTGCGGAAATGCAGCGCGCTGAACCTTCCACGCGGGTTCAACCTGCGTGCAGCACCGGTTGCACGACCTGATCGAGCAGATCCACCGGGGTCGGCGCCGACAGGTCACCCTGCAACGCGCGGGTGAAACCTGACCAGTCACTGGAAGACAGTTGCCGCAGCAGCGCCTCCTCCACCGGCAACGCGCGCATCGACCAGTACGGAAACTGGCGCTGGCCGAGGCGGCCACGCGCCAGTTCGATGATGTCGATATGGCTACCGGCCTGCAGGATGCGTTCGTACACCGAATCGATACCATCCGGCGGCCCTTCGATGTACTGCAGGAATCGCCCACCGTCATGCAGCAGCACACCGGTCACGCCCGCCATCTTGTTGAAACGGGCTGCATCATCGACCAGCGCCCGCAGCCGTTCAGCGGAAAGATCCGGCAGCGCCTGGCTGACGTAGGCGATGGCACGCAGTGGCATGGCGCTTCCTTGACAAGATGTACACCCACGGTAGCAGCTGCAGACGAGTCCGTCTCAGTGCCCGCGGGTGTTTCCTGAAGAATTCAGGTAGCGGCCGCCGGCAGCCCCTCTGTGCGCCTCGGCAACCGGGCTTCGAACACCACCTGACCGGCTTCATTTCGCGCTGCGATGTGCCCGCCGTGCGCGCGCACGAACTGATCGACGATATACAGGCCCAACCCCAGGCCATTGCTGGGATGGAAGCTGGCCTTGAACGGCTCGAACAGGCGCGGCAGCAGCGCGTCGTCGATCCGTCCCGCGTTGCTCACCCGCAGCAGCACGCTGCGCGGATCACGGCCGTCCACCTCCACCCTCGCCTCGCTGCCATGGGTGAGCGCATTGCCGATCAGGTTGGCGGCAACCTGACCCAGCCGATCCAGATCACCCTGCAGGCGGGTATCGCCCTGCATATCCAGATGCAGCCGTGCGTGGCCGTGGGCGCTGCCCGCTTCGGCCACCACCGCACGCGTGACCTCGGCAAGATCACAGACGCTGGCCTGCAGGCGCAGCCCGCCGCTGCGGATCCGCGAAAAGTCCAGCAGCTGCTCGACCATGCGCGCCATGCGCAGCGTGCTGGCCTCCAGGTGCTTCAAGGTCTGCTGCGCGCCGTCATTGCCCGCAGGAAGCTCCAGCGCCAGCTTGTCGGCACACAGCAGG
The DNA here is from genome assembly GCF_057179845.1 of Stenotrophomonas maltophilia group sp. SKK55. NCBI lineage: Bacteria > Pseudomonadati > Pseudomonadota > Gammaproteobacteria > Lysobacterales > Lysobacteraceae > Stenotrophomonas > Stenotrophomonas maltophilia group sp. SKK55. The sequence goes on from NZ_JBXUHP010000018.1 coordinate 121,503, forward strand.
ATCGCCGACAGCGGCGTGCGCAGATCATGGGTGAGCACCGCCGCCATCGTCTCGTTGAGCTTGAGCGAGCGCTCCAGCGCCTCGTTGCGCGCCTTCAGCAGCTGCCGCTGCTGGTACAGCTCGATGAAGACATTGACCTTGCTCAGGATCACCTGCGGCGCCACCGGCTTGTGCAGGAAGTCGACCGCGCCGGTTTCGTAGCCCTTGAACGCGCGCAGCGGGTCATCCGGCGAGGCGGTCAGGAAGATGATCGGCACATCCCGGCTGCGGTGTGAACCGCGCATCAGCTCGGCAAGGGTGAAGCCATCGATCTCCGGCATGTGCACGTCCAGCAGGGCCAGCGCCACCTCATGCTCGAGCAGCAGTTCCAGCGCCTGTGCGCCCGAGCCGGCCAGCAGCAGGTTCACGCCCTCGCGCTGCAGCAGCGCCTGCATGGCCACCAGGTTCTGCGGCACGTCATCGACGATCAGCAGGTTGACCGGGGTCTGCGACTGCGCAGGGTCCGGCGGCAACAGGTTCATGCAAACAGCTCCTTCAGGCGACGGCACATCAGTTCGAGGGGCAGCACGGCATCGGCGCCGGCGTGCTGCAGGGCGGAGGCCGGCATCATCGATGCCTCGGCCTCCTCGGGACATTGCAGCCAGGCGCGGCCGCCGGCGGCGCGCACCGCGGCCACCCCTTCACTACCATCGCTGCTGGCACCGGTCAGCAGCAGGGCCAGCACCTGCGCGCCGAACACGGCCGCAGCCGACTCGAACAATGGATCGATCGCCGGGCGCGAAAACAGCACCGGTGCGTCCACCGACAACGCCAGCGAACCGGCGTCTTCCACCAGCAGGTGATAGTCCGGTGGCGCAAAGGTCACCGTGCCAGGCTGCAGCGGCTGCTTGTCTTCGGCCTCGCGCACCGGCAGCGCACAGTACGGCGCCAGCACTTCGGCGATGCGGCTGCTGCGATCGCGCGGAAGGTGCAGCACCGCCAGCACCGGCGCCGGTAGAGCCGCGGGCAGCGCGCCGAGCACCGCCTGCAGCGCCGCGACCCCACCCGCCGAGGCCCCGATCACCAGCACCGCCGGTCGTGTCGGCAGTGCCATCAGGCAACCTTCCGGTACAGGCGATGCTCCCGCGAGCAGGTCTCGAACGCGCCGTGGTGGCGCCCGAACTGCAGCGACTCCTTGCTGCCCAGGCCAAGGAAGCCGCGATGCACCAGCGCTTCACGGAACAGGCCTACCGCGCGGTCCTGCAGATCGCGGTTGAAATAGATCAGCACGTTGCGGCACGACACCAGATGCACTTCGGAGAACACGGTGTCGGTGGCCAGGCTGTGGTCGGCGAACACCACGTTGCGGCGCAGCTGGCGATCGAACACCGCGCCATCGTAGGCCGTGGCGTAGTAGTCGGACAGCGAGGCGGTGCCACCGGCCGCCAGGTAGTTCCGGCTGAACTGAGCCATCCGGTCGATGCCATAGGCGCCGGCCTCGGCGGTGGCCAGGGCTGCCGGATTGATGTCGGTGGCGTAGACGATGCTGCGCTCCAGCAGGCCTTCCTCGTGCAACAGGATCGCCAGCGACCACACTTCCTCGCCGGTACTGCAACCGGCCACCCACAGCTTCACCGACGGGTAGGTGCGCAGCACCGGCACCACCTGCTCGCGCAGCTCGCGGAAATAGGCCGGGTCACGGAACATCTCCGAGACCTGCACGGTGAAGAACTGCATCGCCTGCGCGAACAGGTCCGGCTCGTGCAGCAGGCGGTGCTGCAGGTCGGCCAGCCGCTCGCACTCATAGCGCTGCATGGCCTGGCGGATCCGCCGGCGCAGCGACGACACCGCATAACTGCGGAAATCGTAGTGGTAGCGCTGGTACAGCGCTTCCAGCAGCACCTTCAGCTCCAGGTCGAACAGGGCCTGCTCGTTCATTGCCGCGAGCACCAGACCCGGCACAGCGAGACCAGCTTGTCGACGTCGATGGGTTTGGCGATGTAGTCGTTGGCGCCGGCCTGCAGGCAGCGCTCACGGTCGTCCGGCATGGCCTTGGCGGTCAGCGCGATGATCGGCAGGTCCTGCAGGTGGCGCTGCGCGCGGATTTCGCGCATCGCAGCAAGGCCATCCTTCTCCGGCATCATGATGTCCATCAGCACCAGGTCGACCTCGCGCTCGGCCAGCCGATCCACCGCTTCCTGTCCATTGCGCGCGATCTCCAGCGTGACGCCGAGGGGTTCGAGCACGCTGGACAGTGCGAAGATGTTGCGCACGTCGTCCTCGGCCAGCAGCACCGTCCGACCGTCGAGCACGGTGTCGCGACGGCGGGCCTCGCGCAGCAGGCGCTGCTGGTCGCTGGGCAGGCTGGCCTCAACGCTGTGCAGGAACAGGGTCACCTCGTCCAGCAGGCGCTCGGGCGAACGTGCGCCCTTGATGATGATGCTCTTGGAATAGCGGCGCAGGCGCTGCTCTTCCTCGCGACTGAGTGCGCGGCCGGTATAGACGATCACCGGCGGGAAACCGACATCGTCGTTGCCGGCCATGTGCTCGAGCAGGTCGTAGCCACTGCCGTCGGGCAGCGACAGGTCCATCACCATGCAGTCGAACGTGACCGTACTGAGCTGTTCCAGTGCGCCGGCCAGAGTGCCTACGGCGACGATCTGCAGCTGGTCGCGGCCCAGCAACAGTTCCAGGTTGTGGCGCAGCTCGTTGTCGTCCTCCACGATCAGCAGCCGCCGCATGTCGCGCTGGCTGGTCTGTTCCAGCTGTTCGATGGCCGTCACCAGCCGCTCGCGCGTGGTCGGCTTGATCGCAAAACCGATCGCGCCGAGCTCGCGCGCTACCTGGCTGCGGTCCGTGGCCGAGACCACATGCACCGGGATGTGGCGGGTGTCCGGGTTGCGCTTCAGGCGTTCCAGCACGCTCAGGCCCGACACGTCCGGCAGGCCGATATCGAGCAGGATGCCGTTCGGGCGCAGTTCGCTGGCCAGGGCCAGCGCCTCTTCCGCCGTGCCCGCCACCACGCAGTCGAAGTCCAGTTCATGGGCCAGCGCCACCAGCGCTTCGGCGAACGTGGCATCGTCCTCGACCGCCAGGATAAGGCGCCCGGCACGCTGGCGGCGACCGCGGTCGTCGGCTACGCCGGCCATCGCAGTAACCGGCGCTGCTGCGGTCGCAGCGCGTACGGGCGCGGCCGGCAGCACGGCCGGCGCCGTCGGCGGCGCTGCCACGGGGACCTCGGCAGCGTCGGCTGCGCTCGCCGCGGGCGCCCCCTGCAACGGCAGCTCCAGGATGAAGCAGCTGCCGCGCCCGGGCTCACTGTCGACCTGGATGCCGCCGCCCATGCGCTCGGCCAGATCGCGCGAGATCGACAGGCCCAGGCCGGTGCCGCCGTAGCGACGGCGGGTGCTGCCATCGGCCTGGCGGAACGCTTCGAAGATGACGTCCAGCTGCTCGCGGGCAATGCCGATGCCGGTGTCACAGACCTCGAACCGGATGCGGCCGTTGCCGCCGGCACGCACGTGCAGGCTGACCTTGCCATGCTCGGTGAACTTCACCGCGTTGGCCAGCAGGTTCTTCAGGATCTGCTGCAGCCGCTGGCTGTCAACCACCATCTGGGTCGGTGCCAGGGCGTCGGCTTCGATCTGCAGGGCCAGGCCCTTCTGCCGCGCCATCGGCTCGAACGTCTCGCGCAGGCGCTGCAGCGCGCTCTCGACCACCACCACTTCATCGGACAGTTCGACATGGCCGGCCTCGATGCGCGACAGGTCGAGGATGTCGTTGATCAGCGCCAGCAGGTCGTTGTTGGACGACAGGATCGCACGCGCGTACTTCACCTGTTCCTCGGTCAGCGTGCCGTCCTTGTTGTCGGCCAGCAGCTTGGCCAGGATCAGCGAGCTGTTCAGCGGCGTACGCAGTTCATGCGACATGTTGGCCAGGAACTCGGACTTGTAGCGCGAGGTGGCGGCCAGTTCGTTGCTGTTGCGCACCAGCTGGCTCTGCGCGACCAGCAGCGCCTGCTTCTGCGCCTCCAGCTCGTGGGTGCGCTCTTCCAGCTGCACGTTGCTCTGTTCCAGCTCAGCCTGCTGTTCTTCCAGGTGGCTCTGCGACTGCAACAGGCTGCGGCTCTGCTCTTCCAGTTCCTCGTTGGCCACGCGCAGCTCTTCCTGCTGGGCCTGTAGCTCCTCGCCCTGGCGCTGCGACTCTTCCAGCAGCACCACCAGCTGCGCACGCAGCAGCGATGCGCGCAGTGCCATGCCGATGGTGTCGGCGCAGCGCTCCAGCAGCTCACGGTCCAGATCACGCTGTTCACCCGCCCGCGCGCGGCCCAGCTCGATCACACCGACCACCGCACCATCGCTGTTGATCGGCGCCAGGATGCGCTCGCGCACCGGCAGCCGGCCCAGGCTGGTCTGCAGTTCAAGCACGGCAGCATCTTCGCCGTGCAGGTGGCGGATGCGTTCGTCCCGGGCAACCTGCCCGGCAAGTCCTTCGTGCAGGGCCAGGGAGGCCGGCGTCCCGGAGGGCAGCGCCACGCCACCGGTCAGCTGCAGGCGGCCGCCGTCCAGGCGATAGACCGCACCGACCTCTGCATCCAGCTGCCCGGCCAGGCTTACTGCTGCCGCCTCGGCGATCTGCTCCGGCCCGAGGTCACCGCGCAGGCTCATCGCCACGGCGTTCTCGGCCTCCTGCAGCCAGAGCGCGCGCATCGCCTGGCGCCGGGCCTGGATCGCGCGCGAGACGATCAGTGCGATCATCAGGAAGGCGCAGCCACCGACGGTACGGTTGACAAGCGAGAACGACGAATTGTTGCTGGCTGGCGCAACGTTGAAGCCGATCACCAGCAGGACACAGGCGATCACCGCGACCACGAACGGCGCGCGTGCACTGCGCTGGAATACCGTCACGCCGACCGCGAGGAAGTAGGCCAGCCATACCGCGTAGCCGAGCGGAACGACCAGTTCCAACGCGATGGTCGCGGCCAGCAGCACGGCGGACGTCATCCAGATCCAGCGGTCACGCGTAGTCGCACCAGGACGCATGCAGGTCGGTTCCAGAAGGCAAAGGGTGGAAGATGGTACTCCGTGTCGCATTCAGCCGCACAGGACAAATGGCACGTGTCAGGTGTGCACGCATCCTTCACACTTGAGTGCCTAGCTTCACGTCCCTCACAGGGGTAACACTTATTTACACGTGGACGCAGCCGCCTCTACGACGTCCGTGCTGACGGACCCTTCCCGACAACTGCGACTGCTGATCGACAGCGTGCGCGACCATGCGCTGTACCTGCTTGATCCTGAAGGCATCGTGTGCAGCTGGAACCCGGGCGCCGAACGTATCAAAGGCTATTCAGCCGATGAAGTGGTGGGAACGCACTTCAGCCGCTTCTACCTGGCCGCCGACCGCGAGGCCGGCGAACCGCAGCGCCTGCTTCGCGTCGCAGCGCAGCAGGGGCATGTCGCCAGTGAGGGCTGGCGCGTTCGCCGCGATGGCTCGTCGTTCCGCGCCAGCGTGGTCATCGAACCGGTCGTGGAAGCCGGCGAACTGCTCGGCTTCGTCAAGATCACCCGTGACATCACCGAGCAGTGGCAAGCGCAGCGGCTGCTGCGCGATGCCCAGCGTGCGCTGCGCAATACCCAGCAGTTCGAGACGGTTGGCCGGCTCAGCCGCGGCCTCTCACATGAGTTCAACAACCTGCTGACCACCATCGGCAACGCCCTGGACCTGCTGTCGCTGCGTGTCAGCAGTGACGATGCACGCGCAGCCGAGCTGCTGGATGCCGCGCAGGCAGCCACCGACCGCGGCGCGCTGCTGACCCGCCAGCTGCTGGCCTTCAGCACCGGCCAGACCCTGATCCGGGAATCGGTGGACATCAATGCGCTGGTACGGCAGTGGCTGCCGGACCTGCAACGCGCCTGCCCGCCCACGGTGGTACTGGATGCCCATCTCACCCCGGGCCTGCCGCAGGTGAGCACCGATGCGATGCAGCTCCAGACCGCCCTGGCGAACCTGGTGGCCAATGCCGTGGAGGCCACCGCCGATGGCGGCCGCATCCTGATCGGCACCGCGTTGGAACATCGCCTCGACCCGGATGCGGACACCACGCTGCAACGCGGCTATGTCACCCTCAGCGTCTGCGACGAAGGCCACGGCATGGCCGCCGACATCGCCGAGCGGGCCAGCGAGCCCTTCTTCACCACCAAGGACATCGGCAAGGGCAGCGGCCTGGGCCTGAGCCAGGTGTTCGGATTCACTACCCAGAGCGGCGGCTTCGTCGATGTGTCCACCACGCCCGGTGTCGGCACCACGGTCAGCCTGCTGCTACCCGCAACCGAGGAATTTACCCATGACCGATGACCCGATCCGCGTACTGATGGTGGAGGACCAGAACGATCTGCGCGAGATGATCGGCATGGCCCTGCGCGATTTCGGCATCGAGGTGTCCACCACCGCCGACGGGCATGAAGCCGCTGCGTTGCTGAAGGGCGACGCACGCTTCGACGTGGTGTTCAGCGATGTCAGCATGCCCAATGGCATGTCCGGAATCGAGCTGAGCGAGCACGTCGCCCGCGAACAACCACAGGCGCGGATGATCCTGTCATCCGGCTACGCACGTTCGCAGCTGCCGCCGCTTCCGGAGCAGGTGGAGTTCCTGCCCAAGCCCTATCGCCTGCGCCAGCTGGTTGAACTGCTCAGGCAGGAATGATCCGTCGCCGGGCGTGGCCCGGCGTATCCGTTCCTGTAGAGCCGGGCCCATGCCCGGCTGCGCTCCTCAATAGCGTCCCACCAGGTTCAGGTACCACCCGCGATGGGTGTAATCGAACCTGGTCAGGTCATCGCTGAAGTCGGTGAAGTTGTAGCCCACACCCACGCGGAAGTTGCGGCCGATATCGCGATCGACACCGGCCAGCCAACCCTGCCTGCTGCCGCCGTCGCGGACATCCAGCAGGCGATACTCCAGCAGGCCGTGCCACTGGTAGTACAGGTCATAGCGCAGCTGGCCCGAAGCAAAGTTGGTAGCCGAATCGAACCAGGGGCCGGTGCCGCGCCCATAACGCACCTCGCCTTCGCGCCGCGCCGCCTTGGCCGCCACCTCCCAGCGCTGGTCGATGCGGTACACGCCTTCCAGCGACAGGATCTGCGTGCGCTGATCGTAGTCCACGCCGTTCACTTGGCCCATCGTCGACAGGTCGTACAGGTAACTGTAGCGACCGAACAACGCCCAGCGGTCGTTGTCCCACGGCCGGTAGGCGAAGCCCAGATTGCCTTCGACGAAGCGCGCGCCCGCCACCGGATTGATCGCGTCGTCGGTGTCGGCATAGTTGAAGCGCGCCGCGATGCGCCAGCTGTCGTTGAGGCGGTGGCTGAGGCGGTTGGTGCTCACCCACTGCGTGCGCCGCTCGGCGCCCGTATCGCGACGCCATTCCAGCTTGCTCTGCCACTCGGTGCCCGGCGCGGTGCGGCCCCCGGACAGGCTGACCGCCTTGCGATCCACCTGGCCACTGCTGGCATCAAGCTTGCCGTTGCTCAGGGTGAAGCCCGCGTTCCAGCCCACCGCTGGATAGAAGTCCATGCCGAAGGTGTGCGCCAGGCCGGACTCCTGCCCGGATTTCAGGAACTGGCTTTCGTTGAACACGTTGACCTGATCAGACAGGCGCCAGCGCTGGCCCAGCGTCCAGCCATCCTGCGCGTTGGGGCTGAACAGCGGGTCGTACTCGCTGCGGTCGGTGGACTGGGTGAAGGCACCATAGAAGCTGTGCTGCGGGGTCAGCCGGTACTCGGCGTTGACCTGCGCGGCGGTGCCACGGTCGCCGTCCGAGACTTCCGCACCGATGGTGGACAGGTTGGCGAAGGTCCAGGTGCCACCGGCCACCACCGCGTCGTTGTCGGCGTAGCGGCCATGGTCGTCGTCGACGGTCAGCTGGCCGCCGCCGTACACATCCAGCGACGTACCGATGCGGTGCGTGTAGCGCGCCGCAGCCAGCACGCCGGCCACGTTGCCGCCCGCACCGCGGTCTTCCTGCACGCGACGCAGTTCGGCCGACAGTCGGTCGTTCTCGCCGATCCGCCATTCGGCCGTCGCCTGGGCTTGGATCAACGATTCGTTGCCCCGCCGCGCCTCGCTGTACCGCGCATACAGGCTGAAGTCGTCGGTCACGTAGCCGAGCAGCTCGGCGCCCTGCTCGCGCACCCGCTGCCCGGTGTCGAAGCGGCCCACCGAATAGCCGCCGTCCACCTGGCGCCACCAGGCGCCAGCGCTCCAGTCGCGCTGGGTCCAGCCCAGTTCGCGAAGGTTGATGCGCGCTTCAACTGCGGTCGCCTCGCCTTCGCGCGGCCCCTCCGGATTGAGCCGGCTGAAGCTCAGGCCACCGTTGTCGGAGAAGAACACCGGCGCACTGGTCGCTTCGCTGCGGCTGTGCTCGACCTTCAGGTAGGTGCCACGGCCGGCCTGCAGGGTCAGGTCCGCGCCCTTCAGCGAATAGTCTTGGCCGGAGCGCTGCTCGTCCACGTAGGTGGCACCGACGGCCACGTGATCACCCAACCAGTGCTTGCCGCGTAAGCCCGCGGTGATGTCATCACTGTCGAAGCCGGTCGGCACCCATTCGTAGTCGACGATCAGGCGCTGCTCATAGCCATCCAGCGGCACGTCACGGCTGATCCGGCGCAGGTTCTCGCGGCTCACCTGGGCCAGCGGCCGGGTCAGCAGGATGCGGCCCTGCAGGGCGTCGATCTCGTAATCGGCACCGCGCACCATCGGCACGCGCTGCTCCACGCGCCCGGTGGTGCGGTCACGGATTTCCAGCACCACCTGGTCCGAACCACTGAGGATGCTGGCATGCCGCAGGTAGTACAGGCTGCCGCCGGTACCGATGAACTCACTGTGGCCCGGCGCCGTTTCGGCCTGTGAGCCGAAGAGGCGCAGCTCGCTGCGCGCATCGCCCCAGGCGTTGGCACCACGCGAACGCCACGACAGCGCCGCACCGTACAGCGAACGCACATACTGCGCGTACTCGGTGCCGGTCAGGCCGGTATTGTAGTTGCCCCACAGCGCCTGGTTCTTGTCCCAGTCCATGCGCAGGTAGAACCGGCCCATGCTGTCGACATCACGCTGGGTCAGCGAGTCATCGCCGTAGGTCGGGTAGTACAGGTCCGGGTCCAGGCTGCGGAACAGGTCGCGCGGATCGGCCGTGGTGAACCCCGTGAACAGCTCGTCCAGCGGACGGTTCTGGGTATCGGCCTGTGCGGTCAGCAGGTAGCGGCCACGGGTCTTGGCCTTCAGGTAGAAGGCCAGGCGGCCATCGCTGAGCACGTCATCATTGCGCTCGCCGCGGGCGAGGTCCTGCCCTGCCCCACTGGCCTTGTTCTGGTACACGGTGATGTCGGCCAGGCCGACGCCGAACAGGTACTGGCCGCTGACATCGACTTCCAGCGTGCGCGCGATGGCCGGCGCATCCGGTCGCTCCACGCGTACGTCGAACGCATGATGGCCGATCGGCATCAGGTACTCGGCGGCGAATTTGCGATCCTGGTCCAGCGGATAGCTGTCGCCGTTGATCTTCAGCGACGCCCCCAGCGGCAGGTCGCGGCCGCGCAGGCGCACCCGCGAGCCGTACACCGGGATGTTCTGCTGGCGCAGGCCATTGCCATCGAACACCTTCTGCAGCAGTGACAACGACGCGGCCTGGTTGGCGTCCACCGAGGTACCGCGGCGGTCTTCCAGCGCGTCACGCAACTGCTGGTTGCCGCGCTCGAATTCCGCCGGCGTCACCAGCTGCATCGACTGCGCGGTGGTTTCATCGGCATTGCCCTCGGCATCAAAGGCGCGCAGCACGTAGACCAGCCGGTCGCCGCGACGCAGCGGTGTCGAGGCCGGCAACGCGCCATCCCACACGCCCTGGGCAACGGCGGCCACCGGCAGTTCGAACGTCGCCAGTGCTGCTACGCGATCCGTGTCGCTGCCACGGTAGACGCTGACCTCCAGGCGCTGGATGAAGGCGGTGTAGTTGCCACGCACGTAGAACTCGACCGGCCGCACGATCCGGCCTTCGTCGAAGGCGACCATGCCCGGTGCGGAGACCGACAGTTCCGGCTGGCCCATCGCCGGATCTTCGGTGGCCCAGATCGCGCCGCCTTCCGGCAGGCGGATCATGAACTCGCCGCGCACGGTGGCCTTGCCCGGCTCATCGATCGCCAGGCTGACCCGGCGGTCCGGTTGCAGGTCCTCCGAACTGGAACGCGTCGAGGTGCCCTTGGTCACCGGCTCGTCGTAACTGCGCGAGCGCAGGCTGAACAACAGTTTGCCCTCGGCGTTGCACTGGGTGCCGTCACAACGGATCGGCGCCGGCTCGACGGCGGGCGGCGCGGCCTGGGCGGCACCGGCCAGGCCGAGCAGCAGGGCCTGGTACAGCGCAGCGCGCGGCAGGCGGGCCGCACGGTGGGCGGCAGAGTGATGCGCGCTCATCGGCGTGCCTCCTGTTGGCGGGCGGCCGCACGGGTGGCGGCGCTCTCCTCGTTGCGGACGCGCAGGCGCTGCTGCACGGCGGGGCTGAGCTGGCTGCGCAGCACCTCGAACACGGCGTTGGCACGGCGCAGGCCCAGCGCCTGGTTGTAGGCATGGCTGCCGCGCACATCGGTGTGACCAACCAGGCTGACCTGGCCGCCGCCCAGTTTTTCCAGGCGCGCGGCGATGGCGGCCAGCAACGGCTTGAACTCGTCGCGTACGGTGGCCTTGTCGGTGTCGAACAGCACGTTGCCCAGCAGCGCGCCACCGGCATCCACTCCGGCCAGCAGCGAGTGCGGATCACGTACATCGGTGCGCAGCTGCACGGTCAGGCCCGCACGCGCACTTTCCGCAACCTCGGCCTGCAGTGCGTCGCGCACCGCCGCTGCGCGGGCGAAGGCCAGCGCCTGACTTTCGCCGTTGGCAGCAATCACCACGTCGCCGCCCTGGTAGCGGTCCACCACTTCGGCCATCTTCTTCAGCACCGGGCGATAGCTGGCCTGCAGCTCGCGGCTGCCCGATGCAAACAGCACCTCGCCCAGCGCGATCTCCATGCGCTCGGCGGCGGCCTGCGGCGATCGCGGTAGGCGTACACCGAAGCTGAAGCGGGTCGGCATGCCCTGCGTCACCCGCCGCAGCAGCGGATTCTCGGTGGTCAGTTCAGCACCGGCCGGCACCGTCGCCGGGTCCAGCTTGATGATGAAGTTGCGGCCGAGGCGCGCGTCACCACCGTGCACGTCAGCCAAGTGGTAGCGACCGAACGGATCGGTCTCGACCAGCAGGCCTTCCACCGTGGCCAGACGCACACCGGCGATGCCCTGCTCCTGGATACCTTCGTTGCCGATCACGTAAGCCACTTCGTAGCCCTCGGCGACACGGGCGATCTCGCGGCGCACGCTCGGCTCGGCCGCGGTCAGGCCTTTGCCGGCGTCACCACTGCGCTCCACGCGCGTGGCGCCCTGCGCGTCCATCCGCAGGCGATGGCCCTGCGCGCTTTCCAGCACGAAGTCATCGCTGAAGGAGAGTTCGCGCAGGCGCTGGCGCAGCACCACCTGGTGGGCCTCGGCGGTGTCGGACGTCGACGCGCGACCATGCACCACGCCAATCTGCACTCCGTGCAGCAGCGGCGCGCTGGCATCGGCCAGCGGCTGCGGGCCTTCGCCACGATCCAGCGTGGTCGAGCCCGGCACGTAGGCCGCAGCAGCGAACCCGCCCTGCACGCGCACGCCGCTCAGCTCGGCACTGTCCTGCCAGCCATCACCGTCGCGGTCATCGAACACGGTGCCGAACACCAGGCTGTCTTCCAGCAACGGATCGGCATCCATGGCCACCTCGGCGGTGGCAATGTTCGACAACGGCGTGCCATCGTCAGCCGTGGCCACGGCCTGGTTCACATGGTTGCCCGCGCGCACGCCGGCACCCACCCGCAACAGGTAGGTGATGGTCGCGCTGCGACCCACCGCGATGTCCACCGCACCGATGCGCAACGGCGACTGGCTGCTGGTCAGCGCGAACGCACCGTCGTCGTCAGCCACGCGCATCGAACCGTCCACATAGCTGAAGCCCGGCGGCGGGGTGTCGACCACCACGCCGTCACGCCAATGGCTGCCGCCCACGTTCTCCACCACCAGCTGGTAGCGCACCAGGTCGCCCACCTTCACCCGGCGCGGGCTGGCGGTCTTGGTGATGCGCAGGGCAAAATCGGACACCACCTTGTGGCGCGTCTCGCAGGTCGTGCAGTCCGGCGGCGGCGAGCCATCCGGATACTGCCCGCGCAAGCGGTTCAGCACCTCGGTGCGGGCCTCCTGGTTGACCACGGCCTGGTAGACGAATTCGTGGCGACCGATCGCGGTGCCAGAAGGCACCGTGCAGACGATGTCAGAACCCTGCTGGACGCACCCGGCCGGCACACTCTCGATGCTCAAGCCGGCATCGGGCGTATCCACCAGCTGCAGCGGGCGGCGCAATGCCGCGCGCTCGACCGTGGCCACCAGCGTGTAGCGCAGGCGGTCGCCCGGTCGCACTTCGGTGCCACTGGCCGGGCCGGCCTGCTTCTCCAGCACGACGCGCGGCTCGGCCAACGCATGCTCGGTGCTGCAGTCGCCACTGCAGGTGGGCGTATCACCGCCACCGCCGAGCACCGCATTGCGCACGCTGCCGTTGGCCTGGGCATTCACCAGCGCCCGGTAGCCCAGCGTATAGGTCCCCGGCGCAGTGCCGGCCGGCAGCGTGCAGACCAGTGGATTGCTGGCATTGCAGGTGAACGGTCCCGGCTGGGTGACCGACGGCAGGTCCAGGCCCGTGCCCAGGGTATCGGTCAGAGTCAGCGTATCGAGGGTCTGCGAGTTGGCGACCGTCACTTCCACGCTGTAGTCCACCGCATCGCCCACGGCAACCGGGGCAGCGGTGCTCGACTGCTTGCGGTAGGTCACCACCGTCGACAGTACGGGTGTGGTGGTGCCACAGTTGCTGGTGCACGTGTTGGTGCCGGTGCCACTGCCGAGCACCGCGTTGCTGACGCTGCCCTTGGCCTGCGCGTTCACCCGCGCGCTGTAGTCCACCGTGTAGGTGCCCGGCACCGTACCGGCCGGCAGCGTGCACACCAACGGATTGGCGGCATTGCAGCTGAAGCCCTGGCTGGCGGTCACCGCACCGAAGTCCAGGCCGGGTCCCATCGTGTCGGTCAGAGTGAACACCGCCGTGGTGCGCGAGTTGCTGACCACTGCAGTCAGTGTGTAGGCGATGCTGTCACCCACCTTCACCGAACCAGCCGCGGCCGAGGTCTTGCGATAATCAATCGCACTGCCGGTCACCGGCGTGCTGGTATCGCAGTTGGCAGTACACGACGGATTGTCGCCGCCGCTGCCGAGCACGGCATTGGTGACCTGGCCGGTAGCCTGTGCGTTCACCACCGCGGTGTAGGTCAGGCTGTAGCTGCCCGGCACGGTTCCCGCCGGCAAGGTGCACACCAGCGGATTGGCGGCATTGCAGGTATAGGCGCCCGCGCTGGTTACCGCACCGAAGTCGAGGCCGGTGCCCGGCGTATCGGTCAGGGTCACCACATCGGTGGTGCGCGAGTTGGTCACGACCGTGGTCAGGGTGTAGGTCAGGCGATCGCCCACTGAAACCGGACCAGTGCTGTTCACCGACTTGGCATAGCTGACGCCCGGTGTCGCCACCGGGGTGGTGGTATCGCAATTCACGCTGCACGACGGGTTGTCGGTGCCGCTGCCAAGCACGGCATTGCGCACACTGCCGCTCGCCTGCGCATTGACGGTGCCGCCATAGGTCAGACTGTAGGTACCCGGCACGGTGCCGGCCGGCAGCGTGCACACCAGCGGATTGGCGGCATTGCAGGTGAAAGCGCCTGCACTGCTGACGCCAGCGAAGTCGAGACCGCTGCCCAGCGTATCGGTCAGGGTGACCACGGCACGGGTGCGCGCACGCGTCACGGTGGCAGTCAGGGTGTAATCGATGCGGTCACCCACCCGTACCGGGCCGCCGGTCGAGGCCTGCTTGGCATAGACCACCTGCGAGGCGGCCATCGGCGTGGTGGTATCGCAGCTGCCCACGCAGGAGGGGTTGTCGGTGCCGCTCGGCACCACCGCATTGCGCACCTGGCCGCTGGCCTGCGCATTGACCACGCCGGTGTACGAAAACGCATAGCTGCCCGGAACGGTGCCGGCCGGCAGCGTGCAGACCAGCGGATTGCCTGGCGTGCAACTGAAGCTACCCGCATTGGTGACGCTGCCAAAGTCCAGGCCGGTACCCAGCGTGTCGGTCAGCGTGGTCACCGCCGTGGTGCGCGCGTCGGCCACCAACACCGTCACGGTATAGGCAACACTGTCGCCTATCGCGACCGGACCGGCGGTGCCGCTGGCCTTGGACACCGAGATGCGCGGCGCCGCCACCGGCGTGGTGGTGGTGCAGTTGCCGCTGCAGGTAGGCGTGTCAGTGCCCGTGCCGACCACGGTGTTGACCACCTGGCCACTGGCCTGGGCATTCACGGTGACCGTGTAGCTCAGGCTGTAGGTGCCGGGCACAGTGCCTGCCGGCAGCGTGCACACCAGCGGGTTGGCCGCATTGCAGGTGAAAGCACCCGGGCTGTTGACGCTGGCGAAATCCAGGCCGGTGCCCAGGGTGTCGGTGAAGGTCAGCACATCGCGGGTGTTGCCGTCGGCCACGGTGACATCCACCGTATAGTTCACGGTCGCACCCACCGCGACCGGGCCGGCGGTGTTCGAACGCTTGGCGTAGCCCACCCGTGTCACCGGCACGGTCACATCGCTGCGCGTGCAGTGGTCAACGTCGGTGCAGCTGCTGCCGGGTACCGGCGGATTGCCGTTGTTGAAGGGATCGTAGCCGCCGCCCACGCTGGCATGGTTGGTCAGCACACCGGTAGCAGCCGCAGTGACCGTCACCGGCAACGTGAAGGCCGAGCTGGAGCCGGGGCTGCCGGCTGCAGCCAGCAGCTGGCTGCTGGTGCAGGTGACATCCTGGCCACTGGCCGTACAGCTCCAGCTGCCGCTCACATGGGCACCAGTCCAGTTCGGCACGATCCCGGCCGGCAACTGGTCGCGCACGATGATCGCGCCCACCGGCACATTCGGTGGATTACCGGTGGGCACATCACTGGTATTGCTCACCGTCAGCGTGTACTGGGTGCCGGCCTGCCCGTAGTTCCAGATGCCACCGGTGGCGTTGTTGCCCTTGACCACCTTCAGCGAGGGAGCGGCGATGGTGATGCGGTGGTCTTCTACCTCGCCGTCATCAGCCACGCCGGTCGGGTTCTGGATCTGCGCGGCGATGGTGGAGTAGCGCAGCCGCACGTAGCTCGTGCCGGCGCTGACCGCGCCGGGTACCGTCCAGCCCAGGTTCGCCTGGCCTCCGCTGCAGGCGGCGGTCGTGCTGCGCTCGTTGAGATCGAAGGTGCCATTACGGTTGAAGTCGATCCAGCCGGCAACGCTGCCATTGCCCACGCAGGCTACTGACTGGGTGATCAGCGTACCGGCCTGCATCACCGTCAACCGGTAGCTGGTTGGCCAGGCATCTTCTTCACGGCTCCCCACCTGCGGGAAGTTGTCATCGCCCAGTGCGTCCGCGCTGTAGCTGCTCTTCTGTTCGGTATCCGGGCCCAGGCTGCCGAGGAAATCAGTCAACGGTGGTGCCAGGCCACCCGGCGTATAACCGGCGGTATTGATGTTGAAGTTGCTGGCGCCCTGCGGAATACCATCGGAACGGAACTGCAGATCGTCCACCACATGCATGGCATCGCCGTAGCTCTGCGGTGCGTCACCGAAATCGGCATACGGCACCAGCAGGCCGATGGCGATGGCGGTGGTGCCGCCGCCGCGCATCGAGAAGCCCATGTTCACCGCCAAGTCGCCCGGCGCGTGTGCGGCATTGTCGAAACTGAGGAAGGTAACGGCCGCGGTGTTGTCGTCGTTGCCGGGACCGAAGCGGATCACCTGGTTGGCGCCGCTGGTCGACTTGTTCACCAGATAGGGGGTGGCATTGGCCAGGTTCTTGCGAACCTCTACCACGTTCCAGGTGCCCTGCGCGCTGGCTTCGACGAATTCGCCACTGTTGTTGATCGATTCGGCATCGGCCATCACCACGCCGCGCAGGCGGTAGGGCGTCCCCCCCAGGGTCGACGTGCAGGTGATGCTGAAACTGGAGGTGCCGCCCGCACGTGCGATGCCGGCAATCAGCTGGTTGCTGGTGCCAGTGCCGCCGATGTTGTACAGATCGTCAAGACTGTCACCGCCGAAGTTGCCAGGCCGATAGCTGCGCAGCACACCGGTCTCGGCGGTGTTCAGGCGGCAGTCCACGCGCAGGTTCACTCCTGCCGCCACAGGCATATCGATGGACGACGTCGCGCCGTCGTTGAGCGCGACGTTGTTCACGCCATTGGCACCGCCGCCCCAGGTCAACCACAGCACGGTGTTGCGATACGGGCTGCTACCACCGGTGGCATAGGCCGCAGCCCAGGCCAGCGAGGGTGCCAGCATTGCCAGCAGCAGCAACAGGCCGGCCGCCATCCAGCGGCCGGGGTGCAGGTACTGCAGGTTTTCTCCGGGATGAACGCATCCACCGCCCGCGCGAATGCGCGACGTCGTCGACTGCCACATGTTGATTTCCCCGCTCAGCCCTCAGACGGGCCGAAGTTCAATGGGTGACCTGGGACGAAATCCCGGCACCGGCGACGCACGCAACTACGTGTTCTGCCGACTCCGTGGCACCCGCCTTCGTCCCTGCACCCGGATGGTTGGGTACATATATATGTGACCAAGTTAACACATGTCGAACAAATATGTGATCTTCATCACATTCATATTTGCCAAATCTGGCGCCAATCGCCTGGCTACAGTTGTAGCAACACGGCCCAGGCGGCCCGTGCACGATTCCGGCAGCTGCGACGCCCTTTCCGGCAAGTTGCCATGCGAATTCGGCGCACAATGGGCCCAGCGACAAGGTGGCGCGCGATGCGCGCCATCGGGAATCAGCCCTTCATCGCCCCATGCTGGAACGCGGCCAACAGCGTGGATGCAGCCATTGCCGGGGCCAGACGGCCGCGCGCATGCGACCAGGCGATGCCGTAGAAGCAGGTCCAGTAGAAGTCGGCCAACCACACCGCGGTGAACTCGACATTGAACTCACCCGCTCGCTGGCCGCGCAGGAAAAACGCCTCGAAGCGTTCACCGATCGGGGCCCAGCGCTCCGGCAGCAGGTGCAGGTCACCCTGGCGCTGCTGTTCTTCCATCATCCGCGCGAACACCAGCGTCACCCGCTCCCAGTCCGCCAGCAGTGCCGCCGTGACCTGCTCCAGCACCAACTGCGCAGGCTCGTTGCCATCGAACGAGCTCCCCGCTCCTTCCAGGCGTTCGAATCCCGCTACGAACAAGGCCTCGTCAATCTCCGCCTTCTTCGGCCACACGAACGTCTCCGGTTGCGGCAACAGCGCGCGCACGTGCTCCCAGGTCTAGATGCCTTCCGGCGGCGCCAGCACCAGCTGCTCCAGCACCTGGTTCATAGCGTCGCGCCACGCCACCATCGCCCGCGCCTCCGCGCGGTATCGGGCCACGCCGCTGTTGTAGTAGCTGGCGCACGACTCGATGCTGTCGTAACCACGCTCTACCGCCTCGGCGCGCATCCACGCGAACGCCTGATCCCGGATGTAGCGGTAGTGCGCGGGCGTGTGCAGCTCGAAACCTGGGTCCGGCGACACCGCCAGCGGAGGCGTATTGGTCTGCAACCACTCGGTCGACCATAGATAGTGGCCGCGCGGAATGAACGCACCGGTTTCGACGCAACGAATCACATCAGGATCTTCAGTGAGTTGATACATGATTAGAGCTCCGCGTCTGCAGCCAAGTGGTGCCGATAGTTGAGATTGATGGTCGCCGTCGCGCACGGCCGATCGTGCAGAACACCGCCGACACGCCAATGTCCTGAAACGCAATGGGAATGTCGGCTGCAAGTGCCGCACTGAACGTTTTACCAGCTGCGCCAGTCTGCGGGCTGTATCCGGTCATGGCAGGCGGCACCCGCTTGGTCACCTTGAAAGTGACTTCCTTACCGGTGCTGCTTGGCAGGCCATGGATGAAGAACGCGCTCTGGCCAATAGCTGTTGCGGTGCCGGGGACGGTTGCCAGATCGTAGCTTTTTTCGTAGTAGCGCTGACACAACGCGAGCTCCAACGCCAGCCGAGTCAAGAGCAGGTGATGCCGTTGATGTTGTTCAAGAAGCGATCTGCGCCGTAACCAGCAGCGGTGAAGCCGGTACCTCGCTGCCAGAACCGGAAGTCACCGCTTTTGACGATGTTCTTACCGAGGATGCGTGCACCCACTGCTGCGTCCGCATTCTGGCGTGCAGTGGCTCGCAACTGAGCCTCCTGCTGCAGGCCGACCTTCAAGTTCTCCACATCCTGGCCACCGGCCTCCAATGACGAATGGCACTGCCCGGGATCCGCTAAGTTATCGTTGCAGGCTGCGAACGCGGTGAACGCGTCGTCGCCTGGCTTTCCACCCGGCTGGATGGTCGTTTGGCCAATGAATTTTTGCGGCATGTGCTTTCCCGATCCCCTGGTGGCCGTGCACAAGGGAATCGTGTCTGACTGGTTCGCGGCCGATGCGAAGCGGGCGGGGATCGGTGGCAGCCTCCACCGGCTACGGGACACCTTCTGCGCCCACATGGTGATGGCCGGCGTTCCGTTGCGAAGGGTGCAGATTCTGGCCGGGCACGCGGATTACGCCACGGCAGAGAAGTACCACGCACACCTCATCCCTGAGGGTGATGATGGCGCGGCGGCCAAACTAACCTATTGATTCGCCGTCGTGACCACTGTGACCAAGTGGTGCTTTTTGATGGCCTTATATGGCCTATTGAGATCTAGAGCGCTTCGCAAGTCGTTGATTCTGGTGACCCCGGCCCGATTCGAACGGGCGACCTTCCCCTTAGGAGGGGGACGCTCTATCCAGCTGAGCTACGGGGCCATGCAGCAGGGAAGTTTACAGGCAACGTGCCCTGCCCTCCAAGCATTCATGTTCCACCCGGTTCCGCTGGCGCGTTGCACCATGGCCGGTCGGGGCGCTCTGCTACCATCGGCGATTCAGTTCATCGCGTCCCCCACCTGCCCGCGATGGCACCAAACAACGTAACGAAACACAGGAGTCTGCATGTCTTCCGAGCTGCTCAAGTCCCTTGGCCTGGACGCGATCAACCCTGGCACGTACCTGGGCAACGGGGAGTGGTCGAGCGCGACCAGCGGTGAGCTGATCACCCCGGTCAACCCGACCACCGGCGAGCCGATCGCGCAGGTCCGCGCCACCACCGAGGCCGAGTACGAGACCGTCGTCGCCCGCGCCCAGGAAGCCTTCAAGATCTGGCGTACCACGCCGGCCCCTCGCCGCGGTGAAGCCGTGCGCCTGTGCGGTGAAGCACTGCGCAGGCACAAGGACGCTCTGGGTTCGCTGGTTGCCCTGGAAATGGGCAAGAGCAAGCCGGAAGGCGATGGCGAGGTGCAGGAGATGATCGACATCGCCGATTTCGCCGTGGGCCAGAGCCGCATGCTGTACGGCTACACCATGCATTCCGAGCGCCCCGGCCACCGCATGTACGAGCAGTACCATCCGCTGGGCCTGGTCGGCATCATCTCGGCCTTCAACTTCCCGGTCGCGGTGTGGAGCTGGAATTCGTTCCTGGCGGCGATCTGTGGCGACGTGTGCATCTGGAAGCCGTCCAACAAGACGCCGCTGACCGCCATCGCCTCGCTGAAGATCTGCAACGACGCCCTGCGCGAAGCGGGCTTCCCGGACATCTTCTTCCTGATCAACGATGCCGGCACCGCGCTGTCGGAAAAGATGGTCGATGACCGCCGCGTGCCGCTGATCAGCTTCACCGGCTCGACCCAGGTCGGCCGCACCGTCAACGAAAAGGTCGCACGCCGCCTCGGCCGCTGCCTGCTGGAGCTCGGCGGCAACAACGCGATCATCCTGGACGAAACCGCCGACCTGAAGCTGGCCGTGCCGGGCATCGTGTTCGGCGCTGTCGGCACCGCCGGCCAGCGCTGCACCACCACCCGCCGCCTGATCGTGCACCGCTCGATCTACGCCGACGTGCTGGCCACCCTGGTCAAGGCCTACAAGCAGGTGGAAGGCAAGATCGGCGACCCGACCGATGCCGCCAACCTGATGGGCCCGCTGAACAGCGAAGGCGCCGTGCAGCAGTTCCTCGATGCCATCGCCCAGGCCAAGGCAGCTGGTGGCACCATCGAGACCGGCGGCACCCGCATCGACCGCGCCGGCAACTTCGTGCTGCCTGCAATCGTCACGGGCCTGAAGAACAGCGACGCCGTGGTCCAGCACGAGACCTTCGCACCGATCCTGTACGTGATGCCGTACGACACCCTCGACGAAGCCATCGACATGCAGAACGGCGTGCCGCAGGGCCTGTCGTCCTCGATCTTCACCCAGAACCTGAAGACCGCCGAGAAGTTCCTGTCGGCCGCCGGCAGCGACTGCGGCATCGCCAACATCAACATCGGCACGTCCGGTGCGGAGATCGGCGGCGCCTTCGGTGGCGAGAAGGACACCGGCGGTGGCCGCGAGTCCGGTTCGGATGCCTGGAAGGTCTACATGCGCCGCCAGACCAACACCATCAACTATTCGGATTCGCTGCCGCTGGCGCAGGGCATCAAGTTCGACCTGTGATGGCAAACGACGCGGACACGTCTGTGGGTCAGAGTCCCTCCGGGGATCTGACCCATGCCCAGGGTCGGATCCCCGCAGGGGCTCCGATCCTCGATTTCAGCGGCCGCCGCGTGCTCGTTGCCGGCGGCAGCAAGGGCATTGGTCGTGAAATGGCACTGGCCTTTGCTGGTGCCGGTGCGCAGGTCTCGGTCTGCGCGCGCGGCCAGGCCGGCCTGGAGGCCCTGTGCGCTGACGCACAGGCGCAGGGAACGCCATTGCATGCGTTTTCCACCGATCTGGCCGACATCGGCCAGATCCAGGCCTGGCTGCAGGCCGCCGCCGATGCCTTCGGCGGCATCGATGTGCTCGTCAACAATGCCACCGGCTACGGCATGGCCGACAATGAGGAGGGCTGGGCCGCCAGCCTGCAGATCGACCTGATGGCGGCCGTGCGTGCCTCGCGCCTGGCCCTGCCCTGGCTGCGCGCGTCCGGCGATGCCTGCATCCTCAATCTGTCGTCGATTGCCGCGCAGCAGCCGCGTCCCGGCGGCGCGCCCTACGCCGCTGCCAAGGCCGCGCTTTCGCACTACACCACCTCGCAGGCGCTGGCGCTGGCCAAGGACCGGATCCGGGTCAACGCCATCGCACCGGGCTCGATCGAGTTCGATGACGGGCTCTGGGACCGTCGCCGCATCGAGGATCCAGCGCTGTACCACGGCACCCTGGCGAAGATCCCGTTCGGCCGCTTCGGCCATCCGCGCGAGATTGCCGACGCCGCCCTGTTCCTGTGCTCGCCACTGGCGCGCTGGGTTACCGGCAGCGTGCTCAACGTGGATGGCGGCCAGGTGTTGATGGGCTGAATTTGTAAAGCCGAGCCCATGCTGGGCTTGCACGCAAGACGCGGTCGATCCCGCATCAGCCCAAGGGGGCAGCCGAGCATGGGCTCGGCTCTACAGGGCACTGCCCATGGGATTGCCCGGGCAGAGGCACTATCATGTGCACACTGCCAAGGAGGACCCGATGAGCGTGGCACCCCGACAGACAAGCGCCCTGGCCGTGGTCAGCCTGGTCATGGGCATCGCCAGCTGGACCGTCCTGCCCTTCGTGGCCAGCATCGTCGCCATCATCACCGGCCACATGGCCCGCGCCGAGATCCGCCGCCGCCCGCATGAACTGGAAGGCGACGGCCTGGCCGTTACCGGCCTGGTGCTGGGCTGGGTCATGGTCGGCGCCGTGCTTGCCGCCATCCTGGTCTTCATCCTGTTCTTCGGCGGCCTGGCATGGCTGGCGGCGGTGTCGAACTGACGCCATGACCGCCTCCGACAGCACTGAACGCTTCAGCAGCCGCGTCGCCGACTACGTCCGCTACCGGCCCGATTATCCGCCCGCCCTGTTGGAGTGGCTGCATGGCCCGATGGGCGTCAGCCGCAAGGCCGTGGTCGCCGACATCGGCGCCGGCACCGGTATTTCCAGTCGCCTGTTCCTGGCCAGCGGCCATCCAGTAGTCGCGGTTGAACCCAACGCCGCCATGCGGGGCGCGGCCGCGGAATGGCTGGCACCGCAGTACCCGCAGTTCCGTGCGGTGGACGGCCGCGCCGAGGCCACCACACTGGACGATGCCAGCATCGATCTGGTCAGCGTCGCGCAGGCCTTCCACTGGTTCGACACCGTCGCGGTGCGCGCCGAGTGGCAGCGCATCCTGCGCCCCGGTGGCCAGGCACTGATCTACTGGAACTCGCGCCTGCTCGATGCCAGCCCGTTCCTGATCGGCTACGAACAGTTGCTGCTGGACTACGGCACCGACTACACCGCTGTGGCCGAGCGCTACCAGGACGATGCCACCATGCAGGCCTGGTTCGGCCCCGGCCTGCGCGGCAGGGTGGAGCTGCCGAACGTGCAGCATCTGGATTTCGACGCCCTGCGCGGGCGCCTGCTGTCCTCCTCCTACGCACCCCAATCCGGTCATCCTCGCCACGCGGCGATGATCGACGCTCTGCAGGACCTGTTCGCCGCCCATGCGGTGGACGGCCAGGTCGCTTTTGAATATCGAACCCGAGCCTTCCTCGGCACGCTGGACTGAACCGACGCATGTATTCGCTTGCCCGCCCCTTCCTGTTCTCGCTCGACGCCGAGCGCGCCCACGGCCTCGGCCTGTCCGCACTGGACCTGGCCTATCGCACCGGCACCACGCCGCTGCTGGCCGCACGCATCGCGCCGATGCCCAGCACGGTGTTCGGGCTGACCTTCCCCAATCCGGTCGGCCTGGCCGCCGGCCTGGACAAGAACGGCGAGCACATCGATGCACTGTTCGCGCTCGGCTTCGGCTTCGTCGAAATCGGCACCATCACCCCGCGCCCGCAGGCCGGCAATCCGCAACCGCGCCTGTTCCGCCTGCCGGAACACAACGCGATCATCAACCGCATGGGCTTCAACAATGCGGGCGTGGACGCGCTGGTGCGCAACGTCGAGCGCGCGCGCAACCGCCGCGGCCTGCTCGGCATCAACATCGGCAAGAACAAGGACACCCCCAACGAACAGGCCGTGGACGATTACATCGCCTGCCTGGACAAGGTGTACCCGCTGGCCGATTACATCACCGTCAACATCTCCTCGCCCAACACCGCCGGCCTGCGTGAGCTGCAGGAAGAGACCGCGCTGCGCCAGCTGGTCAGCCAGCTGCGCGACCGCCAGGAAGACCTTGCTGCCCGCCACGGCCGACGCGTGCCGATGCTGGTGAAGGTGGCGCCGGACCTCAGCGAACGCGATATCGACGCCGCCGCCCGCGTGCTGGGCGAACTGCAGGTGGACGGCGTGATCGCCACCAACACCACCATCGACCACAGCAAGGTGGCCGGCGACCCGCTGGCCAATGAGGCTGGCGGCCTGTCCGGTGCACCGGTGCTGGAGCAGTCCACCCTGGTGCTGCGCCGCCTGCGCGCGCGCCTGCCCGAATCGGTGCCGCTGGTCGGCGTCGGCGGCATCCTGTCCGGCGCCGATGCGGTAGCCAAGATGGCGGCCGGTGCCGCACTGGTGCAGTGCTACAGCGGCCTGATCTTCCGTGGACCGGCGCTGGTTTCCGAATGCGTGGAGGCGATCCGTCGCCGCCGTGAAGCGCCGAGCCGCGGCGCGGTGGCTCCGCTGTGAGCGCGCCCATGGATACCATCGACGGCAACGCCCCGCTGCGCTGGACGCTCACCCGCAATGCGCCGCTGCAGGCGCTGAATACCTTCCATGTGCAGGCCAGCGCCGCGCAGCTGCTGGAACTGCACGATGCCGCGCTGCTGCCGGACGTGCTGGCATTGCCCGAGGTGGCCAGCGGCCCGCTGCTGGTGCTGGGCAGCGGCAGCAACGTTCTGATCGCCGAGGACCTGCCCGGCACCGTGCTGGTGTTCGGCAACCGTGACATCAGTTTCCTTGAACACCGCGCCGACCATGCGGTGATCCGTGCCGGTGCCGGCGTGCCGTGGCATGGCCTGGTGATGTGGTCGCTGCAGGAAGGCCTGTCTGGCCTCGAAAACCTGGCCCTGATTCCCGGCACGGCCGGTGCCGCGCCGATCCAGAACATCGGTGCCTATGGCGCGCAGGTCGGCGAGTTCATCCAGGCGGTCGAAGCGTGGGACTGCCAGGAGCAGGCCTGGGTGCGGCTGGACAACGAACAGTGTGGCTTCGCCTACCGCGACAGCGTGTTCAAGCAGCAACCCGATCGCTATCTGATCACCGCCATCGAACTGAAGCTGCCACTGCTGCATGATCTGCGCATGGACTACGCCGGCATCCGCGAGGAATTGCAGGCACAGGGCGTGGAGCTGCCGAGCGCAGTGGACGTGGCCAATGCCGTGATCGCGATCCGCCGCCGCAAGCTGCCCGACCCGGATGTACTGGGAAACGCCGGCAGCTTCTTCAAGAACCCGGTACTGCCGCTGGAACAGGTCGACGTGCTGCTGCAGCATTTCCCCGACCTGCCGGTGTTCCCGGCCGAGCAGGACGACAAGCGCAAGGTCTCCGCTGCCTGGATGATCGAATCCTGCGGCTGGAAGGGCTTCCGCGAAGGTGATGCCGGCGTGGCGCCAAGCCACGCGCTGGTGCTGGTCAACCACGGCAATGCCAGCGGTGCTGAGCTGCTGGCGCTGGCGCGCCGCATTTCGGCCTCGGTGCTGGAGAAGTTCGGCGTGCCGATCGAACCGGAGCCCCGCCTGCTCGGCGCTCAGTGGTGAACACCCCCGCCCTTTCCCCAAGCGCCCCGATGCGGGCGGCGCTGCTGATGCTTGGCAGCACGATGGCATTCGGCCTGATGGCGGTCGCGATCCGCTACGCCACCCGGTACGTGCCAACCCAGGAAGTGGCGTTCTTCCGCAATGCCTTCGGCTTGCTGGCGTTGCTGCCGATGCTGCTGCGGCCGGGCCGTGCTCCGCTGAAGACGCAACAGCTGCCGCGCTATTTCGTGCGCAGTGCGATTGGCCTGGGCTCGATGCTGTGCGCGTTCTGGGCACTGGGCCACCTGCCGTTGGCGCAGGCGGTGTCGCTGTCGTACTCCACGCCGCTGTTCGTCACGATTGCCGCCGTGCTGTGGCTGGGTGAAACCGTGCGCGTGCGCCGCTGGGCCGCGGTCGTGGTCGGCTTCATCGGTGTGCTGGTGATCGTGCGACCCGGTACCGCCGGCTTCACCGCGGGCAGCCTGGTCGCCGTGGCCGCAGCGGTGCTCAGTTCGCTGGTGGCGATCCAGATCAAGCAGCTGACCCGCGTCGACAGCGCCGATACCGTGGTGCTCTACACCTACGTGTTCTGGGTGCCGCTGTCGCTGGTTCCGGCGCTGTTCGTCTGGGTCTGGCCGAGCGGCATGGCCTGGCTGTGGCTGCTGGCCACCGGCGTGCTCGGCACCATCGGCCAGCTGTTGTGGACGCGGGCGCTGCGCCTGGGTGAAGTCTCGGCGCTGACCCCGATCAGCTTCCTGCAGCTGCCGCTGGTAACGCTGTTCGGCTGGCTGCTGTTCAACGAAAGCGTGGACCGCTGGACGATCATCGGCGCCGGCATCATCCTCGCCGCCAACGCCTACATTGCCCACCGCGAGGCCGTACTTTCGCGCCGCGCCGCCAGCGCAGCCGCCTCGTCAGCGGCGAAGCCCGCCGAGTAGATCCGCGCCACGCGTGGATCTACAGCGCGCGATACACCCGCTCGGCCGCGTCGAACACATTGCCCGGGGCGAACTGTTCGCTGAGGAAATGCAGCGACTGCCGGCGCAGCTGCGGCGACCGGTCCTCTCCATCGCTGCCCAGCAGGACCTGCTGGAACTCGATCAGGTCCTGCAGGATGCGCCAGTGACGGTACCAGGCGATCCAGCGAGGGTCGCCGCGGTCACCGCCATAGCCCTCCTCGAATCCCACCGGGTTCTCGCGGCCCCAGCGCCCGCCGACAGCGCCACCGATGAACATCAGGTCGCGCTCGCGCGGTACCAGCGACAGGCCATCCCAGTCGATCAGGTGCAGGCCGCCGTCATTGCCCATCAGCAGATTGCCGGCATGAAGGTCGGTGTGGCACAGGTGCAGCCGCACCGGCACATCCTGCAACGCCGCGTGCAGCTGCAGTGCCTGCGCGTGCAGCGCCGCGATGCGCGCGTGCTGCTGGTCCCAGACGGAGACGAAGGCACGGCCCAGCCCATCCTTGGCAGCCGCCAGGCCTTCGCCGGCCAGCCACTGCCCGACGGTCTCCAGCGCCGCGGTTTCCATCCGGATGCTCGGCAGCGCTTCCTGCAGCGCCGGTGGCGGGCACGCCTCGTGCAGGCGCCGCAGCACCTCGCCCAACCGTTGCCATTGCGTGCGGCTCAATGCCGCCTCGAAACCGGACTGGCCTTCCACATACGGGAACAGGGTGAACTGCAGGCCCCAGCGCTGCACCGATGCCCCGCCGGCCAGCGCCGGCCAGGGCGCAACGATTTCCTCGATCCCCAGCGTGCCGCGCAGCCAATGCAGGGTGTCCCAGACGGCTGGGGCCACCTGGTAGCTGCGGCATTTCAACCACCACTGCCCGCGCCGTGCATCGATGCGATACACGCTGGCGTTGGCATCGGCGCCAACCGGGCGTGGCACCACAGCGGTCGCGGTGATGCCATAGGACTGCTGGAGGACTTCGCCGAGATGCTGCGCCGAAGCGGATGACATGGATGCAAGCGGAAAGTGTTATCTGCGACAACTATCGCAGATGTGCCCGCCACGACACAGACATGTCCGTCACAACATCGTGCCCGCGCGACCAACGTGCTAGCCGGCGACGCGTCGCATCACTGCTTCCAATGGCCCCCGCGTGAACCGCCACGACCACAGCCACGCTGCGCCCGTGGCCAGCATCAGGAACAACAGCGCCCACAGCAGCACGGTCGGTAGCGACGCGCTGCCATCGAGCAGGCCCAACCATTCCAGCGTCCCCATGCCCAGCAGGATGTGGCCGACGTACAGGGTCAGGGTCATTCGCCCTGCTGCAGCCAGCGGTTCCAGCCAATCCCCCGGATGCCGGCGGCTGACCCAGAGGCATGCGGCAATCGCGCTGCAGGCTGCGCCCGCACCGGTCAACACGTAGGCCGGTCCCGGCGGCATCGGCTGCGTTCCCAGCCACGGCTGCCAGGGCGTTCCCTGTGCAAGGTGCTGCACGGCCTGGCCTGCGCCGATCAGCAGCAGGCCCACCAGCAGCAACGCACGCTGCACCCGCGGTTGTGACAACGGCAGGTGCGCCAGCAGCATGCCCAGCAGGAAGAAGCACATCCAGGGCAGCAAGGGATGGAAGCCGTTGAACAACAGGTTGCGCGCGGCACCCGGCCATTGCCAGAGACCGGCATACTCCAGCGTCTGCCAGTTCCAGCCCTGGCTGTAATTCCAGTGCAGCAGTGCCCAGAACGACCCGGCCGCGAGGCCGGCGATGCTGGCCAGCAGCACCCGTGGCGACGCACGCAGCCACAGCACCGCCAGCGCGAAATACACCGCGTAGTAGTGCAGGATGTCGGCCGGGAACAGGGTCAGGTTGAGCAGGCCCAGCGCCAGCAGGAACAGCGCGCGCCGCCAGGTCTGCGCGCTGGCCGGCATCCAGCCAAGGCGCTGCGTGGCCAGTACCAGGCCAAGTCCGGCCAGGGTGACGAAGGTCGCAGAGGCCTTGCCTTCCAGCAGATGGAAGAAGCCGGCCAGCCAACCCTCACCCTCTGCCGGCACGGCCATCGCCAGGCGGAAGTTGACCAGCACCATGCCGGCCAAGGCCAGGTAACGCGCCAGATCAACGCCGTGCAATCGCCGCTCAACCGCGCTCATGCGCGTGCACCGAGCAGCAGCGCGAGCAGGCCAGGGTCCAGCGGAGCCTCATCGGTGCCACCGGCTTCGCCCAGCCCCCGGCGCAGCGCATCGCTTTCGATGGCATCCAGCAGCACCTGCGCCTGCAGTGCCGGGGCCAGTACGGGACGCCGGCGTTCACGCTGTGCCACCTGCTGCAGGGCTTCGGCCAGCACAGCCTGCAATTGCCTGCGATTGGCCGCAAATGCCTCGGCCACGGCCCGATTGCGTGCGCTCTCGGCCAGCACTTCGACGGCGAGCGCCGCCCATTCCGGCTGGCTGCACAGTGCGTGGAAGTCCTGCAGGAACGCCAGCACCTGCGTGCGATCACCGTCGGCCGCGGCCAGCCGCTGCAGCAACGGCGCCAGTTCCTCGCTTTCGGCCACGGCCACTGCAAGGATGATCGCTTCCTTGCCGGGGAAGTGGTTGTAGAGATTGCCCAGGCTGACGCCGGCCGCCTGCGCGATGTCACGCATGCTGGTCTGGTGGAATCCCTTGGCGAGGAAGCACTGCAGGGCGGCCTGCAGGATCTGCTCGATGCGTTGCGCGTTGCGGTCGGCTCGGTTCATGGCGCCAATAGTGAACGAACGTTCGTCCAACTTGAAGATGGCAACCCGTTCATCAGCGAGCTCCGTTCAGCCGGCCCTTGACCTCAACTGCGGTTGAGGCCCGATGCTGCGCGGCCCGTTCCAAGCCCAAACCGGAGAGACTTCATGCCACGGATGATCACCGCCCTGCTCGACAGCCGCCTGCTGTGGTTCCTGGCCCGACTGCTGCTGGCGGTGGTGTTCCTGTCATCGGGTCTGGCCAAGCTGCTGGCGTGGGACAACAGCGTGGCCGAAATGCAGGCGGCCGGGCTGCAACCGCCTGTGCTGTTCAACCTCGCCAGCGCCGTGGTGCTGCTGGGTGGCTCACTGTGCCTGCTGCTTGATCGCCTGCTCTGGCTGGGCAGCGGCGCGCTGGCGGTATTCATGCTGCTGACCATCGCCATCGTGCATGCCTTCTGGACCAAGCACGGCACGGAACAGCAGCTGGCCCTGTTCTTCGCACTGGAACACCTGAGCGTGGTCGGTGGCCTGATCTGCGCGGCCATCGCCAGCCGCGCGCGGGCTCAGAAGAACTCGTCGAGCAGCCGGTAGAAAGCCAACCGGCGCTCGTCGGCCACAGCGCCGTAGCGTTGGAACAACGGTGTGACCCAGCGCGTATCACCGAAGTTGTGGGCCAGGCTGCGCGCGGCCAGCGCCAGGTCCTGGTAACGGTCGGCCACGCCCAGTCGCCCACAGTCGATGAACCCGCTGAAACGCCCCTCGGCCACCATCAGATTCGGAAGGCAGGCATCGCCATGACTGACCACCAGATCTTCATGATCGGGCCGTGTGCTGCACAGTTGGGCGAAGACCTGCTGTGGACTCTGTCCCAGGCGTTCGTCATCGAAGTCATCGGCGTCCACGCGCCCCGCCTCGACCCGTGCCTGCGCGGCCGGCAGGCGCGAGGCCAGCCGCTGATCGAACGGACAGGCTGCTACCGGCAACGCATGCAGCCCGCGCAGCGCGTCGGCCAGTATCTCCACCCGTTGCTGCGGCGCGAGTTCCGGCGACGAGGCCAGATCGCGGCCAGGCAGCGCGCTCATCAGCAACCAGCGCCGGCCCGCTTCTTCGGCCGTGGCAATCACCGTTGGCGCCGGTTGTCCCTGTGCCTGCAACCAGCGCAGCCGCGCGATCTCATCGCCCAGCTCACTGAAGGCGTCGATCGGTTCCGACTTGAGAAAGGCATCGGGGCGGCCCTGCCGCAGCACGCGGGCAACGTCGGCCCGCGAAACACCCATCGACTGCCGCTCGATGCGCGCATCGGCCAACGCCTTCTGCCACGCCAACGGCAGCGGCATGCCATCAGGGGTGGCGTTGTGCTCGTCCATGCCAGGAGATTCCTGTTGCCGGTGACCCTGCGCATTCTCGCTCATGCTGGCGCACATCGACCCGCGTGCGGCAGTCAGCTTGAGCGCGCTGACCGGGCGGCCGGCAGCCACTACGCCCCAGCGCCTGCAGCAGCGACGGCTGCTGCCACGATACCGGTGCCAGTTCGACGACACGGCCTCGACCCTTACCGCCGAACGCGGCGGCCTGCGCGCGTTCGCCAAGTGGAGCACCGTTCTGGCAGCCGATCGTGGCTGCCGCAGTACAACGAGGAAGCAATATGAAATTGATGGTCATCGGCGCCAGCAGGGGCCTGGGACGCGCGTTCGTGGAAGGCCTCTGTGCCACGGGTGACACTGTGATTGGTGTCTCGCGCAACCGCCCGTGCGGCATCGCCTGCCCTGACGGCGTCACCCTGCAGTGGATCGAAGCAGACCTGTCCCGGCCGACCGTGGCTGCCGACCACATCGCAGCGCAGGCACCGGCCGATATCGATGTGCTGATCCACAACCTGGGCATCTGGGAAGACAAGGCCTTCAGCGGCGAGTACGCCTTCCTCGATGAAAGCGACGCTGCACTCACGAAGCTGGTCGACGTCAACATCACCGCGACCCTTGTACTGCTGCAACGCCTGCTGCCCCGCGTACTGAGCGCAGCGCGCCCGCAGCTGGTGCTGACCGGTTCGACCTCGGCCCTGCCTCGCAGTGGCCGCCCGGAAGTGGCGTTCGGCGCCTCGAAGTTCGCCCTCAACGGCATCGCCGATGCGCTGCGCGAGGGCTTCCGCGATCGCCGGCTGGCGGTGACCAGCCTGCAGTTGGGCTACCTCAACACCGATGACGCCTTGTCGGTGCCGGTGGCCGAGGCCGCAGCGCGCGGCGACGGTGAGCAGGTGCCGGTCCACGATGTCGTGGCCATGGTAAGCGCCCTGTTGCAGCTGTCATCCTCCGGCTTCGTGCGCGAACTGGTGCTGACCGCCATCGCCGACCCGCGCTACTGACCTTGCCGGCCGCCGCAGAGCACCCTCAGTGGCCGCGCGCGCGGTCGTGGTTTACCCTGCTGGTCACTGGCCGTCGGTCACAGGCGGGAACCTGCTATGGATGCGCTTTCACGGGTCTCGGCCCAGGTCCTGGACAGCGCCCTGCCCAGCCTGCCGCTGTATCTGCTGCAGGCCACGGCAGTGATCGGCATGATCGGCGTGCTGCTGATCGCCACCCGTCGCGCCGGGCACGCCATAGAAGGCCGTCGCCTGTATGTCGGCGTAGCGCTGGGCCTGATCTACCTGTTCAATTCCTGGTTCGTGGCCCGTTATTCCCAGGGTGTCGTCAAACTGCACCTGGGCTTCGACATCCTGCTGGTCAGTGGCCTGCTGGGCGGCTGGCGCGGCGGCCTGGCCTGCCTGGCTGCCGCCCTGCTGGCCCGCTACCAGTTCGTCGGTATCCCGTTCTTCCTGCCTGCCAGCCTTGAGGCCGTGTTGCAGATGGTGGCGGGCGTCTGGCTGCGCAGGCACCTGTACCCGCGCATGCTCAACGAGCTCTCGCCGCGCATGATCCTGCAGGCATGGTCCGTGCGTATCGGGGTAACCGCTCTGGGTTTGGCGCTGGGTGTGGCGATCATTGGCGCCGATCAACTGCCGGTGGCCGAGCTGGCGATCCAGCGCGTGCTGGCACTGCCGGTCTCGCTGCTCGTGCTCGGCGCCGTATTCGCGCTGGTCTACAACGATGCCCAGATCGATGCGCAACGCCAGCGCGAACAGGCCTGGCTGCGCATCGATCCGATCAGCGGGCTGCCCAACATGCGTGCGCTCGGTGAACGCCTGCAGCAGTACTGGCGGGATAACGACGGCACCGGCAAGGCCTGCCTGATCGTGGCCGAGATGGGCAACCTGCGCGATCTGCGCCTGCGCTACGGGCCGTTGCAGGACAACGGCCTGTGGCAGCGCGACAGCACCGAAGAGGTGCATCGGTTGCTGCCCTCGCTGCCGGCTGCGCAGCTGGAGATCTACCAGTTCGGTGATGCCGCGCTGGCGATCCTGGTGCGCGGCCTGACCTTGTCCACACTGCGCACGCAACCGCAGATCACCGAGCTGGCCAGCAACCTGGCTGATCGGGTCGGCCGCGATTGGCCGGGCTTCCGGCCGCTGTTCCGCTGTGCAGTGGTTGAATTGAAGCCCCCTGCTGATGCCGACGAAGGACATCTTCCGTTCCGCGCCATCACCGTGGCACTGAGCGCGATCGAGTCGGGCGTGGTGTTTTTCGATGACCCGATCCAGCGCGACAGCGAGATCGACACCCTGATCGAGGTTGCCCTTGAGCACTGGCTGCAGCAGGGCAATGCGCCGCTGTGCTACCAGCCCAAGCATCGCCTGCAGGACCGCCAACTGGTCGGCGCCGAAGCACTGCTGCGCATGCGCGACGGCGAAGGCCGGCCGATTGCCCCGATGCGGGTGATCTCGCTGCTGCGCCGGCAGGGGCGGCTGGCAGACCTGGAATGGGCCACGCTGCGGTCGGCGGTGCACTTCCTGCAGCACTGCCGGCGGGACGGCGCGGCGCTGACCATTGCAGTCAATGTTTCAGCCGAATCGCTGCGCCTGCCCGACTTCGGCCTGCGCCTGCAGGAGTTGCTGCAGCTGCATGACATCCCCGGTGCGATGCTGCGCCTGGAGATCGTCGAATGGACCGAAATCGTCGAGCGCGACGTGGTCGATGCCAACTTCGCACAGCTGCTGGCAGCCGGGGTCACCCTGTCGCTGGATGATTTCGGCGCCGGCTATTCAACCCTGATCCTGCTTTCGCAGCTGGCCATCGCCGAGGTCAAGATCGAGCAGGCGCTGATCGCCACGCTGTCCGACGCCAAGTCGCAGTCGATCGTGCGCTTCATCGTCGAGGTCGCGCACCGCTGCGGCGCGATCGTGGTGGCCGAGGGTACCGAGACCCTGGCCCAGGAACAGAAGCTGCGCGCACTCGGGGTGGATGTCGGCCAGGGCTACCTGTACTCGGCGGCGCTGCCGGCCGACGAGTTCCGTCGCTTCGCAGCCGGCTAGACCGCGTAGAACCCCAGGAACATCGCCACCGCCGATTCGGCCACGCGCGCACGTTCCTGCGCAGTCAACGGTGGCTGCTCCATCGTGACCTGCGGCCAGAACGCGAAGCTCTTCACCAGCCCATGCAACTGGGCGCCGGCAAAGTCCGGATCCACCTCGCGCAGGCGGCCATCGGCAATTGCTGCGCGGATCCAGGCACTCTCGCCACTTTCCTTCTCGCCCATGCGGCAGACGATGGCCTGCGCGCGCTCCGGTGAATGGATGATCTCGGCCATCGCGACCCGCGCCAGATCGATGAAATTCCCATCGCTGAGCAGGTCCAGCTTCTGGCCCAGCAACTGCAGCAACTGCGTCTGCAGCGGCTGGTCGGCGCGGTATGGCAGTGCGTCGCTGGCCACGCTGCGCTCCCACAGCTCCTCCAGGATCATCGAGAACAGTGCTTCCTTGCTCGGGAAATGGTTGTAGACGGTGCGCTTGGAGACCCCCGCCGCCTCGGCGATGCGGTCCATGCTGGTCGCCTCGTAGCCTGATGCACGGAACTCCTCCACCGCCGCGCGCACGATGGCGTCACGTTTGCGGTCGGTCAGGCGTTGCGGGGCACGGGACATGGCGGAACCGGATAACTGAACGGATGCCTCCATTTTACACTCGACAGTGTACTTTTGAAAAACACGAAACTACACTGTGCAGTGTACTCAGCGGACGTCACCCATGAAGCGCCTGCTCCTTGTCCTCCTGCTCGGAATCCTCGCCGTGACCGCCTACACCTTCTGCAAGTCCTGGTCTCTTCCCGACTTCCCCGATTCGCCGCAGTACCGTGATGGCAAGTTCCGCAATGCCCTGCCCCGTCCGGCGATGGGCCTGCGCGACGGCGCGGAGATCTGGTGGACGTTCCTGTTCAACAAGCCCAAGGGCACCGTGCCCGCGCACCCGATTCCGGTGAAGCCGCTGGACCGCGCCACGCTGGACGCCGCACCGGATCGCAGCCTGTTCCGGCTGGGGCACTCCACGATCCTGCTGAAGCTGCGTGGCCAGTACTGGCTGACCGATCCGGTGTTCTCCGAGCGGGCCTCGCCGGTGCAGTGGATGGGGCCGGCACGCTTCCATGCACCGCCGATCAGCATCGACGCGCTGCCGCCGATCGCCGGTGTGATCCTCTCGCACAACCACTATGACCACCTGGACCATGCCGCGGTCATGCAGCTGGCCGGCAAGACCGCGCGCTTCATTGCACCGCTCGGCGTCGGCGACCAGCTGGTCGCGTGGGGGGTGGATGCGCGCAAGGTCGAGCAGCTGGACTGGTGGCAATCCACCGAAGCCAACGGCCTGCGCCTGACCGCGACCCCGGGCCAGCACTTCTCCGGCCGCGGGCTGGGTGACAGCGACCGCAGCCTTTGGGCGTCGTGGGTGATCCAGGACGGTGACTTCCGCATTTTCTTCAGCGGCGACACCGGCTACTTCGACGGCTTCAAGGCCATCGGCGAGAAGTACGGTCCGTTCGACCTGACCATGATCGAGACCGGCGCCTATGATCCGCGCTGGGCATTCGTGCACATGCAACCGGAACAGACGCTGCAGGCGCACCTGGACCTGCGCGGCAAGTGGCTGCTGCCGATCCACAACGGCACCTTCGATCTTGCCCTGCATGCATGGCAGCAGCCGTTCGAGCACATCACCGCATTGGCGGCCGCAAAAAATGTACCGGTGGCCACGCCGATGATGGGCGAAGCGCTGGACATGCAGGCACCGCAGTCGGGTACGCGCTGGTGGGAGACGGTGGAGTTGTAACCGGCGTGACGGGGCGTCATGTATCCCAAGGCCCTGTAGAGCCGAGCCATGCTCGGCTGCTTCTGAAACGTGTTCAGTGGAAGTCAAGCAGGCTCAGCTCTGGCGAAACTGCAGGTAGAGACGCTGGCAGCATTGCTGACATCAAAATGCACCGCTATCAACTCGGCTTCCGGGAGCGCCTTCTGGACCTGCGCGCATGTGTCACGCGCGACATCGTTTGCGGCCGTTCCCTCTCGCCAGAATCGCAACGCCAAGATGCCCGGCAAACCGCTGCCCAGCAATGCATCGTCACATCCCGACTCTGCAAGACATCGCTCAAATGCACTGAGATCTTCTCCGGTATCGGGCACCCGATACATCAGCGTGAAGCTGAATTCCATCATCAATCCATTTCAGACCTGAGGTCGCTATCAATCAGCGTATGACCTAGCCGGCAGGCGTCCAGAGCCACATGCGTCAGTCCCATCGATGAATCGTGACTCAAGCCCACGAAGGAGGCGACCGGGGATCATCCGCAACCTATTGCAGCGCGTCATGTAACCGATTACATCCCTTGCTAGCGTAGCGCTCGCCCGATACCGGCAGAACCTGCGAGGCTGTACGTAATGACATTGCGCGCCGAACGCTCCAAGCTCTCCCGCTCAGCCATTCCATGGCGAGCTGCCGCCACCCTGCTGTTGGCCGCCCTCGCCGCTGCCGCACAGGCACAGCCCCTTCCCCCGCGCAGCCAATGGCAGGCCAGCAGTTCCTCGCAGCAGGTGCCGGCGATGGCGATCAGCCACCTGATCGACGGCAACCCGAAGACCGTTACCGGCGGCGCATTCAGTCCGGGCCACTGGTTCCAGATCGATCTCTGCACGCCTGCAACGCTGGCCGGCGCGCGCCTCACCTGGGATGTCTCCAATCCGGAAGGCTATTCGCTGCAGACCTCACTGGACGGCAGGCAGTGGCAGACCGCGTACACGATGGCCGATTCGCTGGGCGACGTGGAAACGCTGTACTTCGCGCCGCGCCAGGCGCGCTACCTGCGGCTGGCCAGCCCGCAGCGCACTTCCGATTGGGGCGTGTCGATCTTCGAGATGGAGCCGCTGGACAGCACGCTCAGCGCACGCATCAGCGGTATCGATGCAACGCAGGCAGCGGCGCTGTGGCAGGGCGGCGCTGCCGTCGCGATTCCCGTCGGGAAGCCAGGCGCCCATGCGCTCGAGATCACGCTGCCGCAGGCCCAATCAACGGCTGGCCTGGTGGTCGACTGGGCCGATGGCGCACGAGGCGCTGCCCGACTACAGGCGCAGGATGCACGGGGCCGTTGGCAGGACCTCGCACACGATGCACAGGCGGCCAGTCACCGGCAAAGCTGGCTGGCCGCCACTGCAGCACAACCATTGCGTGCTTTCCGCCTGAGCGTGGACGGCGCTGCGCCGCAGATCGCACGCCTGCGCCTGCTCGGTCCGAAAGCCGTGATGACGCCGATGAAGCAGTATCAGATCGTCGCCAGCGGCGCCCAGCGCGCATTGTTCCCGGCCTCGCTGCAGATGCAGCAGACCTACTGGACGGCCGTGGGTGTGCATGCAGGACGACAGAAGTCGATCTTCGATGAGTACGGCAACCTGGAAGCCTTCAAGGGCGCACCGCTGGTGCAGCCCATCTGGCGCAATGCCGATGGCCAAACCGCCGGCGCCGCCGGGCAGGCCATGCAGCATGCCCTGCGCGACGGCTGGAAGCCGATGCCCTCCGCCACCTGGTCACCGCAACCCGGCCTGCAGCTGCGCAGTGAAGTATTCGCCATCGAGCGCGATGGCCAGCCGGTGACCTTCCTGCGGCATCGCCTGCAGAACACGGGAAGCACGAAGATCGAAGGCACGCTCAGCCTGGTCGTGCGCCCGATGCAGATGAATCCGCCATGGCAGAACGGCGGGCTGTCCCCGATCCGCGAGGTGACCATCGACGGGCAGGCCCTGCGTATCAATGGGCGCACGCTGCTGCAGTCGCTCACGCCGGTGGCTGCGTCGGGCGCGGCGCCATTCGGCAAGGATGGCGCAACGGAGATCACCGCGACCCTCGCTGCCGGCCAGCTGCCTTCCACGCAACAGGCGCGTGATGACCAGGGGCTTGCCTCGGCTGCATTGAACTACCGCGTCTCGTTGGCGCCGGGAACCAGTGATGCCATCGTGGTCGCGTTCCCGTTGGGCACCGCCGCCGCCGATGCCAATGGCGTGCTGCCCGAAGCGCCTGCGCTGGATCTGGCCACGCTGCCCCGCGATGCCAATGCGGCGTTTGATTCACTGGCCACGCAGGCGTCTGCGGACTGGCAGGCACGGCTGGGCCAGGTCGGCCTGCGCCTGCCCGATCCGTCGCTGGTGGACATGCTGCGCGCGCAGGCCGCCTACATGCTGATCAACCAGACCGGTCCAGCCATGCAGCCCGGCCCGCGCAACTACAACCGCTCCTTCATCCGCGACGGCATGGCCACCTCGGCGGTGCTGCTGCGCATGGGCGAAGCGCGTGTCGCGCGCGATTACCTGGCCTGGTACAGCGAACACGGCGTGCATCCCAACGGCCTGGTCTCGCCGATCCTCAACGACGATGGCAGCGTCAACACCGGCTTTGGATCGGACATCGAGTACGACAGTCAGGGCCAGTACGTCGCGCTGGTGGCCGATGTCGCGCGCCTGGACGGCGGCCCCGAGTCGGTGCGTGGCTATCTGCCGAAAGTGAAAGCAGCGCTGCGCTTCCTGCAGGAACTGCGCGAACGTACGCTGGTGCCCGGTTACAAGGCTGACCAGCCTTCGCCGGAACGGTTCGCGGGCATTCTTGCGCCGTCGATCAGCCATGAGGGCTACCCCTCGCCCACCCACAGCTACTGGGACGACTATTGGGGCCTGAAGGGCTGGCACGACGGCGCGTGGCTGGCCGAATCGCTGGGCGACCACGAGACCGCAGCGTGGGCACGCGAACAGTACAAACTGCTTTACGACGCGCTGCATGCCTCGATCCGGGCGACGATGGCGTGGAAGGGCATCGACTTCATTCCCTCCTCGGCCGATCTGGGCGATGGCGATCCCACCGGCGTTTCGATCGCACTGGACCCGACCGGCGCACAGAGCGTGTTGCCCGCCGAGGCGCTGCGGACCACCTTCGCGCGCTATCTGGACGATGTGCGCAAGCGCAGCCAGCCCGGTGCGCTGTATGCGTACACCCCGTACGAGATCCGCAACGTGCTGAGCTATGTGCACCTGGGCCAGCCGCAGGTCGCCGATGAGCTGCTGCAGGGGCTGCTGCATGACCGGCGCCCGCTTCAGTGGCAGGTGCTGGCCGAGGTCGTGCACTCACGCCTGCGCTTCCCGCGCTACCTGGGCGACATGCCGCACACCTGGATCGGCGCCGAATACGGCCGCACGCTGTTCGGCATGCTGATGCGCGAGGACGATGATGCGTTGTCATTGCTACCGGGCACACCGCCTTCGTGGGTGGCGGGCGATGGATTGGCGGTGGAAGGCCTGCCCACCGCGTATGGCACGTTGCAGATGCAGGCACGGCAACGCGACGGCACGCTATCGATCACGCTGGGCGAGGGCCTGCGCAGTGGGACGGCGGTGAAGGTCTGGTGGCCGGCGCGGACGACGCCGAAGACCGTGCGTGTGGATGGGCGCGACGTTACCGCGTTCGATGCGGAGGGCATGCACTTGGCGAAGCCGTTCCAGACGCTGGAAGCGCGTTGGTAGAGCAGCCGAGCATGGCTCGGCTCTACAGAAAGCAGACTCCGCCAGTAGATCCACGCCATGCGTGGATGCTCCTGTAGAGTCGAGCCATGCTCGACTCATCGCGCACCGCGCGAACTGCAGCCGAGCATGGCTCGGCTCTACAGAAGCAGCGGTAGCGCCGGGCCACGCCCGGTGTCATTGCAGCGTCGGCAAGCCCGGCGGATTGGTCTGCGATTGCGGCACCGCCTCCTCGGCCACGTTCCAGCGCTTCAATGCCTGCGCATAGGTGCCGCTGCCGATCTGGGTGTTCAACGCCTGCGTCACCGCATCGGCCAGGCCGCTGCCCTTGCGCGTGGTCACCGAGATCGCCGCAGCGTTCGGCCAGCCCCCGGGGAACAGGCCCACGCGCCGCACCTTGCCATCGCGTGCCGAGTAGGCGCCGGTGGCATTGGGCTCGAACGAGACATCGGCGCGGCCAGTGATCACCGCCAAGCGGCCGACCACGGCGTCATCGAAGTACTGGTACTCCACCGGTTTCAGGCCGGCCGCAATGTTCTGCCGGTCCCACTGCCGCAGGATCTGGTCCTGGTTGGTGCTGGCACCCACCACCACCTTCAGCCCGGCCACATCAGCGGGTTTCTCGATCTTCTGGATGGGCCCATCGCTGCGCGTGTAGATGCCCAGAAGATCGTAGCGGTAGCTGGAGAAGTCGAACTTCTTCTTGCGCTCTTCGGTCACCGTCACGTTCGACAGCACCGCATCGTACTTGCCCGATTCCAGCCCCAGCGGCCAGTCCGCCCACGCGACCGGCACGATCACCAGCTTCAGGCCCAACGCATCGGCAATCAGCCGCGCGATGTCGGGCTCGATGCCGACCACGTCCTTGCTGTCGGCGCCGTAGTCGGCCAGCGGTAGCTGCCCCGGATGGGTGGCTACGGTAAACGCACCAGGGGTGACGAACTGATAGCCGGCGGGGATCAACGCCTGCGCCTTCGGGTCAAACGTGCCCTTCAGCACGGCCGTGTTCGCACCGGCCAGGCTGGTCGCGGCCACGGTGCCGGCATCCGGTGCCTGGCGTACGCGCGAATAGACGATGCCGGCAATGCCGATGACCAGCACCGCCACGATCAACAGGGTGCTGCGCGAGGGGCGACGCGGTGCTGCAGGGCTCATGGTGTTCCTTCCGGGGTTACAGGGTCTTGGCCAGGAAATCGGCGGTGCGTTGCTGGCGCGGGCGCTCGAACAGGGCCTCGGGCGTGCCCTGCTCGATCACCCGTCCCTGGTCCATCATCACCACGTGGTCGGCCACGCGGCGGGCGAAGCCCAGCTCATGGGTGACGATCACCAGCGTGGTGCCGGAACGGGCCAGCTCTTCGATCACGCTGAGCACTTCGGCCACCAGCTCCGGGTCCAGCGCCGAGGTCGGCTCATCGAACAGCAGTACCTTTGGCTGCAACGCCAGCGCGCGGGCGATCGCGATGCGCTGCTGCTGGCCACCGGACAGCTGGCGCGGGAAGGCATCGGCCTTGTCGGCCAGGCCGACCCGTTCCAGCAGCGTGCGCGCCTGCTGCTCGGCCTGCGCGCGCGGCACACCGCGTACTGCGATCGGCGCTTCGATGATGTTCTCCAGCGCGGTCAGGTGCGGGAACAGGTTGAAGCCCTGGAACACCATGCCCACTTCGGCACGCCGACGGCGGATCTCACGCTCGGGCAGTTCGTACAGGGTGTCACCGTCACGGCGGTAGCCGATCAACTGGCCGCCGACGGTCACGTAGCCGCTGTCGGCACGCTCCAGGTGGTTGATCAGCCGCAGCAGCGTGGACTTGCCGGCGCCCGATGGGCCGATCAGCACCGTCACGCTGCCGGCGCGCAGGTCCAGGTTCACATCCTCCAGCACCGGCTGGTCGCCAAACACCTTGCCTACGCCGTGCAGCGACACCGCCGCGCCCTCGCCCGCTTCGACCTGGGTGGCGATGCGCGGTCGGTGGATCACGCGCGGAGCAGCATCACTCTGCACGCGCAGCAGCGATGACACGTGCGATGCCGAGCGCTCGCGCTGCAGCTGGCCGCGCGCGAAACGCTGCTCCACGCGCCGCTGCAGCAGTGAAAGTACGGTCAGGATCACCAGGTACCAGACCGTGGCCACCATCAGCAGCGGCACCACCTCCAGGTTGCGGCGGTAGATCACCTGCACCGTGTAGAACAGCTCAGGCAGCGCCAGCACGTAGACCACCGACGTGCTCTTGGCCAGGCCGATCACATCGTTGAACGCGGCCGGCAGGATCGAGCGCATCGCCTGCGGCAGGATGATGCGGCGCACCTGGCGGCCACGTGGCAGGCCCAGCGCGGCCGCGGCCTCGTACTGGCCGTGGTCAACCGACAGAATGCCGCCGCGGATCACTTCGGCCGAGAACGCGGCTTGGTTCAGGGTCAGGCCCAGCACCGCGGCAGTGAACACACCGATCAGCTGCGTGGTCGGGTACGAGAACAGGTTGATGCCGGTGAACGGCACGCCCAGCTCGATGGTGCTGTACAGGTAGCCCAGGTTGTTCAGTAGCAGCAACAGCACCAGCAGCGGGATCGAGCGGAACAGCCACACGTAGCCCCACGACACCGCCGACAGCAGCGGCGAGCCGGACACCCGGGCCAGCGCGAGCAGCGTACCCAGCGCGAAGCCGAGCGCAGTGCCAAGCGCGGTCAGCAGCAGCGTACGGCCCAGCCCCTCCAGCACCGGGCGCGCGAAGAACCATTCGGCGAAGGTGCCCCAGCCCCAGCGCGGATTGCCCAGCACGGACTGCAGCCCGATCAGGATCAGCGCCAGTGCCAGCACCGTGCCGAAGACCTGCAGCGGATGCCGGGCCGGCACGATCTTCAGCGCCGGCGCTGGCGCCGGCCGGGTTGCAATGCCATCCAGCGCGGTCGAAGGCGTGCTCACGCGTGGGCTCCTTGCAGCTGGATCTGCGCAGGCAGGATGGGGGGCGCCGGTGCCCGCAGGTGCTTTTCGAACGGCAGGTGCGCAATGGTTTCGGGATCCGCATCCAGATCGAACAGCGCGGTGTAACCATGGCTGAGGTACAGGCCAACAGCTTCAGGCTGGCGGAAGCCCGTCGTCAGGAACACCCGCCGATACCCTTGCCGCGCCGCCTGCTCTTCCAGCTCCTGCAGCACGCGCCGCGCAATGCCCTGGCGACGCAGCCCGGGCAGCGTCCAGATGCGCTTGAATTCGGCGGTATCCGGATCACGGTGCGGCATGAACGCACCGCCGGAAATCGCCACCCCGTCGCGCAGCAGCAGCACGAAGGCGCCCACCGGGGCCGCAAAGGCCTGCGCCGGATAGCGCTGCAGCTCCTCGCGGGCGCTGCCACCGATGCGTCGACGCACGTCGGCGTAGCGGCTGTCGTACTCCTGCTCCAGGCCGTCGAACAGCGGCCGCGCCAGTGGGTCATCCACCGAGGTGTAGAGGAAGCGTTCGTTGCTGCTCATGCCACGTCCTTCACCAGATAGTCTTCGGCCAGCCGTGCCCACAGGCTGGCAGCGGGTGCAATGGCGGCGTCGTTGAACACATAGCGTGGGCTGTGCAACGGTGCGCTGTCGCCGTTGCCGACGAACACGAAGCTGCCGGGCCGCGCCTGCAGCAGGAAGGCAAAGTCCTCACTGGCGGTGCGCGGTGCGAAGTCGGGCACCACCTGTTCGGCGCCGAAGCCCTGCAGCGCCACCTCGCGGATGTACGCAGTCTGCTGCGGGTGGTTGATCACGCTGGGGAAGCCGCGCGGGAATTCAATCTCGGCGCGCGCGCCGAACGCGGCGGCGGTCTGCTCGGCAAGTTCCGTGACCCGCCGCCGCAGCGTGTCGCGCACTTCCGGCAGATAGGCGCGCACGGTCAGCTTCAGCTCGACCACGTCCGGAATCACGTTGGCGGCCTGCCCGCCGTGAATCGAGCCAACCGTAACCACGCCCATCTGCCGCGGGTCGACATTGCGCGACACCACACTCTGCAATGCGGTGACGATATGCGCCGCCGCCAGGATCGGGTCGACACTCCCTTGTGGCTCGGCACCGTGGCCGCCCTTGCCGATCACCTTCAGCCGCGCCCAGTCCACCGACGCCATCGCCGGGCCATCGACAAAGCCGAAGTGCCCCACCGGCACGCCCGGCCAGTTATGCAGCCCATAGATCGCATCCACCGGGAAGCGTTCGAACAGGCCATCGGCCATCATCTTCGACGCGCCCGAACCCGTCTCCTCTGCAGGCTGGAATACCAGCTGCAGGGTGCCGTCGATATTGCCGTGATGGGCGAGGTAATGCGCGGCGGACAGCAGGATCGCGGTATGCCCATCGTGACCACAGGCATGCATCAGGCCCTCGGTCTGGCTGGCGTAGGCCAGGCCGGAGTCCTCGCGGATCGGCAGCGCATCGATGTCGGCACGCAGGCCCAGGCGACGGCTGCCCTGCCCGCGCTGCAGCGTGCCGACTACGCCGGTGCCGCCGAGGCCGGTGGTGACCTCATAGCCCCATTGCTGCAGCAGCTCGGCCACGCGGGCACTGGTGCGATGCTCCTCGAAGGCCAGCTCCGGGTGCCGGTGCAGGTCATGGCGGATCGCGATTGTGGCCTCGGCGCGTGCCGCGATCTCCGGCAATATGCCGCTGGTTGGGTAAGTCCGCCGGGCGCGGCCCGGCGCTACCGCGGTTTCTCCGCTCATCGCCTTATCCCGCCTTCCGTGCCGGCTCGGCATCGGTCGCATGGCGGCTTGCCTTGTACGGCAGGTCCAGATGCTCGCGCAGCGTCTGCCCTTCCAGCGCGCGCTGGTGGTAGCCCCGCGCCTGCAGGATCGGCAATACCTGGGTCACGAAATCGTCCAGGCCCTCGCGCTGCGCGGCAAAGCCGAGAATGAAGCCATCGCTGGCACCGGCATCGAACCAGCGGATCAGCTCATCGGCCACGTGCTCCGGCGTGCCGATGAAGTTCGGTCGCGGGCTCACCGCTTCCAACGCCACCTGGCGCAGGCTCAAGCCCTTCTCACGCGCATCCTGCTTGATGCGGTCGGTGGTGGAACGGAACGAGTTGCTGCCGATGTCACCCAGCTCCGGGAACGGTGCATCCGGGTCGTACTGGCTGAAATCGTGGTGATCGAAGAACCGGCCGAGATAGGCCAGCGCATCCTCCAGCGTGGCCAGTGCGGCGATCGCCTGGTACTTGGCTTCGGCCTCCTCGGCAGTACGGCCGACGATGGGGCCGATGCCCGGAAAGATCTTCACGTCATTGCCGCTGCGGCCATGCGCGATCGCCGAATTCTTCACCTTCTGGGTGAACGCGCGGGTTTCCTCCAGCGACGGCGAGTGGGTGAACACCGCGTCGGCGTACTTGCCGGCCAGCGCGATGCCGTCGTCGGACGAACCGGCCTGGAAGATCACCGGCTGGCCCTGCGGCGAACGCTGGATGTTGAGCGGCCCTTCCACCTGGAAGAAGCGGCCCTT
Source organism: Stenotrophomonas maltophilia group sp. SKK55 (assembly GCF_057179845.1). Classification (NCBI taxonomy): domain Bacteria; kingdom Pseudomonadati; phylum Pseudomonadota; class Gammaproteobacteria; order Lysobacterales; family Lysobacteraceae; genus Stenotrophomonas; species Stenotrophomonas maltophilia group sp. SKK55. The sequence goes on from NZ_JBXUHP010000018.1 coordinate 165,400, forward strand.
GTGGTCGAGGCGGCGGAACTTTTCCGGCGCGAAGAAGATACCGCTGTCGCGCTCGCGCACGAAGGCGTCGTCGTCCCAGGAATCCCACAGCCCCTGCACCACCTCCAGATACTCGTCGGCGATCTGGTAGCGCAGCGCATGTTCCGGGTGTGGCCGGCCATAGTTGCGGCCCGAACCCTCCAGTGGCGAGGTCACCACGTTCCAGCCGGCACGGCCGCCGCTGAGCAGATCCAGCGAGGCGAACTGGCGGGCCACGGTGAACGGATCGCTGTAGGACGTCGACAGCGTACCCGCCAGGCCGATCTTCTTCGTTGCCGTGGCCAGCGCCGACAGCAGCGAGATCGGCTCGAAGCGGTTGAGGAAATGCGGGATCGACTTCTCGTTGATATACAACCCGTCGGCCACGAAGCCGAAGGCGATACCGTTGTCCTCGGCCGTGCGTGCGATGTCGATGTAGAACTGCAGGTTGACGCTGGCATCAGCCGGATTGGACGGATGCTTCCAGGCATGCATGTGGCTGCCGGGGCCCTGCAGCATGATGCCGAACGGAATGTGGCGCGGGGTCGTGCTCATTGGGAATCGCTCCTGCAGGTCAGGCCACCGCCGCGCGCGGCGCAGGCGACAGCAGTTCGAGGGATGTCAGGCGTGCGTCGAGGTCGGCCACCGGCGCGTCGAGGATGAATTCGCCCACGCCGAAACGCCGGTGCAGCGCGTCCAGTTCGCCGCGCACATGCTGCGCATCACCGGACAGCACGCTGGGGCGCGTTTCCTCGATGCGGAAGTCGGCCACGCCCACCTGGCGCGCGTACTCGGCAGCCGCCTCGGGGCTGGGCAGGTTCACCGCCTGCCCGGGACCGAGGTGCAGCTTGTAGACGCGCAGCGCGCCGATATGACGCGCTGCTGCTTCGGCAGTCGGTGCGGCGAAGGCCACCGTGGCCAGCAGCGGGGGCTGCGAGGAGACGCTGCGGTAAGCGTCGAACGCAGCCTCGATATGTTTCGGGTCGCCATCGAAGTGCGCGGCGTACACGAAGCGCCAGCCCAGCTCGGCTGCTTGCTTCGCGCTCTGTGGGCTGGCCCCGAGCAGGAAGCGCTCAGGCGCCTGCTGTGGAATCGGGCGCGCCAGCGCCTCGGTCGTGGCACCGGACAGATAGCCCTCCAGGTCGCGCAGCTGCTGGTCGAAATCGGCGAATGCCGGGCGTCCTGCCGCCAGCGCGGCGGTCGATGCTGGCAGGCCACCGGGCGCCTTGCCCACCCCCAGATCCACGCGCCCCGGCGCCAACGCCGCCAGCAGGTTGAAGCTCTCTGCAACCTTGTACGGCGCATAGTGGCGCAGCATCACCCCGCCACTGCCGATGCGCATGCGCCGCGTCTGCGCCAGCACCCAGGCTGCCAGCACTTCCGGCGCAGGGCTGGCAAGCGCCGGGGCAGCATGGTGCTCGGCGAACCAGTACCGGTGGTAACCCAGCTGCTCGGCACGCTGCGCCAGCTGCAGGCTGTTGCGCAGCGCCTGTTCGGGCGAGGCACCCTCGGCCACCGGGCTCTTGTCCAGCACACTGATGAGATAGCTCACGGTCGCGTCCTCGCTCAGGGGTGGGCCACAGGAATGCCAAGCAATCCGTTCAGCGCGGCCAGGATCGGCTCGGCACCGGAGATGTACTGGCGGTCCTGATGCACGCCACTGGCCAGCTCGCTGCGCACACCCTGCGGCAGCACCAGCTTGGGCAACGACTGGTCCTGCTCGCCGATCTCGGCGATCACCTCGCGGCGTGGCCGCGCGAAGCCGATGCGGCGCACATCCAGCTGCGCGTCGAGGCCGTCGATGCTCGACAGCGCCCCTTCCAGCAGCAGGCTGTGCCGGCAGAAGAAACGCTGGCCAGGAATCTGGCCATCCTCGAACTCGCGGTCGAGCAGGAACAGGATGGGTTTGCTTGCTGCGTCCAACGCCACGGGAGTGTCCTCATCAGGGCCGGCAATGCGATGCCGCTTCGATCTCGATGCTAGGGATGCCGGTGCTTGCGGTGGCGATACCAGGCGACAATCGGCGGTCAGATCCGGCCATGCAGATGCGCCTTGGCCATAAGCAAAGCGCCGTCGGTTATGCCGTCAGGCAATGCGTCGTAGCGGCGCCGGTACCGCCGGCGCCTGCACGGCCAGATGCCCGGCCGCACGCTCGGTCGCCAGCGCGATGCGGGCCTGCAACGCTGCACTGTTGATGTGTTCGCCATCGAAGTCGGCCGGCGTGGCATACACTCCGATCGGCAGGGTGTGCGCCTGCAGGAAACTGAACAACGGCCGCAACTGATGGTCGATCACCAGTGCATGGCGCTCGCTGCCACCGGTCGCCGCCAGCAGCACCGGTGTATCCACCAGCGCCTCCAGCCCGATGAAGTCGACCAGGTGCTTGAACAGCCCCGGATACGACCCCCGATACACCGGCGCGGCCACCACCAGCAGCTCGGCCGCCTCGATCGTCTGCAGCGCCTGCTCCACCGCAGGCTCCGCCTCATCGCGCGACAACGACTGCCCCAACGAGCGCGCGATCGGCGCCAGCTCCACCACCTCCACGCTGGCGTGTACCCGCTGCTGCAACGACGCCAACAGGTGCCGCATCAGCAGCAACGTGCGCGACGTCGCCGAGCTGGTCGGTGACCCTACCACTGCAACCACCTTCAATGCAGAAGACATGAACTGCTCCTCGATGATGCCGGACTACCGCCGGCCGCCTTTCGCCTTTTGTAGCCGAGCCATGCTCGGCTGCTGTTGCCTTTGTAGAGCCGAGCCATGCTCGGCTGCTGTTGCCTTTGTAGAGCCGAGCCATGCTCGGCTGCTCCACCTCAGAACCGGTAATTGATCCGCCCGTACCAGAACGTCCCGATCCGGCTCAGCACATCGCCCGAATCCCACGTCGTCTCGATGCTGGCCACATCGGTAGCACTGCGCGCGTACTCCGGCACCTTGCGCGTGCGCTTGTCGAACACGTTGTTGATGCCCAGCGCCGCGCTCCAGCCCGCACCCAGCTCCACCGCACCTGAAAGGTTGGTCACCAGCACCGGCGGCTGCCTGTATTCCACGCCGTTGTTCAGGCGCTTGATCGGGCCGTAGTAGGTGAAGTCGACATTCGAGCGCCAGCGCCCGTTCTGCCAGCCCAGGCCTGCCACCTGGGTGTAGCTGGGCGTGCGGAAGCGCAGTGCGTACTCGCTGGATTTGGTCAGCAGGTTGATGTTGGGCAGCCCCTGCAGCGCCGCCGGAATATCACTGACCTTCCGGATCGTGGTGCGGCCGACGTTGGCCGCATAGCTCCAGCGCAGCTTGCCCCACGCCGTTTCCTGGTTCGCTTCCAGGGTCAGCTCGACACCGCGTGTGCGGGTATTGCCCACATTGGTGAAGTAGCTGGCGTAGAACGCATCACCCGGCAGGATGCTGATGCCGGCTGAACCCAGCAAGGCATCGATGGTGTTCTTCTGCGCCGCACTCAGCACCGTGCCGCTGTTGTCGGTAATGCGCGCTGGATCCTGCGCGTTGTAACCGATCTGGCTGGACTGGCCGAGCTGGCCGCGGATGTCGATCTGGTAGGCATCCACGGCCAGGTGGAACGCCGGGCTCGGGTCCCAGGTCACGCCCAGGCTGTAGTTGGTGGCTTTCTCGGGCTTCAGCGGCGTAGCACCCAACGCAATCGCCGCCGGCGAAGACACCTGTGCCACCAGCGTGGTGCCGCACGGGCAGCTGCCGGTGGCCTGGTAGAACTGCGCGCCCAGGCTGGGCGCATGGAAGCCGTTACTGACCGTCGCGCGTACACCCAACGCGTCGGTGAAGTCGAAGCGCGTGGTCAGGCGGCCCGTGGACACGCTGCCGAAGTCGGAATGATCTTCCCAGCGTGCAGCGGCATCCAGATACCAGCGCGCGGTGATGTTGCTGGCCGCACCCACATAGACCGCCTTGCTGTTGCGCGTCGCCTTCACCGCATCGGCGGTGGAGTAGCCCACGAACGCGGCGGCACCGAAGCCGGTGTAGGACTCCCACTGCCCTGCGCCGCGCTCATACTGTTCATGCTGGTACTCGGCGCCGGCGCTCACTTCCAGCGGTGACGCAAAGGCGGCCACCTCGAAGCCACGGCGCAGGTCCAGGTTGGCGATGCCCTGCTGGTAGTCCAGCTTGCCGTCATAGAAGTCGGTGGGCGAACCGGGGTACGGCAGCGAGTAGTTCACCGAATTGCGGGTATAGGTGCGTACCGTGCTGCGGTTGCCGGTCAGGCTTGCGTCGTAGTCCCAGCCCGCGATCTGGCCCTTCACGCCCGCGGTACCGGTGTACTGCTTCTCCTTGGTCTCCAGCACGGGCAGGAACCCATCGGGAAACACGCTCAGCACACCCGGCGCCTTGTAGGTGGTGAAGATGGTCGCCGGCAGGCGGAAGTTCTGGATCGCCTGCGCGGTGCGATCACTGGCGGTGGCATTGGCGTAGAACTGCGCGCTCTCGCCCAGGCCATGGCCCACGTTCACCGCAAACGCCTTCAGCGCATACGATGGCGAACTGAGGATGATGTTGGCCTCGGCATCGCGGTTGGCCTCGGCCGGGTTCGGCGACGCACCCGCGGGCAACCGGTTGTTCGGGCGCAACGCTACCCGATCGCCATTGGCATCCACCGCCGGGTAGCTCAGGTAGCCGTCGATGTAGCGGCGGCTGCGGATGGCATGATGCTGGCGGGTGGTTTCACCGGACAGGTTGACGAAGCCATCGGCGCCCCATGGCAGGCCCACGTTGGCACGCACGCTGGTGCGCGAGCCATCGCCATCAATGCTCTGCCCGCTCTCAACCGACAGGTCACCGCCATGCGCCTGCGACTTCAGGATCACGTTGACCACGCCGGTGATCGCGTCCGAACCATAGATGGCCGACGCGCCATCGCGCAGCACTTCCACATGGTCGATCGCCGAGACTGGAATCAACGCCAGGTCAGCCCAGGCATGGCCGGGGAAACCGCCGCCGTTGGCACCACTCACATAGGCACTGGCATTGCGGCGCTTGCCGTTCACCAGCACCAGCGTGTAACCCGGCGACAGATTGCGCAGCTGGTAGCCACGGATCAGGCTCTCCTGGTCGCTCTGGTAGCCGCCGATCTGGCTCAGCGACGGCAGCGAACGTTGCAACGCTTCCAGCAGGTTGCCCTGGCCAGTTGCAGCAAGGTCCTCTGCGGAAATCACATCGATCGGGGTGGAACTGTTCTTCACCGTGCGCGTGCTGGTGCGCGACCCGGTGACGACCACCGCATCCAGCGTGGACGCTGCCACGTTGGCCGTTGCAGCGGTGGCAGCAGGATCCGCATCGGCATCAGCCGCATGGCCAGGCGATGCGGCCAGAACGCTGGCGATCAGGACGGCGAGAGTGTTCAGCACAGGGGCGTGGGCAGCAGGCATGGGGGCTCGTGGGGGTGGGCCGGAAACACGCTTCCATTCAAGGGCCTGTTCACCCACCGCGACAGGCGCGATCGCGTCACCCAGCCGTAACATCCGGCCACCCACATGACCGCTGGTAATGACGTTAGGCGGCCGCAACGGTGCGCTGCTGCCTGTAGAGCCGAGCCCACGCTCGGCTGCTCTTCGCGACGGCGTCAGATGCATCCACCCCGCCGGCACTGAACCGAGCGTGGGCGCGGGTCTACAGGAAGGGAGCGACCGCTCCATATGCCTGCCCGGCATCACCTCATGCCCGCGCACCACGCAGCGCCACGCATCTGCACCCGTAGCATCAAGCCATGCCCAGCCCACCCGCCGATCCCAGCGCACCGCTCGTCGCCATCGTTGCCTGCCACGGCCAGGGGCTGTTCGAATTCGGTTGTGCGGTCGGCCTGTTCGCACCGGTGCGGCCAGAACTGGGCGTGGCCTGGTACCGCACCCAGCTGTGCGCGGGTGAACCCGGTGCACTGCGCATGCTCGGCAATGCACAGGTGCAGCTGCCCTACGATCTCAGCACTGTTGATGACGCCGACATCATCGTCATTCCCGGATGGCGCGAACCCAGCGAACGCCCGCCGCAGGCACTGCTCGATGCACTCGTCCGCGCCCACGTCCGTGGCGCACGCATCGCCTCGATCTGCTCTGGCGCCTTCGTGCTGGCCTGGGCCGGGCTGCTCGATGGCCGCCAGGCCACCACCCACTGGCGCCTCACCGAAGCGCTGGCGCGCGACTTCCCACGCATCGATGTGCGCGAAGACGTGCTGTACGTCGATACCGGCAACGTCATCACCTCGGCCGGCTCGGCCACCGGCATGGACATGATGCTGCACATGGTGCGCAAGGACTACGGCGCGCGCGTGGCCAACCTGGTGGCCGAGCGGCTGGTACTGGCGCCATGGCGTGATGCCGGGCGCAGCCAGCGCGTCAGCCGCGCCATTCCCCATGGCGAGCCCTCGCGTCTGGCAAAACTGATGGAATGGATGCGCCGCAACCTGCGCGAGCCGCACTCGCTCGGCAGCCTCGCCGAGCAGGCGGCCCTCAGCCAGCGCACCCTGCAGCGGCAGTTCCTGGAAGCCACCGGCCTGTCACCCATCGACTGGCTGATCCGCGAGCGCGTGGCATTCGCCCGCGAGCTGCTGGAAACCACTGACCGGCCGCTGCAGTGGATTGCCGAGCAGGCCGGCTTTGGTTCGCAGGAGTCGTTCCGCCGGCACTTCCGCGGCCAGGTGGACGCCAGTCCTACCGAATACCGCAGCCAGCATCGCGGCGGAATTGGCGCGGACCGGCTGGTGGGCTGCTGATCCAACGCATCACTCCCCGGTGATGCGTGAGGAAAGGCTCACGGCAGGCTACGGCGCCCCACGTATAGTGACGGGCGTCACAAGAAGCCCCTTCCATGCTCCACGCATTTGCCTACTCCAGCCACATGTCGGCTGGGCTTTCCGATGAAGTGCTCCGGCAGATCGTCTCCCGCTCTGCCACGTTCAACCGTCGCGTGGACGTCACCGGAGCGCTGCTCGTCGACGGGCAGCGGTTTTTCCAGTACGTCGAAGGTCCGCCCGACGGGCTGGAAGCGGTCAAGCGCCGCATCCAGGACAGCCGATCGCATGCTGCCGTCGTGCCGGTACTGGACATGGCGATCAGCACGCGTGCTGTTCCCTATTGGGCCATGACCCGCATCGAGACCGGGCAGGTCGTGGTGTCCGGCCTGGTCAATGCGCGATGGGACGAATTCGGCCATTCCGTTCCGGGCATGGATCAGCTCGTCGGCCTCCTGCGTCCGCACTTTCCGCGCATCGGCGCGCTCAGTGCCCGCCATGCGCCCGTCGGATCCAGCTGAACCGCCGCCTTGCGCGCGTAGTCCCACGCGGCCGCGTGCTCCCTGCGCACGTCATCATTCAAGCCGCGTTACCCATCGTTCCTGCCAGATCCACAGCATGCCTGTACCTGCTCAACCTTCAACGGAAACACGTGCCTCGCCCGCCGAGTTGTTCGAGGTTGTCGTCCTGCGCGCAGGCACCGCCCTGTTCGCGATCGACGTACAGGTGGCCGTGGAAATACGCGGCCCCGAGACCTTCGGCCCTGCGGACCAGCATGGCAGGCAGAGCCTGGAGGTACGGGGGCAGCCGTTGCCGGTGGCCGACCTGCGCAGGCTCAGCGGGCAACCGGCATTCGATGGCGGCAGCCCAGCCATGCTGTTGATCAGCGCCGGCACCGCAACCCTGGCGCTGGCGGTAGATGAAGTGCTGGAAATCGAAACACCGGACGCATCTCCAGACGCAGCCTCGCCGGCGCAGGGTCGACCGTTCAACTTCTGCAGCCGGCACGTTCGGGTGGATGCCACACGTTCGGCTGCGCTGATCGAACCGCAGTCGCTGCTGGCCGCGCTCGCGGTGCGGGACTAAGGCGCCTCTGCTCAAGGGCGCCTGCGAACCGGTTGAAACCGCATGCGCCAGCACTGCGCGGCAAAGCCGATCATAAACACCACCGTCAATCCCAGCAGCGTGTGCAGCACCACCGGCGCCATCGGCGCCGCAGCAATCGGATGCGCTGCCGGCAACCGTGTCAGCGTTTCATTCACGCCTGGCACCAGCGACAGCAGGAAGCTGAAGGACAGCGCAAATGTCGACACGTAAGGTGCGGCGCCACCCAGCCAGCGCAGCCGGGCCGCCAGCACGCCGCCGAACGCCACCAGCAGCACGATCACTCCGAATGCGTGGCCCGGGTTGATCCCGCCCGTACTGGAGACGGTGAACGACGTTGCCACCGACAGCACCAGCCCGAGCAGGTACAGCTTGCCGGAGCGTGTCGCGGGGTCGATCGCGCGATGGCGAATGAAGGCATACAGGCCGGCGAACACCGGTACAAGGCTGACGGCCGTGTGGATCACGCCCAGGGTGGACAGCGAGTGCGACATGGAACATCTCCAAGGGTTGATTGAACCTACTAGTAGGTAGACTTCTGAACCAAAGAAAAGGCCTACGTTGCCGCAGGCCCACCACACATCTATCAGGCAGCCGCGCTCACCCGCGCGATGGCCAGCCGTGCCAGCGCAGCAAACGTCGCCGCATCGCCGAAACCGCGCGCGGCCAGCATCGCGCCATGCACCGATGACATGAACGCCTTGGCCTCATCGGCCACCGGACCCTGCAGGCGCAGTTGACCCAGCGCCACGCCCTTTTCCAACGTGAGCGCCAACCAGCCACTCAAATCCTCGAAATGCCCGCGTACTTCTTCGGCAATCTCCGCAGGGATCATCGACGCCTCTGCCGCCAGCATCGCGCAGATGCAGAACGAAGACGTGCCACCGGCAATACAGCTCGACCAGTAGTCCACATAGGCGTTGAGCTCCTGCAGCGGGTCGTCCAACTGCCGGTCCAGCAGCGCCAGGCCTTCGCGCGCCTCGGCCCGGTACAGCTCAACCACCGTGCGCACCAGGTCCGCCTTGCTGGGGAAATGGTGATGGATGCTGGCCTTGCTGATGTTCACCCGCGCCGACACATCGGCGTAGCTGAAGCCGTTGTAGCCACCAGCCTCCAGCAGCGAACGGGCGTGGGCCAGGATCTCCTGGGCCTTGGGTGAGAGCGACTCTTTCATGCCGTCAACCTACTAGTAGGTTGACGCCCTGTCAACTATCCGCGGCCGGGTGGGCAGCATCTGGTAGTGCCGGCCGCTGGCCGGCAACTGCACGCACCCAACTCCACCGGGATGCCGGCCAGCGGCCGGCACTACCAAACCCGGGCGTTCGTGGCGGGATTTGACATGCAGGCATTTACCTGCATATAGTCCATCCAAGGGCGGCGCCTGCCGGCCCGTGGCGAGGAACCTGCAATGGTGGATATCGCACACCGGGTCGGCATCAAGGCCCCCGCAAGCCAGGTGTATCAAGCACTGGCCACCCCTGAAGGCGTCGCCGCCTGGTGGGCCGAAGACACCCATGGCGACTGCAACGTCGGCGGCACGGTAAAGGTCCGTTTCACCAACAGCGGCCAGGAAATCGGCGCCATGGAAATGCAGCTGGAACAGCTCGTTCCTGGCGAACTGGTGCTCTGGCAGTTCCTGGCCGGCCCCGCCGAATGGATCGGCACGCATGCGCGCTTTGCGCTGAAGCAGGAAGGCGACTACTGCATCGTCCTGTTCACCCACGAAGGCTGGAAGGAACGCGTCGAGTTCACCTCCCACTGCAGCACCAAGTGGGCGGTCTTCCTGCTGAGCCTCAAGGCCCTGCTGGAAACCGGCAAGGGTCAGCCCAATCCACACGACATCAGGATCGACAACTGGAACTGAAGACGCCCCGCATGAATGCAGACAAGGTGTTCAAGGCACTGGCAGACCCCACGCGCAGAACGCTGCTGGACCTGCTTTGCGAAGACAACGGCCAGACCCTGGGCCAGCTCTGCGAACACCTGGACATGGCCCGGCAATCGGTCACCCAGCACCTGGGCCTGCTGGAAGACGCCAACCTGATCAGCACCGTGCGCCGTGGTCGCGAAAAGCTGCACTTCATCAACCCGGTGCCGCTGCATGAAGTCTACGAGCGCTGGGTACGCAAGTTCGAGCAGCAGCGCCTGAGCCTGCTGCATGACCTGAAACGAGAACTGGAAGGAGAATGACGATGTCCGCAGAGACCACCCGCTTCATCCACGTGATCTACATCGCCTCCACGCCACAGAAGGTGTTCGAGGCCATCACCCGCCCCGAGATCGCCCGCCGCTACTGGGGCCATGAGAACGTCTCGGACTGGAAGCCCGGCTCGCGCTGGCAGCACGTGCGCGCCAACGAAACGCGCTCGGTCGAGCTGGTCGGCGAGGTGGTGGAAAGCACCCCGCCCACGCGGCTGGTCATCACCTGGGCCGCCGCCTCGCAGGCCGACAATCCCGCTGCCTACAGCCGCGTCACCTTCGAGATCGTGCCCTACCAGGACATGGTGCGGCTGACCGTTACCCACGACGAGCTGGAACCGGGCAGCGGCATGGATACCGGCATCCGCCAGGGCTGGCCGATCGTGCTGTCGAGCCTGAAGTCGCTGTTGGAGACGGGCAAGGGATTGGATGTGTTTGCGAAGCCGCAGTAAACGGCGGCGGCGGCGGCAACGCGGCCGATGCCGGCCAGCTAGCGCGCCGTCCAGCCCCCATCCACCGGCAGCGCCGTGCCGGTGATCTGCGCTGCAGCATCCGAGGCCAGGAACACCACCATTTCGCCCAGTTGCTCGGGCGTCACGAACTGCAGCGAGGGCTGTTTCTCGGCCAGCAACTCGCGGGCAGCGGTCTCTTGATCGGTGCCTTCGCGCTCGGCCAGCGCAGTGATCTGTTGCTCTACCAGCGCGGTCCGCACCCAACCCGGGCAGATCGCATTGGCGGTGATGCCGGTGCCCGCGTTCTCCAACGCGGTCACCCTGGTGAACCCGACCACGCCATGCTTGGCCGCCACATAGGCCGACTTGTTCACCGAGCCCACCAGGCCGTGTACCGACGCGATGTTGATGATGCGGCCTGCGCGCGGCTGCTTCATGTGCGGCAAGGCCGCTGCCGTTGCATGGAACACCGCCGAGAGATTCAGCGCCAGGATCGCATCCCACTTCTCGATCGGAAATTCCTCGATCGACGCCGTGTGCTGGATGCCGGCATTGTTCACCAGAATGTCGATGCGCCCCATCTCCGCAACTGCGCGGTCGATCATGCCTCGCACTGCCTCGCCCCGCGACAGGTCAGCACCGTCATGCGCCACGCGCACGCCGAACTCAGCTTCCAACCGGAAACGGATGCGTTCGATTTCCGCCGCCTCGCCAAAGCCATTCAATACGATATCGGCACCCTGCCGGGCCAGCGCCGTGGCGATGCCAAGACCGATACCGCTGGTGGAGCCGGTGACCACCGCAACCTTTCCGGAGAACATGGGCGAGCTTCCATTAGGCGTAGGAAGCCAGTGTAGCTCCACGCGCCAGCCCTTGTTGAATGGCATCGGCCCATACCGGCCCACCGCTAGAATCGGATGCCCGCCCAGTCAACGCTCGCCAGCGGATTGGCCTTCCGTATCGCCTCCAGGAAGAGCACGAAGTCGCGGTTGAACGGCGACAGGTCGTTGGTGAACGTCACCGACCTTCTGCCTGACGCCTTGCTGCTCGAATGCATACCCGGCAGGTACAGCAAGCCGCCGCAGGTTCCAAGCGCTCAATGTTCTCGCAGCCTGAGGCGTGTTCCTCCGAGCTACCGGCACAGCCGGCCAGCAGAACCCGGTACAGGGCGAAGAGATGAAGAACCGCGTTGCATGTCATGTACGAGGGCTTGCCTGGAAAAACGCACCTCGTCCAGAAGGTCCTGGCCGGTGCCCTGTTCCATCGGCGTGGGCTGCCGAATCCATATCCTCACAACTTCGTACAGATCTGATGGAGCAATGCCACACCGGGCATCAATCTTGTCGTCCCTGCAAGGCATCGCCGATGCCGCGTTTCCTGGACCCGAATGAAATACTCCTGCATCGCAGCTGCCATCCTGACCCTATTGGCCGCAGAACCCGCAATCGCGTTCCCGGACTGTCCGACCCAGTACTGGTCGCCATCGTCCGTCGGCCACAAGGAACAGCTGCCCAATACTCATCGCCCCAATGAAAACAACTGCAAGATAACGGAATTCAGGGTTGATGATCATCAGTGGATGAACAGCGTCCGGCTTCCCTCGGAATTCTCATTACTGAGAATCATCAACAGCTCCCTCGATTCCGGCAAGACGCTCAAGATTTACGGCGCAGTTCAAGGCGTGGCGGGAGATCCACTGAAGCTCGCCGCAGGCAGGTCAATCGATTTCAGGGGGAGAAGCAAAGGCCACGCTGCGTGGCTGCAACATCCGGAGTTGCACACCGCCCCCAATCAACCACAATGGCAGATCCCGCGTAACAGCGGACTGATCTCCAATGTCACACTGCGTGACGGTAAACACGCTGGACAACTTATCCTCCCGGCAACCGGCTCAGCGTTCGACACCATCACAATTCACAACGCCTCCTCGACAGAAACCAACGTACTGGGGACACACACTGCCTTTCCTGGTCAACGCATGACCGTGCTACCGAACAGCACCGCCCGCGCCGAGTTCGATCCCGTTGCAAAGCAGTGGGACTGGGTCCACGCACCCTATTCCGTGAGGACGCTCGCGCAAAGGTACCAGCGCATTTCTTCCCGTTCCATCCTGGAGCTGTACGACGGCGAGTGGATCGGAAGAGTGCCTCTGCCGCTCACGCGTTATGATCGTGATAGGCACATCATCCTCTCCGACGCAGACTGGGATTCGTTGATCGACCCCAATCGCGATGCGACCTACGCACTGCGCAAAGGAGATGAGTACGAATTCATCTATATCTCCGAATGGGGACGTTGGCATGTTCTTCGCCAACCCGTCCAGCAAGAGATCCTCAGAGAGCTGAAGAACGGGCGGCTGACAGACGAAGGCTACCTGCTGACCAAGGTCTCAGCAGACGAGGGCACCGCGGCCAACAGCCAGCTCAGGCTCCCTGCTCCCCGGCAGGGTGCACGCATTGTCCTGACCAACACGTCGTCCCATACCATCCCGGTAACCTACGGTACATTCCGTGCCAACGCTCGCCCGCGCGAACAGATTGTGTTTCGTTCCGAAAATGGCTCCACGTGGCAGCGCGAAACGGTCACCATCGACCTGGCGTTCCTTATTGATCTTAGCGCTGAAGAGGTTGAAAACAGCTGGGACGCGCACATGATCATGCGCGAGAATCTCAGGCTGGCCAACGAGGCCCTTGAGAACTCCGGAGCCACATACCGCTATAGAGAAGCCGCTGTGCGCGTCAGCCAACCCGGCGAGTTCGGCTACTTCCCGCGCAAGGAACTCTGGCGCGTGCCAACGCTGCTGTTCGATGACCGGCATGCCCTTCAATTCATGAAGGACCATGACGCCGACGGCATCTACTACGGCGGAAGCCACAGGTGGAGCAAGAATGACTGCGACTGGTATCGCTACTCCTCTGCGGCGAAATCGCTTGTCATTGCAACGTCGCTGACCTGCCCGACAACCACCTTCCGCCAGGGAGCCGGTTATGCGCACGGACTGCCCGTTGTGCTCAACCCCCGGCAACCGATACCGGTTATCGGCGCGGGGAATCAGCTCCCCTTCTACCCCACTCCCCATAAGCTGCTTCCCGATAACCGCATCGCCGTCAACCCGGGACAGGAGCACATCCTTCAGAAGATGAACGCAATGGGAGAACAGTTCTCAAAGTACTCTGAGCAGCGCAGGTAATCTCTTCCCGCGCAATCAGAAAGTTCGCTTGTACCCGATCCGTGGCGCCCGCAGCTTGCCTTCGGGCGCCACGGTAGCCCAGCGCGCCATCACTTCCAGTGATCCGGCCCCAGGAATGGCAGGCTCAACACAAACACCGGAACCGCCACCGGCACCAACGCAGCTCCCAATACCTTGCCGGCCGCTGCACCCGCCCCCGGCTTGTCCGCCCTCTCAGGCAGGATCCGCTCAGCCCGCGCCATGATCGGCTGCGCCAGCTTCCCCTTCTGGCCCAGCGCAGCAGCATCCGGCAGCTGCACCCGCTCGCCGTCGCCCTCGAACAGCGCGCTGTAATAGCTGCCGCCCTTCCTTGAAAGATTGCAGGCGCGGTCAAAGGCCAGCGCGTAGCGGGTCCGCTCCATCGGCAGGTAGTAGCGCGCCCGCTCCTCCACGGCCTTGGCCTCACGCGGGGTGACCTCAATCCGCTCCAGCTTGAACTGCGCGGCCTGCTCCGCCGTCACCTGCTCCGGCCGCAGCAGCAGCGCATAGCTGCCGTGCACCTTGGCCTTGTTGGCCGGGTCGCGCCAGTCCTCATGGAAGTACATCTGCGCGCAGGCCACCGCCTCGCGCAGCGGGCTGTCCATCAGCGCACGGTACTCGCGGAACGGCGCGGCATTGAAGCGCATCGGCTCGTCATAGCGCGGCAGCAGATACAGCTGGCCGTCGTCGGCCACAAAGGCGCTGGTGACCTCACGGTTCCAGACGTGCTCCTCCGGCCCGCTGGCGCAACCACCCAGCAGGCCAAGGCACAGAGCGGAGAGAATGAAGTAGGACGTTCGCATGTCGTGTTCGAGGGCTTCCCTGGGAAAACGGCCCCGCCCAATGAGCGAGGCCAGTTCGCCATGGTGCCACGCGCTACATCACGCGCCAAACCGGCCCAACCGCAGCGTCACAGGATGGATCGGTAGGTCCCACCCTCTACGCGCACTGCTGCACCATTGGAGGCCGCGCCCAACGGGCTGGCCAGCAGCGCCACCATCGCCGCGATCTCGTCGGCCTCGATCATCCGCGCGATCAGCGAACTGGGCCGGTAGGTCTGGAAGAAGTGCGCTTCAATCTCTGCATCGGTCATGCCCGGTCGCGGCGCGGTCTGGCGCAGGTATTCCACAATGCCCTCCGAGCGTGTGGCCGATGGCAGCACGCTGTTGACCGTCACCCCGGTGCCCCGGGTCAGCTCAGCCAGGCCACGCGACACCGCCAGCTGCGCCGACTTGCTCACCCCGTAATGCACCATGTCCGGCGGCGTGAACGCACCTACCTCGCTGGACATGAAGATCACCCTGCCCCAATTACGTTCCAGCATGCGCGGGAAGTAGTGCCGCGACAGGCGCACGCCGGACAGTACGTTGACCTCCAGCATGCGCATCCAGTCATCGTCGCTGATGTCGGCAAAGGCCTTCGCTTCGTAGTAGCCCAGGTTGTTGATCAGGATATCGGTATCAGGTTGTGCCGCGATCACGGCGGCCGCGCCGTCGGCGCTGGCCAGATCAGCCACCACCGTAGCCAGTTGCGCGCCCGGCGCCCCAGCGCTGATCTCGGCCATGGCTGCCTGCAGCTTTCCCGGGTCACGCCCGGTGAGGGTCACGCTTACGCCTTCGCGTGCCAACGTGCGCGCGATAGCCAGGCCAATACCGGCGGTCGCGCCGGTCACGAGTGCGGTCTTGCCCGCCAGTTGAAGGTCCACGAGGTTAATCCTCTGAGTAGGAAGGGGCGTCCCGCGCGCCGAGCGCAGGACTCACCGAGAAAACAGATGTGCTGTCTGGCTTACTTCAACCGCTCCACCAACCGCTGCCCCACCTCCAGCGCCGACGCCGGGTTCTGCCCGGTAATCAGCTCGCGGTCCACCACCACATGCCCGGTCCACGGTGTGGTGTTACTGCTGAACGTCGCACCCGCCCGCTGCAACGCGGTCTGCGGGTAGAACTTCATCTCTCCACCACCCAGCAGCGGCTTGGCCTGCTCTTCTTCCTGGTTGCTGATCACCGTCATCTGGTAGCCGCTGTAGATCCACTTCGGCGTGGCCGGCATCGCACCCGCCTCCAGCGTCGCCACGAAACCCGCCGCATCCGGCAACGTGGACAGCAGCGCGATCGGCCCGTGGCAGACCAGCGCGGTGGTCTTGTTGCGCTGGTGGAAGTCGGCCAGCAAGCGGCCCAGCGCCGGGCTCTTCAGCAGATCCTGCATCGGCGCGTGGCCACCGGGAATGTAGACCGCATCGAAACGCGCATAGCCCTGCTGCTCCACGCGCGCCAGGCTGACCACCGGCGAGGCCGTCGGCGAGGTCAGCGCCAGTTTCTCAAGCAGCTCCTTGTGCAGCTGCAGCTGCGCGGCATCGTTGCCGAAGTACGCCGGCGTCACCGAGGACGCATCCACCGTCGGCGCCTGCCCCTGCGGCGTGGCGAAGGTCACCTCATGGCCCGCATCCAGCAGCAGCTTGACCGGCTGCATCAGCTCATTGAGATAGAAGCCGGTGGACAGCACCTTGCCGTCCTTCAGGTCCAGGTGGCTTTCGTCGGACAGCACCACCAGCACATTGGCGGCCTGCGCGCCGCTGGCGGCCAAGGTCAGGGCCAGCGCTGCGGCCAGCCGGGTCATCAGGTTCATGTGGAGCTCCTATCGGGGAATGGCCGCCACTTTATTCATCGCCCCAGCGGCGATAAATTGACCCCATCGCAAAACATCTGTTCCCCGGAGAGCCAAATGAGCCGCAAGTTCGACTACCTGGGCGATGTGGAGGTGTTCCTGGCGGTGGTCGAGCACGGCTCGTTCACGGCCGGCGCGGTGGCGCTGTCCACCACGCCCTCGGTGCTGAGCCGCGCGGTCACCCGCCTGGAAGCGCGGCTGGGCCGGCAGCTGCTGCAGCGGACCACCCGCCGCGTGGGCCTGACCGATGCTGGGCGGCTCTATCTGGAACAGGTGCGCACCGCCTTCGGCCTGCTGGACGACGCCGAGCGCGACGTACTGGCCCAGGACGGTGCGCTGGCCGGCCGCGTGCGCCTGAGCGTGCCCACCACCTATGGCCACTACCGGCTGCCGCCCGTGCTGGCGCGCTTTGCGCAGCAGTACCCGCAGGTGCAGGTGGAACTGAACATCACCAACCGCAACGTGGACCTGGTGGCCGAAGGCTTCGACCTGGCCATCCGCCTGGGCCAGCTGCCGGACAGCGGGCTGGTGGGGCGCAAACTGGAAGACGCGCCGCTGTTGCTGGTGGCCGCGCCGGACTACCTGCAGCGCCGCGGCACGCCACAGACGCTGGACGACCTGCAGCAACACCTGTGCCTGCCCTTCGTGATGCCGCGCACCGGGCGGTTGGCGCCATGGATCTTCCGCGACGATGGGCGCGACGTGGACTGGCTGCCACGCTCGTCCATCGAGACCTCCGACGATGTGCTGGGCGTGGTGTCGCTGGCCGAACAGGGCATCGGCATCTGCCAGAGCTATGAGTTCATTGTGCGCGAGCGGCTGCAGCGTGGGCAGCTGGTGGAAGTGCTGCCGCAGCTGCGGGGACGGTCGCGGCCGTTCTCGGTGATCTATGCGCCGCACCGGCGGCAGTCGGCGGCGGCGCGGGCGATGATTGAGCTGTTGGTGGGGAATGCGGCTGAGGCGGGCGTTGTTTGAAGCTGCGAGCTTGTTAACAGTGTCGGGTTTGAACCGATTTTCGGGGTGTGCGGCTGATCGAGCGCCGTTGCCACTCGGTGCGGATTAAGAACTGTTGCAAAGAAGGCTGTCGCGCTATTCGCTTGTAGCATGGGCGATTGCGCCACTTTTATTCGCCATCAGCAGAGCAGCTGCGCGAATGCGTCTGCTGGCGTCGCGTGCTGCATGAATGGTGCGTGCAACAATAGTTCTTCGCTCTCGGATTCGGCGATTCCTTCGCGAATTTCTATTGGCATTCGAAGCGACGGCGTAAACAACATGACGCGCCACCGACAACGGGTGGCCGGGTCTGCAAACCCGCATTGATGTACGCGTCTGTAGTTTGCGCTTGCCCGCCGGCACCGTCCTTAACCGGTGCCGGCGGGCAATCCGTCGGCCTTTCTGGCGGGCGGTGCGTGGGGGTCTTCGGATCCACCGGTTCTATGACGCTACATCATCCCGGTTTGCAGCCATGCATCGTCCGCCACCCCTTCACGGTGGCGCTGTTAAGCACAGCCACGGAAGCCGACGCCATGAACGAATCCGACACCTTCTCTTCGTACACCGTTGTTGAGCCCATCAACGACGACACTCCCCTGCCCGACCTGAACTCCCTGCTCGGCATTCTCAAGCGCATGCGCGGCTGCGAGGGAGCAGATGGGCACCCCTGGCCAGAAACCGATGTGTCACCTGGTCGTCGCGTGAGCCTGGCGAGGACTGAGCGGGCTTTGGTGGGGCTGCTGACGGTGCTGGAGGTTCTTCATTCGGCCGACCGCTGCCGAGTGGCAGCGGAGCCGGAGAGGCACCTAGATGAGGGGACCGTTGATGGGTTGTTTCTGGCCTGCCGGGGGTTGGCTGAGTGGGCTTGCCGGGAGGTTAGGCCTGACTGACATTCACTTAGTCCCACCTCAACCCAAAGTTCAGTCCCGGCGAGAGAAGAGATTCAAGCGAACTCTCTGAACTGCAGTAGAGAGTAGAGCAAGCATGCGGCTTCCCATAATTCAATCCGCAGAACCCGAACTCTTCAAGACTGCCTCTGGATAAGATTCTATCGACCACGCTCTGCGAGTGCTTCCAAGCCCCCAACCTGTGCCCAGCAATGCGACGGACAGAGAGACACTACACACATCCCTTGCCAACAGCTTTAAAATGTGATGATGTGTGCTCACAAAATCTTTACATCAACAAGGAAGAACGAGGATGTTTGGATGGGGCAAAAGAAAGACTCTGAGCGATTTCGATGGCCCGTTATCTCGCGAGGAGCTTATTCGGCGCGGTAGGATCGCCCTCATTGACGACGAGACACCTATTTTGCTGGAGCATCTGCGTAATTCGCAGTTCTTCGTAGACCACGATTCGAGAGGGGATGACCTACGTAAGTACGAAGCACAGCTCTACGACGTCGCAATTGTGGACTATTACGGGGTCGGGCAAACTCTGGGGCCTGCGCAAGGCTTGGACCTACTGAAGCACATAAGAAGGGTCTCACCAGGTACGCGACTGATCGCCTATACATCCAGAAGCCTAAACGCAGTCGAGTCCGAGTTCTTTCGACTGAGCCATATCGTGCTACCCAAGGACATGGGCCTAGGCGATTCCATGGCGCTAATTGAAGACCAAATTCGAAAATCATTTGGCAAGGAGCACATATTTGAAGCTCTCTTGACCAAGCTCTCTGTGTCTGATCCGGAGGCCCGAGCCCAGATGCAATCTGCGTTGACCAAAGCGCTGGATTCCAAGAATAAGGGAAAGTTCAAGGAATACGTCGTTCGAGCCGCCGGGGTTGCCGCGGAAAAGACTGTCGAAGCAATGATTACGAGGCTCTTCTTATGACCCGACCGCCCTCGCTACTCCCGTTGACAGATGGCGATAGTCTGGAGATTCATGACGGCACGGAGATTAGCAGTCCGAATCTATGCAGAAGGTCAATTCGCTCAGATTCGAGATGCGAGAGGCACTACAAATCGCACGCTCCTCATGGCTATAGCCAATGCCCGTTTGGCTTCACTACACGCAGTTTCCCTTACTCAGGTAAGACGTGGTTTGTATCAGGCGTAATCGCTCACCCGCGATTTCAGACCACCAAAGAAACTGCAATCGCTAAGCAGTTCCCGCGCAACCGAATTTCCAGAAGTAGCATTGATGCAACAGTCCTTGTGGCCGTTGAAATCGATGCAGCGAGAGCCGCCGCCATCGTCGAAGCTGCCAAAGTATTACCTCAAGCGTTCCATGAACTAAGAAAACTCAACGGCAGTATTATTCAGCATTCAGAACGCGCAATCGAAGACGGCTTGGATGAGCGCCGATTGCTAAGTATCAAGAGTGCAGCCGAACTAATGAGGAACAACTTTGACATTCTAGAGGCACTCTCTAACATCGAGGGAATGAGAACGCTGCCTCTGGACGGCACAGTTAGTCTTTTCGACCTTGCATTTAAGATGAAGCGTGTTTACCAGGAGAAGGCAGCGTCTCGAAACTTGTCCATAAGCGTCCTTGGCTCTCGCGCAATTATCAAAGGCAGTCAGAAATCGTTCCCATTGGTTCCAGCAGTGCTTCTTGAGAATGCGCTGAAGTACAGCGAGGCTCGCGGCGGCGTAACCATGACGATCGTTGAAAAGGGCAGCAGAGCGCAGCTAATAGTTGAGAACAGGAGCATCCACGCATTGGATCCACGAACATGCTTCGACAAAGGAGTCCGCTTTGCGAACGGCATCGAGGGAGGGGGCTTCGGGCTACATCTCGCTAGAGAAGTGGTCGAAGCTCACGATGGAACAATAAGTTGCCAGGTAGATGGTGATCTAGTTCGCATGATCGTGGATTTGCCAATGGTGGGGATTGCCCCTTGAACCACCGTGCAATTTACGTCCACGATTGCCAAAAATGCCCTTCCAGAGTGATCGTAGGGCATTCGAACAATTAGCTAATTCCCCGACTCAGGTTGAACCCAACAACCAGGACTTTCGCAGTCAAAAAACTCTATTTGAACCTCCCCTATATCCTCTCGTATAACCTGATAGGCATAGTTGCAGTAGGCCTGGTCATTTCGAAACACAGACACGGCAACCCGCTGAATAGCACCACTGCGCATGCGCTGGAGCAAATGGCGATCATGCTCTCCGATTCCCCAACCGAAAATCGTCAAAGGCCCTTTTGTCGAGGCCAGCACTTCCCTGTACACCGTCGATAGATAGTAGCTATTCTGGATTGAGGAAATCTTCTGCGCCTTCGTTCCTTCGCTGACGAAAAGTGGCACAACACGCTCACTTCGCCATTCGGCCAGGATAGCCTCAAGAAGCCCATCGCCGCCGGCATGAATCTTAAGCTCCTCCTCTAACGCATCTCTACATAGAGCTAGACTTCCGTGGGGATAGAACACCAAGGTATTGGCCGCTTCATTATATAGCTCCCGGTATCGCTCCCAGTTATCATCAAATCTGCGATCCCGAAGGAAGCAATCCTTGAAGCGATGGCGATCTTCAACATTGAGCCCATACGTCACCGTCCAATAGACCAGCAGATCATAATTGAGCGACAGAACCGTTCCAAATGACTTGAGAAATTGATACATGAGAGGAAGTCGAGACTGAACCTCTCCGTACTCGGGATGAATTGCCCGAACAGCTTCGATCAGGCAATCTCGGACATGGCGATACGCACTTAGTGTCCGATCATCAGGGATTTTCAGTGATTTGTTGACATTGGTGGCTTGCCAAACAAGTCGCAAAACCAACTCAAAGTCTTCTGTGCAGAAGAACTCAAAAATTCCGCGCACGTCCTCAGTTAGAAGACCATTGTTCTTTGCATGATCAAGCAATGAACCATATGAAAAATGATTCGACACTGCAATGCTCGCCCCATTCCCCATCAGGACTGTCCCTCCCCGATAGAGCGCAGCAATGTCACTCCAGTTTGCGATGCTATGTTTCATGCCGAATCACTCAACCCCTCTATCTCAAGGATGAATTCCAAACGCATCAATCTTGCCGACCATTACCCCCCCGAACATTCAAAAGACGATCCGTACAACGACAATCCTGCAACAAAGCTCCAGGCGAATAGGCCTTCCCGTCTGACCAATTCGAGCGAGAGGGCAATGGAGCTACACGAATCGGCGAACTGATACATAGAACGTCAGCAGCCCATTGCCGTCAACCCAATCTAGCGGCCTCTGCAGCGATGTGACCTGCAAAAGCAGATACAAATGCCCTCAAGCTAGTCATTGAGGAAAGCTCCCTGAAATCACCCGTGTTAACAGCACAACGCTCTGACGCAATGACCGCAGCAGTGGTGTAAAGCTGCTCTTGAACAAGCCGCTGACAGAGCAAGTCGTAACGCTGAAGATAGGACGCACCCTTAAACTCCTCAAACACTGGGAAGTGGGGTGACGAATCACGCACAGGATTACGGGACTGCACTGCATCTTCAACCATCATCATCCAACCGACGAAGGGACGCGGCTGTTTACCAAAAGCCTCCTCTCGATAAGCTGTCCATAGATCATGGGCCGTCCCAATAGCCTCCTCCGTTCGATTGTTGAAGTTATTTCCGAACGAAGGACCCACCTGACTTTTTAGCTCGACAGCAGCGATCAACTGCCCTTTGTATGTAACGAGAATATCCCACAGCTTGGTCGGCCTAAAATATCCAGGCAGAGCCAACATCGCCCGCCCCAAGTGAACTTCAGCGTGACCCAGTCCATTAGCTTTAACAATTTCTATCAGCAGGGATAGAAATCCATCCATATTCTTTCCAGCAGTAACTCCTGCACGCTCACCCTGATCAGCTTTACCCGCTTCAAGTTGCTTCTGCCTTGCTACTTCACGACTACCCCAAAAGGCTTTTACAGCCTCACGGGCTTTATCTTCGTAATTGACTAGATCGAGTGCCATTTATTCTCCATTTTCACCGAGGGCAGATTTTTCTTCACAACTCAGCCCATAGAGCTCGAACGTTGCGCGATTGCACGCTTGCACATCGCGCTTGATCGCCGCATCAGCCAACGCGAGGCGCAAGGACATTGGCACATCCACCCAACGCGGGATGCGGATTCGGCGAAGATACTGGGCCTGAAAGCGAAGAAATCCGCCCCGCATCTTTGTCGAATAAGTTGCCACAAATATTCGGGAAACGGCAGATAGCAACACAGCTTGCAATGCCCGAAGTTCCCAGTCATCCGAGGTCACATGATAGAGATTATGATGTGGATACAACTTCCCATCTTCGAACACCACATGTGCTTCACCCTTAATATCTGGAATCAACAGCTTCGGCCTTGCCGCAAGCGAAGGCGTGATGCGATCAATCGTTCGATACCATTTTTCTGGGTTTTTTTGTGCACAGTGGCGAGCAACAATCACACCTCGACGCGCCTCCAAGTACCGACGCAATCGCGGGAATTTTTCAAGACTTACCAACTCACCCGATTCAGCAAAGGGATTTACAACAGCTTGACCCCGCCAAACCACCTCGCCACTCAATATATCTTTAGTCGTTACAAGCGGCAGTTTTCGACTTGGCTCGACATCAAGAGCGGCGAAATCGCCAATGAAGGCCTTGTCTGCACCAGTGGCCACCCCGATTCCAACCCTGCACCCTGCCTCCTCCAGCGACGGGAAAGACTCCTCCAGACGCCGGATAAGCGCCATTTGATCGGATGACCCCAGCAGCCACGGCTCGGTACCGTTAGTGACGCCCGTCAGCTCGCGCACCTCACTACTGCCTTTCGGCAGCAAGGGGGCCAAGAGCAAACTCGCAAGTGAAGTCAAAGCTACTCGGTCGATTTCCGGCCGATGAGAGATCCTCGTCGGACCTGGCTTTGCACGACTGACGATAGTAATTGCCGGATAGGCGACCACATCAGAATGAAAGGCCGAAGTATCGACCATATCAACATAGACTTTGAGGTGAAATTGCTCGGCTACGAGGCTCCGCAATGGTGCGCCATAGCGGTTTTTCGTCCAACGATCCGAACAGATGAAGCCCAAGCTTCCGGCATTCGCCAGCATCGAAAGGGATCGCTCGATGAAGGGGACGTAGAGATCGGCCCGGTCATAGAGCGTAACGTAGCGATCACGGTACTCAGCAAGTAACGGCCCCGGAATCATCTCCTGACGAACATAGGGAGGATTGCCTACTATAAAATCGAACTCTCCCTCAATCGAAACCAGCAGGAAGTCCCCTTGGGACAGCCAGCGCCCAGCCAGAACTTCCGCCTCTTCGACGGAGATTCCTCGATGCACGAGCAGCGCGATTACACCAATTCTAGTATTTCGAAAGGTGTCATGATGAAGCTCTATCGCCCGAATCGCATCGCCCAGTTCGTTCAATGGGGAACCTTCCGGACGAGCAGACATCCATGAGTCCAGCAATCGATTAATGATCGGAAACAAGAATTGCCCTCGACCGAAAGACGGCTCAAGAATCCGTTTCTCGTAAAGGGGTTGATCCTCCCTATAACCAGAAAGATCAAGAATAAAATCAACAACCTCAGGGCGCGTGAAAACAGCGCCTCGTGCCTTGCTATCCGCCCCCGCCGCCATTGCCTCAGTTGCGGCATTGACCAAGGACTTGCGGCGCACAGTGGCTTTAGAAGCGACCTTGAGGTGCATGCCTTTTACGACGTCTACTTGTCGGACCATGGAATCGAGCTCAAAACGTACCGACTACCTTGCCATAGATGCAGAGCGCCTGATGACGCGAAGCGTACCCGGTGCAACGGCCTCAGGATGAGAAAAGCCCGCAATTGCGCGGGCTTTTCGGTCTGCTCATACCCGTTTTTGCGGGTCAATGTCCGCCCAGCCTCATTCCCACTCAATTGTAGCCGGCGGCTTCCCCGAGATGTCATAAACGACCCGCGACACCCCCCGCAACTCATTGATGATCCGGTTGCTCACCGTACCCAGGAACTCATACGGCAGATGCGCCCAATGCGCCGTCATGAAGTCGATGGTCTCAACCGCACGCAGCGCAATCACCCACTCATAAGCCCGCGCATCGCCCACCACGCCCACCGACTTCACCGGCAGGAACACGGCAAACGCCTGGCTGGTCTTGTCGTACAGGTCCGCCTTGCGCAGCTCATCAATGAAGATGGCATCGGCCTTGGCCAGCAGCTCCGCGTATTCCGGCTTCACCTCGCCCAGGATACGCACGCCCAGGCCCGGGCCCGGGAACGGATGGCGGTAGACCATGGTGCGCGGCAGGCCCAGCTCAACGCCCAGGCGGCGCACTTCGTCCTTGAACAGCTCGCGCAGCGGCTCCACCAGGCCCAGCTTCATGTGCTCCGGCAGGCCGCCCACGTTGTGGTGGCTCTTGATCACATGCGCCTTGCCGGTCTTGCTGCCGGCCGACTCGATCACGTCCGGGTAGATGGTGCCCTGCGCCAGCCACTTGGCGTTCTTCAGCTTGTTCGATTCTTCATCGAAGATCTCAACGAACAGGTTGCCGATGATCTTGCGCTTGGCTTCCGGGTCGCTCACGCCTTCCAGCGCGGCAAAGTAACGGTCGGCGGCGTTCACGCGCACCACCTTCACGCCCATGTGCTCGGCAAACATCGCCATCACCTGGTCGCCTTCCTGCCAGCGCAGCAGGCCGGTATCCACGAACACGCAGGTCAGCTTCTCGCCGATGGCCTTGTGCAGCAGCGCGGCCACCACGGACGAATCGACGCCGCCGGACAGGCCCAGGATCACCTCGTCATCGCCCACCTGTTCGCGCACACGGGCGATCTGGTCGTCGATGATGTTGGCGGCGGTCCACAGGGTCTGGCAGCCGCACACGTCCACCACGAAGCGGCGCAGCAGCGCCTGGCCCTGCAGGGTGTGGGTCACTTCCGGGTGGAACTGCACGCCGTACCAGCGCTTTTCTTCGTTGGCCATGGCGGCCACCGGAATGCGGTCGGTGGTGGCGGTGATGGTGAAGCCCGGCGGCGCAACGGAGACGTGGTCGCCGTGGCTCATCCAGACATTCAGCTTCGGCTCGCCGCCGTGGTCGCTCAGGCCCTTGAACAGTGCATCCGGGTTGATCACGTTCACTTCAGCGTGGCCGAATTCGCGCTGGTCAGCCGCTTCGGTGGCACCGCCCAGCTGCGCGGCCAGGGTCTGCATGCCGTAGCAGATGCCAAAGATCGGCAGGCCGCTGTCGAACACCTCCTGCGGCGCGGCCGGCGCACCCGGCAGCGTGGTCGATTCCGGGCCACCGGACAGGATGATGCCCTTGGCGCCGAACGCCGCGATCTCGGCCGGGTTGTGGTCCCACGCCCAGATTTCGCAGTAGACGCCCAGCTCGCGGATGCGGCGGGCGATCAGCTGCGTGTACTGCGCGCCGAAATCGAGGATGAGGATCTTGTCGTTATGGATATTGGTCATGGTGCCGTTCCAGTGGTGTTTTTCGCAGCGCCCGGCGCTTCAAGGCTCTGCGTCAGCGTGGCGATGAACGCCTCGCGTTGTTGAATATGTGAGGGGTCTTCCTCGTCCCAGCGCAGCATCAGCAGGCCGTGCGGTGCGGTGGGGTTGGCGCGGTCGGCGCGCGGCAGCTCGGCGATTTCCCGCACTTCGGTGCCGGGCACGATGCGCCGTTGCAGCGCCGCCATCGAGAAGCCCGACTCCGCAGCGCCCCAGGACGCCCACTGCACGCTCATCCGTGCGGGCTCCAGCGCGCCCAGTACCGGCGTCAGCACCGGATCATCCGGGCCATGCAGCAGCTCGGTAACGCACTGCAGCGTGACCTGCAGCGGACGCTCGCCGGTGCCCTTCAGCAGCCAGCGCTGTTCGCCAGCGGCCTGCACCTGCCAGCCCTTCGGCAGCGAGAATGCGTTCTTGCAGGCCTGCACGTCCTGCAATTGCGAAACCGCCGCGCCCGGAGACCCGGAGCGCGGCGGCGGTTCGGACAACGAACAGCCTGCCATCAGCAGGCTGCCCGTGATCGCAAGAGCAGTTCGCAAGCGCATCAGGCGCGGTAGTTCGGCGGCTCTTTGGTGATGGTCACGTCGTGGACGTGGCTCTCACGCTGGCCGGCGCCGCTGATCTTCACGAACTTGGGCTTGCTGCGCATGTCTTCGATGGTGGCGCAGCCCACGTAGCCCATGGTGGCGCGCAGGCCGCCCATCAGCTGGTGGATGATGCCGCCCACCGGGCCGCGGTACGGCACGCGGCCTTCAATGCCTTCCGGCACCAGCTTGTCGGCGGTGGCGGCGTCCTGGAAGTAGCGGTCCTTCGACCCCTTTTCCATGGCAGCCAGCGAACCCATGCCGCGGTAGCTCTTGTACGAACGGCCCTGGTACAGCTCGGTCTCGCCCGGCGATTCCTCGGTACCGGCCAGCAGGCCGCCGACCATAATGGTCGAGGCGCCGGCGGCCAGCGCCTTGCCGATGTCGCCCGAGTAGCGGATGCCACCGTCGGCGATCAGCGGGATGCGGTCCTGCAGCGCTTCGGCCACCAGATCAATGGCGGTGACCTGCGGCACGCCGACGCCGGCGACGACGCGGGTGGTGCAGATCGAGCCCGGGCCGATGCCGACCTTGACCGCGTCCGCGCCGCTGTCCAGCAGCGCCAGTGCGGCTTCGCCGGTGCAGATGTTGCCACCGATGACCTGCACGTTCGGGAAGTTCTTCTTGACCCAGCTGACGCGGTCCAGCACGCCCTGCGAGTGGCCGTGCGCGGTATCGACCACGATCACGTCCACGCCGGCGGCGACCAGCGCTTCCACGCGGCGGTCGGTATCGCCACCCACGCCTACGGCAGCGCCGACCAGCAGGCGGGTCGACAGATCCTTGGCGGCGTTGGGGAAGTCGGTGTTCTTCTGGATGTCCTTGACGGTGATCAGGCCACGAAGTTCGAACGAATCATTGACCACCAGCACCTTTTCGATGCGGTTGCGGTGCAGCAGCTGCAGCACTTCGTCAGAGGCGGCGCCTTCCTTGACCGTGATCAGGCGATCCTTCTTGGTCATGATGTGGCGGACCGGATCGTCCAGCTCGGTCTCGAAGCGCATGTCGCGGTGGGTCACGATGCCGGCCAGCTGGCCGTCGCTGCCCACCACCGGCACGCCGGAGATGTTGTGCGCCTGGGTCAGGGCCAGCACGTCGCGGATGGTGGTTTCCGGGCCGACGGTGATCGGGTCGCGGATGACACCGGCCTCGAACTTCTTGACCTTGGCCACTTCCGCGGCCTGCTGTTCCAGGCTGAGATTCTTGTGGATGATGCCCATGCCGCCGAGCTGGGCCATGGCGATGGCCAGGCGGGCTTCGGTGACGGTGTCCATCGCGGCGGACAGGATCGGAAGCTTCAGCTTCAGGTCTCGGGTCAACCGCGTTTCGAGGTTGACGTCCTTGGGCAGGATGGTCGAGTGGGCGGGGACGAGCGAGACGTCGTCGTAAGTGAGTGCTTCAGCCTGGATGCGCAGCATCGGCATACCCGAGATGTGGGGAAGCGCGACATTTTACCCCTTTTCAGGGGCCAAGAACAGCATTTTTGGTAGCCCGAATTGGAACTTCGCGCGACACAGTGTCGCACCCGCTCCCCTGTAGAGCCGAGCCCACGCTCGGCTGCTTTCCGCCAGACCGCGATGAGCCGAGCATAGGCTCGGCTCTACAGCAGGCCCAAGGCCCGGTGCCGCCTTTGGTAGGTGCCAACAGCAGGTCAGCTCAGCGCTTCCGCCGCTTCCAGGGTGTTCTGCATCAGCGTAGCCACGGTCATCGGGCCCACACCACCCGGCACCGGGGTGATCCAGCTCGCCCGCTGGGCGGCCGCTTCAAACCCGACGTCGCCCACCAGGCGGCCGTCGTCCAACCGGTTGATGCCGACGTCGATCACCACCGCGCCCGGCTTCACCCACTCACCCGGCACGATGCCCGGGCGGCCGACCGCCACCACCAGGATGTCGGCGTTGCGCACGGCCTGTTCCAGCACGTCCTTGGGGGTGAACTTGTGGCAGCTGGTCACGGTGCAGCCGGCGATCAGCAGCTCCAGGCCCATCGGACGGCCGACGTGGTTGCTGACGCCCACGATGGTGGCGTTGCGGCCGCGCACCGGCTGGTCGGTGTGGCCCAGCAGCGTGGTGATGCCGCGCGGGGTGCACGGGCGCAGGCCGAACTCGCGCAGGGCCAGGTGGCCGACGTTTTCCGGGTGGAAACCGTCCACGTCCTTGCGCGGGTCGATGCGCTGGATCAGCCGGCGCGCGTCGGGGATCCCCGGCAGCGGCAGCTGGATCAGGATGCCGTGGATCTTCGGGTCGGCGTTGAGCTGGTCGATCAGGTCAAGCAGCTCGGCTTCGGTGGTACCGGCCGGCAGATCGTAGTCATGCGCCTCGATGCCGACCTTCTCGGCGGCACGGCGCTTGTTGCGCACGTACACCGTCGAGGCCGGGTCGCCACCGACCAGCACCACGGCCAGGCCCGGGCGGCTGCCACCGGCGGCCACGCGGGCATCGACGCGCACCTTCAGGCTGTCGAGCAGGTCCTCGGCGATGCGGCGGCCATCAAGGATGCGGGCAGGATGCGGGGAGGCGGAATCGGTCATCGGGAGCGGGCGTGGGGCGGCGGGGACGCTATTGTCCCTGATTCAGGCCCCCTCGCCCACCGCCACGGCACCAATCCCACCCGCCCTTGTAGAGCCGAGCCTACGCTCGGCTCACGCGCGCAGCGCGGCTTTTTCGCAACCTGACCGAAGAGCAGCCGAGCATGGGCTCGGCTCTACAACCGTCCGGCCCGCCCTTGTAGAGCCAAGCCTACGCTCGGCTCACGCGCGCAGCGCGGCTTTTTCGCAACCTGACCGAAGAGCAGCCGAGCATGGGCTCGGCTCTACAACCGTCCGACCCGCCCTTGTAGAGCCGAGCCTACGCTCGGCTCACGCGCGTAGCGGGGGGTACATCGCAATTTGGCCGAAGAGCAGCCGAGCATGGGCTCGGCTCTACTCTTCCTCTTCCGGCACATCCTGCGGGTTCAACGTCTTGCTTGCCCGCTTCGGCGCGGTGAACGGCGTCGGCGTCGGCACGCCCTGGCCGGCGTTGCCAAACACCATCTTGGCGCCGGCATTCAGACCACCACCAGCAATTTCCAACTCGAAACGCTCGGCATCGCGGCGGCGGATCTGCTCGGCAATCTCCACCGCGTCATCCTCATCCGCACCCAGCTCCACCAGCGCGGCCTGGCCGAACAACACCGCCGACTCAAACGTCTCGCGGATCTGGAAATCGACACCGGCATGGATCAACCGCAGCGAATGCTCGCGGTCGAACGAGCGCACCATCAGCTTGGCCTGCGGGAACTCGTGCGACACCAGCTCAACAATGCGATCAGCCGCCTCGGCCTTGTCCACGCACACCGCAATCGCACGCGCGGTCGCCGCGCCCGAAGCATGCAGCACGTCCAGTCGCGTACCGTCGCCATAGTAGATCTTGAAACCGAAGCGCGCCGCGCTCTGGATCATCTCCACATCGTTGTCGATGATGGTCACGTCCACGTCGCGCGCCAGCAGCGACTGGCTGGCCACCTGGCCGAAGCGGCCGAAGCCGATCAGCAGCACGCTGCCGGACAGGCCATCGGCCTCGTCCACGCCGTCCATGTTCACCGTCGGCTTCGGCGCGATGCGCTTGTAGACCAGCACCACCAGTGGGGTCAGCGCCATCGACAGCACCACCACGGCGGTGAAGTTGGCATTGATCTCCAGGTTGATCACGCCGGCCGAGGCGGCGGCGGAAAACAGCACGAAGGCGAACTCGCCGCCCTGCGCCATCAGCACGCCGCGATCCAGCGCCTGCGCGTGGTCGCTGCTCATGATGCGCGCGACCACGTAGATGCACAGCGCCTTGGCCACCATCAACGCCAGCACCAGGCCGAGGATCAGCTGCCAGTTGCCAGCCACCACGCCCAGGTCCAGTGCCATGCCCACGCTGAGGAAGAACAGGCCCAGCAGGATGCCGCGGAACGGTTCGATGTCCGCTTCGATCTGGTGGCGGAAGGTCGATTCGCTCAGCAGCACGCCGGCCAGGAACGCGCCCATCGCCATCGACAGGCCGGACAGCTGCATCAGCAGCGCCGCACCCAGCACCACGAGCAGCGCGGCGGCGGTCATCACCTCGCGCGCCTTCGATTCGGCCAGCACGCGGAACAACGGATTGAGCAGGAAGCGGCCGACCAGCACCAGGCCGACGATGGCGCCCACGCCGATGGCCACCGACAACCAGCGCGAACCCTCGCCATCGGCGCTGCCCGCGCTCGGGCCCATCCAGGCCACCAGCGCCAGCAACGGCACGATCAGCAGGTCTTCGAACAGCAGGATCGAAACGATCTTCTGCCCCGACGGCAGCGCGATGTCACCGCGCTCGGCCAGCAACTGCATCACCACTGCAGTGGAGGTGAGCACGAAACCGGTGGCGCCGATGAAGGCCACCTGCCACGGCAGGCCGAACAGCTTGGCGATGCTGGTCAGTACCAGCGCACAGGTGACGATCTGCAGCGTGCCCAGCCCGAAGATTTCCTTGCGCAGGCTCCACAGGTGCGAGGGCCGCATTTCCAGGCCGATCACGAACAGGAACATCACCACGCCGAGCTCGGCGGTATGCAGGATCGCCTGCGGGTCGGAGAACCAGCCCAGCCCGAACGGTCCGATCGCCAGGCCAGCGGCGAAGTAGCCCAGCACCGAGCCCAGGCCGGCCCGGCGGAACAAAGGCACCATCACCACCGCCGCGCCCAACAGGGCGACGACCTTGACCAGCTCGCTGGTCGCTGCTTCTACCGCCATGCGGTGTTTTCCCCAAGATCCAGAATCGGGTTCAACAATAGAGCAATGCCGATGACGGCAATAGCACGCATGTTGCGCCGGATTGTCTTGGCGGTGGAACGATGCAGGGAGTGACCCCCAACATCATCCCGAAACCATGCACATGCTTGGGTGGGCGCCATGACCTGTAGAGCCGAGCCCACGCTCGGCTGCTCTTCGTGCCGAGGCCAGAAGCAGCCGAGCATGGGCTCGGCTCTACAGTAGATCCACGCCATGCGTGGATGATGCCCCGGCCAGCCTCACCCCCCCCGGCAGAACGCGGCGTAATCGATATACCCCGGGAATGGCACGCCCGGCGCGCACACCGGGCACTGCGGGTCCGGCCCGATGCCGGTCTCGCGGAAGCGCATGCCCAGCGCATCGAAGCGCAGCAGGCGCCCCACCAGCGGCTCGCCGATGCCCAGCAGCAGCTTCAGCACCTCGGTGGCCTGCAGCACCCCGGCCAGGCCGGGCAGCACACCCAGCACACCGGCCTCGGAACAGTTCGGCGCGAACTCCGGCGGCGGTGGCTCCGGGAACAGGCAGCGGTAGCACGGCGCCACGCCACGCTGGCGGCCGGCGTCAAACACGCTTACCTGGCCGTCAAAGCGCTCGATGGCGGCATACACCAGCGGTTTGGCGTGCTTGATGCAGGCGTCGTTGAGCAGGTAGCGCAGCGGGAAGTTGTCCGAGCCATCCAGCACCACGTCCACGCCCTCGAGCAGCGCATCCACGTTCTCAGAGGTCACCCGCTCCGGCACCGCCTCGACCTCGATGGAGGGATTCAGCGCCAGCAGGCGCTCGCGAGCGGAATCGACCTTGAGCTGGCCGACGCTGGCTTCGGTATGCACGATCTGCCGGTGCAGGTTGCTGCGCTCCACGCGGTCGTGGTCGGCAAAGCGCAGGTGCCCTACCCCGGCGGCGGCCAGATAGAAGCCGGCTGGCGCACCCAGGCCGCCCGCGCCCAGCACCAGCACGCGTGATTGCTGCAGCCGGCGCTGGCCGGCCTCGCCCACCTGTGGCAGCAGCAGATGCCGCGAATAGCGATCAAAGAAATCGCGGTCGGCGGCGCTGGCCAGCGGCTGCACCAAGGGCAGCGACTGCTCGCGCCAGGCCACGGTACCGCCCGTCACGGAAGCGACGTTTGTGTAGCCGGCCTCCAGCAGGAACTGCACGGCATCGGCCGAGCGCTTGCCGCTCTGGCAGATCAGCAGGATCTCCTGGTCGCGCCGCGGCAGATGCGCGGCCGGGTCGGCCTGCAGCTCGCCCTTGGCCACGCCGCGCGCGCCTTCGGCCATGCCGCCGGCCCGTTCATGCGCCTCGCGCACATCGATCAGCACGGCGCCGTGGGCCAGGCGCTCGCGTGCCTGCGCGGGGGAAAGCTCTTGGATGCTCATGGCGGCATTATCGCGCAGACACCCTCGACGCGCCCTGCCCCGAACATGGCACCATGCGGGCGTTGCCCCTGCATCCCGGAACCGCTGCATGCGCTCTGCCACCGAATTCTGGCGTGACCCGCGCATGCCCTTCGTCGAAAGCCGACGGGCGTGCGACAGCCGCGCCTGCCACCGCCCGCACAGCCATGACACCTTCTCGATCGGCGCCGTGGACGCCGGCAGCAGCCTGTTCACCGGTGCTGCGGAAGGACCGCGCCTGCTGCAGCCCGGCAGTCTGGTCGGCGTGCCCGCAGGCCGCGTGCACGCCTGCAACCCCCTGCCCGGCCAGGTCTGGAGCTACCAGATGCTGCATCTGGACGCGCGCTGGATGGCCGAGGTGCGCGCCGAGTATGACGACCTGCCCGAACCCGACTGGCAGCAGGAACCGATCCGGATTTCCAACCATCGCCCGCGCTACCAGCAGTACTGCCAGCTCAACCAGACGCTGTTCTCCGACGATCCGGTCAGCGTCAAGGAAGCTGCCCTGATCGCGTTCGTCGGCGATCTGGATGAACATGATGGTGTAGCCGTCACCGGCCCGCCCGAAGATGCCGCATTACAGCAGCGGCTGCAGCCGGTGATGGACATTCTGCGCCAGCGGCTCGAACACACTCCGGCCCTGCAGGAGCTGGCATCGCTGGCAGGCATGAGCCGCTACCAGCTGATCCGCGCCTTCCGGCGTGCCACGGGCCTGACCCCGCACGCCTGGCAGATCGACCAGCGCATCCAGGAGGCCCGGCGGCGGCTGTGCGAAGGGCAGGCCCTGGCCGTGGTCGCCCATGCATTGGGGTTCGCCGACCAGAGCCATTTCCAGCGGGTCTTCAAGGCCCACGCCGGTGCGACCCCGGGCCAGTACCGGCGCTGAGCCTGCAATAACGTTCAATACCATCGCGCGGCGCATCCCCACACTGGCGCCCCCGCCAGCCGCCGCCGGACCCGATGGAACAGTTCCTGGTCATCGCCACCGTACATTTTCTCGCCCTGCTCTCACCCGGCCCCGACTTCTTCCTTGTTGCGCGCACTGCGATCACCTCTGGCTGGCGCACCGCCAGTGGCGCCTGCGCAGGCATCGCCGTCGGCAATGGCGTCTTCATCGTGGCCGCTTTCACCGGAATGGCCATGCTGCGCCCAGGCAGCGCAGGGTTCATTGCGGTGCAGTTGGCGGGCTGCGGGTTCCTGCTGTACCTCGGCACGCTGTTCCTGCGCCATGCGGGTTCGACGACGCTGCAGGCATCTGACGCTGCCGCCGGATCGCGAGCGGACGGTGCCCACGGATGGTGGAAGGCGGCAGGGCTGGGCGCCCTGTCTGCGCTGCTGAACCCGAAGAATGCGCTGTTCTACGCAACGTTGGCGGCAATGCTCAACGGCCCGCAGGCCAGCGCCGCAATGAAGTTCTTCTATGGCGCGTGGATGTTCGGCATCGTCCTGCTCTGGGATCTGCTGGTAGCCGCGCTGGTCGGCCACCCGTGGGTGCTGGGCCGATTCGCACGCGCCCTGCCCTGGCTGGAGCGCGCCGCAGGGCTCCTGATGATTGCGCTGGCGCTATGGATCGTCGTGTCGCTGTGGGTGGGCTGATGCCGGCGATTCGCGCCTGTCGCAATAGCGTTCAATACGGCGCGTCCGCACCAGCCCACACTCGGCACTTTCTGTAGGTCGGTGGCAGGTTTACGTGCAGCAGTTCTTCATCGTCGCGGTGCTGTACGGCTTCGCCATGCTCCTGCCTGCTTCCAATCACGCGAAGATCCTGCGCACCGCGATGGGCGCAGGCGGGCACGCCGCCATGGCCGCGTCATTCGGTATCGCCATCGGTACGGGCGTCATCTGCGCCATGGCTTTCGTTGCAGCGGCCATGCTGGGAAACCGCGGCCTGTGGACGCTGGCGATGCAGTGCACGGGCTGCCTCCTGCTGTTGCGCCTGGCGGGCATGTGCCTGCGCGATGCCGGGCTGACCACCCTCTCTCCGCTTTCCCTGCAGATGCCCTGGGGCCTGAGGGCCCGCTCCCGTTGGCCGCACGCCGAGGCTGGATGCCTGTTGGCGCTCGCCAGCACCAGCAACTGGATGCTGCAGTTCGCGGTGGCTGCCCTGCTTACCGGCCTCGTTGCCGACACTGGCACCAAGGCCGCTTACGTGGCCGGCCTGAGCGGCGTCGCGCTGTCGCTCGGCCTGCTGATGGCATGGCTCGGCAGCCATCTGCGCTGGGCACGGAGGTATTGCCGACTCCTTCCGTGGCTGGAGCATGCCGCAGGCCTGGTGACCGGGGCGGTGTCGGTGGCGTACCTGGCAGGAGCATTGGGTACCACCCTGGTCTGGGCAAGCATCACGGGGCAGGCGCGGCTGCCGGAATCGATGATGGCCGCACCCCGCAGCATCCCATGCGCCTTGCCACATTGCCGCGCACGTCGCGGCGGTCGCCCAGATCGAGATCTGTAGAGCCGAGCCCATGCTCGGCTGACGCACGCAGCGCGCTTCGTCAATCCGCGAAAAGCAGCCGAGCATGGGCTCGGCTCTACAGACCGGTTCGCCGCAACGAAAAAGGCGGCCCTGCGGCCGCCTTCCCGTGAATCACTTGCCCTTGACGTGCTTCATCAAGCGCCGCTTGGCCTTGACCTGCCGTTCGGTGAGGACGTTCTTCTTGCCCTCGTACGGGTTGGTCCCCTCGCGGAAGATGAAGCTCACCGGCGTGCCGATCAGCTTGAAGCGCTTGCGGAAGAAGTTCTCCAGGTAGCGCTTGTACGACTCCTGCAGCTCCTTCAGGCGGGTGCCGTGCACGATGAAGGTCGGCGGGTTGGAACCGGCCGGGTGCACGTAGCGCAGCTTGGAGACATGGCCGCGGATGGTCGGCGGCGGGTTGGTCTCGTAGGCCACTTCCAGCGCCTTGTTCACTTCGCTGGTGGTGAAGGTCTTGTTCGCCGATTCGTGCGCACGATGCACCGCGCGGAACAGCTCGCGCAGGCCCGAGCCGTGCTTGGCCGAGATGCGCACCGATTCGGCCCACGGCACGAAGCCCAGCTTCAGCGACAGCATGGTTTCGGCCTGCTCGCGCTGGTACTCGGTCAGGCCATCCCACTTGTTGATGGCGATCACCAGCGCGCGGCCGGCATCGAGCACGGCACCGAGCACGGTGGCGTCCTGGTCGGTCACGCCTTCGGTGGCGTCGAGCATCAGCACGGCCACCTGGCACTGCTCGATCGACTGCATGGTCTTGACCACCGAGAACTTCTCGACGACCTCGTCCACGCGCGAACGACGGCGCAGGCCGGCGGTGTCGATCAGGCGGTACTCACGGCCGTCGCGCTCCAGGTCCACCGCGATCGAGTCGCGGGTGGTACCCGGCACGTCGGAGGCGATCATGCGCTCCTCGCCGAGGATGCGATTGACCAGGGTCGACTTGCCCACGTTCGGGCGGCCGACGAAGGCGATGCGGATGCGGTTCGGGTCGTTGTCCAGCTCTTCGCCGCTGCCTTCTTCCGGCAGGCGCTGAATCACTTCGTCCAGCAGGTCGTCCAGGCCCTGGCGATGCGCGGCCGAGACGGTCAGCATCTCGCCGAAGCCGTAACGGGCGAACTCGGAACGCACGCTGTCCTCGTCGGTGCCGTCGATCTTGTTGATCAGCAGCAGCGTCGGGCGCGACAGCTTGCGCAGCCAGGCCAGGATCTCGTCGTCGAGCGCCGAGCTGCCCTCGCGCGCGTCGACGACGAACAGGATCAGGTCGGCTTCGGCCGCGGCCGCACGGGCCTGGCGCGTGGTGGCGCCGGCCAGGCCTTCGTCTTCCCCGGCGATACCGCCGGTATCCACGACGAGGAAATGGTTGTCCTCGTCGAGGCGGCAGACACCGTAGTTGCGGTCGCGGGTGACGCCAGGCTGGTCATGAACCAGCGCGTCACGGGTGCGCGTAAGCGCATTGAAAATAGTCGACTTGCCGACATTCGGCCGTCCAACCAGGGCGACCAGAGGCAGCATCGCGATTACTCCAATTTTTTAGTTTGCCAACCGGAAGGCGGTCAGCTTGCCATCCACGTTCTGCACCAGCAGCACCCCGTCTACGACGACCGGCTGGGCCAGCAGGGCGTCGCCGCCACTTTTTGCCCGTGCCGCCATCGCACCATCGGAGGTCTGCAACCAGTGCACGTATCCCTTGTAGTCACCGACCACGACGTAGTCGCCGTGCAGTGCCGGGCCGGTCAGGGAGCGACGGGCCAGTGCCGTCTGCGACCACATGGCTGCGCCGCTGGCCTTGTCCAGACCGAACACGCCGCCCTTGTTGTCGGTCACGAACACATTGCCGGACGATACCGCCACGCCACCTGCGCCGCCATGGTCGCGCGCCCACAGCGGGCGACCGGTCGGGCCTTCGATGGCCATGGTCTGGTTCTTGAAGCTGCTCACGTACAGGGTGTTGCCGTCGAGCACCGGTGCGCCGTCGACGTCCGCCATGCGCTCCAGCTCGGTGCGGCCTTCGCCGTTGCCGAGGTTCTGTTCCCACAGCGTGCGGCCATCCTGCTGGGCCAGGGCCGCGACCGCGCCCTCGTCCTTGCCGATGAACAACACGCCCGGGCCGGTCACCACCGGCGCGTTGCCGCGCACGGTCAGCGCCGGCAGCTCGCTCGGGTTGAACCACTTCTGGGTGCCGTTGCCGACATCGAAGGCGGTCACACGACCGTCGTTGCTGCGCACGTAGACCATGCCCTGGGCAACGGCCGGCGCGGCGATCACTTCACCCGGAACACGGGCACGCCACTTCTCGCTGCCGTCGTTGATGTCCAGCGCGATGACCTGACCATCCAGCGTGCCGATCACGACCAGGTTCTCACCGACACCCGGGCCGCCGGACAGGCGCAGCTCGGCCTTCTTCTTTTCCTTCTTCGGCTCCCAGGTCCAGACCTTCTTGCCGGTCTGCAGGTCGATGGCGTGCACGCCACCGGTGATCGCCGCAGCGAACACGTGGCCGTTGGCCACCGCCGGGCCCTGGCGCACACCGATGCGACGCTCGCCCTTGCCGAGGTTGACCGACCAGATCTTGCTGACCTTCACGGTCGGCTCGAACTTGACCAGCTCAGCCGGTTCCTGTGCCTTCTTCGCCGCCGCGTCCTTGCCGGCGAACCAGCCCTTCATGGTGCCGCAGCCGGTCAGGGCCATGCCCATCAGGAGCACGGTGGCGACGCGGGTGATCATGACCTTCTGACTCATCAAACCGACTCCGCAGGGGCGGCAACGGTGCCGCCGGCGTCCATAACCTTGGTTTCCAGCAGGCGCCGCTGCGGCGCTGCCACGTCCAGCGTCTTCAGCGCCTTCTCGTACTGTACGCGGGCCTCATCGCGCTTGCCCTGCGCCATCAGCGCATCGCCATGGATTTCCAGGCTGCTGCTGTCGGTGGCGCTGCCCAGCAGCTTGATGGCCTCGTCGCTCTTGCCAGTGGCCACCAGCAGGCGGGCCACACGCTGGTCGACCACGCGCTGCAGGTCACCTTCGACCTTCACATTGCGCAGGGTGGCCAGTGCCTCTTCGTTCTTGCCGGCGTCGACCTGGGCCTTGGCCAGCTGCAGCGCCGCGAGGTCGCCGTAGATGCTGGACGGGCCGGCTTCGAGCGCCTTGACCGCCTTGGCGGCATCGTCAAGCTTGTTCTGCTGCAGGCCCTGCAGGGCCTTCTGGTACTCGACATTGGCCGAGGCCAGCTTGCTGCCCTGATCCTTCTGGTACCACTGCCAGCCGGCAATGGCACCGATGGCGATGACTACGCCACCGAGGATGCTGGCGCCATTCTTCCGCAGCCAGCTGCGGACGCGTTCACTTTGTTCGTGCTCGTCGAGCAGATCGTCGATCGCCATGCGTACTCTCGCCCCGCCCGTCGGGAGGGACCATTGGGTTTAATCGAAGGTGGTGAAACCGCGCCTCAGTGCGAAACCGGGACTACGGAGCCTTCAGAGGATACCTGAAAGCGTGCCACGTTGGCTCGCTGGTAGGGGGTCAGATCGACGATAGCGCCGTTCTGCTGAACCTGGACCGCCGAGGCGTTGCCCAGGGTCACCCGGGTCACCTGGCCCGGCGTGAAGCTGCGGGTCTCGCCGGACTTGATCAGTGCCTTCTCGACGGTGCTGCCGTCCGGGCCGCCGATGTCGACCCAGCTGTCGCCGCTGAACTGCATTTCCAGCGCATTGCCGGCAGCCGGTGCCGGCGCCGGGCGCGGCACCGGGGCCAGCGAGGCGACGTAAGGGGTGGCCGCCGGCTTGCTGGCCGGGGCCGGGGTCGCTTCGGCCGGGGCGGCCGTCTCGCTACCGGCTGCGGACGGCGTGACCGGCACGGCGGCCGGGATCACGTCCAGCGAGGCGGTGCTCGGCGACGGGGTCGCGCTGCCGTCGAAGTGGCCACGGGTGGCGAACCACACCGGCACCGCCAGCACGGCGGTGATGCCGACATACAGCACGCGCCGGCCGAGGTTCTCGGCAATGCGGCGCGCACGCGGGGTATGGGTATGGCTGACCAGGGTGGGCGGAACCACCGGGCCGACCTGGGCCTGCTCCAGCAGCTCGCCCACGTCCACGTCGAGCAGGCGCGCATAGCTGCGCAGCTGGCCGCGCACGAACACCGGCGCCCCCAGCTTCTGCCATTGTTCCTCTTCCAGGGACTTGACCACCTGGACCGGCATGCGCAGGCGCGAGCCGACATCTTCGAGGGTCAGTCCGGCCGCTTCACGGGCCTGGCGCAGGCGGGTGCCGCAGCCGGCCGCAGTCTCGAGAGCGCTCACAGTCTGGTCATCAATCACAATGCATCAACCCTGGAGTTAGGAGCCCGCTTCCTGCGGAAATTCCTGTCGAATCCGCTGCAGATAGCGATCAGATGCCGCCCGATCGCCCAGCCTCGCTTCGATTTGAGACGCAAGTTGTAACACGGAACGCGTTGCGGGTGCAGCCGCAATCCTACGTTCGGCGAAGGCCCGGGCCTCCATGTAGCGGCCCTGGCGGAAGCTCAGCTGGGCCATCGACTCCAGCGCAACCGGGTTGGCCGGCGCCGCGACGAGTGCCGCGCGCAGGTCGCGCTCGGCACGTTCGAGCTGCCCAGCGTCCAGTGCGCAGCTGCCGGCATTGGCCTGCGCTTCGCCCGGGGTGGCATAGCCCGGCGCCTGCAGCGCGCGGTCGAACCAGACCAGCGATTCGGCCGGCTGGCCCTGCTGGCACAACCAGGCACCGTAGTTGTTGAGCACGTCTCCGCGCTGCGGCGCCAGCTCGGCGGCCTTGCGGAAATTCTCGCCCGCCTGGCGGGTGCGGCCACGACGGTCATCGATGCCGGCCTGCAGCACCAGCGCGTCGGGCGCCTCGGGCGCCAGCTTCAGCGCTTCGCGCACCTTGCGCTCGGCGGCGTCGAGATTGCCGACCTGCATGTCACGGGTCGCCAGGGTCAACAGGTCGCGCCAGCGCACTTCGCGCCGCACGCTTTCCGGGTCAGCCACCGAATAGACCGGCGCCTGGCTCGGCCCGAGCTTGGCCTTGGGATGGGATTTACAGCCGCCGACCGCAACGGCCAGCACGCCTGCGAACAGAACCAGCCAGAGGCGGTCAGGCCGCGGCATCGCTCCCCTTCCCCGCCTGCAGCGTCTTGTTGAATTCCGCCTGGCGGCGGGTGCGGTCCATCACCTGGCCCTTGAGCTGGCCACAGGCGGCGTCGATGTCGTCGCCACGGGTGCGGCGGACCATGGTCAGCACGTTGCTGTCGAGCAGGATCTTCTGGAAGGCGCGAATGTGCGCTTCTTCCGAACGCTCGTAGCGGGTACCCGGGAACGGGTTGAACGGAATCAGGTTGACCTTGCCCGAATCCTTGGCCTGCACCGCGTTGTCGAACTGGCGCATCAGGCGGGCCAGCTCGCGGGCATGCTCGGGCTTGTCGTTGATGCCCTTCATCAGGGTGTATTCGAAGGTGACCGACTCGCGGCGCTTGTTGGCGCGCAGGTAGCGTGCGCACGAGGCCATCAGCTCGGCGATCGGGTACTTCTTGTTGAGCGGCACCAGTGTCTCGCGCAGCGCGTCGTTCGGCGCATGCAGCGACACCGCCAGCGACACGTCGCTTTCGGCAGACAGGCGGTCGATCTGCGGCACCAGGCCAGAGGTCGACAGGGTCACGCGCTTGTTGGCCAGGCCGTAGCCCAGGTCGTCGCGCATCACGCTCATGGCGCGCACGACGTTGTCGAAATTCATCAGCGGCTCGCCCATGCCCATCATCACCACGTTGGTGAGGCGGCGCATCTGGTGCGGCACGTTGCCCAGGTGGCGTGCGGCAACCCAC
Organism: Stenotrophomonas maltophilia group sp. SKK55; assembly: GCF_057179845.1. Classification (NCBI taxonomy): domain Bacteria; kingdom Pseudomonadati; phylum Pseudomonadota; class Gammaproteobacteria; order Lysobacterales; family Lysobacteraceae; genus Stenotrophomonas; species Stenotrophomonas maltophilia group sp. SKK55. Next base: position 206,257 of record NZ_JBXUHP010000018.1, read on the forward strand.
ACCTGGCCGATGATCTCGGCGGTGGTCAGGTTGCGGTTGAAGCCCTGGGTGGCGGTGGAGCAGAACGTGCAGTTCAGGCCGCAACCGACCTGCGAGGACACGCACAGCGTGCCGCGGGTCTTGTCCGGGATGTACACGGTCTCGATGGCGTTCTTGCCATCCACGCCCATCGCCAGCAGCCACTTGTGGGTGCCGTCGGCGGAGGGCTTGTCGAACACGATGTTGGGAACCAGCACCTCGGCATGGGCCTGCAGCTTGGCGCGCAGGACCTTGCCGAGGTCGGTCATTTCATCGAAATCGGTGACGTAGCGATGGTGGATCCACTTCATCACCTGGTGGGCGCGGAACTTCTTCTCGCCGAGAACCTCGACGAAGAACTTCTCCAGGCCCGCGCGATCGAGGTCGAGCAGGTTCTGCTTGCCAGCCGTGGGCGCCGACTTCGGCAGCGGCTGGATGGCGGGGGACTGTACGACCTCGTTCACGGCATTACTCTCAGCGCGAGACGACTTCGGTGGCGGCGAAGAAGTAGGCGATTTCAATCGCGGCATTCTCGACCGAGTCCGAGCCGTGGGCGGCATTGGCATCGATGGATTCGGCGAAGTCGGCGCGGATGGTGCCCGGCGCGGCTTCCTTCGGGTTGGTGGCGCCCAGCAGATCGCGGTGGGCCAGGACGGCGTTCTCGCCTTCCAGGGCCTGGATCATCACCGGGCCGGAGATCATGAATTCGACCAGCGCGTTGAAGAACGGACGCTCGCGGTGCACGGCGTAGAAGCCTTCGGCTTCACGGCGGGACAGCTGCTTGTACTTGGCGGCCACGACCTTCAGGCCGGCCTTCTCGAAGCGGGCGTAGATTTCGCCGATGACGTTCTTGGCAACGGCGTCCGGCTTGATGATCGAAAGGGTGCGCTCCAGCGCCATGGGATGTCTCCAATGGAATCGGGCCGCTGATGGCCCGAAGGGTAACATGAAAAAAACCCGCGTCGGAACGCGGGCTTAGCCTGATAAACGTAGGCGAATTGTAAAAGATAAAGCGGCTGGGTGGTAGAGGGCCTGCGGCCCTCCTGTAGAGCCGAGCCCATGCTCGGCTGACCTTTGGGCCGAAGAGCAGCCGAGCATGGGCTCGGCTCTACAGGTTCAGATCCACCCATTCACCCAGCTGAGCGGACTCTGACCGTCCGAGCCATTTTTGCTGCACTGCAAAATGCCATACGCTGCCGTCTGGTTCTAGTATCAAACAATCGTTTGATTAAGGTCCGCCCACCGATGGCCAAGCCCGCACACTTCTCGACCAAGGACCGGATCCTCGGCGCGGCGGAGGAGCTGTTCGCACAGCACGGCTTCGCCGGCACCTCGCTGCGCCAGGTGACCAGCCAGGCCGACGTCAACATCGCGGCGGTCAACTACCACTTCGGTTCCAAGGAAAACCTGGTCAACGAGGTGTTCCGCCGCCGCATGGACGAGATGACCGGCGCCCGCCTGTCGCAGCTCGAACGCGCCCGCGCTGAGCACCCTGGCGAACTGCGCCCGGTGCTGGCCGCCTTCGTCGAGCCGGCCCTGGCGCTGGCCCAGGACCGCCAGAACGGCGGCGCCTTCGTGCGCGTGATTGCCCGCGCCTACGCTGAGAAGAACGACAACCTGCGCAAGTTCCTGTCCGACCACTACGGCCACGTGCTGCGTGCATTCGGCAAGGCCATCGGCGAATGCGTGCCCGGCCTGAGCAAGGAGGAGCTGTACTGGCGCCTCGACTTCCTGGCCGGCTCGCTCACCTATGCCATGGCCGACTTCGGGCTGATCAAGCGTCCCGCCGGTGTCACCGAAGCGGCGCATCGTGCCCATGCCGCCCATGAACTGATCCATTTCGCCGAAGCCGGGTTCCGCGCCGCCGCACGCGCCAGCGCCCTGCCCGCTTCCGTTTGATTCCACCCAGTAACTGCTGACCAACAAAGGCCCTACACCATGTCCAATTCCCTGCTAGTCCGCCGCGCCGCCGTGCTGGGTGCCGGCGTCATGGGTGCCCAGATCGCCGCCCACCTCACCAACGCTGGCGTCGACACCGTGCTGTTCGACCTGCCCGCCAAGGAAGGTCCGGCCGATGGCATCGTGCTGAAGGCGATCGCCAACCTGGGCAAGCTGAGTCCCGCGCCGCTGGCCAGCAAGTCGCTGGCCGAAGCCATCACTCCGGCCAACTACGAGTCCGGCCTGGAGCAGCTGAAGGACTGCGACCTGATCATCGAGGCCATCGCCGAGCGCATGGACTGGAAGCAGGACCTGTACAAGAAGATCGCCCCGTTCGTGGCCGACCACGCGGTGCTGGCCTCCAACACCTCAGGCCTGGGCATCAACAAGCTCGCCGACGTGCTGCCCGAGCAGCTGCGTCACCGCTTCTGCGGCGTGCACTTCTTCAACCCGCCGCGCTACATGCACCTGGCCGAGCTGATTCCGGCCACCACCACCGATGCCGCCGTGCTGGAAGGCCTGGAAGAATTTCTGGTCACCACCCTGGGCAAGGGCGTGGTGTATGCCAAGGACACCCCGAACTTCATCGGCAACCGCATCGGCGTGTTCTCGATCCTGTCGACCATCCACCATACCCAGCAGTTCGGCCTGGGCTTCGACGAAGTGGACGGCCTGACCGGCCCGCTGGTCGGCCGCCCGAAGTCGGCCACCTACCGCACCTCCGACGTGGTCGGCCTGGACACCATGGCGCACGTCATCAAGACCATGGGCGACACCCTGCCGAATGACCCGTGGCATGAATTCTTCAAGTCGCCGAAGTGGCTGGACGCGCTGATTGCCAAGGGCGCGCTGGGCCAGAAGACCGGCGCCGGCATCTTCCGCAAGGTCGGCAAGGACATCGTCGTGCTGGACCTGGAGAAGCAGGACTACCGCCCGGCCGACCGTACCGCCGCTCCGGAAGTGGTCGAGATCCTGAAGATCAAGAACCCGGCCGAGAAGTTCGCCAAGCTGCGCGAGAGCCAGCACCCACAGGCGCAGTTCCTGTGGGCGACCTTCCGCGACCTGTTCCACTACAGCGCCTACCACCTGGCCGACATCGCCGAGACCGCGCGCGACGTCGACCTGGCCATCCGCTGGGGCTACGGCTGGTCGCTGGGCCCGTTCGAGACCTGGCAGGCCGCCGGCTGGAAGCAGGTCGCGCAGTGGATCGCCGATGACATCGTGGCCGGCAAGAGCATGAGCAACGCACCGCTGCCGGACTGGGTGTTCGATGGCCGCGACGGCGTGCACGCTGCCGAGGGCAGCTACAGCCCGTCGCGCAACGCCAAGCTGCCGCGTTCGTCGCTGCCGGTGTACCAGCGCCAGCGCTTCCCGGATCCGCTGCTGGGCGAGAAGTTCGCGCCGGGCGAAACCGTGTTCGAGAACGACGGCCTGCGCATGTGGCACGACGGTGACGGCATCGCCGTGGTCAGCTTCAAGACCAAGATGAACACCGTGTCCGACCAGGTGCTGGATGGCCTGCAGGAATGCGTCAGCCGCGCCGAGAAGGACTTCCAGGGCCTGGTGATCTGGCAGCAGAAGGAACCCTTCTCCGCCGGTGCCGACCTGGCCGGTGCACTGGGCCTGCTGCAGGCCGGCAAGGTCGACCAGTTCGAAGAGATGGTCGCCAACTTCCAGCGCACCAGCCAGCGCATCAAGTACTCGCTGGTGCCGGTGGTGGCAGCGGTGCGTGGCCTGGCCCTGGGTGGCGGCTGCGAGTTCCAGATGCACAGCGCCAAGACCGTGGCCTTCCTGGAAAGCTACATCGGCCTGGTCGAGGCCGGCGTCGGCCTGCTGCCGGCGGGTGGTGGCCTGAAGGAACTGGCCGTGCGCGCCTCGCAGGCCGCAGGCCCGGGCGGTGACGTGTTCGCCGAACTGAAGAAGACCTTCGAGACCGTGGCGATGGCCAAGGTGTCCAACTCGGCGGTCAACGCCAAGGAACTGGGCCTGCTGCGCAGCACCGACAAGGTGGTGTTCAACAGCTACGAGGCCCTGCACATCGCCAAGGCCGAAGCACGCGCCCTGGCCGAAGCCGGCTACCGTCCGCCGCTGCCGGCACGCCGCATCCAGGTGGCCGGTGACGTGGGTATCGCCACCTTCAAGATGATGCTGGTCAACATGCTGGAAGGCCGTTTCATCAGCCCGTACGACTACGAGATCGCCGAGCGCATCGCCACCGTGCTGTGCGGCGGCAAGGTCGACCGCGGCACCCTGGTCGACGAAGAGTGGCTGCTGACCCTGGAGCGCAAGCACTTCGTCGAACTGGCCCAGCAGGAAAAGACCCAGGCCCGCATCGCGCACATGCTCAAGACCGGCAAGCCGCTGCGGAACTGATTGATGGCGGGTGCCGGCCACGGGTCGGCATCCCTCTGCCTCTGGTGGGTGCCGACCGTTGGTCGGTACTCCGGCTAAAAAATTCAAGAGATCACTGCAATGACCAAGCAAATCCAGGACGCCTACATCGTCGCCGCCACCCGTACCCCGGTTGGCAAGGCGCCCAAGGGCATGTTCCGCAACACCCGCCCCGACGACATGCTTGCGCACGTGCTGCGCAGCGTCGTCGCCCAGGCCCCGGGCGTGGACGTCAACCGCATCGATGACGCCATCATCGGCTGCGCCATGCCGGAAGCCGAGCAGGGCATGAACGTGGCACGCATTGGCGTGCTGCTGGCCGGACTGCCGAACACCATCGCCGCACAGACCGTGAACCGCTTCTGCTCCTCTGGCCTGCAGGCCGTGGCGCAGGCCGCCGACGCGATCCGCCTGGGCAACGCCGACCTGATGCTGGCCGGCGGCACCGAGTCGATGTCGATGGTGCCGATGATGGGCAACAAGATCGCCATGGCACCGAGCGTGTTCGACAACGACCACGTCGCCATCGCCTACGGCATGGGCATCACCGCCGAGAAGGTGGCCGAAGAGTGGAAGGTCTCGCGCGAAGACCAGGACGCGTTCGCCCTGGCCTCGCACCAGAAGGCCATGGCCGCGATCCAGAACGGCGAGTTCAAGGACGAAATCAGCCCGTACGAGATCGTCTCGCACCTGCCGGACCTGGCCGATGGCCAGCGCATCATCACCCGCAACAAGATCGCCGACACCGACGAAGGCCCGCGCCCGGATTCCTCCGCTGAAGGCCTGGCCAAGCTGCGCCCGGTGTTCCGCAACGGCCAGTTCGGCGGCACCGTCACCGCCGGCAATTCGTCGCAGATGAGCGATGGCGCCGGTGCCGTGCTGCTGGCCTCGGAGCAGGCGATCAAGGACTACGGCCTGACCCCGCTGGCCCGTTTCGTCAGCTTCTCGGTGGCCGGCGTGCGCCCGGAAGTGATGGGCATCGGCCCGATCGCCGCGATCCCGAAGGCCCTGAAGCAGGCCGGCCTGACCCAGGACCAGCTGGACTGGATTGAACTGAACGAAGCCTTCGCCGCGCAGTCGCTGGCAGTGATCCGCGATTGCGGCCTGGACCCGAGCAAGGTCAACCCGCTGGGCGGCGCGATCGCCTTGGGCCATCCGCTGGGCGCGACCGGCGCGATCCGTACCGCCACCCTGCTGCACGGCCTGCGTCGTCGCCAGCAGAAGTACGGCATGGTGACGATGTGCATCGGCACCGGCATGGGCGCGGCGGGTATTTTCGAGGCGCTGTAAGGTTCAAAGCGTTGCCTCGTTGGGCTTCATGGCGTGGGTCGGGTTGGCAGGGCTGCCCGGGACACGCCGTGAACCCTTCCATGGGGGCTCGATGGCGCCATCCATGGCGCCAACGGTCCCGGGCAGCCCTGCCAACCCGGCCCTTCCAGCCTCCCCGCGGCGGAGGGATGAGCAAAGGCAGGGTCAAAGGCCGGGGTCAGATCCCTTTGCTGCGCAAAGGGATCTGACCCCAACAAGCAAAAAAGGCAGCCAGTGGCTGCCTTTTTTGCTTTTGCCTTTGCCTTTGATTCCGCCCTTCCCGTCCGCGCCGCACGGAAACTGTCGAGAGGGGGCGGATGGCCCTCTCCAAAACCGTTGGCGCCATGGGCCCGAGGCATGCCTCGGGCGGGTTGGGCAGGACGCCCAACCCCGGTCTTGCCGTGTGCGCAGGACAGCGCACACGAGCAAGGCGCCACCGAGCACCATGGAAGGGCTTTGGCGTGTTTTGGAGAGGGCCATCCGCCCCCTCCCCTACGTATCAATCAAGGCGCTGCACGGAGCGCCTGAAAACACCTTATTCCGCCAGCATCGCCGCCAGCTTCTCCCGCGCGGGGCCGGCCAGCTTCGGGTTGTCCAGCGCGAAGCGGATCGTCGCCTCCACCAGCCCCAAGTGCGTGCCGCAGTCGAAGCGGGTGCCCTCGAAACGATAGGCATCGACTTCTTCGGTCTTCAGCAGCTCGGCAATCGCATCGGTCAGCTGGATCTCGCCACCGGCACCAGTCTGGGTCTGTTCCAGTAGTTCGAAGATCTTCGGGCTCAGCACGTAGCGGCCGACCACCGCCAGGTCACTCGGCGCGTCCTCCGGCTTCGGCTTCTCGACGATCTGCGAAATGCGGCCCTTGCGGCCATCGAACGCCTCAGTGGCGACGATGCCGTAGCTGGCGGTCTTTTCGTGCGGGACGTCTTCGACCGCGATCACGCTGGCACCGCTGGCTTCATTGAGGTCGGCCATCTGCTTCAGCGCACCGGCACCGCGGTTCCAGATCAGATCGTCGGGCAGCAGCACCGCGAACGGCTCGTCACCGATCACAGCCTTGGCACACAGTACTGCGTGCCCGAGGCCCAGCGCCTCGGCCTGGGTCACGAAGATCGCGCGCACGCCATTGGGCAGCACATGCCGGATCAGCTCCAGCTGCTCCTGCTTGCCGGCGCGCTCGAGCTTCTGCTCCAGTTCGTAGGCCTTGTCGAAATAATCGGCGACCGCGTGCTTGTAGCGGTTGGTGATGAACACCAGCGTGTCGCAGCCGGCTTCGATGGCTTCATCAACGGCGTACTGGATCAGCGGCCGATCAATGATCGGCAGCATCTCCTTCGGCACAGTCTTGGTTGCTGGCAAAAAACGCGTTCCCAGCCCTGCCACCGGGAAAACTGCCTTGCGAATTCGCTTGCTCATTGGTGCCTGTTCGCCTCACGTGCCGGAAAGGGCACGACTTTAGCGGATGAAATGTAAGCATCCTGTTCGATTGGCGAGAATTCCGGCATCGTCGCAAACAGGATTTCCTGGATGCTGGCAGTGTCGTAGCTGGCAATCGCCTCACGCAGGCGCGGAACATTGCCCAGCACCAGGTCGCGCGAGAACGTACGCACGCCGGCCTCGAGAATCTTCGGGTGCGCGGTCGAACGGTAGTCTTCGTCCGAATAGAACAGGGTCTCGTGCAGCTTCTCGCCCGGGCGCAGACCGGTATAGATGATCTGGATGTCCTTGTACGGCTGCTTGCCGGTCAGGCGGATCATCTGTTCGGCCAGCACGCGGATCGGCACCGGCTCGCCCATGTCCAGAGTGTAGATCGCACCATGCGACGCCGACGCGGCCGCCTGCAGGATCAGCTGGCAGGCCTCGGGGATGGTCATGAAGTAACGGCTGACTTCCGGGTCGGTGACCGTGACCGGACCACCGCGCAGGATCTGCTCGCGGAACAGCGGCACCACGCTGCCGGCCGACGCCAGCACGTTGCCGAAGCGCACCGTGACGAAACGGGTGTGCGTGGACTTCTGGTCCAGGCTCTGGCAGATCATTTCCGCGTAGCGCTTGCTCGCACCCAGCGCATTGACCGGATCGACCGCCTTGTCCGTGGAAATGAACACGAAATGCTCCACGCGGGCTTCCAGGCACGCGCGGGCGACGTTCTCGGTCGCCAGGATGTTGTTGCGCACCGCTTCGCGCAGCTGCCGCTCCAGCACGGGCACGTGCTTGTAGGCGGCGGCATGGAAGGCGGTATCGACCGGGTGCAGCGACAGCGCGTGGCGGATCACCGCCGGGTCACCGCAGTCGCCCAGCACCGCCTCGATCTCGACATCGGGGAAGCTGCGCCGCAGCTCGCCTTCGATGGTCAGCAGCAGCAGCTCGCTGATCTCCAGCAGGATGATGCGACCTGCACCGTGCCGCGCGCACTGGCGACAAAGCTCCGAGCCGATCGAACCACCGGCGCCGGTGACCATCACAGTGCGCCCACCCAACCAGCCGCGGATCAGGTTCCAGTCCGGCATGATCGGCTTGCGGCCCAGCAGGTCTTCGATCGCCACTTCCTTCAGCTGGCCTGGCAGCGACTGGCCCTGCAGGATGTCGCTGAGCTTGGGCACGGTACGGAACGGAACGCCGGTGCTTTCGCAGATCGCGACAACGCGCTGCATGCCTGCGGCGTCCAGTGACGGCATGGCAATGACCAGCAGCCTGGCAGCGGTCTCGCGGACCACCGTCGGGGCGTCATCCAGGGTGCCGAGGATCGGCAGGCCCTGCAGCTTGGCACCCCGCAGGTGCGGTGCATCGTCGAGCAGGCCGACCGGCTCGAAGTTGCCGGAACGACGCAGGTCGCGCACCAGTGTTTCCGCCGCCTGGCCGGCACCGAGGATCAGCACGCGGCGGGCGCTGGAATCGGACTGCAGTGCCTGGTAATCCTTCCAGGCCCGGTACAGCAGGCGCGGTGCGCCCAGCAGGGCCGACAGCGCGAACGGGTAGATCACCAGCACCGACATCGGCACGCCGTCGAAGCGCTTCCACATCAGCACCAGAACAATGGCGACCATGCCGATGAAGCTGGCCTTGAAGATGTTCAGCAGGTCGCTGACGCTGGCGAACCGCCACAGCCCGCGATACAGGCCCACGCGCCAGAACACCAGGCCCTGCAGCAGCAGGACCAGGGTGGTATCGACGTTCCACAGGGGCAGCGCCGGAGCGTTGGGCAGGATCGAGTAACGCCCTGCATGGAGCAACTGCCAGCATGCCCAGACCATGAAGAGGTCGTGGCAGACGATGGCCGAACGCGGCATCAGGCCGAGGATTCTGTCCCGCCAGGGTGAAGCCATAAGTCAGGTATTTCCTTGTCGGTAGCGCATTCCATTGCGCAGGAGGAGCCAGAGGACGCTCAGCGCGGTGAACCACGCGATCGCCACGGCAGCCTCCCACCTCGGCTGCAAATTGGAGCAGACATTGAACACTGTAATACTGAACAGGCCCAAAGCAAAGTACATCCCTGTCACCTGGGGGTGACTGGCTCCTGCCTGCACCGCGCGCTGGTAGACGTGCTGGGTATGGGGTTCCATCCAGCGTTGTCCCGAAATGATGCGCGCCAGCAGTGTGAAGCCCGCGTCCACGAGGAACGGCGAAACCGGGACCAGCAGCAGGATCCAGTTGATATCGGTACGCACGCTGGCGAGCGCCAGCACCGCTGCGACCGCGTACCCCAACGCGCCGCTTCCGACATCGCCCATGAAGATCCGGGCCCGAGGGAAGTTGAACGGCAGGAATCCAAGGCAGGCCAGGCCCAGGGCCACGGCAGCCAGCGAGTACGGCCACGGCAGCACCGGCGCCAGCCCCAGCATCGCCACGACGGCCTGGCTGGCGGCAATGCCGTTGATGCCGTCCATGAAATTCCAGATGTTGATCAGTGAGGCGGTGAACAGCAGCACCAGCGCCGCCAACAGCCAGCTGCCGCCATTCACCTTGACCAGGCCGGCCAGCAGCGCCGCGGCGATGAAATGCACCAGCAGGCGACGCATCGCCGGCAGGGGCCTGTGGTCGTCCCACCAGCCGATGCCGGCCACCAGCACCAGCCCAAGGCTGGCCACCAGCACTGTCGGCGTGCTTTCGGGCCAGGCCCAGATGGCCACGGCTGCAGTCACCAGCAGGCTGATGACGATGGCGATGCCGCCACCGCGCGGGGTAGCGACACTATGGCTGCGGCGTTCGCCGGGCTGGTCCATCAACTGCTGGCGCAGCGCATAGCCGCGTGCAGCCCAGGTCAGCACCGCACTCAGCAGGGCGAGCGCCAGCAGCGCGCCCATCACAAGCCAGGGCATGGATCAGAGCACCGCGTAGTTCAGCAGCGGCTTGACCGTTCCCCACTCCTTGCAGCTCGGGCACTGCCAGTGGTGGGTACGTGCCCCGAAGCCGCAGCGGGTGCAGCGATAGGCCGGGTTGCGCACCAGCAGCTGGTCAGTGATGTGCTTGAGGTCATGCAGGGTGGCGGTGGAATCGGCGCCCTCGGCGAGGGTGAGGTCGATCAGCGCGGACTCGCCACGCACCGACGGACGATCCTTCAGCTGGCGGCCGAGGTAGGCACGCGCCGGGGCCACGCCCTCCTGCTCTTCCATCAGACGGGTCAGCGCCAGCACCGGGGCAATGCCACGGTAATGCTCGGTCATCTCCGACAGGAAGGCGCGCGCGCCGGCCAGATCGCCCACCTTGCGGTAGTTCTGCATCAACGCCGGCAGCAGTTCCGGCAGGTATTCGGGATCGTTGCGCGCGGCGCGCTCGAAGGCGCGCACGGCGGCCTCAGGATTGCCTGCGTCGGTTTCCAACCGGCCCTCGATGATGCCGGCGCGCACCGACATCGCATCGGCCTGGTAGGCGCGGGCGATCGCTGCCCTCGCCTCTTCCAGCTTGCCGGCGCCACGGAATCGCTCGGCCAGTTCGCACTCGAACTGCCCGATCAGCTTGCCCATCGGCTCGCCGGTGACATCCTCGAACCGGGTGGCGTTGTCGATGGCCTTTTCCCAATCGCGCTCGGCCTGGTAGATGCCGATCAGGTGCTTGAGCGCCTGCGGTGCGCGCTGATCGAGCTGGGCAAGCTCGGTGAACACGGTCTCGGCACGATCCAGCAGGCCGGACTTCATGTAGTCCTCACCCAGGGCCAGCAGGGCCTGCACGCGTTGTGCGTCACTCAGGTCATGGCGATTGACCAGGCCCTGGTGCAGGCGGATGGCGCGGTCGACCTCGCCACGACGGCGGAACAGATGGCCCAGCGCGACCTGGGTCTCGAAGGTTTCCTTGTCCAGCTCGGCGATGTGCAGGAACAGCTCGATGGCCTTGTCCGGCTGCTCGTTGAGCAGGTAGTTCAGGCCACGGAAATAGGTGCTCGACAGGCGGCTGACCTGGCTGTCACCGTGGCGTTGGCCACCACGCCGCCCGATCACCCACCCGGCCAGTGCGGCCAGCGGTACGAACAGGAAGAACCAGAACCACTCGGTGACGAAATCCATCTTCGATCAACGTCCATCAAAAGATTGGGGGGAAGCAACCGGTGCCGGCGAAGCGGCAGCGGACTTGTTGGCGCGACGCAGTTGGCCGTAGAGCGGAATGACCACGCTCACCAGCACCAGGCCAGCACCGACGATGACGCCGATCAGCAATGCGGCAATGATTGCCACGCCGACCGAGGTCTTCAGTTGGGTGAAAACAAGGTTGATGGTCATCTCGTCCATGTTCATGGCACCGATGATCAACCCAAGAATGAGTACCGCCAGCAGGACCAGCAGACGAAAAACCTTCATGCGACAGCTCCAGTGGCAGGAGTCCGTAGCTTATCCGACTCGCGGCTGGATTCGCACGCGGTGGCGCGACGGCAGGCTCAGGCCGGATCGGCGTCCAGCGGCAGCACACTGCTGACCCGCTCGCGCAATTCCTTGCCCGGCTTGAAATGGGGGACATGCTTGCCCGGCAGGGCAACCGATTCGCCGGTCTTCGGGTTGCGACCCAGACGCGGCGGACGATAGTGCAGCGAGAAGCTGCCAAATCCACGGATTTCGATGCGATCCCCGGCGGACAGCGATCCGCCCATCATTTCCAGCAACGACTTCACCGCCAGATCGACATCATCGGCCTTCAGGTGCGCCTGGCGGCGCGCAAGGATTTCGATCAGTTCGGATTTGGTCATTACCGGCTCACATCAGGGGCATCTCAGCCTGAAACGGCCCGGGCAATGCCCGGGCCGTCCAGGAAACAACGAACAGCCTAAGGCCGATTACTCGGACTTGTTGCCGTTCAGCTGTGCACGCAGCAGCGCGCCCAGCTGGGTGGTGCCGCTGGAAGCCGAAGAGGACTGGTATTCCTCCAGCACTTCGCGCATTTCAGCGTCGTCCTTGGCCTTGATCGACAGCTGCAGGGTACGGCCCTTGCGGTCCATGCCCACGAACTTGGCTTCGACCTTGTCGCCGACCTTCAGGTGCTGGGTGGCGTCGTCAACGCGCTCGTTGGCGATGTCGCGGGCCGAGACGTAACCTTCGATGCCGTCAGCCAGCTCGATGATCGCGCCCTTGGCGTCGACTTCCTTCACCACGCCTTCGACCTTGGAGCCCTTCGGATTGGCAGCCATGTACTGGCCGAACGGATCCTGCTCCAGCTGCTTCACGCCCAGGGAGATGCGCTCGCGCTCCGGATCGACGGCCAGGACGACGGCGTCCAGGGTATCGCCCTTCTTGAAGTTGCGAACGACGTCTTCGCCGGTGGTGTTCCAGCTGATGTCGGACAGGTGGACCAGGCCGTCGATGCCGCCGTCCAGGCCGATGAAGATGCCGAAGTCGGTGATCGACTTGATCTGGCCCGACACCTTGTCACCCTTCTTGTGGGTGGCAGCGAAGGTTTCCCACGGATTGGCGGCAACCTGCTTCATGCCCAGCGAGATGCGGCGACGCTCTTCATCGACGTCCAGCACCATCACTTCGACTTCATCACCCACCTGGACAACCTTGGACGGGTTGACGTTCTTGTTGGTCCAATCCATCTCGGAGACGTGCACCAGGCCTTCGACGCCCGGCTCGATCTCAACGAACGCACCGTAATCGGTGACGTTGGAGACCTTGCCGAAGACGCGGCTGTTGGCCGGGTAACGACGGCCGATGTTGTCCCACGGATCCTCGCCCAGCTGCTTCAGGCCCAGCGAAACGCGGTTGCGCTCGCGGTCGAACTTCAGCACGCGGACGTCCAGCTCGTCGCCGACGTTCACGACTTCCGACGGGTGACGCACGCGCTTCCACGCCATGTCGGTGATGTGCAGCAGGCCGTCGATACCGCCCAGATCCACGAACGCGCCGTAATCGGTCAGGTTCTTGACGACACCCTTCAGGATCGCGCCTTCCTGCAGCTTGTCCATCAGCTGCTCGCGCTCTTCCGAGTGCTCGCTTTCGACGACAGCGCGGCGCGAGACCACGACGTTGTTACGCTTGCGGTCCAGCTTGATGAGCTTGAACTCGAGTTCCTTGCCTTCCAGGTAGGCCGGATCGCGCACCGGGCGCACATCGACCAGGGAACCCGGCAGGAAGGCGCGGACATCCTTGATGTCCACGGTGAAACCACCCTTGACCTTGCCGCTGATGCGGCCGGTGATGGTTTCGTTCTTTTCCAACGCTTCTTCCAGCTCGTCCCACACCATCGCGCGCTTGGCCTTCTCGCGCGACAGGACGGTTTCGCCGAAGCCGTTCTCGATCGAGTCGAGGGCGACCTTGACGATGTCGCCTTCGGCGACGTCGATTTCGCCAGCGTCGTTACGGAACTGTTCGATCGGCACGATGCCTTCGGACTTCAGGCCAGCGTTGATCACCACGACGTCGCCGCGGACTTCAACAACGGTACCGCTGACGATGGCGCCCGGCTTCAGCTTGGCCAGGTTGGCCTGGCTGGCTTCAAACAGTTCGGCAAATGATTCGGTCATTAGATTTACTCTGTTGGACACATGGGTCGGTGGCGTCCCCTTCAGGGGAATGGCGACCGCCCGCCTGTTGGTCGACCCCGGAAACGCAGGTCGTGTGTAGTAGGAAAACCGCCACGCATCATTGCGCGACGGGGCTGGTACAGCACTGCTATGCGCGACCACTGCCGATGCGGCTGGCAGTGCTCCCGCGCGAACGGATCAGGCAGCCGGAACCGGAAGCAGATCCATCACTCGGGCAACGACATCATCGATGCCGATGCCTGTGGTGTCGATGAGGACAGCATCGTCTGCCGGCTTCAGGGGCGCCACGGTACGCTGAGCATCACGGGCGTCGCGGGCCATGATCTCGCGCAGGAGGTCATCAAAGCTAACAGAAACCCCCTTGTCTTTCAACTGCTTATGCCGGCGCTCGGCGCGCTCCTCGGCACTGGCGGTCAGGAAGACCTTGTAGGGGGCGTCCGGAAAGATCACCGTGCCCATGTCGCGGCCGTCGGCGACCAGGCCTGGCAGTTCCCTGAATGCGCGCTGCCGCTCCTTCAGGGCGGCACGGACCTCCGGGATGGCGGCAATCGCCGAGGCCAGCGCCCCGGTGGTCTCCAGGCGCAGCTCGTCGGTGGCGTCGGTGCCGTTGACCATGACCCGCATGGCATCGCCCTGCTCGACAAACTGAACGTGGGTGTCAAAGGTGCAGCGGACCAGCGCGGAGGCGTCGGAGGTGTCGATGTCGGCCCAGCTTGCGGCCACGCCCACCGACCGGTACAGCGCGCCCGAATCCAGGTAATGCCAGCCCAGCCTGCGCGCGATGATGCGGCTGATGGTACCCTTGCCAGCCCCGGATGGGCCGTCGATGGTCAGGACGGGAGCGAGTGGATTCATGGGGGTCCCAGAGCGTGTGAAGAGGCCATTCTAGCCCCTGCCAGACGCCCCCAGCGGGATCTTTTGTGCAACCACTTGAAACCATGAGGAAAAGCCCGGTAGAATGGCGGGCTTGAACGAGCGTCAACTGCCGATTGTCTTTCGCATATCGCGGCCACGCTCCACCCGAACAACTACTGTTTACGCCGAGGTATGCCATGAAAGTCCTGTCCTCCCTGAAGTCGGCGAAGGCCCGTCACCGTGACTGCAAGGTCGTGCGTCGTCGTGGCAAGATCTTCGTCATCTGCAAGTCGAACCCGCGTTTCAAGGCGCGTCAGCGCTAAGCCTCACAGCCTTCCGGCTGCGGCTGGCCCTACGCGGGGCCGACCCGATGCAAGAAACCGCCTTCGGGCGGTTTTTTGTTTATGCGGCTTTTTCCTGCCGTTTTTGCTGTAATCGCCTTTCTTGACCACTGGGGAGTAGATCGAGATGAAGCGTTACCTGTCCGCCCTGGCCGTAATGGCCACCCTGGCCGCCGCCACACCGGCACTGGCCGATACCCTGCTTGTCGACCGTGCCCGCGAGAAGCCGGCCGGTGCCCTGCCCGTGCGCGGCCAGAGCATGCAGCAGGTGCAGGCGCAGTTCGGCGCGCCCAGCGAACAACTGCAGCCGCGTGGCGGGCAGAAGCGGCAGTGGCCGACCATCAACCGCTGGGTGTACCCGCAGTTCACCGTCTACTTCGAGAAGCAGAAGGTGATCGACGTGGTGGCCAACCAGGCGGACCCGAACGAAATCGGCCCGAAACCACCGATCCGTTGATCCCTTTACCCGCCCTGGGCGGGCCTGTGTAGCGAGACCATGAACCAGACCCTTCGTTTTCCTGCCGAGTGGGAAGCCCAGAGCGGCGTCCTGATTGCCTGGCCTACCGCCGACACCGACTGGGCCGACCGCCTGGGCCAGGTGGAAGAGACCTACATCGCCCTGGTCGCGGCCATCACCCGCTTCCAGCCGGTGCTGATCTGCGTGGCCGACGACGATGTGGAGACCTATGCCGAAATGCGGTTGCGCTCCAACCGCATCGACATGGACAAGGTCCACTTCACCACGGCCGCCTACGACGATACCTGGCTGCGCGACTCCGGCCCGATCACCCTGCGCCGCGCCGACGGCGGTTTCCAGCTGCTGGACTTCCGCTTCACTGGCTGGGGCGGCAAGTTCGACGCCACCCTGGATGACCAGCTGGTGGGCGTGCTCGACCAGGCTGGCGTGTTCAACGACGCCCCGGTGCGCAGCATCCCGTTCGCGCTGGAAGGCGGCGGCATCGAGACCGATGGCGAAGGCACCCTGCTGACCACCTGGAAGTGCCTGCACGAGCGCCACCCGGACCGCGACCGTGCAAGCCTGAGCGCCGACCTGGCCAACTGGCTGCAGCAGGACCGCGTGCTGTGGCTGGACCACGGCTACCTGGAAGGCGACGACACCGACGCCCACATCGACACCCTGGCCCGTTTCGCCTCGCCTGACAGCATCGTCTACCAGGCCTGCGACGACGCGAGCGACTCGCACTACGCCGAACTGCAGGCGATGGGCAACGAACTGGCCGCGCTGCGTACCAAGGATGGGAAGCCGTACCGCCTGTTCCCGCTGCCGTGGGCACAGCCGGTGATCGACGAAGGCCGCCGCCTGGCGGCGTCGTACGCCAATTACCTGATCATCAACGGCGCGGTGCTGATGCCGGCCTACGGCGATCCGGCTGATGACCTGGCCCGCGACGTGCTGGCCCAGGCCCATCCGGGCCGCGAGATCGTGCAGGTGCCCTGCCGCTCGCTGATCTGGCAGAACGGCAGCCTGCACTGCATCACCATGCAGCTGCCGGAAGGGCTGTTGAAGGCATAAGCCGGACCGGTAGCGCCGGGCCAAGCCCGGCGAGCACAGCGACGACCTGAAAATCCGCCGGGCATGGCCCGGCGCTACCGTGTGCGGACGCCATTCAGCGCGCAACACGCTGCGGCCGCCCATCCGCGCTAACATGCAGGTTTTCTCCCGCAGGAACGCCCCGCATGAACTCGCGCAGCCCCCTTACCGTCGCCCTGATCCAGGAGCGCAACCACGGTGACGCCGCCGCCAACCTGGCGGTGATCGAAGCACGCGTGGCCGAGGCGGCTGCGCAGGGTGCCAAGCTGGTACTGCTGCAGGAACTGCACAACGGCCCGTATTTCTGCCAGCACGAATCGGTGGACGAATTCGACCTGGCCGAATCCATTCCGGGCCCGAGCACCGAGCGCCTGGGCGCACTGGCGAAGAAGCATGGCGTAGTGCTGGTCGGCTCGCTGTTCGAGCGCCGCGCTGCCGGCCTGTACCACAACACCGCCGTGGTGTTCGAGAAGGACGGTACGCTGCTCGGCAAGTACCGCAAGATGCATATCCCGGACGACCCGGGCTTCTACGAGAAGTTCTACTTCACCCCGGGCGACATCGGCTTCAAGCCCATCGATACCTCGGTGGGCCGCCTGGGTGTGCTGGTGTGCTGGGACCAGTGGTACCCGGAAGCGGCGCGCCTGATGGCGCTGGCCGGTGCAGAACTGCTGCTGTACCCGACCGCGATCGGCTGGGACCCGGACGACGTGCAGGACGAGAAGACCCGCCAGCGCGACGCCTGGGTGCTGAGCCACCGTGGCCACGCCGTGGCCAACGGCCTGCCGGTGCTGAGCTGCAACCGCGTCGGCCACGAGGCGTCGCCGCTGGGCGCGTCGGGCATCCAGTTCTGGGGCAACAGCCACGTGCTGGGCCCGCAGGGCGAATTCCTGGCCGAGGCCGGCACCGAGGCCACCGTGCTGCTGTGCGATGTCGACCTGCAGCGCAGCGAGCACGTGCGCCGCATCTGGCCGTTCCTGCGCGACCGTCGCATCGACGCGTACGGTGACCTGCTCAAGCGCTACATCGACTGAGCCGGAGCCGCGCATGGCCGCCCTCATCCGTGATGCCGGCCCGGCCGACATCGACGCGATCACCGCGATCTATGCGGTGGAAGTGACCGACTTCGTCAACACCTACGAGTACGACATTCCGGACGCGACCGAGATGCTGCGCCGCATGCGCGACATTGTTGATCGCGGCTTTCCCTACCTGGTCGCCGAAATCGACGGCCAGGTGGCCGGCTACGCCTACGCCAACACCTACCGCACCCGCATTGCCTACCAGTGGACCGTGGAGAACTCGGTCTACGTCGATGCCGCGTTCCAGGGCAAGGGCGTCGGCACCAGCCTGCTGCAGGCCCTGATCGATGCCTGCGTGGCGCGTGGCTACCGGCAGATGGTGGCCGTGATCGGCGAACCGACCAATACCGCTTCGATCAAGCTGCACGAACGCTTCGGCTTCGAGCTGGTGGGCGTGTTCCGTGGCCTCGGCCGCAAGCATGGCCGCTGGCTGGACACCGTGCAGATGCAGCGCGCGCTCGGCGATGGCGCCGACACCGCACCCTCCAATGAATGAACCCATGACCGAAACCCTTCCCGAGACCGGCGACGATCTGTTCGCCGGCCAGCCGGTGCGCGTCGTCGAACGCGACGGCGTGCGCTACACCCTGCTGGGCACCGCCCACGTTTCGCGCGCCAGCGTCGAAGCAGTGGAGAAAGCCATCGACAGCGGCCGCTTCGATGCCGTTGCCGTTGAACTGGACCCGCAGCGCCTGCAGGCGCTGAGCGACCCGGATACGCTGGCCAAGCTCGACCTGGTCGAGGTGATCCGCAAGGGCCGCGTCGCCCTGTTCGCCGCCAACCTGGCCCTGTCCGCCTACCAGCGCCGCCTGGCCGAACAGCTCGACATCGAGCCCGGTGCCGAGCTGAAACGTGCGGTGGAACTCGCCCGCGAACGCAACCTGCCGGTGCACCTGATCGACCGCGAGGTCGGCCTGACCTTCCGCCGCGCGTCGCAACGGCTGGGCTTCTTCGGCAAGCTGAAGCTGGTTGCCGGGCTTGGCGCGGGCCTGTTCTCGTCGGAAGAAGTGGGCGAGAACGAGATCGAGAAGCTCAAGCAGGGCGACATGCTGGAGTCGAGCTTTGGTGAGTTCGCCAGCGAGAGCCCGGCGCTGTACGAAACCATCATAGGCGAGCGCGACCGCTACATGGCCACCCGCCTGCGCGAAGAACACGACCCGCACCAGCGCGAAGTGCTGGCAGTGGTCGGAGCCGGCCACCTGGCGGGTCTGGCACGCCACCTGGAAACCGACACCGAGGCACCGGCGCCGCTGCGCGCCGAGCTGGAGGCGGTGCCGAAGAAGCGCAACATCCCGTGGTTCACGCTGGGCATCCTGGCGATCGTGGCGACCGGCATCGGCGTAGGCTTCTACCGCGGCGGCCTGGGCGTCGGCACCGAGCTGCTGGCAACCTGGGCGATGTATACCGGCGGCCTGGCCGGCCTGGGTTGCCTTCTGGCCGGCGGTCACCCGCTGAGCATCCTCACCGCGATCGCGGTGGCCCCGTTCAAGCCGTTCCGCCTGAGCATCCCGACCGGCGCCTTCTCGGCACTGGTGGAAGCGCGTGTGCGCAAGCCAGCCTACGAGGACTTCCTGAAGCTGCGCGACGATGCGCAGAGCCTGAAGGGCTGGTACCGCAATCGCGTTACCCGCGTGGTGCTGACCTTCATGCTGACCAACATCGGCAGCATGCTCGGCCTGTGGCTGACCACGTTCAAGGTGTGGGGCAAGGTCGCCGGGTAAGCCTTTCAACCGGCCACGGAATCTGTAGCGCCCGAGCCCATGCTCGGGCGACGCCGCGACGCGGCGAACAGCAGCCGAGCATGGCTATGCCGGCCGTCCTGGCCGACACCCTCCGGGCCGTCGCAAGCGACGTTGGCAGCGGCTCCTGCCGCTGCCTTCGGCTCTATAGAGGCAAGCAGACGCGGCGAGCAAAAAAAGGGGGAGGCCGCCCCACTACGACCGGCCTCCCCCACACCACAACACGTTGGCGTGCGTTACAGCCGGGCAGCGCCCGGCTCTACCATTTCCACTCCACGCGCACGGCGGATCAGGCGCGTCACGGCATTACGCAGGTCATCGAGCACCGCGTAGATCGTCGGCAGGAACAGCAGGCTGACCACGGTCGAGAACGCCAGGCCGCCGGCAATCGCGCGCGCCATCGGCGAGTACTCCGGGCCATTGCCGAACATCTGCGTGTCGGTCAGCGAGATCGGCACCATCGCCAGGATCGCCGTGCCCATGGTCATCATGATCGGGCGCAGGCGTTCGCGTGAGCCTTCCACCAGCGCCTGGGTACGGCCCATGCCGCTGCGCCGCAGGTTGTTGATGTGCTCGATCATCACGATGCCGTTGTTCACCACCACGCCCATCAGCACCAGGATGCCGATGAAGGACATGATTCCGAACGAGGTGCCGGTGATCCAGAACAGCCAGAACACGCCGAAGATCGAGAACAGCACGCCACTCATGATTGCCGCCGGGAACAGCAGCGACTCGAACACCGCCGCCATCACCACGTAGATCATCACCAGCGCGATCAGCAGGTTGAACACCATCTGCTGCATCGCTTCGTCATCGTTGCCGTAGTCGCCGCCATCGAAGGTGAAGCCGTAGCCCGCCGGGAAGTTCATCGGCTTGAGCACGGCCTCTATCGCCTTGCGCCCGTCCGGTGCGGTGACCTTCCCGGCCAGGTTGGCCTTGATGGTCAATGTCGTCTGACGGTTGGTACGGCCGATCTGGGTGGCCGACGAACCAACGTCCACGGTGACCAGACTCAGCAGCGGCACGCTGCGGCCATCGCCGGTACGCACGCTGAAACCGGCCAGGTCTTCCGGGCTGCTCTGCTCGGCGCCGGCAAAGCGCACCCACACCGGCACTTCATTGTCACCGCGGCGGAACTCGCGCATCGGTGCGCCGCGCAGCGCCAGGCCGACGAAGCTGGCCACCTGTTCGGCGTTGAAGCCGAACGCTGCGGCACGCTCACGGTCGACGCGCACCTTCAGCTCGCCGCCCTTCTCGCCATTGTCGATGCGCACGTCCCGCAGTTCGGCACGCTGCGCCAGCAACGGCACCACTTCCTGGCCGATCTCCTGCAGCATCGAGCTGGAATCGCCGACCAGCTGCACCTGCACGCCCTGGTTGCCGCCCCCCCCGCCATCGCCGCCCTGGTTGCCGACGAAATAGTCGGTGCGGGCGGACTTCGGCAGGCCCTTGCGCAACTCTTCCTGCAGCGCCTTGATGTCCTTGGCGTACTTCTCGTCCAGGGTGACCACCGTGGAGCTGCCTTCCTGCTCGCTGTACCAGGAGTACACCTGCTTGACGTGCAGGCGCTCGCGGTTCTGGTCGATCCAGCTCTCCACGCGCGCCACTTCCTCGGACATCTGCCGGTAGGTGTAGGCGCCCTTCCACATGTAGCCGATGAAGATGTCCTTGCCGCCCTCGCCACCGAACATGTCGACCTTGGTCAGTTTCATCGGCACCAGGCTGACCAGCACCACGAGCAGGATGCCGAGCAGGCTCCAGCCGCGGTGATGCAGTGACCAGTCCAGCAGCTGTGCATACCGCCGTTGCAGGCGCGCGATCAGGCCGGTCTGCGAGTGCACCAGCTTGGGTGTGGCCATGCGTGCGGACAGCATCGGAATCAGGCTGACCGCGACCAGCCACGAGGCCAGCAGCGAGACCGAGATGGTGATCGCGATCTGCGCCATGAAGATGCTGATGTTGTTGGTCTCGCCGAACAGGTTCGGCACGAACACGATGCAGTGGCACAGCGTACCGGCCCTGAGCGCGATGGCCACGTTGCGGGTGCCGATGATCGAGGCCAGCCGTGGCTGTCCCGGCATGCGCTCGCGCTCCTGGTAGATGCTCTCCACCACCACCACGGCGTTGTCGACCAGCATGCCCACCGCGAGCAGCAGGCCCATCATGGTCAGGATGTTCAGCGTCACCCCGACGAAGTACATGAAGCCCAGGGTGATGGTGAAGCAGATCGGAATGGCCAGGGTCACCATCAGCGTCGACGGCCAATGGCGCAGGAAGAAGAACAGCACCGTCACCGACAGGATCAGGCCGACCGCACCGGCTTCGGCCAGTTCCAGCAGCGACGAGGTCACCGCCTTGCCCTGGTTGTCGATCACCTTGATCTGCACGTCGCGCATCGACGGCTGCGCGCGGATCGCCTCGACTTCGGCCAGCGCCGCACGCGAGACGTCCACCAGGTTGGCACTGCGCTCCTTGAAGATATCCAGGCCCACCGCCGGGTTGCCGTCCAGACGGCGCCCGTAGTTCATCCGCGCCGGCTTCAGGCGCACGTCGGCGATATCGCCCAGGCGCAGACCCTTGGCGTTGATCACCAGGTCGCGCATTTCCTGCAGGTCGGTGATCTCGCCCACCGGCTGCACGCGCACGCGCTGGCCGTTGTCGTCGATCTGACCGGCCGAGATCGAGAAGTTCAGCGTGCGCAGGCGCTCGCTCAGCTCGTTGATGCTCAACCCATGCGCGTTGAGCCGGTTCGGATCGATGGCGATCTCCACCTCGTTCGGCGGTGCACCGGTGATATCGACGCGGGCCACACCGGGAATACGCTCGATGCGCCGCTTGAACTCACGGTCGAGCATGTCATAGGCAGTGGTCAGGTCGGTGGTGCTGGCCAGCCGCACCTTCAGTACCGGCTGGTCACTGCTGGACCACTTGAACACGTTGTAGCGCTGCAGGTCGTCGGGCAGGTCGCTGCGGATCGCATCGATACGCTCGCGCGCGTCGGACGCGGCAATGGCGATGTCGCGGTCCCAGTCGCTGAACTCGATGTAGATCAGTGCCGCCTCGGAGGTGGCCGATGAGCGCATGCGCTTGATGCCGGTCATCGTCGCCAGCGACTCCTCGACCGGGCGGATGATGGTCCGCTCCACTTCCTCGGGCGTCGAACCGGTGTATGGGATCTGCACGAACAGGAACGGCGCGGAGATGTCCGGCAGCGCCTCCAACGGCAGCCGGAACGAAGCGATCAGGCCGATCACCACCAGCGACACGAAGCACATGATGGTGGTGACCGGGCGGCGGATGGAGAACTCGGCAACGCTCATGCCGGCTCCTCCACACCTGCCGTGCCGCCCTCGTCGCCATGCAGTCCTTCACCGGCATGCTTGCGGCCGCGCTCACGGTAGTAGGCGTCGCCGCGACGATCCATCAGGTCGTACACCACCGGGATCACCAGCAGCGTCAGCAGCGTCGACACCAGCAGGCCACCGATCACGGTGATCGCCATCGGTGCACGCACTTCGGCGCCCTCGCCCATCGCCACCGCCAGCGGCAGGAAGCCGAACAGCGTGCACAGCGTGGTCATGATGATCGGGCGCAGGCGCGAACGCGCACCTTCCACCAGCGCCTCATGCTTGGCCACGCCGGCTTCGCGCAGCTGGTTGACCTTGTCGATCAGGATGATCGCGTTCTTGGTGACCAGGCCGACCAGCAGGATCAGGCCGATGAACACCACCACCGAGATGGGCTTTCCGGTCAGCATCAGCGCCAGGATCGCACCGACCAGCGCCAACGGGATGGTGAACAGGATCACGAACGGATGCAGCAGCGACTCGAACTGCGAGGCCATCACCAGGTAGACCAGGAAGATCGCCAGGCCGAAGGCGAAGATCAGCGACTTCGCCGCCTGCGCCAGTTCCTCGCCCTGGCCGCCGATATGCAGGCCGACGCCTGCGCCCAGCGGCTGCTCGGACACCATCTGCTGCACTTCGCGCATGGCCGCGCCGAGGTCGATGTCGCGCAGGTTGGCCGACACCACCGCGACCCGCGTCTGGTCGGCACGATGGATCTCGCTGGGGCCGGTGGTGGCGACCACGTCGGCCACCGCGTCCAGGGTCACCGGGCGGGTGCTGCCCGGGTTGACGATCAGCCGGCGGATGCTGTCCACGCTGGCGCGGTCACCTTCCTGCGCACGCACCAGCACGTCGATCTTGCGATCACGGAAGCTGTAGCGGGTGGCGACGTCGCCACGCACCTTCTTCACCACCACGTCGGCGATCTGGCGGGTGGTCAGGCCCAGCGCACCCGCGCGTTCCTGGTCGAAGCGGATCTGGATTTCCGGGAAACCCTCTTCCACCGTCGATTTCACGTCGGCGTAGTGCGCATTGCCGCGCAGCATCGCCGCCAGGCGTTGCCCGGCCACTTCCAGGGTGGCCATGTCCTGCCCGCGCAGTTCGATTTCCAACGGCGTGGAGAAGCTGAACAATGCCGGCCGCGCGAAGTCGACCTGGGCGCCCGGGTGCTGGCTCATGGTGCCGCGCAGGCGCTCGGTGATTGCTGCTTCGGTACGCGCGTTGCCACCACCTTCCATCACCACAGTCAGCTTGCCGATGTTCTCACCGCTTTCGGTCGGACTGGCATCCAGCCGGGTGCCGCTGCCACTGACGCCATACAGCGAGGCCACGCCCTCCCCCTTGCCGTGCGCCAGCTGCAGCTCGCGCACCAGCGCATCGGTCTGCTTGAGCGGCGTGCCGGCCGGCAGCTTCACCGTCATTTCGAACCGGTCCTGCGCCAGCTGCGGAATCAGGTCCGCGCCAAGCATCGGTACCAGCGCCATGGTCGCCACGAAGATGATGGCTGCCACGCCCAGCACCTTGCCGGGATGCGCCAGCGCACTCGGCAGCAGGCGCAGGTAGCCTCGCTCGGCGCCTGCATAGGGTTTCATCGCCAGGTCGCTGGCCTTGCGCATTACCGGGCCGACCACTGCCACCACGCCACGCCACACGCGCACGACAAGCCAGGCCAGCGCATAGAAGCTCCAGCGCACGCTGGCAACCACGCCACGGCGGCCCAGCGCGACCGGCTTCTGCCAGCGCTTTTGCGGCTGCCATGCTGCGTTCGGCGCCTCTTCCGGGAACGCCAGCGGTGGCCGCCCCTTCAGCGAGCTCAGCATCGGGATCAGGGTCATCGACACCAGCAGCGAGATCGCGATGGCGATCGCCACGGTCAGCGCCTGGTCGCGGAACAGCTGCCCGGCGATGCCGTCGACGAACACCAGCGGCAGGAACACCGCGATGGTGGTCAGGGTCGAGGCGACCACCGCCATGCTCACTTCACGGGTGCCGGCGATCGCCGCCTGCAGGATGCCCAGGCCACGCTCACGGGCCTTGGCGATGCTCTCCAGCACCACGATCGAGTCATCCACCACCAGGCCGGTGGCCAATGCCAGGCCGCCCAGCGACATCACGTTCAGGCTCAGCCCGAGCTGGCCCATGAAGAAGAACGTGGCGATGATCGAGACCGGCAACGACAGGCTGATCACGAACGTGCTCCAGCCATCGCGCAGGAACAGGAAGATGATCAGGATCGCCAGCAGGCCACCGATCACCGCGTCCTTCTTGACGTCGGCGATGGCGTGCTCGATGAAGCGCGACTGGTCCTCGATGGTGGTCAGCTCGACGTCCGACGGGAACGTGCCCTTGATCTGCTCCAGGCGCTTGCGCAGCGCTTCGGCGGTGGACACGGTGTTGGCGTCGCCTTCCTTGTAGATGGCCAGCTCGACCGATTCCTTGCCGCCCAAGCGGATGATCGCTTCACGCTCCTTGTAGCCCTGGCGCACGGTGGCCACGTCCTTCAGGCGCACCGGCACGCCGTTGGCGACGACGCTGGAGCCCGCACCTGACGATGCGCTCTGCGCCGCCGAAGCCGCCGCGATGGCCGCTGCCGAACCGGTCGAGGCAGCAATGTTGAACATCTGCTGCAATGCCGAGTCGGCCGCGCTGCCGTTCGAGCCCTGGGTGGTCACCAGCAGGTTGCGGATCTCCTCCAGGTCGGCGAACTGGTTGACGGTACGCACCAGGAAGCGCTGCGAGCCCTCCTCCAGGCGGCCGCCGGAGATGTTGATGTTCTCGTCTTTCAGGCGCTTGATGACGGTGTCGATCGGCAGGTTCAGCTGCGCCAGCTTCTGCTGGTCGATGTCGACCTGGATCTCGTCCTCCAGTCCACCGCCGACCTTCACTGCCGCCACGCCGGTGACCGGCTCGAGCTTCTTCTTCAGGTCTTCATCGGCATAGCGGCGCAGGCCGGTCAGCTCGCGGACCGCGTCGGCATCGCTGGCCGGCGCGACCTTGTTGGACAGCACCAGGCGCATGATCGGCTCGGTGGACGGATTGAAGCGCAGCAGCACCGGGGCCTTGGCCTCCAGCGGCAGGTTCAGCGCTTCCATCTTGTCACGCACCTCCAGGCTGGCCTGGTCCATGTTGGTGCCCCAGGCGAACTCCAGCACCACATCGCTCTGGCCGGTGCGCGAGACCGACTTCAGCTTGCGCAGGTTCTTGACCACGCCCACCGCTTCTTCAACCGGCTGGGTGATCAGGGTTTCGATTTCGGTCGGCGCCGCACCGGTGTATTCGGTGCGCACGGTCAGCGTCGGGTAGCTCAGGTCGGGCAGCAGGTTGACCTTGAGGTTGCCGAGCGCGATCAGGCCGAACAGCAGCAGGGTGACCGTGCACATGGCGATGGTCACGCGGCGGCGCGTGGCGAATTCCACCAGGCCGCCGCGCATGCCGGCGGCGGCGCCGTCGCTCGCCGGCGAGGCACCGTGGTCGTGGCCCGGGGCGGTCATTGCTTGCTCCCGGCCTTGTCTGCGGGCTTGGCGGCCGCCGCGACCGCCTTCGCCTTCGGATCGGCAATCACCTGCACCGTGGTGCCGTCGCGCAGGGCGACCTTGCCGGCGGTGACCACCTGATCACCGGCCGCCAGGCCATCACGGATCTCCACCCACGGGCCCTCGGCGTAACCCAGCTTGACCGGAACGCGTGCGACCTTGCCTTCGCGCACGCGGAACACCGCAGGTTCACCGTCATCGAGCAACGCCAGGCGCGGCACCACCAGCGCATCGGCACGCTGGTCGTAATCGATGCGGATGCGGCCGAACATGCCGGGCTGCAGCGCGTGGGCGGCGCCATCGAAGGCACTGACCACGCGAAACGTGCCGCTGCCCGAGTCCACCACCGGCGCGATGCGGTCAACGGTGCCGGTGAAGCTCTGGCCCGGCAGTGCGTCGGCCGCCAGCGTCACCGGCTGGCCGGCGCGCAGGGTGGCCAGCTCACGTTCGGGTACGTTGAGGGTGGCCTCCAGCCGCGAGTTGTCGACGATGCGGAAGATCGGTGTATTGATCTGCACGAAGTTGCCGGTCTTGATCGAGCGTGAGGCGATCACACCGGAGATCGGTGCCACGACCGTGGTGTAGGACAGCTCCAGCGTGGCCAGGCGGTACTGCGCACGGACGTTCTCCAGGTCGTAGCGCAGCTGGTCGACATCGGCGGCGCTGACCATCTGCTGGCCGACCAGCTTCTGTGCGCGCTGGTAGTTGTTTTCCAGCTTGCGCATCTGCGCTTCGCTCTGCGCCACGGCCAGGCGCGCGCGGTCCGGGTCCAGCCGCACCAGCGGCTGGCCGGCGGTGACCCGCTGCCCTTCCTCGACCAGCACCGCCAGGGCTACGCCGGAGGTCTTGGCGACCACCTGCGACTCGGCACGTGGCTCCAGCGCCGCGGTGCCGGTGTAGCTGGCTGCGACGGCACGATGGCTGGCCACCGCCACTTCGACCGGGACTGCGTCGACCTTCTTCTCCTCCTTGGTCTCGGCAGCCTTGGCTTCGGAATTGGGCCCTGCGGCGCAACCGCCCAGCAGCAGGGAGGTGGAGATCAGCAGTGCGGCAGCGCAGATTCCGCTGCGACGGCCGGACAGGAAGGTTGGGTGCGACATCGTCGAGTCCCTGGAGGATGTGTGGACAGGTGTGGTAGCAAAGTAATGCACCACTTCACGGCAACACCATATCCCAAAGGTCATGGTGTCTTCACGCCGCTGGTCGGCCCGCCCCCATTTCAGCTAGATGAAACCTGAGGCTATACTCGGGTCGTTCCGTACCCCACGCCGGAACGACCAGACCCGAATCCCCGGAAACGACACCATGCGCCCGCAGCCGCTCGCCGCTTGTCTCGCTCTGGCCGTCCTCCTGCCCCTTGGGGCCGCCGCACAGCCCGCTCCCGCTCCTGCCACACCCGCCCCGGCGCCTGCCGCCGCGCCGGCGCCTGCCACGCCCACCGGCAACTTCGACAATGGCCGTGTCCTGGCCTATACCTGCCAGGGGTGCCACGGCATCACCGGCTACAAGAACGCCTACCCCAGCTACCGGGTGCCGAAGATCGGCGGCCAGACCCAGCAGTACCTGGCCCAGGCCCTGACCGAGTACCGCCAGGGCAAGCGCCGGCATCCGACGATGCAGGCGCAGTCGATGAGTTTCAGCGAACAGGAGATCGCCGATCTCTCTGTTTACCTGTCCACCGTCAAGTAAGGCCCGCCCATGTCGAAAGCCGCGCATCCGATGCGTCACGCCATCGCCCTGTCCGTTGCCCTGCTGCTGGCGGCCTGTTCGCAGTCGCAGGTGGAAAACAGCGAGAAATCCGCCGCCGACCCGGGCCATGCCAGCGGCGAACACGGCTCTTCGTCCTCCGCCGGCCTGCCGGCAGGCCGCGAGGCCGCCGGTGAAGCCCGCGCCAAGGTGAAGGGCAAGGCCACCAACCAGAGCTGCATCGACTGCCATGGGGCCGACGGCAATGCGCCGATCGATCCGACCTATCCGAAACTGGGTGGCCAGTACGGCGACTATCTGGCGCATGCGCTGCAGGCCTACCGCGCCGGCGACCGCCAGCATGCGCTGATGACGCCGCAGGCGAAGGACCTGAGCGATCAGGACATCGCCGATCTGGCCGCGTATTTCGGCAGCCGGCCGAGCCAGTTGCGGGATCTGCACGGGGTCAAATGACGGCCGGCCCCCCGGCCGGTGCGGACCGTCGGTTGGTAGGCGCGGACCGTTGGTCCGCACAGATTCCGGATATCCACGCATGGCGTGGATCTGCTGAGCCGAGCGTGGGCTCGGCTCTACATCAATCGGCGCAACCGCTGGCGCCGGTCAACGCTCAGCCTTCCAGCTCTTCCCAGCGCGCGTACGCGGCATCCAGCTCGGCCTGCACCTTGGCCAGCTGCTGGGTGTGCGCGGTCACTTCGGCACTGCTGCGGGTGTAGAACGACGGATCGTTCATCGCCGAGGTCAGCCCTTCGACATCGCTTTCCAGCTTCTCGATGGTCTTCGGCAGCTGCTCCAGCTCGCGCGCTTCCTTGTAGGCCAGCTTGCGCTTGGGCGCAGCCGGGGTGGCAGCAGCCGGCGCGGCAGGGGCTGCGGCTGCCGGCTTGGCGGCGGGGGTCGCGGCAGGTGCTGCCACGCTGGCCGCATAACGCTGCCAGTCGCTGTAGCCACCGACGTACTCGCCGATCACGCCGTCGCCTTCCATCACCAGCGTGGAGGTCACCACGTTGTCGATGAAGTCACGGTCATGGCTGACCAGCAGCAGGGTGCCGGTGTACTCGCCCAGCAGCTCTTCCAGCAGCTCCAGGGTTTCCACGTCCAGGTCGTTGGTCGGTTCGTCCATCACCAGCAGGTTGGACGGCTGCGCGAACAGCTTGGCCAGCAGCAGGCGGTTGCGCTCGCCACCGGACAGGCGGGTGATCGGCGCACGTGCGCGTTCCGGGGTGAACATGAAGTCCTGCAGGTAGGCATGCACGTGCTTGCGCTTGCCGTTGAACTCGAGGAAATCGCGGCCTTCGGCCACGTTCTCGATCGCGCTCCAGTCTTCGCGCAGCACCGCGCGGTACTGGTCGAAATAGGCGATCTGCAGGTTGGTGCCGGCGTTGACTTCGCCCTTGGCCGGCTGCAGCTCGCCCAGCAGCAGCTTCAGCAGCGTCGTCTTGCCGCTGCCGTTGGGGCCGATCAGGCCGATGCGGTCGCCGCGCATGATGGTGGTGGTGAAGTCGCGGACCATGGTGCGCTCACCGAAGGCGAACGAAATATCCTTGACGTCGATGACCTTCTTGCCAGAGCTGATGCCCTGCGCGGCTTCCATCTTGACGTTGCCGCTGAGATCACGGCGCTGCGAACGCTCCACGCGCATCGCCTTCAGGCGGCGCACGCGGCCCTCATCGCGGGTGCGGCGCGCCTTGATGCCTTGGCGGATCCAGACCTCTTCCTGCGCCAGCAGCTTGTCGAAGCGCGCGTTTTCCTGCGCCTGCGCGTTGAGGCGTTCCTCCCGGCGACGCTCGTAGTTGGCCCAGTCGCCCGGCCAGCTGGTGACCTGGCCGCGGTCGATCTCGACGATGCGGGTGGCCAGTGCACGCAGGAAGCGGCGGTCATGGGTAACGAACACCACGCTGCCGCTCCAACCCTTCAGGAACGCTTCGAGCCAGTCGATGGCTTCGATATCGAGGTGGTTGGTCGGTTCGTCCAGCAACAGCACGTCAGGGCTGGACACCAGCGCGCGGGCGAGCAGCACGCGGCGCTTCATGCCGCCGGACAGGCGGCCGAACTCGGCCTCGCCGTCCAGGTCGAGCTTGGTCAGGGTTTCGCTGACGCGCTGATCGAGGCCCCAGCCGTTGGCGGCGTCGATCTTGGCCTGCACGTTGCCCAGGGCTTCGCCATCGAAGACCTCGGCATGGCTGAGATGGTGGAACTCGGCCAGCCACTGGCCCAGTTCACCGAGGCCATCGGCGACGACGTCGAACACCGAGCCGGCGGCGCCGTGTGGCACTTCCTGCTCCAGGCGGGTGACGCGCACGCCCTGCTGCACGCGGACTTCGCCGTCATCGGGCTTGTGGTCGCCGGACAGCAGCTTGAGCAGGGTGGATTTGCCGGCGCCGTTGCGGCCGATCAGGGCGATGCGTTCGCCCGGCTCGATCGACAGTTCGGCCTTTTCCAGCAACAACGGGCCGCCGACGCTGAAGTCGACGTTCTGCAGAGTAATCAGAGGCATCCGGATATTGTACGGGTTGGGGGCGTCGGCCGGGTTGCACCCGGCACCCGCGGTAGTGCCGGCCGCTGGCCGGCAACCTCAACGGCAACGTCAAAAGCTGGTTTCCTGTGGGACGGCGGGGCGCGGATCCCGTCGTGGAATTCGCGCTGTGCGGATGGATCCCGGCTACCCCACCTCCCCCAGCAACGCCTGCAACCCGGGCAGCCATTGCTTGCCGGGGTGGCGCACCAGCCACAGGGTGCGCTGAAGGGCGGGCAGCGGCGTCTCGAGCACGCGCAGACGACCCAGCGCCAGCGGCTCTTCCAGCGCGTGACGCGAAAGGCAGGCCAATCCGAGGCCGGCGATCGCAGCCTGCTTGATCGCTTCGGTATTGCCCAGCTGCAGGGTCTGGGCGAAACCTCGCAGATGCGGCAACAGCGCCTGCTCCACCGCTTCGCGGGTGCCGGAGCCCGGCTCACGCAGCAGCCAGCGTGCGCGGCGCAGTTCGTCCAGCGTCCAGCGCGGCGGCGCGTCGGCGGCGGCGACGATCACCAGCGGATCCTGCTGCCAGGCCGTGACCTGCAAACCGCGTTCATGGCACGGGCCTTCGATCAGGCCCGCGTCCACATCCAGGCGCTGCACGGCGGCCACTACGCCGGCACTGTTGTCGATGCGCAGGTCGACCTCGGCCTGTGGCGCCTGCCGCAGCAGTTCCGCAATGCGCGGCGGCAGCAGGTAGTTGCCGATGGTGGTACTGGCGGCCAGCACCAATCGCAGCGGTGCTCCCTGCGACGGGTCGCCGCCGGCGGCCAGCTGCCGCTCCAGATCGGCGGCATTGACCAGCAGGGTGCGCGCCGGCTCCAGCAGTGCGCGGCCGTGCCCGTTCAGCGCCAGGCGACGACCGATGCGGTCGAACAGCGGAGTACCGAAATGCGCCTCCAGTTCCTGCAGGGCGGCACTGCTGGCCGATTGCGAGAGCGCGATGGCCTGGCCCGCAGCCGTGGTACTGCCGTGATCGGCGACGGCAACGAAGACTTGGAGCTGGCGCAACGTCAGGCGCATTACCGTTACCTTCTGGACAGGTAGATTTCACCCATATTATTCGTTTTACAGGTCATGAACGAAGGCGCACGCTTGCCTCGTCACCACAGCCCTGCCCTGCCATGAACGCCCCCGCTCTCTCCTCCTGGTCCCTGCCCGCCCTGCGCCAACGCTGGCAGCCGCGCCTGCCCGGCCTTCTGCTGGTGGGCCTGATCGCGGCGGCATCGCTGTACCTGGCCGAGCTGCCCTGGCTGCAGGCGCATGGCCTGAGTGCACTGACCGTCGCCATCGTAGCCGGCATCGTGGTCGGCAACACGCTCTACCCTCGGCTGGCGCCGAGCAGCGCGGCCGGCGTCGGTTTCTCCAAGCACTGGCTGCTGCGTGCCGGCATTGTGCTGTACGGCCTGCGCCTGACCTTCCAGGACATCGGTCATGTCGGCGTCAGCGGCGTGCTGATGGACGTGCTGGTGGTCGCCAGCACCTTCGGCCTGGCCTGTTGGCTGGGCGTACGTGTGTTCAAGATGGAACGCGAGGCGGCAATGCTGATCGGCGCCGGCAGCGCGATCTGCGGTGCGGCAGCGGTGATGGCCGCCGAACCGGTGGTGCGCGGCCGCGCGGCACAGGTCACGGTGGCGGTGTCGACGGTAGTGGTGTTCGGCACGCTGGCAATGTTCCTGTACCCGGCGCTGTATGCGCTGGTGCAGTCGCACGGCTGGCTGGCGATGGACGCACGGCGGTACGGCCTGTTCACCGGCGCGACGGTGCATGAAGTAGCACAGGTGGTGGCGGCCGGCCGCGCGGTCAACGAAGCGGCGGCTGACACCGCGGTGATCACCAAGATGGTGCGGGTGATGCTGCTGGCGCCGTTCCTGGTCGTGTTGTCGTTGTGGCTGGCGCGTGGCGGCAAGGCCAGCGCCGACGGCAGCAAGGCGCGCATCGTAGTGCCGTGGTTCGCGTTCGGTTTCGTGGCGGTGGCCGGTTTCAATTCACTGCACCTGCTGCCGGCCGGCCTGCAGGCCGGGCTGGTGCAGCTGGATACTGTGCTGCTGGCGATGGCGATGGCCGCACTGGGCCTGACCACCCATGTCTCGGCGCTGCGCCAGGCCGGCCTGAAGCCACTGCTGCTGGCGCTGATCCTGTTCGCCTGGCTGCTGTTCGGTGGCCTGGTGATCCACCAGGGTGTGTTGGCGGTGCTGGGCTGAGCAGGAGCGTACCGACCAGGGTCGGCGCCCACCCGTAGATCCACGCCATGCATGGATGGCGGCTCCAATTGGGGATCAGAGCCCTTTCCTGCGGAAAGGGATCCGACCCCACCCCATTAGACGGGACCGGCCACGCGGGCGGGTACAATGCGCCATGACTGATTTCTCGACCCTGCCGCTGAGCCCGGCCCTGCAGCCCGGCCTGGACGCCCTCGGCTACACCACCCTCACCCCCGTGCAGGCGCAGAGCCTGCCGGCCATCCTCGATGGCCGCGATGTGATCGCACAGGCGCCGACCGGCAGCGGCAAGACCGCCGCCTTCGGCCTGGGCCTGCTGCAGGCCATCGACCCCAGCCTGATCCGCGTGCAGGCGCTGGTCCTGTGCCCGACCCGCGAACTGGCCGACCAGGTCGGCAAGCAGATCCGCAAGCTGGCCACCGGCATTCCCAACCTGAAGCTGTTGCTGCTGGTGGGTGGCGTGCCGCTGGGCCCGCAGCTGGCCTCGCTGGAAGGCCACGATCCGCACGTGGTGGTCGGTACGCCCGGCCGCGTGCAGGAGCTGGCACGCAAGCGCGCGCTGAATCTTGGCGCGGTGCGCACGCTGGTGCTGGACGAGGCCGACCGCATGCTCGACATGGGCTTCGAGGAGCCCATCCGCGAGATCGCCGGCCGCACCCACAGGGATCGCCAGAGTCTGCTGTTCTCCGCCACCTTCCCCGACAGCATCCGCGCCATGGCGCGTGACCTGCTGCGCGACGCGGTGGAGGTGACCGTGGAAGGCGCCGACCAGGCACCGGCCATCCGCCACCTGTTCTGCGAGGTGGAACCGGCGCATCGCCAGAAGGCGCTGGCCGGCCTGCTGTTGAAGTACACGCCGGAATCGGCGGTGGTGTTCTGCAATACCCGCAAGGACGTGGACGAAGTGGCCAACTCGCTGCAGCAGTTCGGCTTCTCCGCACTCGCCCTGCACGGCGACATGGAGCAGCGCGACCGTGAGGAAGTGCTGTTGCGGCTGGCCAACCGCAGCTGCAACGTGCTGGTCGCCAGCGACGTCGCCGCGCGCGGACTGGACGTGGAAGAGCTGGCGGCGGTGATCAATTACGAGCTGCCGACCGACGTGGAGAGCTACCAGCACCGCGTGGGCCGTACCGGCCGTGCCGGTGCCAGCGGCCTGGCGATCAGCCTGGTGGCTGGCCGCGAAAAGACCCGCGCCGAAGCCATCGAAGCGCAGATGGGGCGACCGCTGGATTGGCAGAAGACGCCACTGGCGACCTCGCGCCCGGCCGAGTTGCCGCAGGCGGCGATGCGCACCCTGCGCATCGACGGCGGCAAGACCGACAAGCTGCGCCCGGGCGACATCCTCGGCGCACTGACCGGCGATGCCGGCCTGTCGAGCAAGTTCATCGGGAAGATCGCGATCTTCCCGACCCGCTCCTATGTGGCGATCGCGCGTGAACAGGCCAACAAGGCCGTCGCCAGGCTGGAAGCCGGCAAGATCAAGGGCCGTCGTTTCCGCGTACGGATGATGTGATTGAAGCCGCGTTGCCAACCACGGTTGGCAACGACCGGCTCCCGGTTCTTCGCTCTGGTAGATGCCAAACTTGGTTGGCATTCACCCTTCGATCAGAACACCAGTTCGGTGTGCAGTGGCAAGCCCGCCTCCCAGCGGGCCCGGCCGCCCAGGCCGTCGAGCTCGACCAGCACGCCTGCACCGACCACTTCAACACCCAGGCGGCGAACCAGCGACAACGCAGCGACCAGCGTGCCGCCGGTGGCCAGCACGTCATCGATGATCGCGACGCGGGCACCGGACGGCAACGCGTCGGCGTGCACTTCGATGCAGTCGCTGCGGTACTCCAGCGTGTATTCCTCGCGCAGCACCTGGCCCGGCAGCTTGCCCGGCTTGCGCACCGGCACGAAGCCCACGCCCAGCTCCAGTGCCATCGCGGCGCCGAGGATGAAACCACGCGATTCGATGCCGACCACCGCGTCCAGCTTCTGGTCGCGCCAACGGTCGGCCATCGCGGTGATCGCGCCGCGGAAGTCCTCGCCGTGGGCGAGCAGCGGCATGATGTCCTTGAACAGGATACCGGGCTTGGGGAAGTCGGCGATGTCGCGCAGGCGGGAGGCCCACTGCGGAACGACAATGGCGTCGGTCATGTCACATTGGCTATCTGATGGCGGCATAGGGTACCTGTTCCGGGCGCCGGCTGCCTGTTGGGGGTGTCGGCAGGGCTGCGCCCTGCACCTGCGGAAGCTTCAAGCAACGGCAACGGCAGAAGCTGGTTTCCTGTGGGATGGCGGGGTGGATCCGATGGCGGGAGACGCCGTAAACCCGTCCATGGGGGCTTGGCCGCGGCATCCATGCCGCGGACACTCCCGCCACCGGACCCACCCCGCCTTCGACAGATTTCTGCGATCTGTCGGGCATTGCGTTCTGTAGGTCCACGCCATGTCTGGATGAATCTTCATCGAAATCGAGTATTTCGAAGATTGAACGAAGAGCATCCACGCATGGCGTGGATCTACCGTGTCGACCAAGGTCGACACCTACCCACAGCAGCGGGAATCTGTCGGAGGTGGGGCGGTGTGGGGCTGCAGGACCGTTGGCGCCATGGATGGCGCCATCGAGCCCCCATGGGCGGGTTTACGGCGTGTCCTGCAGCCCCACACCGTCCCGCCAGACCATCAGCAATCCAGAGCCGCTTTGGCTTTGGCCGTTGCTTGCGCGGTGGTCTCTGCAGGTGCAGGGCGCAGCCCTGCCGAAACCCAGCCTCAGGAACTGCAGGACAGCATCGAGCAGCCGGCGCGGTTGTCGGCCCACGCCGGGCGCTTGCCAGCGAAGTGCTCGAGCCCCGGGCGTTCGGTGTATGGGTCGCGCAGCACGTCCTGCAGCGCATGCACACCGCCGAGGTCACCCTGCTCTGCGCGGTCGATCGCCTCCTGGGCCAGCCAGTTGCGCAGCACGTACAGCGGGTTGGCCGCTGCCATCTTCGCCAAGCGTTCGCTGGCCGCCAGCGGATCGCTACGCAGGCGCGCTGCGTAGTCCTGCAGCCATTGCTGCAACGGCGCCTGTACCGCCTGCTTGCGCGCCTCGTCGTAGTACACCGCGTCCAGAACCGTAGCGTCCGCTGCCGACGGGTCGATGCGCATCAGTGCACGCCAGGCCAGGGTCATGTCCATGGCGCCCTCCTGCATCAGCTGCTGCCAGCGCTGGTAGAGCTGCAGGTCGTCATCGTCGGCAGCAGCCAGCCCCAGCTTCGATGCAGCATCGCGACGCGTGCAGGCCACGAAGGTGGACTGGTAGGCCGCCAGGCCCGCCTGCAGCGGTGCGACATCGGCGAACAGCGGCGACAGCGCCTGCGCCAATCGGCTCAGGTTCCAGTACGCCACCTGCGGCTGGGTGCCGAAGCGGTAGCGGCGCCCCTGGGCGTCGGTGGTGTTCGGCGTCCAGTCCGGATCGAAGTCCTCGACCCAGCCATAGGGGCCGTAATCAAGTGTGAGACCGAGCACGGACAGGTTGTCGGTGTTCATCACGCCGTGCACGAAGCCGACACGCATCCAGTGCGCGATCATCTCGGCGGTGCGCACCGCGATCTGCGCGAACCAGTCGCCATACAGTGCCTCGCCCTGCCCCTCCAGCCCGGGGAAATCACGGGCGATGCAGGTGTCCACCAGCTGTTGCAGCAAGGCAGTCTCGCCACGCGAGGCCGGCAGCTCGAACGAACCGAAACGCAGGAACGACGGCGAGACCCGGCACACAATGGCGCCAGGCTCGGCACGCGGGTGGCCGTCATAGAACATGTCGCGCACCACCTCCTCGCCGGTACCGACCAGCGACAACGCGCGCGTGGTCGGCACGCCCAGGTGGTGCATCGCTTCGCTGCACAGGAACTCGCGGATCGACGAGCGCAGCACTGCCCGTCCATCGGCACCGCGCGAGTAAGGCGTCGGCCCGGCCCCCTTCAGCTGCAGCTCCCAGTGGCGGCCATCCGGTGCCACCAGCTCGCCCAGCGAGATCGCACGTCCGTCGCCGAGCTGGCCGGCCCAATGGCCGAACTGATGGCCGCCGTAGTTGGCTGCCCATGGCTGCATGCCGGCGTACAGTGCATTGCCGCCAAACACCTGCGCGAAGCCTTCGCTTTCGACTTCAGCGGTATCGAAGCCAAGCATCGCGGCAACATCCGGCGCCCAGGCCAGCAGTGTGGGCGCCGTCACTGGAGTCGGCATCACCGGCGACCAGGCCGCGCCCAGCACTTCGCGGCGGCGCGGGCCGGATTCGGGGTCGCCCGGCAGGGTGTGCAGCAGGCGGTTGTCGAAACGGAGGCTGTCGGTATCCATGGTGCTGAAGATGGGGGCGGCCGCCGCCCGCCTCAATTGCCGCTGAGCGCCTGCAGATGCCCGCCATGGGCTTCGGCACGCTGGTAGGCCGGGCGCTCGCTGATGCGCTTGAGGAAGCCGCGCAGCGCCGGCTTGTCGTCGAGCCCACCGCCACGCGCGGCAGCGGCCTGGATCGGGAAGCTCATCTGGATGTCGGCCGCACTGAAGCGCTCACCGGCAAACCACGGGCTTTCAGCCAGGCGGCGCTCCATCCAGTCCAGATGCAGCCGCCGCTGCGGGCCGATGAAGCCGCGCTCGGCCTTGTCGGCAATGCTGCGTGCGATCGGGCGCGCAAAGAACGGCATCGGCGCGTTGCGTATGCGGCCCATCACCAGGGTCAGCAGCAGCGGCGGCATCGCCGAGCCTTCGGCGTAGTGCAGCCAGTAGCGGTAGGCGATGCGTTCGGCCCCGTCGGCCGGCATCGGTGACGGCGACAGCTGGCGTTGCGTGTCGTAACGGTCAGCGAGGTAGTCGAGGATCGCACCGGACTCGGCCAGTACCAGCTCGCCATCCTGCAGCACCGGCGACTTGCCCAGCGGATGCACGTTGCGCAGTTCCGGCGGCGCCAGCAGCGTCTTCGGGTCACGCGGATAGCGGCGCAGTTCGTAGTCCAGCCCCAGCTCCTCCAGCATCCACAGCACGCGCAGCGAACGGGAGTTTTCCAGGTGATGAACGATGCGCATGGGGACGATCCTCGGGAAGGCCTCCATCCTACCGCGCCGGCTGCATGCCCTTTGTAGAGTCGAGCCATGCTCCACTGTCTTTGAAACCAGTCGAGCGTGGCTCGACTCTACAAAAAACAGCGGGCAATAAAAAACGCCGGAAGCTCTCGCTTCCGGCGTTCTGGCTACCCAACGGTAGCAGACGGATTAGACCGCCTGCACCTGGTCAGCCTGCATACCCTTCTGACCCTGGACGGCGATGAAGGTAACCTTCTGGCCTTCCTGCAGGGTCTTGAAGCCGGTGCCCTGGATCGCGCGGAAGTGCACGAACAGGTCCGGGCCGCTTTCCGGGGTGATGAAGCCGAAGCCCTTGGCGTCGTTGAACCACTTGACGGTGCCGGTCTGACGTTCAGACATTTTACTAACTCCTGAAACACATGTTGAAAAAAATCGCAGCCACCGGGTATCGGGGCCGAGACTGAGTTGCAGGCGTTGGTAAAGCGGATCGATGAGCGGATCGTGAGATCAACTGCACCAGGCCACGATTCACGGTGACCCTAGCAAACACAGTGGGTCGCACGATACGCGTGTTTTCCGCAAAAAGCGATAGTCCCGACGTTCATGGGACCAGGTCACCCGCTAGGCGTGACAAGGGTTGGCAGCCGTTCGCGGCTAACCCCGAGCCCCTATTCAGGTTTTTCCTACCCTACACTGGGGAAATGACTGAAGCTGAAACCCCCGCTGAATACGCGCCCCCTCGCATCTGGGTGGACGCGGACGCCTGTCCCACTGTCATTCGCGACATCTTGTTTCGTGCGGCTGAACGGGTGGGGATCGAACTGACCCTGGTCGCCAACCAGTGGATCCGCACCCCGCCCTCTCGCTGGCTGCGCTCGATCCAGGTGCCGCAGGGCCTGGACGTGGCCGACAGCGCCATCGTCGAGCGGGTCGCCGCCGGAGACCTGGTCGTCACCCAGGACATCCCACTGGCTGCGCTGGTGCTGGAGAAAAAGGCCGTGGCGCTGAATCCGCGCGGCCAGCTGTACACGCCGAACAACATGGCCGAGCGGCTGTCGATGCGCAATTTCATGGAGGAACTGCGCGGCGCCGGGGTCCAGACCGGCGGACCGCCGCCCCTGGGACCCCGCGACCGGCAGCTGTTCGCCGCCGAGCTGGACCGCTGGCTGGCGCGACGCCCGGCCCGCTGAGCGCCTGGCCGCCCTAAGCCGGAAGGCTCAGGCTGCGGCCGCTGCTGAACATCCGTCGTGCGCCACTCAACGGGTCGTCGAAGGCCAGGGCCCGCGCCAGCAGCTGCAGCGGTGACTCGGCCACATCCAGTGGCCGTTGCCGAAGCTGCGGGTACAGGTCGTCACCCACGATCGGCGCCCCCAGCATGGCCATGTGCACGCGCAACTGATGCTTGCGGCCGGTCTCCGGCAGCAACCGGTAGCGCCAGATCGCCCCTTCGGCCTCGATCAGCTCGATCCGGCTGCGCGCATTGGGTTCACCGGGCACTTCGAACATGCGGAAGAACGGCTCGCCCGGTACCAACCGGCTGTCCCGCTGCAACGGAAACGCCAGCCCCGGCAGCGCCGGTGCCAGGGCCTCATAGGTCTTCTCGATGCGCCGCTCACGGAACAGGCGCTGGTAAGCATCGCGCGACCCTCGCTGGGTCGAGAACAGCACCAACCCGGCCGTCAGCCGATCCAGCCGGTGCAGCGGTACCAGATCAGCATTGCCGGTGCGGGCGACCAGCCGCGCCAGCAGCGTCTCGCGCACATGCCCACCCGCAGGTGTCACCGGCAGGAAATGCGGCTTGTCGGCTACCAGCAGGTGCGCATCCAGATGGACGATGGTCTCGACAAAGGGAATCACCGGTTCGTCGGCCACCTCGCGGAAGTACTGGATCTCCCGCCCGACCTGCCAGGGCATGTCCGCAGTGAGCGCCCTGCCCTGCGCATCCAGCACACGGCCACGCGCGAAGCGATCCTGCCATTGCGCGCGCGCGATGCGCGGGAAACGTGCACACAGGCCATCCAGCAGGGTGGCCCAGGGCCCGGGCGGCAACTGCAGTCGGCTGGGCAAGGTCATGGCGTCCACTCCGGCCACGGGAAAGAACGCAAGCGTGCCACCGTTGACGCTGCGCAGACAGCCCGGCCACGGACACCCCCGGAGCAAACCTCTATCATTGTCCTCTTTAGTCCACGGATCCCCCATGGCTCTTACCGCCACCATCCGCAAGGCCGAACTGCAGATCAGCGACATGGATCGCGGCTACTACGCGACCCACAACCTGACCCTGGCCCAGCATCCGTCCGAGACCGACGAGCGCCTGATGGTGCGCCTGCTCGCCTTCGCGCTGAACGCCGGCGACCGCCTGGAGTTCGGCCGCGGCCTGAGCACCGATGACGAACCCGACCTGTGGGAACACGACTACACCGGCGACATCCTGCAGTGGATCGACCTGGGCCATCCGGACGAATCGCGCATCCGCAAGGCCAGCAACCGCAGCCGCCAGGTGCAGGTGGTCAACTATGGCGGCAATGCCTCGGAGATCTGGTGGGGCAAGCAGGGCAAGGGCCTGGCGCGCTTCGACAATCTTTCGGTGGTCGACCTCGACGGTGCCTTCGTAGAGCTGTGGGGCCAGCAGATCCAGCGCGCGATGCGCTGGAGCGTGCTGATCCAGGACGGTGAAGTGCAGCTGCTCAACGATCAGATGCAGCTCGACGTGATCCCGACCTGGCGCAAGCGCGCCAAGGCATGAGCACGATCCGTTGTGACGTGGTGGTCATCGGCGCCGGCGCAGCCGGGCTGATGACCGCGATCACTGCCGGCCAGCGCGGCCGCCAGGTGCAGGTGATCGACCATGCCAACAAGGTCGGCAAGAAGATCCTGATGTCCGGCGGTGGCCGCTGCAACTTCACCAACACCGGCACCACCCCGGCCAACTTCCTGTCGGCCAACCCGCATTTCTGCAAGTCGGCGCTGGCCCGCTACACGCCCTGGCACTTCATCGAGCTGGTGCACAAACACGGCATCGCGTATCACGAAAAGGAACTGGGGCAGTTGTTCTGCGATGTCTCCTCCAAGCAGATCGTGAAAATGCTGGTGGACGAATGCCAGGCGGCCGGCGTACAGATCCGTACCGACTGCAGCGTGCAGCGCATCGAGCATGGCAGCGATGGTTTCCGCGTGCACACCACGCACGGCCTGTTCCATTGCGCCTCGCTGGTGGTTGCCACCGGTGGCCTGTCGATTCCCAGCATGGGGGCCAGCGGCTTTGGCTATGAAGTGGCCCGCCAGTTCGGCCACCAGGTGCTGCCGACCCGCGCCGGGCTGGTACCGCTGACCCTCAGCGGCAAGCACCAGGAGCGGCTGGCCGACCTCAGCGGCGTCGCACTGCCAATCGAGGCGCGCTGCAACGGCAAGAGCTTCCAGAACTTCATGCTGCTGACCCACCGTGGCGTGAGCGGCCCGGCCATCCTGCAGATCTCTTCGTTCTGGCAGCCCGGCGATGCGCTGGAGCTGGACCTGTTGCCGGGCCAGGATGCGGGCGAGTGGCTGCGCCAGATGAAGCGCGACCGCCCCGCCGCCGAGCTGCGCACGGTGCTGGGCGAGGTACTGCCGAAGCGGCTGGCACAGCGGCTGTGCGAGCACTGGCTGCCCGACCGCCCCGTGCGCCAGCTGGACGAGCCGGTGCTGCGCCAGGCTGCGCAGCTGCTGGGCGCATTCCCGCTGGTGGCCAGCGGCACCGAAGGCTACCGCACCGCCGAGGTCACCCTGGGCGGCGTGGACACCGCCGAAGTGTCATCCTCAACGATGGAATCCAAGCGCGTCCCCGGCCTGCACTTCGTTGGCGAGGTGCTGGACGTGACCGGCTGGCTGGGCGGCTACAACTTCCAATGGGCCTGGGCAAGCGGGCACGCAGCGGGCGGCGTGGTGTGAACCACTTCGCCGTTCCATGCGCGCAAGGGGGACGCGCATGGACGGTTCGCCGCGCATCGTGTATCTAGATTCGCAGATTGGGGAGCAGTGCATGCAGAACGCGAACGACATCACCATCCGCCTGCTGATCGTCGATGACAGCGGCGAGAATGCCGAAGCCATCGTCAGCACCCTGCGCAACAGCGGCATCGCGGTACGCCCGTGGCGCCCACAGGATGCAGCCGAGCTGGCCCAGGTGCTGACCAGCCAGGCCATCGACCTGGTGCTGGCCTCGCCGTCGCAGGGCATTCCGCTGCAGCTGGCAGCCCAGCACATCGCCGCCAGCGGCAAGGACATCCCGCTGGTGCTGCTGGCCGAGCGCATCGACGAGGACGAACTGGTGCAGGCCAGCAGCCATGGCATCCGTGCCCTTGCCCTGCGCCAGCGCCCCGAGCACCTGCTCGCCGTGGTCCGCGACCAGTGGGTGGACCTGCAGGCGCGCCGCGGCCTGCGCCGCATCGAGGCGCAGATGCGCGAGACCGAGCGCCGCTGCGACGCGCTGATCGCCTCCTCGCGCGACCCCATCGCCTACGTGCATGAAGGCATGCACATCCGCGCCAACGACGCCTACCTGGAGATGTTCGGCTACGAGCATTTCGACGACATCGAAGGCATTTCGCTGCTGGACATGGTCGCCGCCCAGCACGTGGAGGGCTTCAAGCAGCTGCTGAAGGGCCTCAGCCGTGGCGAGGCGCCGCCGCCTCAGTACCAGCTCGACGCGCGCCACCAGGACGGCAGTGCGTTCCCGGCGACGATGGAATTTGCGGCGGCCACCTACGAGGGCGAGTCCTGCCTGCAGGTGGTGCTCCGCCGCCGCATGGAGTTCGACCCCGAACTGGCACGCGAGGTCGAGGACCTGCGCCAGCGCGACCAGGTCACCGGCCTGCTCAATCGCCCGACCTTCATGCTGCAGCTGGAAAGCGCGGTGGCCCAGGCCGGGCGCAGCGAGGGCCAGTTCGGCCTGCTGCTGATCGAGCCGGACCACTACGCGCGCCTGCTGCCGGATATCGGCCTGGCCTCGGCCGACACCCTGATCGGCGCCCTCGCCGCCCTGCTGGCCGAAGTGGTTGGCGAGGATGCGCAACTGGCCCGTTTCGGCGAGCACAATTTCGCCGTGCTGCAGGCCGGGCCCTATGCACAGACCGTGGCGCTGGCCGAGCGCATCCGAGAAGCCTACGCCGCGCACGTCTTCAGCATCGGTGCACGCTCGGCCACGGTGACGGTCAGCATCGGTGGCGTGCAGGTCGGTGAGAAGATCGCCAGCATCGGCCAGGTGCTGGCGCGCGCCAGCGAATGCACCCAGGCTGCAGCCGAGCTGGGTAACACCTGCCGCATCTTCGACCCGGCTGCCGCTGACCGCGTCGAGGAAGAGCGTGTGCAGCGCTGGGTGGCGCGCATCCGCGAGGCGCTGGCCGGCGACGGTTTCCAGCTCCACTACCAGCCGGTGCTGAACCTGCAGGGCGAACCACTGGAACTGTACGAAGCCTATCTGCGCCTGGAAAACAACGGCGAGCTGCTGAGCCCGACCGCGTTCCTGGGCATCGCCGAGGAACACGGCCTGCTGGCCGACATCAACCGCTGGGTGGTTTCGCAGGCGATCGCGGTGCTGGGCGAACGCGCACGTGCGGGTCATGCCACCCAGGTGCTGGTGAAGGTCACGCCGGAATCGTTCGATGACCCACAGATGATCGCCACCCTGCGCCGCGAGCTGCAGGCACAGGGCGTGCCCGGCGAACGGCTGTGGCTGCATGCACCGGAAGCGAAGGTGTTCACCCACCTGCGCAGTGCACAGCAGTTCCTTGCCGAAGTGGCGCCACTGGGCTGCCGCATCGGCCTGGAGCAGTTCGGTTCCGGGCTGGACTCGTTCCAGCTGCTGGCCCACTTCCAGCCGCAGTTCCTCAAGCTGGACCGGGGCTTCACCAGCGACCTGGCTGCCACCCGCGAGAACATCGACCGCATCAGCCAGATCACCGCGCGTGCTCAGGAAGCGGGCATCTGCACCATTGCCGAATTCGTCAGCGATGCCAACTCGATGACGCTGCTGTTCAGTGCCGGCGTGGATTACGTGCAGGGCGATTTCGTCGGCCCGGCGTTGCCGGAGATGGGGTTCGAATTCGGGTAACGCCTCTCTGTAGAGCCGAGCCATGCTCGGCTGCGGGACTCAAGCGAAGAGGAGCCGAGCATGGCTCGGCTCTACACAAACGAGAAGGCCGGCTTTCGCCGGCCTTCTGCTTGATCAGGTCATGTCGACCAGGTTGCCGATCTTCACGTCCGGGTTGACGTCGGCCTCGTAGTCGACGCCCTCCACGCCAAAACCGAACAGACGCAGGAAGTCGGCCTTGTAACCGGCCAGGTCGCTGATTTCGTACAGGTTCTCGTTGGTCACCTGCGGCCACAGCGCGACCACCTTGCCCTGCACGTCTGCGGCCATTTCCTTGTAGTCCGCA
Source organism: Stenotrophomonas maltophilia group sp. SKK55 (assembly GCF_057179845.1). Classification (NCBI taxonomy): domain Bacteria; kingdom Pseudomonadati; phylum Pseudomonadota; class Gammaproteobacteria; order Lysobacterales; family Lysobacteraceae; genus Stenotrophomonas; species Stenotrophomonas maltophilia group sp. SKK55. The sequence goes on from NZ_JBXUHP010000018.1 coordinate 250,224, forward strand.
CGCAGGCGGCCTTCCTCATCGACCAGCGCGACGGTGTGGCCGTCGCCATCGACCAGGTCATGGCGCAGGCGATCGACCGCCGTGCCATCGGCCTTGCCGCCGTAAAGGATGTCGTACAGCACGTCGAGCTGCTCGATGCAGCCTTCGTGAGTGCCCTTTTCCTTCATCACCTTGAACAGCAGCGACAGGTACAGCGGCATGGTCGGAATGGCCGAGCTGGCCTGGGTCACCACGGCCTTCAGCACCGACACGCGCGCGTCGCCGCCGATTTTCGCCAGCTTTTCGCGCATCCCGAGCACCTTGGTGTCCAGGTCCTTCTTGGCCGCGCCGATCGAGCCATTCCAGTAGATTGCCTGGGTGATCTCTTCGCCCACGTAGGTGAAGGCCGTGGTGGTACAACCATTGGCCAGCACGCCGGCATCGGCCAGCGCATCGATCCACATCTGCCAGTCCTCGCCGCCCATCACCGCGACGGTGCCGGCGATTTCTTCCGGGGTGGCCGGCTGCAGGGTGGTCTCGGTGATCACTTCCTTGTCGGTATCCAGCCCGCGCAGGGTGATCGGCTCGCCGATCGGCTTCAGCGTGGAGCTGATGATCTCGCCGGTCTTCGGGTGCTTGCGGCGCGGCGCTGCCAGGCTGTAGACAACCTGGTCGACCTGGCCCAGATCGGCCTTGATCATTTCGATGGTCTTCGCCTTCACTTCATCGGAGAAGGCATCGCCATTGATGCTCTTGGCATACAGGCCGGCTTCGTCGGCGTACTTGTGGAACGCGGCCGAGTTGTACCAGCCCGCGGTACCCGGCTTGGTCTCGCTGCCCGGTCGTTCGAAGAAGATGCCGAGGGTGGCAGCGCCACTGCCGAAGGCAGCGGTGATGCGTGCGGCCAGGCCGTAGCCGGTGGAGGCGCCGATCACCAGCACACGCTTGGGACCGTTCTGGATCGGCGGACGCGCGCGGATGTAGTCGATCTGCTGCTTGACCGCGGCCTCGCAGCCGGTCGGGTGGGTGGTGACGCAGATGAAGCCGCGGACGCGCGGTTTGATGACCATGGATACCTCGGGTTGGCAGATGCGGCGCACGGGGCGCTCAGCAGGAGTACGGGCGCGCACGCGCGCGAACCGCAGGATCGTAGTGCGCGGGGGCCGAATGCACAACCGACGCTGGCGTAGGGTGGGGTTTCTCTTTGCAGGGCTGCACCCTGCACCCGCAGAGGCAGGAGCAACGGCCAGAGCCAGAGCAACGGCAGAAGCTGGGTTCCTGGGGGTGGGCGGGGTGGGTCCGGTTGAGGGGGACGCTGCAAGTACCCCTCCGGGGCCCGGCCCAGCCGCTGGCGG